>JBAXKG010000045.1:0-21513 GCA_037137455.1 Bacteroidota bacterium
ATTCTAACCAATAAAATCAGGATTTATGGCCGACCAGAAGAAGTTTATACCTTTCATCTCTGCCGAGACAAATATGAAAGAATTCACCGTTCGAGCGTTGATCATTGGCCTTTTCTTTGCCGTCATTCTTGGCGCTGCCAATGCTTACCTCGGACTTAAAGCCGGGATGACTATCGCCGCTACCTACCCTGCCGCAGTGCTCGGGATGGCCATTTTGCGTTTGATGAAAGGTTCCATTCTTGAAGAAAATTTTACCCGTACAGTAGGTTCTATAGGTGAATCAGTTGCTGCCGGCGCTATTTTTACACTGCCAGCATTTTTCGTTTCAGGCATATGGTCTGAGTTTTTTACAGTAGGGCATTACATCACATCCTCGCTAATCCTTATAGCCGGTGGTATATTGGGGATTATGTTCGTGGCATTGCTTCGCCGTGTTATGGTTGAGGATGCAGAACTGCCTTTCCCTGAGTCAACCGCTGCTGCAGAAATTCATAAAGCCGGACAAGGCACATCCGGTGGATCAAAATTCCTCTTTTGGGCAATGGGACTTGGTGCACTCATCAAAATCCTGGGCGAATTGAAATTGTTCCAGTACCTGTGGGAAAAATTTATAACTTTTGGGAACCAGGTCATCACCGGTACCATATTCAAAGGCGAAGGGGGAATGCTCCTCAGCTCTCCCGGCGTAAGTCCTGCATACATGGGTGTTGGATATATCATTGGACCTAAATTGGGCGCATTGAACTTCAGCGGAGGTATTCTCGCCTGGGGACTTATGGCTCCCATGATAATGTATTTCCTTATTCCCGGTATCAATTTCCAGGAATGGGCCGCTTTTCTGATGGGTGGCGACCCAACCCTCACCATGGACGCCGCGATGCAAAAAGTTTCGGATCCCTCTTACCAGATTAACCAGATCTGGAAATTCATAGTCCGGCCGATTGCCATCGGAGGCATGCTAGTGAGCGCAGGTTTCACCCTTTTTAAAATGAGAAAAAGTCTCTCGACCGGTATTGCCAGATCGGTAAAGGATGTAAAAAAGGCCGCGACAGGCATCGACCACCATGTTCCGAGAAATGAAAAAGACATCAGTTTTAGCTGGATCATGGTTGGTATCGCTGCTGTTGCTGTTCTCACATTCGGCATAACCTATTTTATTTTTGAGACCAATCTCCTTATCGCCATCGTTGCCTCCACGGTAATGATAATACTGGCATTCTTTTTTGCTTCTGTTTCCGGATATCTCGTTGGTATCATGGGTTCCAGCAATAACCCGATCAGTGGGTTGACCCTTACCGCGCTCGTGGTAACTGCATTGATTCTCGTTGCTCTGGGAGTACAGGGCGATTCAGGTGTGGCAACCGTACTTGGTGTGGCTGCCATCGTTTGCGTTTCAGCAGCAGTTGCAGGCGAAATGCTCCAGGATCTGAAAGCCGGTCATATACTTGGTGGTACCCCTTGGAGAATGCAGGTTGGTGACATTCTGGGTGTAATCCTGGCTGGCGCAGTGATGTTCGTTGTACTCGCCTTCCTCAACGACGGTGATATTGCCAGTGGAAAAAACCTGGGCTACCAGGGTGGTTTTGGCAGTAAGAACCTGTCGGCTCCGCAGGCCAGCCTCATGGCAATCCTTTCACGCGGCATCGTACAGGGACAAATGGCCTGGCCGCTCATCATCGCAGGAATGCTGATGGGTGTCGCCTTTATCCTCATGCAGGTAAAAAGCCCTATGCTCGTCAGCGTGGGAATGTACCTGCCGATTGAAACAACCTTTGCCATTTTTGTCGGCGGTATGATCAAGGGAGCAGTAGATCTTTATTCAGAAAAACGAAAACACAACGAGGCTCAGAAAGTCAGGGTCGAAAATACAGGCGTCCTGCTTGCATCAGGTATGATAGCCGGTGAAGCGCTTATGGGATTACTCATAGCTATCTTCGCGGTTTTTGACATCTTCCTGTACAACTATTTCTCCTTTTTCAAAACGCCGACCTTCTACATAAGCTTTTTTATCCTTGCTATCATCGCTTATGTGCTGATCCAGATACCGTTGAAAAATGCAGGAAAACCTGATGATCCCGCACCTCCGGCATCCGGAATGTAACTGTGAACTTCTTCAAGCGAAGGCATATTCTAAAAAACGCTAATTTTCTTGAGCTCAGACCAGTAAGGCTCCTTGGCCATGAAGTGAAGGAAGATGGCTTAATCACATTGCTTATGCCAAGGTTTAAAAACCGGATCAATGCAGCTCTTTTCCAGCCAAACTCAAAAGATAAATTTATCTTTATAAAACTCGACCAATTCGGGGGAAATACATGGTTATTGATTGATGGCCATTCAACAGTAGCACAAATATCTGTAAAACTGAAAGAGCAATTCCCCGATAAACTAAAACCAGTTGAAGAAACCGAGATCCGCGTCACTAAATTCCTTTCGCTTCTATACCAGCAGAGGTATATCACTTTTCGTGAAATTCAGAATGAAACAGAGCAACTATCAAAATAATTAGCTATATTTGACGCTAACACAAAATAACCAATATCAATTATTATTTTAAAGAAGTCTGATCATGAGCAACGAAATTTTACAACTCGAACCCAAATCGCTGTGGAAAAATTTTTACAGCCTGACCCGGATTCCCAGGCCTTCAAAAAATGAAGATCAAATAAGGGAATTTATTTACAATTTCGGCAAAAACCTCGCACTCGAAACAATACAGGATGAGGTTGGAAACGTGATAATCAAGAAACCGGCCACTCCCGGTATGGAAAAACACAAAGGAGTGATCCTGCAAGGGCACCTCGACATGGTTCCCCAGAAAAACAGCGACAAGGTACATGACTTTAAGAAAGATCCTATCGAAACCATTATTGATGGAGAATGGGTACGTGCCAATGGAACAACATTAGGCGCCGACAATGGAATGGGCGTTGCCGCAACCATGGCAGTTCTCGAAGCAAATGATATTCAACATGGCCCCATCGAAGCGCTGTTTACCTGCGATGAGGAAACCGGTATGACAGGCGCTAACGGACTGAAACCAGGCGTTCTGAAAGGTGATATACTGGTGAATATGGATTCAGAAGATGAAGGAGAACTCTACATCGGTTGTGCCGGAGGAACTAATGGTAACAGCACATTTACATATTTTCAACAACCATTATCTGGCGATTTTTCAGGATATAAAATCAATATAACCGGGTTAAAAGGTGGCCACAGCGGAGTTGATATCCATCTCGGCCGTGCCAATGCCAATAAAATCATGAACCGGGTCATTTATCATGGGTTTATGAAACATGGTTTACAGGTTGCATCGATTGACGGTGGCAGCCTCCGCAATGCCATTCCACGCGAATCATTTGCCCATGTTGCCATTCCAACTGCCAACAAAGATTCTTTCATCGATTGCCTTACTAAATTAACCATAAAAATTAAAAATGAACTTTCTGCAGTCGATCCCACATTAAAAATCGAAGCTGTATTAGCCGAAACTCCTGAAAAAATTATTGATCCTGCAGTACTTTTAAAATTTATGAATGCCATATATGCCTGTCCAAACGGAGTGATGCGCATGAGCGATAGTATGCCGGGACTGGTTGAAACATCAAATAACCTGGCGATAATCAAGGCCGAAAATGGGGAGATCAGGATTATGAACCTCCTTCGCAGTTCTGTTGACTCATCCAAAGACGATCTTCAGCAAATGATCCAGAGTGTTTTTGATCTGGCTGGCGCAGTTTCAGTGTTCGATGGAAGCTACCCCGGCTGGAAACCAAACCCCGACTCCCTCATTCTTAAAATTATGCTGGATGTTTACAACCGGAAGTTTGGCTTCATTCCCAAGATCACGGCAATTCATGCCGGCCTTGAATGTGGAATTTTAGGTGGCGCTTATCCCAATTGGGATATGATCTCATTTGGCCCGACTATACGCTTCCCCCATTCGCCCGATGAAAAGGTAAATATTGCAACTGTGAAAAAATTCTATGATTTCCTGGTCGAAACCCTGAAAAATATTCCGGTGAAATAAAAATAAATACAGGAATATCAGGAAAATTAAAATGTTCTGTGCCTTCAAACAAGTTCGAAGGCACAGAAATAATAGTTGTTAGCAGCCCCGATAAGGTCAAATTTCAGGTAAAAACTCGATGTGAATAACTGAAAAGCGAGAAATTCATGCATTGGAACATTGAACTGGTCAAAAAGGAGTATATCACCTTTTTTCAGGTAGGGCGCTAACATTGTCAGTACATAAAGCGTTGAGGTAAACAGGTCGGCATCCATCAGGATTACTTTCCGTTGGCTCAAACCCAATTCCTTTACAAAACCAGGCAGGGTCTCCTGGAAAAGCCCCTTATAAAATTTTACACGATTGTCATTTGCTTCGGGAACATTAGCATTCATGGCCCCCTTCTTAAAACCGCCCCAGTCCTCAGGCAAGCCTTCAAACGTGTCAAATCCGCTAAATGATGAGGCGGGATGATTGTTTGCATTAACCCACCAGGCAAACGAATGCCCCCCGGAAACACCGAATTCAAGGTACGTTATGGCCTCGTCCAATTTCTTCGCCTTTAAAATATGATCATAGAGTTTGTAGCGCTTGCTATAGTCCCATCCCGGTGAGTAGAAATCATTGAATGCAATATTTCTATTCTTACTGATCCACTTTGAAACTTTCGACATGTAGGCAAGATTCAGTAAAAAACCCGAAAATGGTTCAAAAATGATATGAAGTTTAAAACGATAAAAAAACCATTTTGTCTTCCTGATAAGTTTAATTTTAAAGGACATATCGTTGAATTTCTTAACTTTCAGACAAAAATAGGGAAAATCTTATCATTAATTTATGATTCTGTTTTGGTAGTTACTAATATTTCTGTATTTTTGCACTCCCAAAATAAATAACCGATGACAAAGAGAACTTACCAGCCCTCGAACAGGAAAAGGAAAAACAAACATGGTTTTCGCGAACGCATGGCTACAGCGAATGGACGTAAAGTACTGGCAGCCAGAAGGGCTAAAAGAAGAAAAAAACTGACTGTTTCCGACGAAAAATTAGACAAAGAATAATATTTCTTTTCTTGATTGACAGGTCAATCCAAATTTTACGCAATTTTGTAATGAAAGAAGATATCGTTAGATGATCTTCTTTTTTTATTTTCATTATTTCCAATACATCCTAAGCACTTGACATGAAAAAAATTGATTTCAAAAAGCTTTTGCCATACATGGCAGCCGTTGTAATCTTTCTGGTCGTTACCCTGATCTATTTCAGCCCGCTGTTGGATGGAAAAAAGATTCTTCAGAGTGATATCGTGAATTTCAAAGGCGCATCTAAGGAAATTGTCGATTTCCGGACAAAAACGGGACAGGAGCCTCTTTGGACAAATTCGATGTTTGGTGGTATGCCAGCCTACCAAATATCTGCAAAATATACTTCAAACCTGATCGGATACATTGATAAAGCGCTTTCTCTTGGATTACCCCATCCGGCCAACCTGGTTTTTCTCTATTTCCTCGGATTTTTCATCCTCCTCCTGGCAATGGGAGTCGATCCCTGGCTATCCATTGCAGGAGCTACTGCTTTTGCTTTTTCCTCCTATTTTTTCATAATCATCGAGGCCGGGCATAATTCAAAAGCACATGCAATCGCATACATGGCGCCTGTCATTGCCGGGATGATACTTACAATGAAAAGAAAATACATTTTGGGAGGAATTATTACCGCACTATTTCTGTCCCTTGAAGTCAAGGCAAACCACCCGCAGATTACTTATTATCTTGCAATGATCGCCATCCTGCTGGGCTTGTTTCAGCTCATTAATGCTATTCGGTTTAAGGAAATTAAGCCCTATTTTAAAGCAGTGGGCGTGCTTGTCATCGCACTTATTTTTGCTGTTCTGACGAACATTACCAGCTTATGGGCTACGTGGGAATATGGCAAGTATACCATCAGAGGGAAATCTGAATTAACCTCCGAAAAGGAAAACAGAACTTCAGGCCTGGATAGAGATTATGCCACGCAATGGAGCTATGGCATCGGAGAAACAATGACCTTACTAATCCCCGACTTCTATGGAGGCTCGTCGAGCGTGAAGATCAGCGAAAATTCAAAGATCGTGGAGGCCATGAAAACCAATGGCGTTCCTGATGAAACCATTAGACAATTTACTTCTCAGCCGCTGCCATTCCTTTATTGGGGTGCACAACCCTTTACCTCCGGGCCTGTTTATGTCGGAGCCATTATCATGTTCCTGTTCGTTCTTGGTTTGATCATTGTGAAAGGTCCTGTCAAGTGGTGGTTACTTGCTGCAACAATACTTTCCATTTTACTTTCATGGGGTCATAATTTCATGTGGCTTACCGACCTGTTTCTGAATTGGCTTCCGGGATACAATAAGTTCAGGGCCGTCTCCATGATACTGGTCATTGCTGAGTTTGCAATTCCACTTCTGGGCATCCTGGCCATGCAGGAGATATGTGATAAAAAACAGGATCAGAAAAAACTCTTCAAGGCGCTTCAATTTTCTTTTATAATCGTAGGAGGAATCAGCTTGTTTTTTGCACTTTTACCCGGTATGTTTCTTGACTTCGTTGGAGCAAAAGATCAATATACCCGGCAGCAGTATCAATTCCCCGACTGGCTCATGCAAGGCATCCGCGATGAACGCCTGCGTCTCCTCCGAATGGATGCTATCCGCGCCTTTGTCTTCGTTCTTTTGGCTGGGACACTGATCTGGTCTGTTCTCTTTAATAAAATAAAAAAAGAGTATGCCTATATTGCCCTTACTGTAATGTTCCTTGCCGATATGTTCACAGTCAACAAGCGTTATGTCAACAATGACAGCTTTACATCAAAATCGCGTGTTGAAAATCCTTTCGAACCCTCTGCCGCCGACAACCAGATACTCCAGGACAAAGATCCTGATTTCAGGGTGTTAAATCTTACAACCGATCCGTTTAATGATGCAGGAACTTCTTATTATCATAAATCAATAGGCGGCTACCATGGAGCTAAACTGCGCCGTTATCAGGAACTTATTGACTTTGGAATCGATAAAGATATTCAAACTTTTGCGAAAAGCATGAATACTGACAGCACATCAGTTTTAAACATGCTGAATACAAAATACATAATTATTCCGAACAATGAAAAACAACCAGTACCATTTCCAAATCACCGGGCCTTGGGTAACGCTTGGTTTGTTGACAATATTCAAATGGTCGATAATGCCGATGCCGAAATCAGTGCTTTGAAAAATTTCAAGCCCGAATCGGTTGCCATCGTGGATAAAGCGTTCGCCGATAACCTCAAATCCTTCACTCTTTCAAAAGATTCTGCTGATTTTATTGCACTTGATGAATATTCTGCAAATGCCCTTTCCTACGTTTATAAATCAAAGAAAAACGGATTGGCCGTTTTCTCCGAAATTTACTATCCAAAGGGATGGAATGCCTATGTCGACGGGCAACTCACTCCTCACTTCCGTGCCAATTATGTGTTGCGCGCCATGGTACTTCCGGCGGGGGAACATAAACTCCAGTTCAAATTTGAACCTAAGGTTTATGCCATAGGTGAAAAAATTTCGCTCATTTCATCCATTATCCTCATCATGCTCGTTATTATCCTGTCTGCCGTTGAGATCAGGAAAGCATGGAAATCACAAATATGAAAAGAGCGCTGATCATCACCTATTACTGGCCTCCAAGCGGTGGAGCCGGAGTACAGCGATGGTTGAAATTTGTAAAATACCTTCGTGATTTCGGATGGGAACCAGTGGTTTTTTGTCCCGAAAATCCAGAATATCCTGAATCAGATGACTCCCTTTTTAAAGATATCCCTCCAGGATTGGAGGTGATAAAATTCCCCATTTGGGAACCATATTCGGCCTACAAAAAACTGCTTGGTCAGAAAAAAGAGGATAAAATCAACGCGGCCTTCCTTTCGGAGAAAAAGAAGAACAAAATCCTGGAGGATTTCTCAGTATGGATCAGGGGTAACTTTTTTATCCCGGATGCCAGGAAATTCTGGATCCGCCCCTCAGTTAAATTCCTTGAAAATTATCTGAATAATCATCCCGCGGATGTAATTATATCAACCGGACCACCACACAGTACCCACATGATTGCCATGCCGCTGGCCAGAAAGAGCGGTATTCCCTGGCTTGCCGACTTCCGCGATCCCTGGACAAGTATCGATTTTTACAAAGACTTGAAACTGACCGGCCGGGCAGATAAAAAACATCATCAACTTGAGTTGGAGGTACTCGGAAAAGCTGATGCCGTTACCGTGATCAGTAAATCCATGGCCGATGATTTCAGAAAAATCCATAACAGATCATACGAAGTGATCACAAATGGTTTCGACCCAGACGATGTTGATCAACTGCCACCTGATCTTGACAAAAAATTTTCCATTGCACATATCGGGACGCTTGTCAGCACACGAAACCCTGTTACACTCTGGGAAGCCTTGAAAAGCCTGTTAGCCAGCCATCCTGCCATCTCGGGAGATCTGGAAATTAAATTGGTCGGAAAAGTTGATTTTACGGTAACCTCCTCCATCGAAGATTTTGGTTTGAGCCGGTTTGTAAGGAAGATTGACTACATGCCGCATGATGAAGTGGTAAAATGCCAGCGACAATCGCAGGTACTGCTTCTGATTATCAACAACACGCCCAATTCAACGATGATCCTTACCGGAAAATTTTTCGAATACATGGCCGCGCAACGTCCTGTTCTGTGTCTCGGACCCGAAGATGGCGATGCCGCGCGAATTTTAACCGAAACCCAGGCGGGATTACTTGCCGGTTTTGGAGATGTCGAAAAAATGAAGGAGAATATTCTTCAGTTTTATCAGTCATTTACGAACGGAGCACTTACTGTACAAAGCCGGGAAATTGAAAAATATTCCAGAAGGGAACTTACCATGCAGTTGTCGCAAAAGCTGAATGAAATTTCAGCAAAACAGGGCTAAGTCCTTTTTACCTCGCCGGTTTGGTATTTTACGACAGCTTTCTTTTTCCAATAACCCTTACGGTAATATCCATAATATAAAATCACACCCGAGAGCCACCCGATCGGGATCGACCACCAGATGCCATGAACTCCGATGGCGGGATTATTTGCAAGAAAATAGGCCACCGGAATGCGGATAATCCATAACGAGAAAAGACTTATAAACATTGGGATTAATGTATCGCCGGCACCACGCAATACACCATTAATGACAAACATAACCGAAAACAAAATATAAAAAGAACCAATTATTCGTAAATAATCTCCTCCCAAATCAATTACAACTATATCATCAGTGAACATCCGCATAAGGAATTTTCCAAATACAACCGTAACCACTGATATAAACAGGGAAATTATACTGGTCATGATGAGTGTTGCACGAAGTCCTGCTTTGACGCGGTCGGGGCGATTGGCTCCCATATTCTGCCCCACAAAGGTCGATAACGCCACGGCAAAACTCATGGCTGGCATCGCGGCAAAACTGTCAATTCTCCCTGCAGCACTGTATGCGGCATTTGCATCGACACCAAACTGGTTAACAATCCAATAAAGGGCAACCATGCCCGCGGCCACAAATGTTTGCTGAAACCCGGTAGGCAGCCCTATCCTAATACTTTTTTTAAAAATTTCACGGTCAAAAGTCAAATCCTTGAAAGAGAACTTCACCACCTTATGATAACGGTTCAGGTAAATGATCTGGGCAATAAACGCGCAAGCTTCCGAGATAACAGTTGCAATGGCTACGCCAGCCACACCCCAGTGAAATACTGGAACAAAGATCAGGTCGAGAATAATGTTCAACCCCACCGATCCAATCAGAAAATAAAGGGGCGTTTTTGAATCTCCAAGCCCCCGCAAAATCGCGCTGGTTCCGTTATACCCAAAAAGAAAGATTAAACCCGAAAGAAAAATATTCAGAAAAAGCATGGCATCCGGAACAATAGCCGGATCAAGATCGATAATCGTGAAAATAAACCTGCTCATCATGATTCCACCGATACTGACGACAAGCGAGGTAAAAAACATGAAAATATAAAGTGTATTAATCGCCTTCTTTACATTGTCGAGTTGTTTAGCTCCAAAAAACTGAGATACAACAATAGTGAACCCCATGGTTACACCAATAATGAAAGAAACAAGAAGAAATATTATGGGGCCCGAAGTACCTACAGCTGCCAATGCCGCTTTCCCGATATACTTTCCGACCACAACACTGTCGAC
Source organism: Bacteroidota bacterium (assembly GCA_037137455.1). GTDB lineage: Bacteria > Bacteroidota > Bacteroidia > Bacteroidales > FEN-979 > CAIVAT01. The sequence continues at coordinate 10,240 of JBAXKG010000045.1, forward strand.
AATATTGTACATCTGCTGAAAAACATTGCCTAATAACATGGGAATGGCAAACTTCAGGATTAACCTGCCTTCATTGCCATAGCTGAGGTCCTTCATGGGCGCAAAGGTAGACACAATTCACTAATAATTCTTATCTTTGCACGAACAACAGTTCGTTCTGTCGCTGGCATTGATACACCTCCGCCACTTGTGGTGTTCGTGAATCAGTTTCGGAGGAAAGTCGGGACAACACAGAGCGCCATGCTTCTTAACGGGAAGGATCCAGGGATATAAAGGCCCGGGAGACAGAAAGTGCCACAGAAAAAAACCGCCCCGGAAGTCAGGTTGAAGGTTTTTCTCCGGAAAAACAGTAAGCCTGGCTGCGGAGTAAGGGTGAAAACGCGGTGTAAGAGACCACGAGCCGGGTGGGTGATCATCAGGAAGGGTAAACCTCATGGGTTGAAAGACCAAGTATACCAGCTGTTAAGGGTTGCTCGCCCAATGCTGGAGGGTAGGTCGCTAAAGCCTGTTGGTGACGGCAGGCTCAGATAAATGACAGATTAAAACAAAATCCTGCTTACGGAACTGTTGTTTCTTTTTTTTATGCAAACTGATGCCATGAAAATTGTTTCCATTGTAGGTGCGCGCCCCCAATTCATTAAAGCGGCAACAGTGTCAAGGATACTCCGGACTAATGCTGCAGTACACGAAATCTTACTGCATACCGGGCAGCACTACGATGAAAACATGTCCGATGTCTTTTTCAGGGAACTAAATATTCCTTTACCCGACTATAATCTGGAAGTAGGATCAGGCAGCCATGCCGAACAAACCGGAATGATGCTGAAAGGCATTGAAGATGTTCTCATTAAAGAAAAACCCGATTGCACCCTGGTATATGGCGATACCAACTCAACACTGGCAGGGGCCCTGGCTGCAGCCAAATTGCATATTCCGGTTGCCCATGTCGAAGCCGGGCTCCGTAGCTTCAACCGGGCTATGCCCGAAGAGATCAACCGAATCGTGACCGACCGCATCTCTAACCTTCTTTTTGCACCTACCCTTACAGCCATCGATAACCTCACCAACGAAGGACTTGCTGATATCACATGCTTTTCCGGTGATGTTATGTATGACTCAGTTTTGTTCTATCAGGATTGGATACTGCGTGATCCCGCGAAGTATAAAACGCCCGGCATCCCTTCAGATTACCTGCTTGCAACAATTCACCGGGCTGAAAATACCGACAACCCCGAAAATCTTAAAAATATATTCCTGGCCTTTTCAAGGCTGAAACAGGAAATTGTATTGCCTGTTCACCCTCGTACCCGAAAAATCCTGCAATCATCCATTACCCTGCCAGCAAATGTTCATATTATAGATCCTGTAGGATATCTTCAAATGATGAAACTGACAATGGATTCAACAAAAGTTTTGACCGACTCGGGCGGGTTGCAGAAAGAGGCCTATTTCCTCAAAAAACAATGTATCACCCTGCGAACCGAAACTGAATGGATAGAAACTCTTCATGACCAGTGGAATATCGTGACAGGAAGTGACCTCCGACTCATTGAAAAGGCCGTAAATAGTGATCTCCCAACTGCGTCACAACGTCCGGGATTCGGAAATGGAAAGTCGGCAGAAATAATTATCGGCAAGTTGCTGCTTTTTTAACCTGAAATTGTTAATAAAATCCTTGATTTTCCTGATGTTTTCTTCTATTTTAATAACATAAAATGTTGTACCTTTGTATCGTGGTTGATTTTTAATAAATGATTGATTATGACGGATATAGAAAAAGAAATTGCCAGTCAGGGTTACACCGCCGATAACATTCAGGTTCTGGAAGGTTTGGAAGCCGTGCGCAAACGCCCGGCTATGTACATTGGTGATATTAACGTAAAAGGGTTACATCACCTTGTTTATGAGGTTGTTGATAACTCAATTGATGAAGCTCTTGCCGGCTATTGTAACCGGATTGAAGTTACAATACATCAGGATAATTCAGTTACCGTTATCGATAACGGTCGTGGAATACCTACCGATTTTCATGATAAAGAACAGAAATCAGCGCTTGAGGTTGTTATGACTGTTCTTCATGCAGGCGGTAAATTTGATAAAGACAGCTACAAAGTCTCAGGAGGTTTGCACGGCGTAGGCGTTTCAGTTGTAAATGCCCTTTCTTCACTGTTAAAAGTTATTGTCTACAGGGGCGGTAAGATATTTCAACAGGAATATGCTTTTGGAAAACCCCTCTATCCTGTTAAAGCAATTGGAGATACTGAACGAAATGGGACCCAGGTCACTTTCAAATCAGACAATTCGATATTCATTGTTGAAAAATTTGATTATGAAATCTTGAGCTCCCGGCTTCGTGAGCTGGCATATCTAAACAAAGGGATCACACTCACCCTTACTGATGAGCGAGAGAAGGATGATAAGGGGAATTTTATTGCCGATACTTTTTTTTCAAAAGATGGCCTCAGCGATTTCCTCAATTACCTGGATGCAAACCGTGAAAAACTGATCCCCGAACCCATCTGTATGGAGGGTGAACGCAACAACATCCCTCTGGAGATTGCGATGCAGTACAACACCTCCTTTTCAGAGAACATTCATGCCTACGTCAACAACATCAATACGCATGAAGGAGGCACCCATCTGGCAGGTTTCAGGAGAGCCCTCACACGTACCCTGAAAAGCTATGCTGATAAAACCGGAATGCTTGCAAAGCTGAAATTCGATATCAATGGCGATGACTTCCGTGAAGGACTCACCGCCATCATTTCAGTGAAAGTTCAGGAACCCCAGTTCGAAGGACAAACAAAAACAAAACTGGGTAACAACGAAGTAATGGGTGTAGTTGATCAGTTAGCCAGTGAAATGCTTACCAATTATCTCGAAGAACATCCTAAAGAAGCCAGAACAATTGTAAATAAAGTAATCCTTGCCGCCACTGCCCGGCATGCAGCCCGAAAAGCCAGGGAACTAGTTCAGCGTAAAAATGTTCTTACCGGATCAGGATTGCCGGGCAAGTTGTCGGACTGCTCTGAAAACGACCCGGTACAATGTGAAATTTATCTGGTTGAAGGAGATTCTGCAGGTGGCACAGCTAAACAAGGCCGCGACAGGCGCTTTCAGGCTATTTTACCTTTACGCGGAAAGATCCTCAACGTGGAAAAGGCAATGGCTTATAAAATTTTTGACAGCGAGGAAATCAAAAATATTTTTACCGCGCTGGGAGTAACCATCGGTACTGAGGAAGACAGTAAAGCGCTAAACCTTGAAAAGCTGCGTTATCATAAAATAGTAATAATGACTGATGCTGATGTGGATGGCAGCCATATCGCCACACTGATTCTTACGTTCTTTTTCCGTTACATGAAGGAATTGATCGAAAACGGACATGTATATATTGCAACCCCGCCCCTTTACCTTATTAAAAAAGGGACAACACAACGCTATTGCTGGACGGAAGATGAACGTCAGCAAATTGTAGCTGAATTGACTAGCGGCAAAGAAGGGGGCGTTCATATTCAGCGGTATAAAGGCCTTGGGGAAATGAATGCTGAACAACTCTGGAGTACAACCATGAATCCCGAATTCAGAACATTGCGGCAGGTTGCAATTGAAAACGGAACAGAAGCCGACCGCATCTTCTCAATGCTGATGGGCGATGATGTTCCACCCCGAAGAGAGTTTATTGAGAAAAATGCCAAATACGCGAATATCGACGTCTAAACAGCATCTTCAACACCCACTTTTCATGACCCGAAAAACTTACATCTACATTATTGCCACCATTATTATCCTGGCGATAATTGCCTATTTTTTCTTTTCAAAGGACAATAAAGACCAGCAAATTTCAGCTAAAGTCAAACAAGGCAGCTTCCCTATTGAGGTAACCACTACAGGCGAATTGATTGCTAAAAGTTCTGAAAAAATATATGGCCCTCCCGGACTTCGTCAAATCCAGATCTGGCAGGTAAAAATCCAGGATATCATCCCCGATGGAACTGTTGTCGATTCGGGTCAATACGTTGCCTCTCTTGATCGAACCGAGATCTCCAATAAAATCAAAGACGAGGAAACCAATCTTGAAAAACTGGAATCACAAATGACAAAAACCCGGCTCGATACCTCTCTTGAATTACGGAGCGCCCGTGATGAACTTATAAATCTCAAGTATGCCCTCGAAGAGAAAAAAATCACACTTGAACAGTCAAAGTACGAACCACCCGCTACTGTCAGGCAAGTTGAAATAGATCTTGAAAAAGGACAACGTGCATTTGAACAGGCCGAGAAAAACTACAAACTCCGCTACCAGAAAGCAGTTGCTAACATGCAGGAAGTCTCGGCATCATATAACCAGGCACAAAGGAAACTGCAACAGATGACCGATGTTCTTAAGCAGTTCAATGTTATCGCACCCAAAGCCGGGATGGTTATATACAAACGCAACTGGGATGGCAATAAAATGGGAATCGGGGCAACAGTGAATGCCTGGGAAAACGTTGTCGCCGAACTTCCTGATCTTTCAGAAATGATGTCGAAAACATATATAAACGAAATCGATATCAGTAAAGTAAAAACAGGGCAACAGGTACAGATAGGTATCGATGCTTTCCCTGAGAAAAAATTCACCGGGAAAGTGATCGAAGTCGCTAATATCGGAGAACAACTCCAAAATTCAAATGCCAAGGTTTACGAAGTCAGGATTGTAGTTAAAGAATTTGATTCAATCCTGCGGCCGGCAATGACTACTAAAAATAAGATCCTTACCAGCGTAGTCGACAGCGTACTCTACATCCCTATCGAAGCCATTTTTAACAATGATTCTGTTGCTTTTGTTTATAAAAAAGATGGCGGTTCCGTAGTTAAACAACAAATTATTGTCGGACAGTCAAATGATAATGAGATTATTATCCGGTGCGGACTTCAAAAAGATGACGAAATATTGCTTGTTCCGCCTGAAAAAGCAGACAAGCTTAGCCTTGACCTGCTTCCAAAGAAGACCATCGCAAAATACAAAGAAAAACCACCTGCCGTGAAACCACCCAAACCAGCCGGAAAAGATTCCGGAAAGCTTCGAGGTTCCCCACCTGTTATCTTTAAAAAATAATTCCACATGCGCCTTCCCGTCATTGGTTATTGGTCATTGATCATTCGTCATCCGTAAATTTCTTTTCATGCTGGAACGCTACAAGTACATCTTCAATATTGCCCTCGAAGCAGTCTTTCTGAACAAATTCAGGTCTGTTCTTACTGCACTTGGCATCATTTTCGGTGTTGCAGCTGTTATAACAATGATGGCTATTGGGAACGGGGCTAAAAAAGAGATTCTCGACCAAATGAAACTGGTTGGGGTCAACAACATCCTCATTGCCCCAAAATCTGAAAAACAAAAAAACAATTCCTCGAAATCAACAGATCAAAGTACTCAGTCAAACGAACAAAACACAGAAAAAAATAAAGGAAAATTTTCTCCCGGACTCAGCCTTAAAGATGCAGAAGCAATCAAAGCAATCATTCCTACAGTTTCAAAGGTAAGTCCCGAAGTGATCTATGAAACCGACATCGTAAAGGATGGCATTAAAACTTTTGCCAAATTTGCGGGCGTCACACCCGATTTCTTTCAGGTTTTTGCATTGGAACTTCAGGAAGGCCAAATGTTCAATGAGGAACAGCTCAAAGATGGGAAAGCAGTATGTATAATAGGCCCCGTGCTGAAATCGAAATTTTTTCCAACTGAAAATGCTGTCGGACAAGATATAAAATGCGGTTCAATCTGGTTGCGAATCATTGGGGTGTTGAAAAAGCGCGCAGTTAGTCAGTCAAGCATCGATAACCTGGGTATTTCCGACTATAACAATTCCATTTATGCCCCAATACAAACCTTACTTCGCCGGTTTAAGGACCGGTCGATGATTACCGCAGGCTCACTGCACGGGGGTACCGTTTATTCCGATGGAATGAGTACCATGTATATGGATAATGAAGCTTCAGGCGACAAAGGCACCAACCAGATTGACAAAATCGTTGTTCAGGTAAAAGAGAGCGCGCAGATCGGGCCAACTGTTGAAATTCTTAAGAAAATGATGATCCGCCGTCATGCCGGTGTTGAAGATATTGAGATAAAAGTCCCTGAATTACTCCTGAAACAGGAACAACGTACAAAAGACATTTTCAATATCGTTTTGGGTGCTATTGCCAGCATCTCTCTTCTTGTAGGAGGAATAGGCATAATGAATATCATGCTTGCATCGGTGATGGAACGGATCAAAGAAATCGGCATCCGCCAGGCAATCGGTGCAACCAAACGAGATATCGTCCTGCAATTCCTGATGGAAGCAACTTTGCTGAGTATCAGCGGCGGCTTGGTTGGCATTATCCTCGGACTGGCTTTGTCAAAAATAATTATGGAACTCACCGGAATCCTGACTATCGTATCACCAATTTCAATCTTTATTTCATTCGGCGTATCGGCTTCTGTCGGAATAATTTTTGGATATATGCCTTCACAGCGTGCAGCTAAACAAGATCCTGTTGAATCTCTCAGACATGAATAACAAGCAATTAAATTTATTTTTATTAATTTTTTTCAGCAGCATCCAATTCGCTTGGGGACAATATAAACCTCGTCAACTGACCCTTTCAGAGGCTATTGAAATTTCAAAGGCCCAGTCGCCTGATGCTCTGAATGCTAAACAAACATTTCGCAAAAGTTATTGGGAATTCAGATCCTATAAAGCATCGAACCTGCCTTCTCTGGCACTTACATCAACTCTCCCTAATATAACACAAAGCATCTCACCTTACCTGAACCCGGATGGAACGCAGAGTTATGTCAGTTCAAAATATATCAGCGCCCAGGCAAATCTCGCATTGACTCAAAAAATAGGCATTACAGGTGGGACCATCTCTGTTAATTCATTTTTAAGCGGTGTAAATAATGTTAATTCTGAAAACCCTCAGTCATACCTGAGTTATCCTGTAAACATTGAATTAAACCAACCAATTTTTACCTATAATCCATACCGCTGGGACAAAAAGATTAAACCGCTTAAATATTCCCTTGCAAAGCGTAAATACATTGAAGACATTGAGCAAATCTCGATCACTACCACAAACTATTTCTTCACCATGCTTCAGGCACAGGTTGAAAAAAAAATCGCTCAGACAAATCTATCAAATTATGATACGCTTTACAGAATCGCTAAAGGCAGATACCAGCTGGGTAAGATTGCCGAAAACGACCTCCTTCAGCTCGAATTAAATTTCCTGAAAGCCCAGGCTGCCGTTGAAAATGCTGTTCTGGCTATCGACAATGCACAATTCCGCTTTAAATCTTACCTGCGAATCCAGGATAGTATTCCGGTTTTGCTTTTGCCTCCTGGAAATATTAACTTTTTTAAAATTGACCCGGAAAAGGCAGTCACCCTGGCTAATGAAAATTCATCCAATACACTTGATTTTAAGAGAAGACTTTTAGAAGCATCCAGTGCAGTGAACTACGCCAAATTGACCGGGCGCTTCGATGCCCAGATCCATGCGTTGATAGGGCTTCAGCAATCTGGACCGACTATTCCTGATACTTATATCAATCCGCTCGACCAACGTCAGATTTCCGTTGGACTAACTATTCCAATAGTTGATTGGGGTGTCGCACGTGGTCAGATTAAAGTGGCTCAGTCGCAGGAAGAGATCGTGAAAAATTCAGTTGAACAAGAAATCATTGATTTTCAGCGTAATGTATATCTAAAAGTTATTGAGTTTAATATGCAGCAAAACCAACTTAAAATTGCCGCGAAATCGGATACCGTTGCACGAAAGAGCTATGAAGTGACCAAAGGCAGATATTTAATTGGAAAAATCATTAGTATTCTCGACTTGTACAATGCCCAGATTGAAACAGACAATTCACAAAAAAACTACTATTATGCACTCCAGACCTTCTGGAGAAGTTATTACGAAATCAGGAAAATGACCCTGTTTGACTTTTTGAGAAACGAACCACTGCCATTTGATCTCCGCGACTTTAAATAATTGATTTTTTTTCCTGCCTATTAAAACTGTTTCTAAATAATATCTATCTTTGCAAAAAAGAAAAGTACTAATCTAAATTCTATTATTATGGCAGTATTAGTTGGAAAAAAGGCTCCGGTATTTGAAGCCGAAGCAGTTATAAACGGTGGTGAGTTTGTCGACAAATTCTCCCTTGCCCAGTATATTGGCAAAAAGCATGTTGTCTTCTTCTTTTATCCACTTGATTTCACATTTGTATGTCCCACTGAAATAATCGCCTTCCAGGATAAAATTGCTGAATTTGAGGCAAGAAATGTTGCAGTGGTTGGCTGTTCAGTTGACTCTAAGTTTTCACACTGGGCATGGCTCAATACTGAATTGAAAAACGGTGGTATTAAAGGGGTGAAATTTCCTATTGTGTCTGACCTCTCTAAAACCATTTCAGCAAACTTTGATGTGCTTGCCGGTGAATATCTTTACACTGAAGAGGACATCCTGGAATTTGAAGGCGGCCCTGTTGCATATCGTGGACTTTTCCTTATCGACAAACAAGGTATCGTCCGCCATCAGGTAGTCAACGACCTTCCATTGGGCCGAAGTGTTGATGAAGCGCTCCGAATGGTTGATGCACTCCAGTTTTTTGAGGAAAACGGCGAAGTTTGCCCCGCTAACTGGCATAAAGGTGATGCAGGAATGAAAGCAACAGCAGAAGGGGTTGCAGATTACCTGAGCAAACACTAACTCCTTTTATACTTTTCTCAAAACAGAAAATTACTCTGCCAGTTTCGCTTCGTTCCAATACACATCCATTTCTGTCAGGGTCATTTCATGTAAAGGTTTTTTGAGCTCCTTAGACTTTATCTCCAGATGCTTAAACCTTTTCATGAACTTACGATTTGTGCGTTCCAGAGCATCTTCGGGATTCACATCAATAAATCGCGCATAATTGACAATGGCAAAGATCAAATCGCCAAGCTCATTTTCTTTGCGCTTTTGCTCTGCCCCCGATTCAACCATCTCCCTTAGTTCGTTCAACTCTTCAAGTACCTTATCCCACACCTGTTCAGGCTTTTCCCAGTCAAATCCGACTCCACTGGCCTTCTCCTGAATACGATAAGCTTTTACCATAGCTGGTAATCCGGCCGGAACCCCCGAAAGTACAGATTGGTTCCCCTTTTCCAATAACTTGATTTTCTCCCAGTTATCTCGAACCTCTTTGGCATCTTTCACTTTGACTTCTCCAAAGATATGGGGATGGCGGTGAATTAACTTGTCAATGATATTTTCAATAACATCTTTGATATCAAATGTATTGGTCTCAGATGCGATCTTGGAATAAAAAACCAGATGAAGCATGAGGTCCCCAAGTTCCTTTTTAATCGATTCCATGTCCTTTTGTAGTATAGACTCGGAAAGTTCATATGTCTCCTCAATCGTAAGGTATCTCAGAGATTCAATAGTTTGCTTCTTATCCCAAGGGCACTTTGCCCTAAGTTCATCCATGATCTCCAAAAGCTTTTTAAATGCAGCTATTTTCTCCTCCATTATTCATATTTTGGGCAAAAGTACGCATTTAACATTTGGTGCGTTATCTGTATTCATTTTTATAGATAATTGTGCTTCCAAATGGACAAATCATCATAAATTTGTGACCCGTTAATAGCAAACCATCTATTGAATAAACTGTATAAATCTCCTTTATTTTTCTACCGTTTTATAAGCATCGCGCTATTTGTTTTTCTATTTACAGTAAATGGATCAGCCCAGTTTCAACGCAAACTATTCTATTCAAACCTGATCATCGAAACAAAATTTCACTATGGGTTTCTTTATGCCCAGCATCTGGAGCTGGAACTCTTCGACTCACATTTTCCCGCTTTTGAAATCAGTATCCAGCAAAAAACGTATGGGAAACACAAATGGGAACGTGACTATAACTATCCATTGATCGGACTCACCTTTTTTTATTCGTCAATGGGAAATAACCCATGGCTGGGAAATGTCTATGCCCTTATGCCATTCATTAATTTTTCACTTTACGAACACAAGAATCTCTCTCTGGGTTTTCGGTTTGCACTTGGCGTCGGATATGTGTCAAAACCTTTCGACCGAATAACAAATTATAAAAATCTGGCTATAGGCTCAACTCTGAATGCTGCGGTAAATATTATGTTTGAGGCAAGATATCGAATAACCCGCCATTTAACTCTCAGTACCGGAATCAGCCTTCAGCATTTCTCCAACGGTTCCCTTAAACTTCCAAACTATGGCCTTAATGCCCCACTCTTTAACTTTGGAGTCGCATTACGTCCTTTCAAGGCAAAAGAAAACATCGAAGACAGGTTTTACACGCCAACTGAACCGTTTGAGGTCATCCCAAAGCATAAAATTGAATTCAATTTTGGCGCACTGCTTGGATATAAAAACCTGCAGGCTGTTTTAGGGAAAAACTATTGGGTTTACCATATTTATGAAAACACCTTTTTTCAGATTAGCAAAAAGAGTAAAGTCGGTTTCGGACTTGATCTTTCTTACGATCCATCGCATATTGATATTCTGAAAATGCGTGGCGACAACGTCGATAATTATTTCAAAATATTAAGGCCCGGAATAAATGCAGCCTACCAGTTGACAATGTCGCGTATTGGTTTCATTTTCAATCTTGGCTGCTATCTGGGCGGTCAGGAACAAACCAATGGCCCGCTATATGAGAAACTTGCTGTTCAATATAACTTTTCAAAGAATTTCTTTGCCACAATTATGCTAAAAGTTCACTGGGGCCGGGCCGATTACATCGGATGGGGCCTTGGTTATAAATTCATAAAGAAATATGGTAAGAAAACGTTCAAATAACATGCTTTTAGCCGGGGCAACATTTGCCTTTGCGATGTTAATCTTGCTTATCCTGTCTCCAGGATGTTCAAAAGAGGGAGGTTGTATAACCAGCACAGGCCCTGTTATTTTTGAGGACAGATCAGACTTAGGTGATTTTGACAGCATCAGCCTCAATGATAATGTTAATTTAATTCTCACTCAAGGCACTAAGAACATTGTTCAGGTTGAAGCCGGCCAGAACATTATTGGTGGGATAACAACTGAAGTTATTAATCGTACCCTGATTATAAATAATAAAAACATCTGCAACTGGTTACGCAGATACGACAGTCCGCTCAACGTTTATGTTACAATAAAGAACCTTGCTAAAATCACCTATAACTCCTCCGGCGACATCCGTTCAACAAATCAATTAACACCGACATCTCTTAAGGT
>JBAXKG010000046.1:0-21464 GCA_037137455.1 Bacteroidota bacterium
ATGTTGTACCTGAAGCAAAAAGCCCCTGTAAATGATTGATTTACAAGGGCTTTTTTCATTTTTTGCGGACCGGACGGGACTCGAACCCGCGACCTCCGCCGTGACAGGGCGGCATTCTAACCAGCTGAACTACCGATCCTCAAATGTGATGCAAAAGTAACCCTATTTTTCCTAATTACAAACATCTTATTAAAATTCTTTCTCAAAAGCCCCGTGTTGTGTAACTGCCTGACAAGCTACACGTTGCGTAGCTGCCTCCCTCAGCCATTGCATTGTTCGAAACCTTGAATTAGTGGCGTCAATGATGATTTGCCGGGGATGAAAGATATTGACGGCATCAATGACCCTTATTTTCGGATTGCCCGAGAATACCAAAAAATCGACATTTATATTATGCTTCAGCCCTTCTGGAATTGATTTTCGAATGATGGCAATTTTCTTGTTTGAGAATTGGATAAAATTTCCAAAATAAAAAACAGGTAAAAAGTCTTTCGAAATATCGACAGGATAGTCTGCCCTACCCGACCAGAAAGACCTTAAGTACTTTATTCCGTGAGCATACATATCGGCGCCCACCATGTTTGAATTCAACTGTTCAGCAGATAGTTCATGAGATTCAATGCCATTATAAATACAAACAGCCTTGTCCTGACTGCTGAATTGATAAATTGCAGAACGATTTGAATTGTAAATTATTAACCTTGATGACTTGAGACGTTGCACTTTAAAATCCAATATGAAAAGATTCAGCACAATACAGGCTATAAGAAAAAGGTACAAATACGAAACCTGTTTTTGCATCAGATAGAGAAACCCCAGACCAATGATGAGATAAAGTAATACCATCTCAAATTCTGAAATATGGATACCTTTTACCGTGGAAAATGGAAGTTGCTCAATGAAATGAATAATGCTGTTCAATAACCAAACCAGCGCAATCAATACTTTGGCGCATAAAATCGAAAATAACGGTATCGCACCCACTACCATTAACAATATTCCGATATAAATAATGAGGCTTGAGAGAGGTACTACAAAAATATTTGTCACCATGAAGTAATTCGGAAATTGATGGAAGGCATACAGGGCGATGGGCAAGGTAGCAATCTGTGCCGCGATCGATATTGCCACTATCGACCATATTTTGTCAGGAAACCAGGCCGAAGAGATGAACAAATTGTAAATAGGCCTGTAGAGGATCACGATACCTAAAACGGCTAAATAGGATAGTTGAAACCCTACGTCTAAAATAAGAAAAGGATCAACGGCTAAAATTAATAAAAATGAGGCCGAAATGATGTTAAACATATCGGGCGAGCGGTGCAAAGATTTTCCGACAATAGGTAAACTCAACATGGCTGCCGATCGGAACACACATGGTGAAAGGCCGGTAAGCAATGCATAAAACCATATAAAAATCAATAAAATGATGGCTTTCAGAAGTCTCAACGCTTTTCTTTTGTTCATGAATCTCAGCAGGAACTCGAGAAAGATATATATGATACCTACATGCATCCCTGAAACAGACAGGATATGCATGGCTCCGGTTGCCGCGTAATCTTTTTTTAAATCAGCATCCAACTCATCGACATATCCCAGCAGAAGCGCTGAAGCAACTGCAAATTCCCTGCCTGTAACCTGATTGCGACGAAGAATATTCAGCAGGGAATCGCGTAATTGGAATGCAAACTTCTGAATAATCCCGGTGCTTTTAATTTTGAGTGACTTCCATGCCATGGGATCGGCAAAAACCTGGTGATTGATATTTTTATTATTCAGGTATTTAAAATAGTCAAATGTGTGTGGGTTTGAATTATCTTGAATTTTTAAAAAGCCGGCATGCAGCAGGATAAAATCTCCATACTGTAATTGCCAGTTATTGGCAGAATGTTTCAGATATCCTACTGCCTGGCCACATGTTCTGACCCACCTGTTCTTATCGCGACGATACCTGATATTAAGGATTGCCTTGAACGAAGACTTTTTAATAGATGGTGGTTCCGCGATCGTTGCAATGAATAATCCATCAGGCTGAAGACCCAGGTAATCAGGATCGTTCGATGTGCGGTGAAAGCCGGTAATCTCATACCCGGCCAACAAAAAAAATATGTTTATCATGAGCCCTGAGACCCAGCGCAAACGATAATTACTAAAAATTCCTGAAAAAATTTGCACAAACGCGAGCAAACAGGCCATGAATGCCCATACCCAGCACTGCCTGCCCCCAAACGATCCGGACAATATTCCGGTGATAATCCCGATCAGAAAGGGAAAAAGTAACCTAAGGAGAGGATAAGGCCTCCAGGAGTTCATTGGTATTACCTTGTTTGTACCTGCTTAATCAGGATAAAACCAAAAAGTAATACCGTTTTACTTACAAAATTTCAACAAATAGGTTTTTGCTTTTTCTGAACCATTTTGGGAAGCCAGGTTCCAATCAGCACAAGCGCCGGTTACATCGGCAAGGTAATGTTTTGCCACACCTCTGTTTGCAAAAGCTTCATGATCAACAGGGCTTAGATCAATTATTTGATCGTACTCGTCAATTGCTTCCTGATATTTTTTCAGGTACATAAAGGCGAGGGCAAGGTTCATCCTCGAATTTAGATCATCCGGTTTCAGATTTATAGCCATTGAAAAATCATCGACAGCCACGTTATAATTACCGGAAGCAGCCTGAGCAGCTCCCCTGCTTGAAAAATATTCGTATTGGGAAGCATCCAGTTTAATTGCTTCATCAAAATCTGATATCGCCCCGGAGAGGTCATGGATATTGAAACGCGCAAGCCCCCTGTTATAAAAAGCTGCAGTAAAGTCAGGCTTATATTGAAGCGCCCGGGTGAACTCCTTTATCGCCTCTTCATTGCTGCCCAGATCAAACTTTGCGAGTCCCATGTTGTGGTAGGCTTCAAAAAAGTCGGGCCTGATAGAAATTGCATAATTGTAATCCTGAATGGCGCCCAGGTAATCCTTCAAATAATCTTTGGCCAGGCCACGGCTATAGTAAGGCTCGGCACGGGCCGGTTTTATTCGGATTACTTTAGTGAAATCTTCAATTGCATGGGGATAGTCATTTAATTCACTATAAACAATTCCCCGGTTATAATAGGGCTCAGCATCGTTTGAATCAAGCGCCAATGCCAGATTAAAGTCCTTTATAGCCTCTTTAAAATCGCCCATTTTAGCTTTAAGAATACCTGAATCTATAAACTTTTTTTGCGGAGATTGTTGGGAGAAGCAGGATTGTCGGGAAAATATTACAACTAATAAAAGAAAAATGAGTTTCAGGTAGCGCGACTTCATTGAAATGTTTCAGGCTGTTTGGTCAAAAATTAACTTATTTCTGTTTTAAATATTGTATCATTAAGCTGGCTGCTCTGGCAGATGCGCCGCTTCCGCCAAGTTCCTGCTTTAATAAATGGTAACCATCGATCATCGATTTCCGTTCAGCGCTGTTTTCCAAAATTTCCGATAAGGCTTTAACCAGGTTTTCACGGTTAAGCTCCGACTGAATCAATTCAGGGACAAGCATTTTTCCCGAAATCAGATTTACCAGGGAGATATAGGAAACGTTAACCAACAGCTTTGCAATAAGGTACGAAAGCCTGTTCCCTTTATAGCACACCACCTGAGGAATCTCCATCAGGGCTGTTTCAAGAGTAGCTGTTCCGGATGCTACCAGAGCTGCACAAGAATGGCTGAGCAGGTCATAGGTTTGATCGATTACAAGTTTGACGCTGGTTCCCTTAAGGATTCGGTCATAAAAATCTCCGGGAACAGATGGCGCTCCGGCAATAACAAACTGATAATCCGGGAATGAAGTTATCACACTAGTCATTATACCAAGCATTTTTTCAATTTCCATCTTCCGGCTACCTGGCATAAGCGCGATTATCTTTTTATCAGACAACTCATTTTGTAAAAGAAACTGATGGCGGTTTTTCAAATGCATCTGCCCGTTAATGACATCCAGGAGCGGATGTCCTACATAATCAACATTATAATTATAACGGGCATAAAACTCTTTTTCGAAAGGAAGGATAACGAACATTTTCTCCACCCATTTACGCACTGATTTTACCCGTGAAGACCTCCAGGCCCATAACTGCGGGGAAATATAATAGAATACACGAATTCCTTTACGGGCAGCAAATCTGGCCATGCGCAGGTTAAAGCCGGGATAATCAACCAGGATTATAACATCGGGATTAAACGCGACTAAATCACCTTCACAGAGATGAAAATTTTTCAGTATTGTAGGTAGATGGGAGGCTACTTCTATGAAACCCATGAATGCCAGGTCGCGGTAGTGTTTCACCAGCTCAGCGCCCTGTTTCTGCATCATATCCCCGCCCCAGCATCGAAAAAATGCATCCGGATCCTGAGATTTCAGTTCTTTCATCAGGTTCGAAGCATGCAGGTCGCCTGAAGCCTCACCGGCAATAATATAATATCGCATCAGAACCTGTTCATAAGTGTTTCCAGCGATCCTTTAGCGGTCAAATCGAAATGGACCGGCACAACTGCAACATATTTATTTTCAAGTGCCCACTGGTCGGTATCCTGGCCATTTCCGACCGAAACATAAACACCCTTCATCCAGTAATATTTACTTCCGTGAGGATCCTCGCGTTCATCGAAATCTTCCTCCCATGTTCCTTCAGCCTGCCTGCAAACTTTAATCCCCTTGATTTGGTTTTCAGGCACATCAGGGATATTTACATTAAGACACACTCCGTTTGGAAGGCCGTTGGATATCACATTTGAAACAATGGTCTTTACAAACTGCTCCGATGGCCCAAAATCAGCTTTGAGGCTATAATTATTGAGTGAGAATCCGACTGAAGGCACTCCGGCCAGCGCTCCTTCAAGTACCGCGGCCATAGTTCCGGAATAAATAATGTTTATTGATGCATTTGATCCATGGTTAATACCGGAAAAAAGAAAGTCGGGACGGCGGCGCATGACAATTTTGAAAGCCAGTTTCACACAATCGGCGGGTGTGCCATTACAGCTGTATTCTTCATAATCAGCCTCCCTGGTGATAAGCTCAAGCCTGAGAGGATGCGCGATCGTAACCGCATGCGCTGTACCCGATTGCGGACGATCGGGAGCCACTACAACCACCCGGCCGAATGGCCGGATATATCTGATAAGCGCCCGTATGCCCGGGGCTTTTACACTATCATCGTTTGTGACCAGTATCAATGGTTTTTCCTTCATTCATTATGATTTTGAATAAAACTAAAATTTCAGCAGCTCTTCATATAATTCCTTTACCGGCAGCCCCATTACATTAAAGAAAGAACCTTCAATTTTATTGATTCCTATATAACCTATCCATTCCTGGATGCCGTAACCTCCTGCTTTATCAAAGGGTTGGAAATTATCAATATAGTATTCTATTTCCTCCAGACTGAGCTCTTTGAAATAAACAGAAGAAAGAACATGGAACAAATGTTTCTTATTCTTTGAATACAGGCAAACAGCCGTGATCACATCATGCTTTCGCCCGGAAAGCTTCTGAAGCATGGCAACAGCCTCGCCATAACTCGAAGGTTTTCCGAGAATTTCATTTCCAACCGAAACAATTGTATCTGCTGTGATGATGATCGCCTTTTCATCAATCCGTGTAACATCGAAACTGGCCGCTTTAAGATCAGCTAAAAAAATGGCAATTTCATGCGGCAGTAACCCTTCGGGATAAACCTCATTGATATTGGTTGTACGTATTTCGAAATCAAGTCCCAGTTCCTTCAGAAGATACTGGCGGCGGGGCGATTGTGAAGCCAGAATGATGTGCCTTCCGTTTAATCGGCGATTGATCATAGTTTTTCAATTGTTAATTAATAAAACTTGCATCGATAATATACCGGCCACCATGATCAATTTACACAGATTACTCAGATTGTGATAATCCTGTTTTTCACGGGCGCCGAAAAGTTTAGCCAAAAGGTAAACTAACGGGAATTGGACAGTAATAAAAAAATACCAAAAGACCATGTTCATGTTAAGCCGGTAAAGTATCAATTGAGCATAACCAAGAAGTACCATAGTAACAAGAATGATTGCCGCAATCAAATAACGGGTTCTTTCTATTCCTGCCACAAGTGGAATAGTTCTGCATCCATAGGATTCATCGCCTTCTGCATCTTCCATATCCTTGATGATCTCACGCACCATTGAAATAAGGAAAGCGAAGATAGCGTATCCCAGAAAAACATGGGTAACCCAACGGATATTTGTGATTACTGTAACAAAAAGTTCCGCGTTTAACCTTAGCCAGAAAAATTCAAACAGCCAAACCATAAGTATTACAAAAGCTGTGCTGGAAGCCACTATGAAATTACCCCAGAAAACAACGCGTTTATACTTGGCCGAATAAATCCAGAGTAAACCTGAAATAAAAGGGAAAAGCAATCCAAAACTAATTGCTTTCACACGGAAAGCCAGATAAAACCCAAGTATAATGGCCACCCCGTTCAGGAGCATATGCAATTTAATGGCCGCCCTCGCTGTAATTAACTTGTTTACAACTATTTTTTCAGGCCGGTTGATACTGTCAATTTTAACATCAAAATAATCATTGATAATGTAGCCGCCTGCTGCGATCAATACAGTTGCCAGAACAAGTACCAGAAAATCGGGAAAGATTGAAACCGCATATGTATGATCAGAATAAATAAATGGTTCAATGATACAAAACCGGACCATAAATTGCGTGAGGATAATAATAAACACATTCGGAAGGCGGATCAGCTGCATTACTGCCTTCCAATTATTTATGTCGGTAACTCCTTTATAATTCATTTTAACCATTTACTTTTTACTTACCAATGGTATGCATCATCATTCATCCATTTACCTTGTATCTTAAGAACTTGTTCAATAACATCGCGAACACATCCTTTTCCACCATTAAAATGGGAAATATATATCGCCACTGATTTAATTTCTTCGGCTGCATCGGCCGGACATGTCGGTACGCCAGCCTCAAGCATCACTTCATAATCGGGAATATCATCACCCATATATAGTACCTGCTCCGGTGTCAAATTGTTGGTTTTAAGGTATTCCCTGTAAACCTCCTGTTTCCTTTCAACCCCTAAAAAAACATCTTTAATCTGCAATGCTTTCATCCGGTGCATCATCGATTCAGACCTGGCTCCCGAAATTACAACAACCTTATAACCTTTTTTATGGGCAAGTTGCAGTGCATATCCGTCTTTGACATTGGAAATGCGGTGAGCTTCTCCTTCGTTTGTGGTAATAACGCTCCCATCGGTCAAAACACCATCATAATCAAAAATAAAGGTGTTGATATTCTTCAGGAGTTCTTTATAATTTGTCATGTAATACTTTGTATTTGATAATGTTATTGCTGATAAGGTTATAAAGTTCAAGATATTCGGGATGTGCAGACAATAATTCACGGTGTTTCTGGAGCACCTGGCCGTCGCCGCGAAAAGCAGGACCGGTTTGATAACGAAAAAGATTATCCGATTTAATATTCTGGAAAGTTCGTTTGATGAGCGGTTTCAGAAGTTTAAACGAAATTTCATGATCATTCAGCAAATCTTCCGCGATAACATTCATGAAATTTGTAAAATTAGAGGCAAATACTGCCGACAGATGAATAATTTTTCGGTTTGTACTGTCAACTAACCTAACATTCCGGGAGATTATGTTCGCGAAATCAGTAAGTTGTGACTCGGAGTATTTCGAATTTGCCTCAAGGCATAACGGAACCCTTTTAAAGTCGACTTTCCTCCTTCCCGAAAATGTTTGTACAGGGTAAAAAACTCCAATATTTTCTGAAGCTTCAGCAAGAACATTCATGTCAATTGTTCCGGCCGTATGAACCACCAATTGGTCTTTCAGCGTCAGTTTCATTGCAATCTCCCCGATTACAGTATCAGTCACCGCGAGAATATAAATATCTGCATTTAAGGTAATTGTCCTGATATCTGCTATGAATTCAGCGCCAACTTTAGCGGCCAGTTTTCTCCCTTTCAAAGGTGAACGGTTATAAACCTGTACCACATTGAACTTGTTCCTGTACAATGCCATACCCAGATGTGTTGCCAGGTTACCCGCTCCGATCAAAACAATATCCTGAATCTTTCTGACTTTCATAAGCCGAAAATTTCGCTAAAAATACAAAGATATGGCATTACCTTCGTACTTTCTTAACCAATTATCTTGTTGAGAAGAAAAGAGGTGATAATAAAAAAAGTAGTGTGATTGTGTTTAAACCCAGGTTATGCCTGAGCAGTCGGCAAAGGGAAGTTATATGGAATTTCCCCTTCTGAATCCTTTATTTCTCCATGCATGGCTTCGTATTTCGCCACGTTTTCCTTTAATGCCTTATAAAGACGTTTGGCATGTTGTGGTGTAAGAATAATCCTCGATTTCACCTTCGCTTTCGGAACACCAGGCATCATCTTTACAAAATCAATTATAAATTCGGCCGGTGAATGCGTAATTATGGCCAGATTTGAATAGATTCCTTCACCTACTTCATCGGAAATCTCAATATTGATCTGGTTGATGGGATTCATTTTTTCTTGCATAACTTAAAAATTAATCTTCTTCTTTCGAAGCAAGTAAAATTTCATATTCTTCTTTACTGCCAACAATAAGGTTTTCATACTCACGCAAACCTGTCCCTGCCGGAATAAGATGACCGACAATAACATTTTCCTTGAGGCCTAATAAATCATCCTGGCGGGCATTTATGGCAGCCTGGGTGAGCACCTTGGTCGTTTCCTGGAAGGAAGCAGCTGAAATCCAGCTCTTGGTTTGCAATGAAGCGCGTGTAATCCCCTGCAGAATCTGGAATGCCGTGGCAGGTTTTGCATCCCGCGCCTCAACAAGCTTTTTATCTTTCCTTTTCAACATGGAAATCTCATCGCGTAATTTGCGGGCGCTGATAATCTGTCCCGCCTTGAAAGTTGGTGAATCGCCTGGTTCTTCTACAACTTTTTTACCGTAAATCCAGTCATTTTCCTCCTGGAAGTCGATCTTGTTGATCAATTCCCCTTCAAGGAAACGTGAATCGCCCGGGTCTTCGACTTCAACTTTGCGCATCATCTGGCGAACTATTGTCTCGAAGTGCTTATCATTAATTTTAACACCCTGCAAACGATAAACCTCCTGGATTTCATTCACAATATACTCCTGAACCTTCATTGGTCCCTTGATGGCGAGAATATCGCTTGGGGTCAAAGCTCCGTCAGACAGGGCGGTGCCAGCACGTACATAGTCATTTTCCTGGGCAAGGATCTGTTTGGAGGTGGGAACGAGATAACGCTTTTCTTCACCGGTTTTTGAAGTAATGATAACTTCGCGGTTTCCACGTTTTAGTTTTTTTGCAAATGATACAACACCGTCAATTTCAGATACTACCGCGGGATCTGATGGGTTGCGGGCCTCAAACAACTCGGTAACACGCGGCAAACCACCAGTTATATCACCGGCCTTACCAATGGCACGCGGGATCTTGACCAGGATTTCACCTGCTTTGATTTTAGCGCCATCCTCAGTGTTGATGTGAGAGCCAACAGGGATATCATATATCTTTATGACTTCACCTGTAGAAGATAAAATGTTGATTGCCGGATTCTTAGCTTTCTGTCGGGATTCAATAACTACCTTTTCATGATAACCTGTTTGTTCATCAGATTCAACCCGGAATGTTACATTTTCTATGATACTTTCAAAATTAACCTTTCCGGGAACTTCTGAAAGAATAACGGCATTGTAAGGATCCCAATCGCTTATCAACTGTCCTTTTTTCACAGGATCGCCATCGCGAAAATATAAACGTGCCCCATAAGGCACATGGGCCGATGTCAAAGCAACACGTGTTTTCTTGTCAACAATTCTCATATCGGCCGAACGACCGATTACGATTTCATATTTTTCACCAGCTTCACTGGTATAATCGACCGCCCTGAGTTCGTCAATTTCAAGTATCCCATCATATTTTGCATCAATGCGTGAAGCGCTGGCGATATTCACACCGGCCACACCTCCAACGTGGAATGTACGTAAGGTAAGCTGAGTGCCAGGCTCCCCAATACTTTGGGCAGCAATTACGCCAACAGCTTCTCCTCTCTGAACCATGCTACCGGTCGCAAGATTACGGCCGTAACACTTGGCACAAACGCCCTTTTTCGACTCACAGGTTAAAACGGAACGGATTTCCACCCCTTCCAGCGGGGAGCCGTCAATTACATGCGCTATCTCTTCTGTGATCTCAATTCCGGCAGTAATGATAAGGTCGCCTGTTTGTGGATGATGAATATCGTGCAGTGAAACCCGGCCAAGGATCCTGTCATATAATGATTCTACAACTTCCTCGGCTTTCTTTAGCGCAGTAATTGTCAACCCGCGCAAGGTTCCGCAATCTTCTTCAGAAATAATGACATCCTGTGAAACATCGACCAACCGGCGAGTCAGATATCCGGCATCAGCAGTTTTAAGAGCTGTATCGGCCAAACCCTTACGGGCGCCGTGAGTAGAGATGAAGTATTCAAGTACGGATAATCCTTCCTTGAAGTTTGAAAGGATCGGGTTTTCGATGATCTCACCGCCACCGGCGCCTGATTTTTGCGGTTTCGCCATCAAACCGCGCATACCTGAAAGCTGGCGGATCTGCTCTTTGGAACCACGGGCGCCAGAATCAAGCATCATATATACCGGGTTAAATCCCTGCTTGTCGTTAATAAGCTGGTTCATCAGTGAAACTGTAAGCTGTGAATTCGCATGGGTCCAAATATCGATGATCTGATTGTATCGCTCATTATTTGTAATGAAACCCATGTTGTAGTTATTTACAACCTCTTCTACTTCAACCCTGGCATCGGCAACAAGTGATTCTTTGATTTTAGGAACTATCACATCGTCAAGGTTAAAGGATAAACCTCCCTGGAAGGCCATTTTGAATCCAAGATCTTTGATATCATCAAGAAATTTGGCAGTTTTGGCAGTTCCTGTCTTTTTCAGGATCTGACCAATGATATCACGAAGCGATTTCTTCGTAAGCAACTGGTTAATATAACTATATTCCTCAGGAACCACCTGATTGAATAAAATTCGTCCGACTGTTGTCTCAATTATCCTGGTTACCTTTTCATCTCCTTCATAAAAAGTGTGTCTCACCTTAATAACAGCATGAAGATCAACACTTCTTTCATTATAGGCAATGATAACCTCTTCAGGTGAATAAAAAATCATTCCCTCACCTTTTACCTTTAAATCCCCTTCACTCTTTCTGGCCTTTGTCATGTAATACAATCCAAGAACCATGTCCTGGGAAGGAACAGTTACTGGAGCGCCATTTGCGGGATTCAGAATATTATGAGAAGCTAACATCAGCAGTTGAGCTTCAAGAATGGCTGCATTTCCCAGCGGAACGTGTACAGCCATCTGGTCACCATCGAAGTCGGCATTGAAAGCAGTACAAACGAGCGGGTGAAGCTGGATTGCTTTACCTTCGATCAGTTTAGGCTGAAAAGCCTGTATACCGAGACGGTGAAGAGTTGGGGCACGGTTAAGCAATACCGGATGTCCCTTTAGGATATTTTCGAGGATATCCCAAACAACAGGATCTTTACGATCAACGATTTTCTTGGCCGATTTTACAGTTTTAACAATTCCACGCTCAAGCATTTTCCGGATTATAAAAGGCTTGTAAAGCTCCGAAGCCATCTCTTTGGGCAAGCCGCACTCACTCAATTTGAGTTCGGGGCCAACAACGATGACTGAACGGCCTGAATAGTCGACACGTTTTCCTAAAAGGTTCTGACGAAAACGGCCTTGTTTACCTTTGAGGCTGTCGGACAAGGATTTCAGTGCACGGTTCGATTCGGTTTTAACAGCGCTGGCCTTACGGGAATTGTCAAACAATGAATCAACAGCTTCCTGAAGCATACGCTTTTCATTGCGCAGAATTACATCAGGCGCCTTAATTTCGATAAGCCTTTTCAGACGGTTATTGCGGATGATCACCCTGCGATACAGGTCGTTAAGGTCGGAAGTGGCAAAACGTCCGCCATCAAGTGGAACAAGCGGCCTTAATTCGGGTGGGATAACAGGAACTACCTTAACAATCATCCACTCCGGACGGTTTTCGAGACGTTTCTGGCCATCGCGGAATGATTCAAATACCTGCAAACGTTTCAGCGCTTCTGCCTTACGTTGCTGTGAAGTTTCGGTGTTAGCCTTATAGCGAAGATCATATGATTCTTTATCGAGATCAATTCGTGCCAGCAATTCGCACAATGCTTCGGCGCCCATTTTGGCAACAAATTTGTTCGGATCATGATCGTCTAAGTACTGATTCTCCTGTGGAAGTTTTTCAATGATTTCGAAATACTCCTCTTCAGAAAGAAAATCAAGGTAGTTAATCCCATCGGCTAATTTGACGCCAGGATTTATGACTACATATTTTTCGTAGTAAATAATGGATTCAAGCTTTTTTGTAGGCAAGCCAAGCAAAGAACCAATTTTATTCGGGAGTGACCTGAAAAACCAGATATGAGCAACCGGAACAACAAGCTGAATGTGCCCCATGCGTTCCCGTCTGACTTTCTTTTCAGTAACTTCCACACCGCAACGGTCGCAAACGATACCTTTATAGCGAATACGTTTGTATTTGCCACAATGGCATTCCCAGTCTTTAACAGGACCAAATATCCGTTCGCAGAACAGACCATCACGTTCAGGTTTATAAGTTCTGTAGTTGATGGTTTCAGGCTTTAAAACTTCACCACTCGACATTTCGAGGATCTTTTCGGGCGAAGCAAGGCTAATAGTAATCCTTGAAAAGCTGCTGTTTACCTGACCGTCTTTTCTGTAAGCCATAATATTTTATATTTCGATTGAAAAACCAAAAACAGAAAAATCATATACACTCAAAGGCGAATTGCCGCCCTGGTCATTAATCAAAAGTGAGGTTCAATCCCAAGCCGCGTAATTCATGAACCAAAACGTTAAATGATTCCGGAATTCCCGGAGTAGGCATGGATTCACCTTTAACAATAGTTTCGTAGGCTTTGGCCCGACCGATCACATCATCGGACTTCACGGTCTGAATTTCAAGAAGAATATTTGCGGCGCCAAAGGCTTCGAGCGCCCACACTTCCATTTCCCCGAAACGCTGGCCCCCGAACTGTGCTTTACCGCCAAGTGGTTGCTGGGTAATAAGCGAATAGGGACCAATTGAACGTGCATGCATCTTGTCATCGACCATATGATGCAGCTTCAACATATAGATGAAACCAACGGTAGTAGGCTGATCAAACCGCTCTCCTGACAATCCGTCGTATAAATAGACTTTTCCGTTTCTCGGTAAACCGGCTTTATCAAGGTATTCATTGATCTGATCGATGGTTGCACCATCAAAAATTGGTGTATTGAACCGTAACCCAAGTTTTTTCCCGGCCCATCCAAGAATGGTTTCATAAATCTGGCCAAGGTTCATACGCGATGGCACCCCAAGCGGGTTTAAAACCACATCAACCGGCGTACCATCAATGAGGAACGGCATATCTTCTTCACGCTGAATGCGGGCAACGATGCCCTTGTTCCCATGACGACCAGCCATTTTATCACCTACTTTAAGCTTGCGCTTCTTGGCAATATACACTTTGGCCATCTGCACAATCCCGGCAGGTAAATCATCACCGACCACCGCAACAAACTTTTTACGGTTGTGAACTCCCATTATTTCCTTGAACTTTATTATAAAATTGTTGATCAGGGTCTTAACAAGATCATTTTTTTCTTTATCGGTTGTCCATTTATTCGGGTTGATATTCAGGTAATCAATATCCATCAAACTTTTAGTCTGAAATTTGGTACCCTTTGCAATCACTTCCTGCTTGAAGTTATTATAAACTCCCTGCGAAACCTTGCCATTTACAAGAACATTGAGTTTTTCAACCAGTTTTACCCTGAGTTTGTCAATCTCCTTGTGATAATCATCATCCAGTTTCTTGATATCATCTTTTTCCCTGGCTTTGGCTTTACGATCTTTGATGATCCTGGAGAAAAGTTTTTTATCGATTACCACGCCTTTCATTGAAGGAGGCGCTTTAAGTGAAGCATCCTTAACATCACCTGCTTTGTCGCCAAAGATAGCACGCAATAATTTTTCCTCCGGGGTAGGATCACTTTCACCTTTCGGGGTGATCTTGCCGATAAGAATATCGCCTTCGCTTACCTCTGCACCAATACGTATCAATCCGTTTTCATCGAGATCTTTAGTGGCTTCGGCGCTCACATTCGGGATATCATTCGTCAATTCTTCCACACCCCGCTTGGTATCGCGCACTTCCAGAGTAAACTCTTCAATGTGAATGGAGGTGAAAATATCTTCCTTCAGAACTTTTTCAGAGATTACAATAGCATCTTCAAAGTTGTAGCCTTTCCATGGCATAAATGCAACCATCAGGTTACGGCCAAGGGCAAGGGATCCGTCCTTTGTGGCATATCCTTCGCATAAAACCTGTCCTTTAGTTACCTTATCCCCTTTTCGAACAATTGGGCGAAGGTTTACACAGGTATTTTGGTTTGTGCGGGCAAATTTAGTCAGGGTATAGCTTTTAGCATCGTCATCGAAGCTGATCAAACGTTCTTTTTCGTCACGGTTATAACGGATCACAATCTCGTTGGCATCAACAAATTCAACAACGCCTTCGCCTTCCGCATTGATCAGTACCCTTGAATCGCGGGCAACCATATCTTCAATACCGGTACCTACAAGCGCTGCTTCCGGATTTAATAACGGAACGGCCTGACGCATCATGTTTGATCCCATCAGAGCGCGGTTTGCATCGTCATGTTCAAGGAACGGGATAAGGGATGCTGCAATAGATGCAATCTGGTTTGGAGCAATATCAACAAGGTCGACCTTTGTTTTATCAATGATAGGATAATCAGCAAGATAACGAACTTTAACCTTCTCTTCAAGGAAATTTCCCTTGTCGTCCATAGGTGTTGTTGCCTGGCCGATGATCTTGTGTTCCTCCTCTTCGGCTGTAAGATAGGTTGGTTCCTCTTCGAGGGTCACCCGGCCGTTAACAACTTTATGATAGGGAGTTTCAATGAAACCAAGCTTATCGATCTTCGCATAAACACATAAAGAAGAAATCAAACCGATGTTCGGACCTTCAGGTGTTTCGATGGTACACAAACGTCCGTAATGGGTATAGTGAACGTCGCGGACTTCAAAACCGGCACGTTCGCGGGAAAGTCCACCAGGCCCGAGAGCAGAGATACGACGCTTGTGCGTTAACTCCGACAACGGGTTGGTTTGATCCATGAATTGCGAAAGTTGGTTGGTGCCAAAAAATGTATTTATTACTGATGACAACGTTTTGGCATTGATCAGGTCCATCGGGGTAAATACTTCATTATCTCGAACATTCATTCTTTCCCGAATTGTACGTGCCATTCTCAACAGGCCAACCCCAAACTGATTATGCAACTGCTCCCCAACGGTTCTTACACGACGGTTGCTCAAATGGTCAATATCATCGACTTCGGCCTTGGCGTTGACAAGTTCAATCAGATATTTTATGATGGAAATGATGTCTTCCTTGGTCAGCACCTTGGTTTCGATCGGGGTATTCAGACTTAGTTTTCTATTGATCCTGTAACGGCCAACATCACCAAGGTCATAACGTTTATCAGAAAAAAACAGTTTTTCAATAATTCCACGCGCAGTTTCTTCATCAGGAGGTTCTGCATTGCGTAACTGTCTGTAAATAAATTCGACAGCCTCTTTTTCGGAATTTGCAGGGTCTTTCTGTAAAGTATTGAAAATGATTGAATAGTCAGTTGCAAGCGCCTCTTCCCGGTGAATCAGGATTGCTTTGATTCCGGCATCAATAATCTGATCGACATGATCGTTTTCAAGGATGGTTTCACGTTCAATGATCACCTCGGTACGCTCAATAGATACGACTTCTCCTGTATCCTCATCAACAAAATCTTCAATCCAGGCGCGAACAACACGGGCAGCGAGTTTAGAACCTACCACTCGTTTCAGCGCTGCACGGCTGACTTTAATTTCCTGAGCCAGTCCGAATATTTCGAGGATATCCTTATCTGTTTCAAATCCGATGGCCCGAAGCAATGTTGTTACCGGCAATTTCTTTTTCCGGTCGATGTAAGCATACATGACATTGTTGATATCGGTAGTGAATTCAATCCAGGAGCCTTTAAAAGGTATGATCCTGGCCGAATACAACTGGGATCCATTAGCATGGAAACTAGTGCTGAAAAACACACCGGGCGATCGGTGAAGCTGTGAAACTACAACCCGTTCAGCTCCATTGATCACGAAGGTACCACGTGGAGTCATGTATGGTATCATACCAAGATAGACATCCTGAATGATAGTTTCAAAATCTTCATGTTCCGGATCGGTACAATAAAGTTTGAGTTTGGCTTTTAACGGAACGCTATAAGTCAAACCACGTTCAATACATTCTTCAATTGAGTATCGTGGAGGGTCAATGAAATAATCCAGGAATTCCAACACAAAATTATTGCGTGCATCAGAAATTGGAAAATTTTCAGTAAAAACCTTGTATAACCCTTCATTTACCCTGTTCTCGGGATTTGTCTCCAGTTGGAAAAAATCCTGAAATGATTTTACCTGAATGCCAAGAAAATCAGGATACTCAGCTTGTATCTTGGTAGATCCGAAGCGAATTCTTTCGATTTTTTTTGAAGCCAAGGTCGTTATTTTTTACTCCCGCAAAGCGGGAAGGTTTGAAATTAAATTTTATAAATAAACCATAGACCTCATCAATATTGAAGAGATCTATGATTTTATTAAGGTATAAGAAACGTTTGTCTTACTTAATTTCAACCTCTGCACCAGCTTCTTTTAATTGAATCATTAAAGCGTTAGCTTCGTCTTTAGAAACACCTTCTTTTATTGCTTTAGGCGCTGCGTCAACTAATTCCTTCGCCTCTTTCAAGCCAAGGCTGGTCAGTTCCTTAACTAATTTAACAACAGCTAACTTAGCCTGTCCGGCTGATTTGAGGATCACATCGAATGTGTTCTTTTCTTCAGCTTCAGGGGCGGCCGAAGCAACAGGTCCTGCTGCAACAGCTACAGCTGCGGCTGCTGGTTCAATACCATACTCATCCTTCAGGATCTTTGCTAATTGGTTAACCTCTTTTACTGTCAAATTAACTAACTGTTCTGCAAAAGCTTTTAAATCTGCCATTTTTGTTAATATTTGTGTTCCGGTTTCTTGGAACGGTTATTACTAATTTACTTTTCTAAAAATTTGGTTACTCCGGTTTCTCTGATAAAGTTTTTACGATCCCTGAAAGTTTATTGCTACCCGACTGTAAAGCCGAAATAACATTCTTTGTTGGGGATTGTAACAAACCAATCAGGTCGCCGATCAATTCGAACTTCGATTTGATATTAACCAGGGCATCAAGTTGATTATCGCCAAGATAGATACATTCTTCAACATAAGCGCCTTTCAGAATGGGCTTTGGAGCGGTTCTGCGAAATTCCTTGATCAGTTTGGCCGGGTCATTGGCAACCTCCGAAAACATAATGGAAGTTGATCCGACAAGTACCGGGTAAAACTCTTCAAAAGATTTTCCGGTACGTTCCATGGCCTTCTGTAACAATGTATTCTTAACCACCCTCAGCTGAACATTCCTTTTAAAGCAAGTCCTTCTCAGCCTGCTTGTCGTTGCCGCGTTAAGCGTCGACGTATCAGTCAGGTAAAAGGAGTTTGCTCCTTTGAGCTGCTCTGCCAGGGAATCAATAAGCTGGGTTTTTTCTTCTTTTTTCATGATTGTTGTCTCTCAGATTTCTGTTTAAGCCGTAACCGATTTTGGATCAACCGGAACGCTTGGGCTCATGGTACTTGACATATAAATGCTCTTCACGTAAGTACCCTTTGCCGAAGAAGGTTTCAGTTTGATAATCGTGTTGATGAGTTCTCTTGCATTCTCCACAATTTTATCCTTTTCAAAGGAAACTTTTGCTACAGATGCGTGAATGATGCCGAACTTATCAACTTTAAAATCGATCTTACCGGCTTTTACTTCTTTAACGGCCTTTCCAACCTCCATGGTAACAGTCCCCGTTTTAGGGTTGGGCATCAATCCACGTGGTCCGAGGATTTTTCCAAGAGCGCCAACCTTAGCCATAACACTGGGCATGGTAATAATAACATC
This sequence comes from Bacteroidota bacterium, assembly GCA_037137455.1. Lineage (GTDB taxonomy): Bacteria > Bacteroidota > Bacteroidia > Bacteroidales > FEN-979 > CAIVAT01. Next base: position 18,229 of record JBAXKG010000046.1, read on the forward strand.
AACATCTGTCCAGCCACCTTTGATTTTTTCAACATATTCGTCCAATCCAACAAAATCAGCGCCTGCCTGAATGGCTTCTTCTTCTTTGTCGGGTGTACAAAGTACGAGAACACGAATAGTCTTACCGGTACCGTGGGGAAGCGTCACGATGCCGCGAACCATCTGGTTGGCCTTCCGGGGATCAACCCCGAGACGAACGTCAATATCAACGGATGAGTCAAATTTAGTATTGCTTATCTCTTTTACGAGACCAGCAGCATCCGCCAACGAATAAACGGTATTCTTATCGATTTTCGACAATGCAACCTTCCTCTTTTTTGTCAGCTTTATCATTTTATTTTTATTAAATGTTGTTAATGAGGTCTTTTGAACAACTTATCTGTTTACTTGATTTAATGTTTGAAAGGAGCAGCGCCCGTAACGGTGATTCCCATACTGCGTGCAGTGCCCGCTACCATCTTTATAGCTGATTCCAGGGTAAACGCGTTCAGGTCAGGCATTTTGTCTTCGGCAATCTTCTGCACCTGTTCCCATGAAACGGAAGCAACCTTGTTGCGGTTAGGCTCCGGAGAACCTTTCTGAAGCTTTGAAACTTCCATTAACTGCACAGCAACAGGAGGAGTTTTGATTATGAAGTCAAACGATTTATCCCGGTATACTGTGATAATAACGGGAATCAGTTTCCCGGCTTTGTCCTGGGTACGGGCATTGAATTGCTTGCAAAACTCCATGATATTCACGCCCTTGGCGCCCAATGCAGGTCCAACCGGGGGTGATGGGTTTGCGGCCCCACCCTTGATCTGTAACTTAATAATTCCACTAACTTCTTTTGCCATTTTACTTATAATTAATTCGATTCTACTCTTTTTGTACTTGCATGAAACTTAATTCCAGCGGGGTTTTACGTCCAAAGATTTTAACCATCACCTTAAGCTTCTTTTTTTCTTCATTGATCTCTTCAATCACACCGCTGAAACTATTAAACGGGCCATCAACAACTGTAACTGTTTCACCCACGATAAATGGTATATTGACCTCTTCGCCTTGTTCAGAAAGTTCATCGAACTTACCGAGAATGCGTTTTACTTCAGAAGGGCGCAGAGGATGAGCTTCACCCTTTGCTCCAAGGAAACCCAATACACCGGGAATATTTCTGATAATGTGAGGAATCTCGCCAACCAGGGTAGCTTCAATTAAAACGTAACCAGGGAAATAGTTTCGCTCTTTGCTTACTTTTTTCCCATTACGGATAAGGTATACCTTTTCGGTAGGAATAAGCACCTGTGATATATATTCCTGTAGCTTCAGGTTTGCAATTTCGCTTTCGAGATATTGTTTTACCTTCTTCTCATTTCCAGAGATAGCCCTGACGACATACCACTTTTTGGATACTTCACTCATGCTTATTATGAGATTGACTCTTGATTAATTAAGTTTAACATTAAAAATAAATCCAATCGGATTTAGCTGAGCTTATAGAATTGCAGCAGGATGTTTCGAAAAACTTCATCCATTGCAAAAACGATGATGGCAATTATCAATGAAGCAACAGAAACCACGATAGCGCTTCCTTGCAATTCCGCCCAGGTAGGCCACGACACCTTGTGCATTAGCTCATCGTAACTCTCCTTGGTATAGTTAATAAATTTGTTTTTAGCCATTTATCTAATGTTTTTGCACGGGTGGTAGGAATCGAACCCACAGCCTACGGTTTTGGAGACCGCCACTCTACCAGTTGAGCTACACCCGTTTGTAATTAAACTTTAAAACGCCGGGCATCCGCCCGGAGTCAGGATCATTATTATAAATTAGTCCAGGATTTCAGTTACCTGACCTGCGCCAACGGTACGTCCACCTTCACGGATAGCGAAACGGAGGCCTTTGCTCATGGCGATTTCTGATATCAGATCCACCGTGATAGTGATATTATCACCAGGCATACACATTTCAATACCTTCGGGCAGATGGATTTCACCGGTAACATCGGTAGTACGGAAGTAGAACTGCGGGCGATACTTATTATGGAACGGCGTATGACGTCCACCTTCCTGGGTCTTCAGCACGTAAATCTCAGCCTTGAATTTTTTGTGTGGTGTTATGGACCCGGGTTTTGCGATAACCATACCACGACGGATAGAATCTTTGTCGATACCACGGAGCAACATACCGGCATTATCACCAGCTTCGCCCCTGTCGAGGATCTTGCGGAACATTTCCACTCCGGTTACTACTGATTTCAACTTTTCAGCGCCCATACCAATTATATCAACGGGGTCGCCGGTATTGATAACACCAGTTTCAATTCTTCCGGTAGCTACAGTACCACGTCCGGTAATTGAAAACACGTCTTCAACCGGCATAAGGAAAGGCTTGTCGATATCGCGCAAGGGCAACGGGATCCAGGAATCAACTGCATCCATCAGTTCCATGATTTTATCAACCCATTTTGGTTCCTTGTTCAGTCCGCCTAATGCAGATCCCTGGATAACAGGAGTATTGGCTCCGTCAAAACCATAGAATGTAAGCAGGTCGCGGATTTCCATTTCAACGATTTCGAGAATTTCGGGATCATCTACACTATCGCACTTATTCATGAAAACGACCAGTTTGGGTACACCAACCTGACGGGCGAGCAGGATATGTTCGCGCGTTTGTGGCATGGGACCATCGGTAGCAGCTACAACGATTATAGCGCCATCCATCTGGGCAGCGCCGGTAACCATGTTCTTAATGTAGTCAGCATGACCCGGGCAGTCAACGTGAGCATAGTGACGATTAGCAGTCTGGTACTCAATATGAGCCGTGTTAATCGTGATTCCACGTGCTTTTTCTTCCGGTGCATTGTCGATTGAATCAAACGACCTGTACTCAGATAAACCTTTTTCCGCCAAAACTAAAGTGATGGCAGCCGTTAACGTGGTTTTGCCATGATCAATGTGGCCAATTGTACCAACATTGACATGCGGTTTGGAGCGTGAAAATTTTTCTTTAGCCATTTTATTAAAGTTTAATTACAGTTTAATTACAAAATATTTAAGGTCATATATTTAATCTCAGATGACAGGATTCAAAAAAATAATTCTACCATCGATGGAGCCTTTGAGCAGAATTGAACTGCTGACCCCTTCCTTACCAAGGAAGTGCTCTACCCCTGAGCTACAAAGGCATAGGTTTATGATATGAGCGGAAGACGGGGCTCGAACCCGCCACCTGAAGCTTGGAAGGCTTCCGCTCTA
>JBAXKG010000047.1:0-21336 GCA_037137455.1 Bacteroidota bacterium
TTACCTTTGCCAGATGGAATCGACACGTCAGCAAAAAATTTCCCGCCTGATCCAGAAGGATTTAGGCGTTATTTTCCAGCAACAGAGCAGAAACCTTTTCGGGGGGGCTTTGATCACGGTTACCAAGGTTCACGTTAGTAAAGATCTTGCCATCGCTAAAGTCCATCTAAGCCTGTTCATTACTACCGATAAACAGGTTTTACTTGATAAAATCCGGCATCATGGCCGCGAGGTCCGGCATCATTTGGCGCAACGAGTTCACAATCAGCTTCGTGTAATGCCTGAACTTCAATTCTACCTTGACGATTCACTCGATTATATTGAGAATATTGATAGCTTGCTAAAGTAATTCCGGGAAGATATGCAATACGATCCGATAAAAAAATCGCTGGGAAAGGTATTTAACAGATCTCCTTTTTTTCGGATAATATTTTATAAACTACTGGATTTATTGTTGTTACGTGCATGGCATGTCAGAAAGGAGCTCAGGCATTGGGCAGAATTCACAGGGCCTCCTGTTGGAGACAAAAAACGCTTTATTCTGGATGCCGGTTCAGGTTTCGGACAATATTCATATTTTCTTACGGGACTTGATCCATTTTGGTTTGTCGAAGCAGTAGATGTAAAAGATGAGCAGATAGCCGATTGCAATCTTTTCTTTTCACGTATCGGCCGAAAGAATGTACTTTTCGAAAAAGCAGATCTTACTCAATTTTCGAAACCCGACCGGTTTGATCTGATCCTTTCAGTAGATGTAATGGAACATATTGCTGACGATGATGCTGTATTCCGGAATTTCTTTGACTCGTTGACACAGGACGGAATGTTATTACTATCAACCCCTTCTGATCAGGGCGGTTCTGATGTGCACGATCACGAAGAGGGTGACTCGTTTATAGATGAGCACGTCCGCGATGGATATAACATCACCGAAATAAGGGAAAAACTAAAGCGTGCAGGGTTTTTAAATACTGAAGCCCGCTATACCTATGGAACCCCTGGAAAGATTGCCTGGCGGCTTTCGATGAAGTATCCAGTTCTGATGCTTAATTCAACCAAATTTTTTTTCATCCTGCTTCCTTTCTATTATCTTCTCTCGTTTCCTGTTTCATTTTTCTGTAATTGGCTTGATACCCGAATCCATCATGAAACCGGAACCGGGCTGATTGTAAAGGCCTGGAAATAGTTATCATGAACTTCCCTTTTTACATAGCCCGCCGTTACCTGATTTCAAAGAAATCGCACAACATAATAAATATCATTTCCGGTATCTCGGTTGTGGGAGTAGCTATAGGCGCCATGGCGCTGATAATCGTGCTCTCTGTTTTCAATGGCTTCGATAAGCTTGTAGTATCTCTGTTTAGCTCGTTCAATCCAAAAATACAGATAACAGCCAGTCACGGAAAGACCTTCAATCTGAACAGTTTTCCCCTCAGCCAGATTCAAAAGATTCCCGGTATTATTCATATCACAGAGGTTATCGAAGAGGATGCCCTTATGAAATATAAAGACAATCAAAGTATTGTCACCATCAAGGGGGTAAGTGAAGAATATAAAAAGATGAGTGGATTGGATACCATGATTGTCAATGGAACCTTTACCTTGCAAGATGGAGATCAGGATTTTACTGTGGTTGGATATGGAGTAGCGGGCACCCTTGGCTTAAATATTCAGGATTACCTAAACCCGATTTCCGTTTATGTTCCACGTCGTGATGCCTCCTTTTCAGGAGTATTCGAAAATGCATTTAACACCGAGGTTATCTTCCCATCAGGATTTTTTCAGGTTCAATATGAATATGATATCAAGTATGCCATTATGCCTTTGCGGTTTGTAAAAAAAATACTGGCATATAACAATGAACGAACTTCCTTGGAAATCGACCTGGCAAAAGAGGCAGATCAGAAAAAGATTCAAAAGCAGATCGAAACGATTGCAGGAAAAGATTTTATTGTGAAAAACAGGTATCAGCAGCAGGAAATCCTATATAAAATCATGGTTTCGGAGAAAAACTATATCTATATGATCCTTACCCTGATCCTTATTATTGCTACATTTAACGTGATCGGAACCTTATCGATGCTCATCCTGGATAAGAAAAAAGATATTGCTGTGTTGCGAAGCATCGGAGCAGGCCAGCAGCTGATTCGCCGTATTTTTCTGTTCGAAGGCCTGCTGATCTCACTTATCGGTGCACTGTCGGGACTCACCATTGGAGCCATTATTTGCTGGCTGCAGATCCGGTTCGGATTTGTGCGGCTTGGAGGAGCTGATAGTAGTTTCGTTGTCAGCGCCTATCCTGTGCATATGCAGGTTGCTGATTTTATAACGGTTTTTATAACTGTAATGGCCATCGGGCTGGTGGCGGCATGGTATCCGGTTTATAATATAAAGAAAATCCATCCGGGTCAAATAAAACTTGATTGACAGTCTTTAATGACGGATGATAAATTTTTTAACCGCCCGTACTTTTCCTTCTGATTCAAGAATGCAGAAATAGAGACCATCAGGAAAATCAGAAATGTTCAAGGTAGCCTCCCTCTCCGTTCCTTCAATGGTTTTCACAAGAATTTTTTTTCCAACAAGATTGTGTATAGTAAGCATTCCGGGATTATATGTGGGTTCCCAGCTCAAACTAACTACGGCATCAGCCGGATTTGGCGAGGCAACGATTTCAGTTGCACTGACCATATTATCATCAAGTCCCGTTGGATGTGACCGGAAAACAACTTCAACCCCAACGGAATCGTTAGGGTTAGCGCCATCATACCAAACATAACGGATACGTGAATCCCCTGAATAACCATAGGACTTGTAAACAGCATCAAAACGGGTAATAATCTCCTGCGGATTAATAACAATAGGAGTTGGTGAAACCATGATCGCAGGACCGTAACAAGATTCCCAGCAAAAGCTGTTTACCGATCCCTGAAGGATCTCAAGGTATACCTTTTTACAATAAACAGATCGATTGGCGGTATTCACATTTTTCACTTTCAGCAAAAATGAAAAGGTCTTTCCCGGGTCTACGATCTTGGTAAGTATAGATCCATTAGGGCGCTTGACATCCTGCCCCTCAACAGATTCATAAATTTCCAGACTCTGTGCAAAACACACCACTCCTGCAGCCAGCATCATGGTGAAGAGTAACGCTATCTTTTTCATGGGTTATTGAATTTGAATTTGGGTAGAGTAAACCTGTTGGTTGGTTTCCATCCTGAAAATATAACTTCCGGCAGGAAGGTCTGATGTATTAAACTCCATGTTATAAAAACCTGCTGAGAGTTTCTGATCGGTGATAATCTTCACCCTTTTTCCATTCATGTCGAATAATCCGGCTGTAACCTTACCTTCAGTGGAAATCCTGACATGTATATGGGCCATTCCATGCACCGGGTTAGGAAAGACATTCAAAATGGCTGAGGAGGCCGATTCTGATTTTTCCATGCCAAGGGGACGCGTAACGCCCTGCACAACCGCCTGCTGGATTTCTGAATTGTTCAGGGTTCCATTAAACCTGTCAATGTAGATGACTACATCGCAATTTGAGGCAATCCATTTATCATCAAGCTCAACAGAAATAGTCCTGGTTAAAGCAGTCTGTTGCCCCCAGTTCCCATCAACAAGGTAATCTCCAACCGGATTAAATTTCAAGGTGCGGAGTACGAATTTATGGTTATAGGCGTTACCACCCGGACAATCGGGAAAATTCTGCTGATAACCAACCAGATTGCTCTCTGTAATTGCGGCGTTGATCCGGTAAAGACCACTCATATTTGGTTGAACTGCAGTGGATTTTACAACTACTGTCGATATACGGCTGGCCGGATCATAACTGCTGGATAAAATTTCGATTTTAACCGGAGATTCAGACATGCGAGTGTATCTTGCATTGACTGTATCCGGGATAAGATCAATATCTATTGGCAACCCCATTCGGTTTACATGGGCGGCTCCGGAAGGATCAAAATGCATTGAATCAATCATGGGATAAAGATCTCTGTTCTCATAATTTGACATAGCCCCATGCAAATTCATAATTACGGTATTGGGATGATTTTTCAAAACCACCTTTTGTAAAACGGTATCCATACAGGGACAATGACCGCAATTGGTACTTGTCAGATTATCAATGAGGATATTGCGGGGATTCTGGGTAAAACCGTTTTGGATAAGAAACAGGAAAGAGACGAGGAAAAAGGAAATCGCAGTTTTCATGGCCCAATATGTTTAAATTTCACAAACAAATATAAACAATTGACCCCTAATAAGCAAGTATTAGTACCAATAAAAGGGAAAAGCACATAATATGCTGTATTTCAATATTTTAAAAATAATTTGCAAAGTTAAGGCTTAATAAATGTTGATTTCGCAACATGTAAAATCTCTTTCGTTTCAGAATCCGAGATAAAAGCAATCACACTGCAATGGTTGACAATCCAGGGTTTGGCATTGAAATCAAATGAATACGATTTGTTTATTACATTGCCTGATGGAACAGGATTGACCGAAATTTCATCTCCAAAGGTTCCCCCTTTTGTATCCCTTAACATATGCATAAACCTGAACCGTTTGATGATTGGTGTTGAATCGGGTTTGACATTATTCAATTGTCCGTTATAAATACTATCCTCCAAAAGACAGACATTTAAATTAACCTTACCGGTATAATTGATAATGAATTTAATATCAACCTTAGAATTCAAAAGTTTGCTCTGCTTATCAAAGGTATTATGCACAGTCATTACGGCCACCTTGGGTAATGTAACAGCAGTCTGTATTGCCTGGCTCCAGTCGGCCGGGCTAAGGGAGATGCCCCCTTTTAAGCTATAAGTTCGCCTGTTGACCATTCCCCTTGGATACCCCCACTCTTCAATGTGAAAACCACTAAAACTGTTCCAGGCATTTCCAGCTGGTGTGTTATAATCGGCTAAGAGATATGGATAATAATCGGGATCATCGTTTGGCCTTGCAAAATCACCGGCATGAACAGCAATCGCAAATACTTGTCCCGGATACAGTTCCTGAAGGGAATTTGCCATTTTGGCGGCAGGAGGACAGTTTGGGCACATATGTCCGGTATAATCCTCGACTAAAACTGATCGTTTAGTAGTATCGGCATAAACCGACTTCACTGTGTAATAGGGGTCACTCAGCTTGGTGCAAGACTGGAGCAAAAAAGCTCCAAAAAGAGCGTATAAGACTATATTGAAAATCGTTTTCATCTCTGTAATAAATTATTTATTCGAACTGTCATTTTATCACAATCACATCAAAAACTGCTGGTCACCGTGAGAGTAAGGCCATTTGTTGCAGGGACGAACCGGCATACACCACCCACACAAATAATCCCTTCGCGCTGTCGGCCATAAGAGAGGGCAATTCTGGTTGAATGATTAGTGTAACCAGCGCTCACGGTATAATAATTCAGCCGCTGGGATGCTATGCTGTTTCCGAAATTGTATTGATCCATTACCGAAACAAACCAGGCCGGAGAGATAGTAAGCTCAATTAAACCTGCCACCCAGTTTCCTTTATCCTGTTTAGTAAACAATCCCTGTATTTCCCATCGCAGGGTGTGCTTTTTCGTTATGTTCCATGCAATATCGGCGATACCAATTTGTGAATAGATGGTGCCATAGTCACCGGGTGCATGATTTTCCACAACATCTTTGTTATAAGTTTGGTACTGATAGGTAAATATCCCCTTCCATTTTTTTCCGAATTTTTTGGTCACCTCCACATTTGCATCCTGGTAATAGACAACATTGCCAACTCCAAAAAAAGTGGAGTTATAACCCAGTGTTCCGATTTGTCCAACGAAAGTGCTGTCGTTGATTGGCTTCTTATTGATGCCATTAACCTGTGAAAAGTTAGCCGCAATGGATAACCCGGTTTTTCCTCCGAGCTTTGAATTCTTTGGAAAATGCAGTGTGACAGTTCCGGAAATACCTACCTCCCCATCGGGTTGTGTCGAATAGGGGTACATGCTGGCAAGCATATAGGAATGTTCTTTGGTAATTGAAGGCAGATAATTAATATTTAGCATGTTATTAGTTACCGTGCGATCTGATTTGTAACTCATGTTATCAATCCATTTTGACATCAGGGAGATACCAAGTCCCGGTTTTGAATAGGAAAAATTGGTGAAAAGTCCATCGCCGTTTTTATAAATATAATTATTTAATGCAGAGGGGTCGTTAATTTTATGGACATATTCAGTGAACCAATTGAAATCACCGATGTTTAAATTGAACCGGCCACCATAATTGGAAACATTTTCCGGCATTTTCAACGCGAGCATCTTCCCGTTGTAAGGAATATCTTTAGTGACTCCTTGTTGGTAATTACTGACAAAGGAGCCGCCAAGGGTAAGTTTTACTTTGGCGTCATTAAGTTTGGTAAAAATGTCATTCAGATAAAAATCGGCATCGAACCCTTTTACTATACCCCGGTTGTAGTCTTTGTAAGGTTCCCAATAATATCTCTGAACACCATAAACTCCTTTGAGAGTAATTCCCTTGGCCGGCATGACCTTTATACGCAATCCGCGCAGGGAGTTATCAAAACCCAGCGTCCACTCCTGGTATGTACGCAGGAGCATTCCGTAGCCAAATTGTTCATAGAAATTCCCGGCTGTTATATCAATAAAATCGTTTTTGTAATTAACATACCAATAGGGCACCCCTACCCCGTTGTATTGGGCATCGTAACCTGTGAGTGGCGGCAGGTAGGCTTCAAAACGTAATCCGGCTGTGAAATTACCCAGGGAATAGTTTACCTCTGTAAAGGCATTCATACGGATCAGTTTTCCGGCAAGGGTAGAATCGGTAATCCCTGTTTTGGGATCGGTCAGATAATAGGTGGCATCGGCCTGCATGCTGCCGTGAACTTCACTTCCTTTCAGCAAATCCTGCGATTTAACAACTGCAGGAACGAGGAACAATATACTGATTGCTCCAAGAAAACAGCAAATTCGTGTATTCAAGGTGTTGATTTTTAATTGATAATTCACACATGTTGAAAATTATTTGATCTCTTCGCCACGGTTAAGCTTGCGAACCATATCAATCAAACCCAGTTCATCACCTTCAGAAAAAGAGGTATGCTGAAAAACGACCTCGCCTTTCCCATTGAGCAAAAATGTATGTGGTATCGGACCCACATTCATGGCGCGCTTAAAATCACTGTTGGGATCAAGGAGTACCAGAAACTCCCAGCCCTTTCCGTTTACCATCGGGGCCACCAGTGAGGCCGATCGTGAATCATCGATTGAAACAGCCACAAGCTTCACTCCGGTCTCCGTAACCCAATCGTCATAAACATCAGCAATTGTAGTCAATTCGCGGATACATGGCTTACACCAGGTAGCCCAGAAACTGATGATAATCGGTTTCCCGTCATTGGTGATATCTTCAGTTGAAAATGGCAGGCCTTTTACATCTTTCACATTGACAGAAGGTAATTTTTTATATTTAAAAAGGTTATCCTGACCATTCACCAATGAGGAGATGACCAACAAGAGAAAAATAAGCCGGAAAGTCTTCATCGTTATACTTGTTTTATCATACACAAATTTATCAAAATAATATGATCCTTTAAGTTTGAAATATATTTGCTACTTCAAATTTTATTTATATAACCAGATTATTGATAATTATTTAGACAGAGTTGTGTCAATGTCTTAAGGTATGAAAATTTCCAATATCTTGCAACGTGTAGTTGGGGTTATTATCACTTGCTCAGTTATGGCAGGAAATAGCACCAATTCGCCGGTTACAAGGGAGAACCTGTTTCCATCAGCCAATATTTCGGATTTTCCCTCAATACAGGTATACATCACAAATGAGTCGAGCGAACTGTAGTCTTTCAATGTTAACCGATCTGTTTCAAGCAGATTGACCGTGAAAAAGGGGCAATCGGCAAGGTTGGCAGTATTGTTTATACTGTTTTTATAATTGGTACGATACGAATCGACCCGACTGAAATCGATGGCCTCCAGGGCGAGTTCAGTATGTAAATCCCGCGATTTCCCTTCGCTGTCGACCCTGTCCCAGTCATAGATGCGGTAAGTTGTGTCGGAGGTTTGTTGTATTTCGGCAAGAAGGATTCCGGGCCCGAGTGCATGTACCCTGCCCGATGGAATAAAAAAGGCATCGCCCTTATGCACTTTTTCGATATTGAGAGCCTCTTTTAACCTTTTTTGCTTCAGGTATTCCAGGTATGATTCAGGGTTCATTTTTTGATTAAACCCGGTGATAAGTTGAGCATCCTGAACGGCATCAAGAATATACCACATTTCGGTTTTCCCGCGTCCGACATTCCGGCGTGCAGCAAGCGCATCATCGGGGTGAACCTGTATGGAAAGCCAATCGTTTGCATCAATTAATTTAACCAGGATCGGGAACTCCTCAGGATACATCTCGTAAACCCGCTCACCTACCAGTTCATCCATGTATATTTCCAGTATCTCATTGAGCTCATTCCCTTGTAGAAATCCATTGGAAACGACTGTCTGACAACCTGGAACACCTGAAATTATCCAGGCCTCACCGCAGTTGGGAAGCGGCGAGAAGTCAAGTCCAATGTTTGTTCTGATTTTCTGTCCACCCCAGATCTTATCTTTGAATACCGGCTTAAATTTTAAAGGATATAGCATGGGAATTGGATTTGCGATTTACGAATTGTTCGCGAAGTTCAATAGATTCTGATTAACTTTGAATCCCAATTAAAAGCAAAAATACAGAATTTAATGATTAAAACCCTTTGTGTCTTTTGCGGCTCCAGCATGGGAAAACGAACGTTATATGCCGAAACCGCTGAAAAACTGGCTGAATATCTGATATGTAACAAAATCACTTTGGTTTATGGTGGCGCCAATGTCGGATTAATGCGGGTTCTCGCCGATACCATGCTTGCTGCCGGTGGAAAAGTCATCGGGGTTATGCCGAAATCGCTGGTTGAAAGGGAAGTTGCGCACACGAACCTCACTGAAATGCATATCGTTGAAGGTATGCAGGAACGAAAGTCAATGATGGCCGATCTTTCCGATGCATTTATGGCCCTGCCCGGCGCCTATGGCACCCTTGATGAACTTTTTGAAGTACTCACCTGGAACCAGCTTGGGATAATCAAAAAACCCATCGGATTATTGAACCTGGACGGATTTTTCACCCCATTGCTCAATATGTTAGACCATTCAGTAGAAGAAAAATTTCTTCGTCCCGAACATCGCAATCTGCTTTGTACAAGTGATGACTTTAAAGAGCTATTTCAAAAGCTTGAAGATTATCAGCCTGTCACCGCCGAAAAATGGATTGAACGGCTGAAAGAAGGAAAAATTTGAATTTTTATTATGTTGATCATCGGAATAACAGGCACCCTCGGTGCCGGGAAAGGCACTGTAGTTGAATTCCTGGAAAAACAAAAAGGGTTTTACCATTACTCAGTAAGGGAGTATCTGCTTGAAGAGATACGCGAACGCGGTATGGCCGAAAACCGCGACAGCATGTTCAACCTTGCAAATGAACTCCGCGCCCAGCATGGGCCGGCTTTTATAACTGATCAACTATACTTAAAAGCTGCTGAATCAGGACAAAATTGCATCATTGAAAGTATCCGTACTCCCGGAGAGATCTTTTCATTGAAGGAGAAGGGAAGTTTCTTCCTGTTTGCCGTTGATGCTGATCCAAAATTGCGCTATAAGCGAATTGTGGAGAGATCATCTGAAACAGACAAAATTTCCTTTAATACCTTTATTGAAAATGAAACCCGTGAAATGAACACCTCCGACCCAAATAAACAGAACTTAAAGGCTTGTATCCGGGCAGCCGATTTTGTCCTTTACAACAATGGTTCAAAAGAGGATCTTTTCAGGGAAGTGGAAAAGGCTCTTAAACAAATTATCTGGTAATGGTCAGTTTACGGATTATCACATCCATTTCCGTTTTTATTTTCAGAATATAAATTCCGGGAGCGGCAAAAGAAAGATCAAAATTAAATTCCTTTTCACCATTCCCCCAAACGCCTGCCATTCTTTTCCCCGTACAATCAAATATGGTGATCTCACGGATCTGATTATCCTCATTTACGGAAGTGACCCTGAAAATTCCTGCCGATGGATTCGGGGAGACATAGAAATTATCGGATTTATGTTCACTTACTCCAACCATGGTGCCTTCAACCAGGATATCATCGATACAAACCCCAAACCCCGACTTGGCATTTCCACAAAAACCAAGCTGAAATTCATTGGAAATGGATGATAAAGAAACAGACTGTTCTGTCCATGTTGAAAATGAGGTGGTGAAGCTTTGTAACAAAGTCCAGGTTGAGCCCGGGTTAACCCGATAAAAAATTTGCAGTTCATCTTGCCTTGTTCCCCATTTTTGCATAAACAACCAGAATTTCAGTCGAACATCGTTGTATCCTGACAAATTAAAAACCGGAGTGACGAGTGTATTATAATCAGGGGTAGTCGATAAATCGATCAGGCAGGCATTTCGTATGCCTGAATGGGCAGTGGCCGGATATCCTGTTCCAATCCCCGGGCCGTTGCCTGTAAAAAATTGCCAAACAGGGTCAGAGCCATCTTCAAACCAGCAATCGGGCCGGTCTGAACTGTTTTCAAATCCTTCGGAAAATGGCAGAGTGGTAACACTCTCGCAAAAAGTAATATTATTACAAACCGTCCCCGGAGAATAAGATGTTCCGGGCAATACAGACCAGGCTTTGTAAAAGTATCTTGTTTTTGTCAAAAGCCCGGTATGATTATAGGTTGTGTCGGGGCCGTTATATAAAACAATACCTCCACCTGGAATTACATCACCCGGTGCATAGATTGATCCATTTACAGGAATTCCAAAACTATTGGTGGAGTTATAAGCAATCACAACATTGCTGTTGGATGGATTTTTTTGCCAGTTTAAATCAATTTCAGAACTACTGATCGGGGCGGCAGAAAAATGAGCAGGATCATCGATATAGGTCACGAAAACAGTGAAAGAAATAGTTGTATCTGCTGCAGTCACATTCGAAATATCCAATCCTCCCGGTGAACCATCCTGAAGAAAAGGGGTCGGGTTGGATGTTTCGTTAATTATAGTTCTGCCGGATCCGGCAGAAAAAAATGCTGTGTTAATTGAACCATTTACAACAAGTGTTCCCCCGGGCCTGTAAAGATAAACTTCATCCGGAGGGCCACTTGCATTTCCATGGACAGTTGTATCAATGCGGTAAACAATTAATCCCGAACCCGGAAGGGATCCTTCAAAAGTACCCAGTTTTCTTCGGTATTCCACGATAAAAAATTGACTTAAGGAATAGGGCGATGCTATTTTGTAACAATTGTTGACGGATGAAGCCAACGGATGGAGGGAATAGGTTCCCGATGCAGTAATTTCAGGGATTGAGTCGATCCATGAATTGTTCGTGTACTTCCATTTCATATAAGCGCCCATATGACCTATACCGCTTTGCATCAGGTCCCATGGGCCAACAGGGGTTATTCCGTTTGAGGTGTAATGGTACAAATCGGGCGATCCCAAAGCGTGAAACATTTCATGGCATAAGGTATTAACATCGACCTGTGTTTCAGGTTGGAAGGTATAATCGTATACTCTTTTCCCATTGATAAAAACATTAAACGAATACAGCGCCCACCGGTGTGCCCATAACAAGTCAGCCCAGGCTCCGTTGTTGCCACGAACAATAAAGCAGACATTATCGACTCTCCCATCGTTATCGCCATCAATATTCAAATCGGCCGGAATAGGAGAATTGGCATTGATCCAGGTAATCGCATCTTTGAGCAATGTATGCTCGCGCATTCTGCTATCATTATCGCTGGTATATCCATTCGGATTGGTGACCGCGTTGTAAGGCTGGAAATAATTCCGGTTATGAGTATCCTTGTATGATAAATTAGTAGTCATGGCACATTCAGGATAATGCGTACTGCTGATTTTAAAAGTTGTATATGACACCTCGGAAAAATAGGATTTCAAGGCATTTCCGGATGGCAGGTTAAATTTATTGTCATAATCCTGACGGGTCGTAGTAAACTCAATGTCATCATTAAAGCGGATATAAACTACCAGGTTATTCATTACCCCTATATGTGGCGCCCTTACAGACTTATCAACGTTTTCGGAATAAAATGCTTTGCGTTGATTATATTTTGCCAACGAAATTTTGGCCCATTTTGCAAGGCCGGCTTGTGATGGATTAGTTTCATCGGCCCGCAAGGTCGTTGCCACTACTATATCTCCGCTGATAATGCCCCAATAGTAATAACCGTCATCACCCTGGATGATGGTGTATCCATCCTTGTCATGCAACCAGTTAAAATATTCATCTCCAGACGCAAAACAATTAATTACGGCCCCATCAGGCTGTTTAACAGTATAAGGCAGAAAGCTGAAATTGGCCGCGCCGGCAAGTAAACAATTGATTATCAGCACAACAAACAAGAATATGAATTTTGTCTTCATAAAATATTATGGATTAATAGTGAATAACAGTTACGCATTTAAACAAATAATAGAATGAGAAAATCATCCATTGATTAATTCTGCACAAAAATAGTTATATTTTGCGCATTATGAGAAATCTGTCATAACTCTTCTAAAGGTAAATTGAAATGAAATGATTTGTACCTTTACCCTGTCATTCTAATTGCCCATGGAACCGTTAGATTATAACCGCCCCACCTGGGATGAATATTTTATGGAGGTCGCGCATACCGTTTCAAAAAGGGCTACTTGCGATCGTGGCCGCAGTGGTTGTGTAATCGCCCGTGACAAGCAGATACTCGTTACGGGATATGTCGGTTCACCGCGTGGTTTGCCTCATTGTGATGAAGTCGGGCATCTTTTGAAGAAGGTGTTGCATGAAGATGATCGAACAACCCAACATTGCATGCGTACCGTTCATGCCGAACAAAACGCCATTTGCCAGGCTGCACGCCTGGGGATATCACTGGAAAATGCAACCTTATATTGCCGTATGACCCCATGCCGTACTTGTGCGATGCTCATTATCAATTGTGGTATCGTACGTGTGGTTTGTGAACGAAAATACCACGATGGAAAAGAATCGGAGGAGATGTTCAGGCAGGCAGGGGTATCGCTTGAATATGTGCACGATGAAATCCAGCAATATGAAAAACAATGACTTCTGCCCTTTAGTTTTTGTTTCCTTTAAAACATTTGCGTAAAATCAACATTACCCATACCATGATGGCGCCAGATGGGATCGAGAATCTCACATAATAACGTGTGGATTCAACAACCCATGTTGGAATAATAAACAAGGGATCAATCGTATTTCTGATTAAATATCCAAAATCGGCAGTATAATAAATTACCGGATAATTAAGAAATGCAGCCAGGATTATGTAAAGGATTTTGAATCGCAACCGTACATAAAACAACCCAATGACAGATGAAAGCAGAATTAGGTATGACAGGGCTTCTGATATCCGGAATAGTTTGATAATCCCAAGACTTTGCAGCCTGTTCCAACCATCATCAATGGGATTCATCAAAATAAAAAACAAGTCCCTGGTCCCTGATTCAAATGGCAATCTCATATTTCCCCACTTAACCGCATCTGAGATTCTGGGTAACCAATCCACGTTATTTTCATCCATCAGCCTCATCAACCGCTGATCAATAAAGGTCTTTAATGTCGCAGAATCACGGATACCATCAATTTTCCATATACAGCATTGTGTATGCGGGGCGATTTGGCGAATGGTATCCTGTTTCAGGTTTTCAGAGAGATAATATAAAACAAACCGATGTTGGGTATTGTTAATCAGATAGAATTCGGTTTTTGAAGGTTGTTCAGCGCTTTTACGGCACGAGGAACTCCCAGCCATCAGCAAAATGATGAAGAATAGAATTATGACCCGACGGCAGAAGATTATCATCAACCTTTTTAATATATTGCTACTTCCTTTTTACCGCTTGATTTTACGAAGCCCCTGAACATGGCATTGGTGTTAAACGGCATACAAACATTACCTTCTTTGTCAACAGCGATCAAGCCTCCATTTGCTTTCTGTTTTACAAATTTTTCCATGATAATTGCCTTCCCTGCTTCTTCAACTGACATGCCGCAGTATTCCATTTTTGCAGAGAGATCGAACGCCACGATATTGCGGATAAAGTATTCGCCGTGTCCTGTGGCAGAGACAGCGCAGGTTTGATTATTTGCATAAGTGCCGGCGCCAATGATTGGGGAATCTCCAACGCGGCCAACCATTTTCCCCGTCATACCGCCTGTTGAGGTGCCCGCTGCCAGGTTGCCATACTGATCAAGGGCGACTGCCCCTACTGTGCCTTGTTTCTCTTTTTCTGAGGTTTTCGGTTCCGTCTTGCCAGGCTCTTTACCGGTTCCTTCAGTCGTGCCGGCTTTCCATTTTTTCCAGGATTCTAGTCGCTCCGGAGTAATGAAATATGAAGGTTCAACAAGATCGAGACCCTGCGCTTTTGCAAATTTTTCAGCGCCTGTCGCAATTAGCATTACGTGCCTCGATTTCTCCATAACACGCCGGGCTGCTGTGATCGGATTTTTAATTATGGTGACACCTGCAACGGCCCCTGCCAATCCGGTTTTTCCATCCATAATCGCAGCATCAAGCTCAGCTTTCCCATCTTCGTCCAATACGGCTCCCCTTCCGGCATTAAACAACGGACAATCTTCCATGAACCTTATCACCGCTTCAACAGCATCAACACTGCTCCCATCGTTTGCAAGAATCCCTGAACCCAGTTTCAGCGCATCATCCAGTTTGTCCAAATACTCTTTTTCCTTATCGGCATTCATGGTTCCTTTCACAGGTCCTCCTGCCCCGCCGTGTATAACCAGCGTCCATTTACCAGTTTTTGGATTATCAGGTTTAACCGAACCAGATTCGACTTGTGCGAAGAGGAAGGAACCAGGTAAAAATAAAAGTACAAAACAGAATAAAACTTTAAAATAGCTGTTGTTGAACAATGATTTACATTCAATTGTACTTTCCATAGGAATAGTTTAAATCTGATACATATTCTATACTTTGTACTGAAGGTTTATATGCTGAAAAAATGAAAACATTAATTTCCAAACATTATAAAATATACTTCAATAGCCTTGTAAAATTAATCAATCCGGTTATTTGCAGGATGGTCAGCACAACCGACAATAAAATTACAGCCCGGATGAACCCTCCCCCTTTTTTTACGGCCAGGTATGAAGCGATCAAAGCCCCGATCATACTGCCGGCCGATAGGATGATCCCGTAAAGATAGTTGACTTTGCCATCGATCATAAATACCAGCAATGCAAAGATGGCATAAAAAAAGACGATCAGATTTTTAACTGCATTGGCTTTTACCAGATCATACCCAACTCCCAATACGAGCGCCATCAGCAGGAAATAGCCTACCCCAACCTGAATAAACCCGCCATAGAATCCAACTACAAAAAAGATAATCAGTTGCCACCATTTCACGCGTCCGGTAAGAAGCCCGGAATTTTCTTTAAGCCATTTATCCGGCTTGTAAAACAGAAAAAACAGCATAATCACCATGGATATTGCCATCGCGATTTCGATAACCCGGGTATTAACATCTACAGCCAGATAAGCCCCGAAAATGGCGCCAATAGTTGCCGGAATTCCAAGCCAGACCGGACGAAGATCGGTAAACATTTTCTGGCGAGTAAAGCTGCCAACCGATGAAAGGGTTTGAAAAAAGATACTGATCCTGTTTGTTCCATTGGCAATATTTGCAGGTAATCCAAGGAGTAATAACAATGAAAGGCTTATTACAGAACCGCCTCCGGAGAGGGTATTGATAAATCCGACCAAAATTCCGGCTAAGATGATGACAATTATTTCAGTGACAGACATATGAATGATTTACGATTTACTATTTTTTCGCTATTTACCAAGCTTGCTGTGTCTCCTTCCATAGCTGAAATAGATAATTAGCCCTATTGCCAGCCAGACTAAGAACCTGAGCCAGTTTGTCACCCCGAGCTGGGCCATCAGATAAAAATTGGTCAGAAGGCCAAGAACGGGAATCAATGATAGTTGGTTACGTATGCCATACCAGGTTAGTGCAATTGCTGTCAAAATAAACAACAGGATCGGAAATTCTGTGAGAAGAAGATGGCGAAGGAATGACCAGCTAAAAGTGACAAACGACGAATGGTTACTGGCCAGGGATGCGACCGGAGAGTTACCGGTTCCGTTCAGCAAATTCGCAATAAAAGCGTTGATTTCAGTCCGGTTCCAATAATATAGCAAGACAAATATTCCGATCCAGATAATTGGTAGAAAATAACGACTGTTAAGGTATGGCACCTGGAAGCCTTTCTCACTCTTTGGGATATCGTTTTTTTTCCATGAACTTTGCAGTACCAGAACCCCTCCTGAGACCAGAATAAATGCAAACAGGGTTCCGATGCTCGTCAGATCTGTTACTTCGGTGAGGTTCATGAATAATGAAGGAATGGCGACCAATATACCGGCAATTATTGTGGAAAAATAAGGAGTTTTGAACCGTGGATGAATTTTCGAAAACGATCTTGGCAACAATCCATCACGGCTCATGCTCATCCAGATGCGTGGTTGGCCAACCTGGAAGACAAGCAATACACTGGCCATGGCAATTACCGCACTGATGGCAATGACGCCCGAAAGTCTGGTCAGGTGAAGCTTCTGAAATGCATAGGCCAACGGATCGCCCACGCCCAGTTCGCTGTAATGCAGCATTCCGGTAAGCACCAAACTTATCATGACATAGAGTACGGTTGTGATTACCAGAGCAAGAATGATGGCTCTTGGCAGATCCCTGCGCGGGTTTTTGCACTCTTCGGCTGTCGTGGAGATGGCATCAAAACCAATATAAGCGAAAAAGACGCCGGAAACCCCTTTGAGCACGCCAGTCACGCCATTGGGGGCAAATGGATCCCAGTTCCCAGGGTCAATATAAAACGATCCTACGGCAATAATGAGAAATAAAATCCCGACCTTCAGCAGTACCATTGTGTTGCTTGCTACTTTAGTTTCATAAATACCTATGTAAACAAGAACTGTAATAAAGACTACAATAGAAAAAGCAGGAATATCGGCAATGATCCGAATCCCCCCAACGATGGGCGCCGAATGCCAGGCTTTATAAGCGCCCTGAAGTGAATCGGGCAGGTCTGACAAGGGTATGCCGCGCATCAGTTCAAGCATGGCCTGGTGATATCCCCGGGCAGCTGAAAGGTAATCGATGCCCAGGTATTCCGGAACATGCAGTCCTACCCCGCCCAGGAAACCAGTAAAATAATCGGACCACGAAATGGCCACGGCGATATTCCCGATGGCATATTCCATAATCAGGTCCCAGCCGATGATCCAGGCAATGAGTTCACCAAAACTGGCATAAGCATAAGTATAGGCGCTGCCACTGATCGGAATGATGGAGGCAAACTGGGCATAACACAAAGCTGAAAAGGCACAGGCCATGGCAGTGAAAAGAAACAGAAGGGATACGGCAGGGCCTCCGCTGGCAGCAGCAGTTCCAATGGTACTGAATATCCCCGCACCTATCACCGCGGCAATACCCAGCGCGGTCAGATCAAATACATTCAGGCTTTTTTTTAATTCTGTCCGTTCCCCTTCCCGGTTATGGGCATCCCGGAGAATATGGTTGATTGATTTCTTCCGGAAAAGGTGGGGATTGGACACAGAAATATTTTTGATAAAGGTAAAATATTTTCTGATTGAGATATGGTTTTGAAATGGGGTGGACAATAGCAGATCATCCCGTTCATTTATTCTTTACTCTTGATAAATTCAGATAAATCGGAATACAAAATCGATTCAAATTCAGAAAATTGACTTTTTTGTACCTCGGCAAATAAATAGATTGCCATTGGCAATTTAGTGTAATCCATTTTTACATAATATAATGGTTTTGAGAACCAGGCAATAAATTTTTCATAATCGAAAGATATCTGGGTTTTGTCTAAATGTTTAGGAATGTCGATGCCGAACATTCCATAAAGCTTGTCACTGCGCGATTCAAGAATATTATCCCAGTCGGGTTTCTTTTGGTGAAAATAATATTCATACGGATTGATTCCGTAAAAATAATATTCAACATCGGCAACACAAAAACCCATGAACCTCATGGGATTAATTTCAATCGGCACAAAATTGCCGTTTGATTCTTGTCGCATTTCGAGATGAAAAGGGAAGTTTCGCAGATCTCTCAATTTGGCAATTTCTTCAAGGTATTGAACGATAGAATGGTGGTACTTTCTGACAATCTCATCGCAAGTCATGTATAAACGGTCACTCATATCCGATTTTGAGCCAAACAGATGTGTGAGGATATTGAGAATAACGGGCTCTCCCGAACCATTGAAATATGCATCAATTGCAATTTCAGTGCCTTCGATATATCGTTCAATAATAAATTCATTCAAACTGACTACAACATCCGGAAAAACGTTTTGCATCAGTTTTACCTCTTTATTTATGCTTTCGAGCACTGCTTTCCAATCTTCTTCATTGTGAATTGAATGAATGCCTATACTCGCGAAACCCCTGACCGGTTTAATGACAAACGGAGTTCGAAGAGTTGAAATATCTATTTCATCCAGTTCCTTCAACGAATATGTATAGAACCAGACATCGGGATTGAGTTTTGAAAATATTTCACGAAGTTTTGATTTGTCTTTGAAGAAATTTACATTTTTTGTAACCGTGAGTTCTGCACCGTAAAGATTTAATAATTCAGTTGAGTTTTCCGAATTACTATATAACAACGGATTTTTGGCGGTTTTGAGCTCGGCAAAAAAAACATCAGTTTCTACAAGTTTCATTTCATTCGCATACCTCAAACTCTTTGAAAACTCAGTTGCCAGAACAGGAATTTGCAAGTGCACAACTGTTTGTTGAAGGAATTCAGAAACATAGGGTTTTTCGAGAATGATCATGAGGATTTTTTGATTTTTTTTTGCCGGAATGAAGCCTGATTTCAAAAAAATGAAACAATTACTGGTGCACAAGTTTAAGCAAATTTGCCGTATGGCTTAATTTGTCGTACAAAACAATTTTATCTTCTGGCAGGTTATAAAAATATTTATCTTTATCAACAGATGAGAAAAACTTTCCATCTGCAAGAATAACTTTGTTCCGATATAAAATTAAACTACTAATGATGAAAACAATACTTATCTTGATCATTCTCCTTTCAGGAGCGATTTTATATTTCCAACAGTGTCTGTTTGCGCAGAAAATAACGTCATCATTGGCGTATGATCCGTATAAAGATTATCCTGTTTACCTCGGCAACGACCTGGGCGTGAGTTACTCAAAAACAGGAACCATCCTGAAAATATGGTCTCCCCCGGCACAGGAAATGAAGTTGAAATTATACAAAACCTCATTGGGAAATGACATGACGGAAGAGATCATTTGCATGAAGGATGGTGATGGCGTGTGGCAATCAAAACTGGAGGGTGACCGGAAAAACATCTATTATACTTTTCAGGCAAAGATCAATGGAAAATGGAATGATGAAACCACCGATCCCTATGCCAAGGCAGTTGGCATAAATGGAAAACGCGGGCAGATCATTGATTTAAGTGAAACAAATCCTGCAGATTGGGAAAACGATAAATCTCCCGTATTGAATAACCATATGGATGTGATCCTCTATGAACTACATATCCGCGACTTGTCGATTGCGTCCAATTCGGGTATAAAAAATAAGGGCAAATTTTTGGGATTTACCGAATCTGGCACCAAAAACAGCCATGGGCAAAGCACGGGAATTGATCACATCGCCGAAATGGGGGTCACGCATGTACACCTGTTGCCAACCTACGATTTCTGCAGCGTGGATGAGTCAAAATTAAATGTCCCTCAATATAATTGGGGTTATGATCCTCAAAACTATAACACCCCCGAAGGATCTTATTCAACCAATCCGGAAGATGGCAAGGTCCGTATCCTGGAATTCAAGAAGATGGTCCAGGCAATGCATCAAAAGGGGCTACGGGTGGTAATGGATGTTGTTTACAACCATACAGGCCAGACCTACAACTCGAATTTCGACCAATTGGTTCCGGGCTATTATTACCGGCAGTGGGAAAAAGATGGAAAATACAGCAATGCTTCAGGCTGCGGCAATGAGACTGCCTCTGATCGCGCCATGATGCGGAAATTTATTATCGAGTCGGTGACATTCTGGGTAAAGGAATACCATGTAGATGGCTTTCGAATTGACCTGATGGGCATCCATGATATGGAGACAATGAACCAGGTGTCTGCCGCACTTCGTGCCATTGATCCATCTATCATTATTTATGGAGAGGGCTGGACGGCCGGAGATTCTCCGTTGCCCGAGAAATTCAGGGCCCTGAAAAAGAATGCGAAAAAAATGAACGGTGTGGCGGTTTTCAGCGATGATATACGCGATGGGATAAAAGGAAATGTATTTGAAGGGAAGAGTACCGGGTTTGCCAGCGGCGCCAAAGATATGGCGGAATCGGTCAAATTTGGCATCGTAGCTTCCGGAGAACATCCGCAAATTGATTATTCGAAAGTAAATTACTCCAAGGAACCCTATACGAAAAACCCTGATGAGGTGATCAATTATGTTTCATGTCACGACAATAATACCCTATACGACAAATTAAAAATCTCGCGTCCTGATGCTTCTGAAGAGGATCTTGTCAAAATGCATAAACTTGCAAATACTATCGTGCTTACCTCACAGGGAATTCCTTTTTTGCATGCGGGTGTTGAGATGAAAAGGACCAAAGGCGGCGACCACAATTCATTCAACAAACCCGATTCGGTAAACCGGATCAACTGGGACTGGAAATATGAAAACAGCGATCTGGTGGCCTATTATAAAGATTTGGTTGCCCTGCGTAAAGCGCATCCCGCTTTCAGAATGCAAAAAAATGAAATGGTCCGGAAGAACCTGGTATTTCTGCCGGTGAATGATACTCAGCTCATAGCTTATCAATTGAAAGATCATGCCAATAATGACAGCTGGCAACAAATCATACTTATTTTTAACGGGTCTGATCGTGAGAAAAATTTCGTTTTACCCAATGGAATTTGGAGGGCTGCTCTTCAAAACTATGAATTCAAAAATTATGAGAAAAGCTATTCAGAGATGGCGGGAATTGCACCCTATTCAGCCATGATTTTGTACCAGGACTAATGATAAAATTGTTATAAAAAAACATTCAGGTCTCTTTGAAGTGTTCGAACTTCCATTCACACAGCATTTTAAACCTGTTTGCGACATTTGCAGTTACCCGGTTATGGAT
>JBAXKG010000048.1:0-21091 GCA_037137455.1 Bacteroidota bacterium
CTGTGCCCTGTGCCCTGTGCCCTGTGCCCTGTGCCTTGATGCTGCAGATTTGGCGGGCAACCATGCCGCCATAGGTCAAACCTGTCATATCGAATTTTTCTGCACATAACAGGTTCAGTTGCTTCATTGCATCGAGCGTTTCACACCAACCAAGGTAACGGAATGTTCCCCTGTACATTGTCATGGCTTCAGGGATGCCGTATATATCCTTGTATGCAATGGAATCGCGATTCGGATAAACTTCAAGTTCCCCAACCTCCGGAAAATTAATCTTGAATGGATTCTTGAACAGATTTCCTGTTGGCAGCATCACTTTGTTTCCATGCAGTAAAAATATAGCGTCATTATTACTGGCAAGCACTACTCCTTTTGGGCTCCATGAAAATTTATACCTGAATGGATTATTCGCTGCTTCCGGAGCTGGAAGAGCGCCGCAAATAGAATAAAACTCAAGAATTGCACCTTCGCGTTCATGTACCTTATCAATGATCCGCATAGCCGACATATGATCAATCCCCGGATCGAGTCCCATTTCGTTCAACAGGATGATACCCGCCTCTTTTGCAGCAGTATCGAGCGCTTTCATCTCAGGTTTCACATAAGATGTGGTTACCATATTTTTTTTATGGGCTACACATTGTCTGGCAACCATCACATGAAAAATATAGGGAAGAAGGCTGACAGTAATATCATGGTCAGCAATAATAGAACTGAGAGAATCTTCATCTGTGGCATCCCAGAAAAGAGAAACGCCATTGATGTTTCCGGCGATCATCTCATCAGAACGATCAGTGGTATTGGAGGCAACAGTAACCTGAAAGTTTTTGGATAGTAAATATTGGATAATTGGTTTGGCTACAAGCCCCGAGCCGAGGATCAAAATCTTTTTCATTTGGCAGAAGTTCTAAGAGAAAGAGCGTAAATTATTTCAGGAATTCTTCAATGTATTTATAATCCGGCGTCAATTCTCCTTTATGAAGGATGAGCGCCTTTTTTATAGGTTTTGGCAGGTCGAGATCATCAAAATGCTCATCAAAATCAGCATCTGCAATAGGTTTTACGAAATTGACCAACACGTCAGCAAAACCATCAGATGAATCGCGTGGTAATTCGGCCGGAAGAATATCTACTGCCATCACAAGCACTCCGGGACCTTTATGCCCCATTTCGATCTTGGCAGTTTGCGGATCGTAAATATATATGGGATCATTGATTTCAGTAGGTTTCAGTGTACACTCCACTGATCCTTCAACATCACAGCTAATATCTCCAATTACCTTAAGCCTTGTTTTTCCTTCAGTGTATTGATTTTTAAGGTATTTTTTGGTAACGAGACGCGGATAACGTTTATCCCAATAGATGCAGTTGATGAGCATTGACAAATATGGTATGTATTTTTCAAATTTACTCTTGTAGTTCTGGGGATTCGAATAATAATCGTGGAGTTCAAATGGTTCCCCATTAATATGTTCAACAAGATCCTCTTCTTTAAAAATGACTTTGTACACAAGATTATCGGGAAGTTTTTTTCGGTCATGTAAATCAAGCAATTTTTCGGGAGATATCTCTTTTACAGGAAGCAAACCTATAATCTCCTGAGCCCCCTGTGAAACATTTCCATATCCTGTGAACCCGATAACAAACGGCCTCAAATCATGTGGTATACCATTTTCAGCAATAAGCTGACCAATAACAGAAATATCCTCCTTTGCCTCCTTGAGCGTGTGATAATGATGCGCCTGTTTCAACCGTACCAAATTTGAACTGTAACCTGCCTCCTTAAGTCGTAATCCCAATGCCCACAGAGAATTGATCATTCCGGCCATACCTGCATACCGGCCGAAAAAAATAAGTCGTTTCCCTTGATCATCCACTACCTTCTCATATTCGATCAGGTTGCATTTCAATTCCATCATCCGGCGCAGCATGGCCATATTGTGTGGTTGCCCCTTTACAACATGTGCAAAAAAAACATAGGTCTTCTCTGCTTCAAAAAATGATTCAGGAATCTCCTTGACCCCAAAAATCACTGAACATTTCTTTAGGTCTTTTGCAATTATGGCACCCGCCTGAATATATTCCGCATCGGAGAAAACGCGTTTAGAGGAGGTCTGAACAACTATGTCCAGTTTTTTTTGTTTCACAAGTCTTGACACATGTTTGGGTGTAAGTGGGGCCCGTCGTTCAAGTTTGTATTTATCCTCATGCCGGATACCGATAAAATTGCTCATACATCTGTTAGTTTTGGAACAGCAAAGGTAGGAAAAGGGATTGTTTTTCTTCGTATTTTTGACTTCCAAAATGAAGATAAGGAATAAATATATGGCGAAAAGAATAAAAAATATATGAAGAAATTCCTGAAGGCATCCTGGAAATTTTTCAAATATTCCATTATAATTTTTCTTGCATCAACGTTTCTGTTTGTTCTGCTTTACCGGTTCATAAACCCGCCAATAACACCGCTCATGGTGATAAGAATGGTGGAACAGATCTATAATGGACAGTCAGTCAGACTGAATAAAGATTGGATTTCATTGAATGACATGTCAACCAACTTACCGCTTGCAGCAGTTGCTGCAGAGGATAATCTTTTCATTGAGCACCCGGGCTTTGATTTTGAAGCCATTCAGAAAGCCAAGGAATTTAATGAGAAAAAGATGGGCAAAAAGGTCAGGGGAGCCAGTACAATATCACAGCAAACAGCCAAGAATGTTTTTCTGTGGCCCCAACGATCCTGGGTTCGCAAAGGCTTTGAGGTTTATTTTACTGTATTGATTGAATTGATATGGGGAAAGAAACGCATCATCGAGGTTTATCTGAATGTAATTGAAACAGGAAAAGGCATTTACGGGGTTGAAGCTGCATCTCAATATTATTTTGGCAAATCAGCCGGAAAAATCAGCCGTGGCGAAGCAGCCCTGCTTGCGTCCATATTGCCAAATCCCCTGAAATGGAACCCTGCCAGTCCGACACCTTATATCCGCGGCCGGCAAGAGTGGATCATGTGGAACATGAATAATATAGGTAAACTCGGTTTTTAAATTTTCAATCTGAATCCCACTGAAATAAGCGTTTTATTTCGTACTTTTGCGGCTCCAAATTTTAACTAACTTAAATGATGTCAATTATGGCAAAACAAGCTAAACAAAACAAGTACGTCTACTATTTTGGTGGTAAAAAAGCCGAAGGTACAGCTGAAATGAAGAACCTGCTTGGCGGTAAAGGTGCAAACCTCGCTGAGATGGTTAATATCGGACTTCCTGTCCCTGCCGGTTTCACAATTACTACAGAGGTTTGTACTTACTATCAACAGAATAAAAAATCCTATCCTAAGGAACTGAAGAAACAAGTTGCCGACAGTCTGAAAGCTACAGAAAAAGAGATGGGGGCCATTTTTGGCGACAAAACCAACCCACTTCTTGTCTCGGTCCGTTCCGGTGCCCGCGCATCCATGCCAGGGATGATGGAAACCGTTTTAAACGTCGGGTTAAATGATATTACCCGTGAAGGCCTTATCAAAAAGACAAAAAACCCACGATTTGTATATGATTCTCAACGCCGCCTGATCCAGATGTATTCTGATGTTGTCATGGAAAAGGCAGCCGGAATTGAACCTAAAGAGGGACATGGTGTGCGCGTTCAGCTTGAAAGAGAGCTTCATAAAATGAAAGAAAAAAGAGGCGCGAAAAGTGACACTGACCTTACGTCCGAAGATTTGAAAGCCCTCATCGATATCTATAAGAAAAAGGTTAAAGAAGTTCTTGGAAAGCCTTTCCCTGAAGATCCGATGGAACAGCTCTGGGGAGCAGTTGGAGCAGTTTTCTCAAGTTGGAATGGTAAGCGTGCCATCTCATACCGTCGATTTGAAGGTATTCCCGATGAATGGGGAACGGCAGTTAATGTACAGTCGATGGTATTCGGAAATATGGGCGATACCTCTGCAACCGGAGTGGCTTTTACACGTAACCCGGCCACAGGTGAAAACTATTTCTACGGTGAATGGTTAGCCAATGCACAGGGTGAAGATGTGGTAGCAGGTATACGGACCCCGAACCCCATCAACGAAATTGGCAAGAATGAACATACAATGAAACTTGAATCTCTGGAAACAGCCATGCCAGTTGTTTACAAAGCTCTTCATAAAATTGAGCGATCCCTTGAGAAACATTACCGCAATATGCTCGACATCGAGTTCACCATTCAGGATGGCAAACTTTACATGCTCCAGTGTCGCGTTGGAAAAAGGAATGGGCCTGCAGCTGTGAAAATGGCTGTCGATATGTTCAATGAAAAGCTGATTACAAAAGAAGAGGCTGTTTCACGTGTTGAACCAAGTCAGCTTGATGAACTGCTTCACCCGATCCTTGATCCGAAGGCAGAAAAGAGCACCAAGCCTATGGCAAAAGGACTTCCGGCAGGTCCCGGTGGCTCAACCGGACAAATTGTTTTCAATTCCGAGGATGCTGTTGCCTGGGCAAAGAAAGGCAAAACCGTTATACTTGTTCGTGAGGAGACCAACCCCGAAGATATTGAAGGTATGCGCTCTGCACAAGCCATCCTCACCGCGCGTGGCGGTATGACCTCTCATGCCGCTCTTGTGGCGCGTGGTTGGGGCAAATGCTGTATCGTTGGCGCTGGCGGACTGAAAATTGAAGCCTCCAAAAAAACAATGAAAATTGGCGATATCATTTTGAAGGAGGGTGATTTTATCTCTCTGAACGGTTCTAAAGGCTACATTTACAATGGACAGTTGCCAATGATCAAGGCTGCCGAGGAAAATCCCGATTTTCAATCCTTCATGAAATTATGCGATGCTGTTCGTACAATGAAAATCCGCACCAATGCCGATACACCTGAAGATGCTGCAAAGGCGCGTGCTTTTGGCGCCGAAGGAATCGGACTTTTCCGTACCGAGCATATGTTCTATGGTAAAAATGCTGAAAAGCCCCTTTTCCTCCTCCGCAAGATGATTGCTTCGAAATCGGAAGAAGAACGCCGAAAAGCATTGAGCGAACTCTATCCGTTTGTAAAAGAAGACATCAAGAAAACTCTGGCTGCCATGGTCGGATATCCTGTGACCATCCGCACCCTTGACCCGCCCCTGCATGAGTTCATACCTCAGAACGAAGATGCCCGTAAAAAAATTGCCGACAGTCTGAAGATTTCAAAAGAGGAGTTTGACCGCCGTGCCGATGCGTTGCATGAAACCAACCCGATGATGGGTCACCGTGGCGTCCGTTTGGGCATCACTTACCCGGAGATCACCGAAATGCAGGTTCGTGCCATCTTCGAAGCGACTGCCGAATTGCTGAAGGATAAGAAAAAAGTATTCCCCGAGATCATGATCCCGGTAACCTGTACCGAAAAGGAGTTGAAACACCAGTATGTGATCATCGATGCGATATATGCAGAAGTATGTAAGAAATTCAAGATGAAGGAGATCCCACACATGGTCGGGACCATGATCGAGATTCCGCGTGCTGCCCTCACTGCCGATAAAATTGCGAAAACCGCTACTTTCTTCTCATTTGGAACAAACGACCTCACACAGATGACCTTTGGCTTCTCGCGTGATGATATTGGTGGTTTTGTTCCCGAATATATCGAGCAGAAAATTCTTCCGGTTGATCCGTTCCAGGTGATAGATTTCGAGGGTGTTGGCGAGCTGATGAGAATGGCTGTTGAAAAAGGTCGATCAACACGAAAGGATCTGAAGATCGGTATTTGTGGCGAACATGGCGGCGAGCCCGCATCCGTTGAATTCTGCCATTCGCTGGGCTTCAACTATGTTAGCTGTTCACCATTCCGCGTTCCCATCGCACGTTTGGCTGCTGCCCAGGCTGTGATCAAACAGAAAAAGGCTGCTGCAAAAACGGCTATAAAACCGGCTGTAAAAAAAGCAGTCGCTAAAAAACCCGTTGCAAAGATAGTATCAAAGAAAAAATAAACTTTGTACTACAAAATTTCCTGAAAGAGGCGACCAATTGATCGCCTCTTTTTTATATTGGAAATCAATGCTTCGGGGCATCTTTCTTACAACAGGCCGGAAGTTTTTCATAAGCAACTTTGTCGCAAGGCACATCATCGGCATCATAACCAAGTTTTGATATTTTTTTGCGAAGTTCATCCGGATTTGTACTTTTCGTGTTGTACTTAATGGTTGCGATTTTTGTCTCAACATCCAATGATACATCTTTAACGCCCTTTTCATATATAAGGCCACCCTCAATCCTGTCCTTGCACTGGTTGCAAACAGCAGAGGTTTTGATTTTAATCGTATCGGTTTTTTTATCCTGCGAAAAGACAGTTGCCGCAAACATCATAAAGCAAATTACAGCCAGGAAAAATCCGGAAAAGAATCTTGTTGTTTTCATTGAATTAAAATTTAAAGATTTGAAAATTTGAAAATAATTCACTTGTCACTTGTCATTCGTCACTTATTTGATCGTCAGCCTTATCCCTGCATAAATTGTTATTCCTACAATCGGGCCCCATGCCATCGATGCATCAAAATGAGTATGATAGGGCTTCCAGTATTCAGAAATCGGATCCATTTGCCGAAAATTTGTCAGGTTTTCACCGCCAATATAAATATCAAAGTTCCTGAATTTTCTTGTAACCTGGGCTAATAAATTGAACCAGGTTGGCGAATAGGCCCGCCGCATCAGAAATTCAGGCATTTTCTGTGTATCTGGAAGCCTTGCCGGGCCATTCAGCTGGCCTGTAAGATCGAACTTCCATTTTTCGAACTTCGTGGCGTACGAAACGGTCAACAGTCCCTTGTATGCATTGACCATGGCTTTCTTCTTTAATGTACCACCCTCAGTGGTCTTTACATCATTCAACCTGAAGGCCATCGTGATTGACAACTGGTGTATAGGGGCAAAGATCAGTTGAGCCTGAAGCACATTAGCGTATGATTTACCATTGAGGTTATAGAAAAAAACCGCAGTTGGAAGGCTGTCCTGGTCAACAATTACCTGCTTCACAAAACTGGTCCTGTAAGCATCTACACTGAACTCAGCCTTGTGCCCGAAAAGTTTAAAATTCCATGTCAGGTTCATCCCATAATTCCATGCCTCCTCATTTGCAAGGTCAGGGGCAAA
This sequence comes from Bacteroidota bacterium, assembly GCA_037137455.1. GTDB lineage: Bacteria > Bacteroidota > Bacteroidia > Bacteroidales > FEN-979 > CAIVAT01. Next base: position 7,107 of record JBAXKG010000048.1, read on the forward strand.
ATTGAGTGCCCGCTGGCTTATAAACACAGCGCTGTTTTCGGCAAGCAGGTTTGGACTTCTGTATCCTTTACCAATTGATCCGCGTAAGGATATGTCTTTAGTTAGGTTTACCCTTAAATGAAGCCTGGGAGTTACAAAATATCCGAATCTGTTGTTATAATCTCCCCGGAGTCCGACTATCAGGGTAAATTTATCTTTGATATCATAGGTGTATTCAAAAAAGGCTCCTGCCGACCATTCTGAACGGTCCATAATATAAGTCACAAGGGAATCACCGACAAGGGTGAACTTATCGGCATCAGTCGGAGTAATGGAATCAGGCAGGTACTGATACCTGTAAGCAAGTCTTGTTTGCAGGTAATTTTCTGAATAGTCATCTATAAAATAACTGAATCCGGTAGATATCCTGTGTTTATCTCCATTGAACTGTGATGTGAAGATCAGATTGGCGTTAAAATTTTGCTCATGGCCATGATATTTGTTTAACCCATAAAAACCATCCTGTTGATGATTTATTCCTGAAAGGATAATCCCAAGGCTTGATTCTGCGCCGTTATGAAACAAGATTCCATTTTTCCAAAATGCCTCCAGACGGTTTGTTTTAACTCCAATTCCATAGGTTTTTGTGCCGGCGCTAATTCCGGTAGTATCGAATGTAAAGCGCTCTTTGTCAAAATTCATTTGCCCGCCATTCCTGTCTTCATAAAGATATTTGATACCGAGCCGTGATACCCATCTTCCTGCAATAATATAATCCCAGCGGTTAAATCCCGACAACGTGGTCGCTTTTGGCATATCCATAAAACCATCGCCGTTCCTGTCGAATTTATGACGAAAATCGGCTGCATGTAACAGCACCGAAGTACTGAGTTTGTCATTGATTTTAATTGCCCCATCAACATTGGCTTCAAACCTGAGGTTGCTGTTGCCAAAAAGGTTCACAAACAGTTTTTCGCTCGTTTCAGGTTTTTTATACTCTACATTGATCTGGCCGGTTATCGATTCATAACCCTGAATAACCGAAGAAGTTCCCTTGGCAATTTGTATTGACTCCATCCAGGAACCGGGAATATAATTAAGGCCATAGGGAGTAGCAAGCCCGCGGATCAATGGAATATTTTCGGTCATGATCTGACTGTAGTTGCCCGATAATCCGAGAAGTTGAATCTGTCTGGCTCCTGTCACAGCATCACTGTATGAAACATCTACTGACGCGTTAGTTTCAAAACTTTCGGCAAGGTTACAGCATGCCGCACGTTGAAGCTCGCCGGCAGTAATTACTGTTGTTTGCCGTGCATTGAGTTTTGATATGAAGGTATTATCGGGCTTTCCGCTGATCGTTACCTCTTTAAGATCCTGAACAGTCGGGACAAGTTCGATTTCAATGCTACTTTTATCCGATGATACATTAACCGTATCACGGTGGTATCCAATCAGACTAACCACAAGCCGGGAATCTTTCGTACCGGACTTCGAAAGCTTAAACTTTCCGTTATCATCGGTGAAGGTTCCTTTTGTGGTTCCAAGCCAGAAAACATTCACCCCGGGCAATCCAACGCTGTTACCCGAGGCATCTTTTTCCGAAACAGTTCCTTGCACCGTCTGGGAGTGCGCTGTCAGGCCTGAAATACCGCCTGCCAAAATAAATATTAATAGTATGATCTTATGAATTTTCATCATCCTTGGAAAAAAAATTATGAATATTGGAAATTAAGATTTAGCCACTGGAAAAAGATATTTGTCCAGGATACAAAGGCTATGAAAGTGCGGGAAAAGATGGAATCTTAATCTGATGAAGAAAATGGATCAACCGTTTGCCAAAAAGAGGCGGTGAATAAAACTGAAAAATATAGTTTGAAACTGAAATGAATTCATCGGTTGTTGCTACTGGCAAAGGCAGTGAATACTGGGGTAAAAGGATTTTAAAAGAATTAATAACCAGTTTTTCAGTGCTTAAAGTAACAACCTCAAGTTTTAAAAAAAAGTTGATATTACTGCAGCATGGCATTGCGCTAATATTCTGTGGAATATACGAATCGATCAGATCTTCCTGATCATTAGTATCATTATTTGTATCATCAGCCTCGCAGCAGCAACCTGATATTTTAAAAAATTCGGGATAAACAGTTACTGTGTCATTATTGCTGCTGTTGCATATATGATGAAGAATTGAGATCCCAGTAGTACTGAACAGGAAAACAATAAGTAAAAAAATAATGCCAATTTGCTTAGCTATGTTCATCGGTAAATTTAACACAACAAAATTAATACTATTTTCATTCGCGGAAGCTATTCACTGTAAAACAAATTTCAAATTTCTTTTTAACTTGCATAAAAAAAACCATGGATAGAATTGCGTTTATATTTGTAATTCTTGCGCTAAGCCTGGTTTCATGCTCCAGCAACAAGGTAAAGAAGGGATTACCAGTGCGATCAGGGGATTATTTAGGTCAGACTTTACCAAGCGACAGACCATATAAATTTGCAGGAGGGATCATTTCAACAGGCATGTATGAACGTGATATTTCTATTACGGCTGATGGGAATGAGATTTACTATAGCCTTTACGCGGGCGACTGGATTACTATAATGGTTGCCCGGAGAATTAAAGGAACCTGGTTCGAACCAGTCGTTGCAGAATTCGCCAGGGATACAAGCCGTTTTTTTGCAGAGCCGAGTATTTCTGCTGATGGACAACGAATCTTATTTTTATCAGCTAAACCTGGATGGGCCGATCAGCATATCTGGATGGCTGAACGGAATCCAGGCGGTTCATGGGGCAAACCAATCCACCTCCAACTCCCTTCGCCCATCGATACATCATCTGATGATTTTTATCCATCGCTTGCGAAGAACGGGAATCTTTATTTCTCAAGGCGCGACAATCAATCAAAAACTATCAGCATCCAATTTTCAAAATGGAAGGATGGCAAATTTTCTGCGCCGGAACCTTTGCCTCCGCCAGTTAATGGCAAGGGAATGATTTACAATGCCGGGATAGCGCCTGATGAAAGTTTTCTGGTGGCATGTGTTGCCGGGCGCGATTCGCTAAATCCCAATAAGGCTGCAACCTACATGCTCTTTTTCCATAACCCTGATGGTTCATGGAGTAATGGAATCGACATGATCGAAACCCTCCATATGCCATGCAATGAAGCAATCAGCATTTCAGTAAGTCCCGACGGCACATATATATTTTATGCATCGGCCAAACGCTCCCTGCCCTTCAAGAGTTTTGCCCCCGATTGGAAAGCATCAAACTTTCATCGTATGCGTAACCTTGATGGAAATGGCAATTCAGATATTTTCTGGTTTAACTTCAAAAAAGTCATGTTCCGATTATAATATAAACACCTCCGCATTCCAACCAATAAAAAAACGATGCCATGAAAAAGATATTCATTTTTGCACCAATTTTTGCCTTTGCCCTTTTCAATTCATGTACGAAAAACAATGAAAAGCAAGGCGTTTCACTAGATGCAGGCTGGAGATTTAAGACAGGCGATAATCCCGCATGGGCAAAGGTCGGGTTCGATGATTCAAAATGGGATACAATTGATCCAAAAAAAATATGGGAAGACCAGGGGAGAAAAGGTTTGGATGGTTTTGCATGGTATCGGGTCAAAGTACTGCTTGATTCATCATGGATTGAAAATTCCATTGTAAAAGACAGCCTCAAAATAATACTTGGAAAGATTGACGATTGTGATCAGGTCTTTTTAAATGGAGAAGTGATTGGCGAAAACGGGAAGTCAATAAAAAGCAAAGCGGAAACATCTGCTGAGTTTTACAAGGAACAGGGGAAATGGTATCTCGACAGACGTTATGTTTTGGCTACCAATGATCCGCGAATCCACTGGGACAAAGAAAATCTTATTGCCGTCAGATGTTTCGATCAGGGAGGCGCTGGAGGGATATCTGGAAAAGCCTTTGAAGTCTCAATGACCGGAATTAAAGATCATATGAAATTTGACTTCACCTCAACCGCATTTATATTCAAAGGAGACAGTATGATCACAAAAAACTTCTCAATCTTGAATCTTTCGGGAACGGAAGAGTTTAAAGGGAAGCTGGAGATCAATGCATTTCGGAGCGACAACTGTATCAGTCTATATTCTGAAACCTCAGATATTGATCTTAAACCACATTTAAAAATTAACAAATCGGCTACATTCAGAAAAAATATTGCCTTACCGGCTATTTTAAAGATTTCGTTTACTGAATCAAATACCGGTGAAAATATCACTGAGGAAGTTGAAATCCCATATATTCTGACTCCAAAAGCGCCTTCTGCACCCAGGATCAACAGTGCAAAGGTTTTTGGTGTTCGACCATGGTCACCTTTTCTTTTTAAAGTGGCCTCTTCTGGTGACCACCCTTTAAAGTATAGTGCAGCCGAATTGCCAGAGGGATTGGAAATCGATCCTGAAAACGGATTGATCACGGGATCATTGAAAAAGAAAGGGGAATACATCTTGAAGTTAAAGGTTGAGAACAGGTTTGGAAAGTCGGAATGCGATCTGAAAGTTATTGTAGGCGATGTTATTTCGCTTACACCGCCGCTGGGATGGAACAGCTGGAACTGCTGGGGGTTAAGTGTCAGCGACAAGAAAGTTCGTCAATCGGCCAATGCGATGAAGTCAAGTGGATTAATTGATTATGGCTGGACATATATCAACATCGATGATGGATGGGAAGACACCCATGATAAAAACGGAAACATTTTGCCCAATTCTAAATTTCCCAACATGAAATCACTTTGCACCTATGTTCATTCTCTTGGTTTGAAAATCGGGATATACTCTTCCCCGGGACCGAAAACGTGTGGTGGTTATGAAGGAAGTTATACGTTTGAGGCCAAGGATGCTCAGAATTATGCTAACTGGGGCATCGACTACCTGAAATATGACTGGTGCTCATACCAGAACATTGCGCCCAGGCCGAGCCTGGAACAAATGAAATACCCGTACAAAGAAATGAGACATGCTCTTCGGATGGTAAACCGCGATATTCATTATAGTCTTTGTCAGTATGGCATGGGTGATGTTTGGACCTGGGGAGCCGAAGTGGATGGCAACAGCTGGAGAACAACAGGCGATATAGAGGATACCTGGGAGAGTTTATCGGAAATTGGGTTTAATCAGAACAAATGTTCGCCTTTTTCGGCGCCTGGCAGATGGAATGATCCCGATATGCTCGTTGTTGGCTGGGTTGGTTGGGGCCCGGCGCTTCATTACACCAAGTTAACACCGAGCGAACAATACACTCATATTACCTTATGGAGCCTGCTCGCAGCACCCCTTTTAATTGGTTGCGATCTTAACCAGCTTGATGCCTTCACCTTAAATCTGCTTACCAACAATGAGGTTTTAGCTGTAAACCAGGATCCATTGGGCAGGCAGGCAGTTCAGATCCGAAAAACCAATGAGTATGAAATTTGGGCCCGCGACCTTGAAGATGGCAGAAAAGCCGTTGGGTTATTTAACAAAACAGGTGAACCTTTATATGTCCCTGTTGAAATAAAAGATCTTCAGCTCAGCGGAAAGTATTCAATACGTGATCTCTGGTCACAAACTGACCTTGGAAAAGTTCGGGGCCATTTTGAAATGAAAACACAGCCCCATGGATCAAGATTTATTACTTTGTCGGGGTGGTAGTACTTTGTAGTTGGGGAATGCTTTTTGGGAATTTATTTTAGATAAAAAATAATTTTTCAGAAGGCACATGTACTATTTGTTTTAATCATTAGATTTGTGCAATAATTAACAGTACCATAATTTTCTGCCAAATTTGAAAACTAAAACACTACTAAAATCAGCATGAAACAATAGCGGTGACTGTTTGAGAGCCAGTTTAGGAAATGATGCTGGAAACTCTTCAAAACATTTGTTTGTCAAACGGATAACTTGGAAAAGCAGAAAGCTGGTCAGGTTTAGTTTCTGTATCTTTGATGAAAAACTCTAAACACTTATAACCATGGCAAAAATTACTAAAGAAGATGCACTTAGGTATCATGAAGAAGGCCGGCCTGGGAAGATCGAAGTTATTCCCACCAAACCTCACAGAACTCAAAGAGATTTATCACTTGCCTACTCTCCGGGGGTTGCATTTCCCTGCCTGGAGATTGAAAAAAACAAGGATGATATTTACAGATATACATCGAAAGGAAACCTGGTTGCTGTTATATCTAATGGCACAGCTGTGCTCGGCTTGGGCGATATCGGAGCCGATGCCGGGAAACCGGTTATGGAAGGTAAGGGTTTATTGTTTAAGATTTTTGCCGATGTGGATGTTTTCGATATTGAAGTTGAGACCCATGATGTTGAAAAATTCATCGAAACAGTTAAAAACATTGCCGTAACATTCGGAGGCATTAACCTTGAAGACATCAAGGCTCCTGAATGTTTTGAAATCGAAGAACGGTTAAAAAAAGAACTTCAGATCCCGCTCATGCACGACGACCAGCATGGAACGGCCATCATTACTGCTGCCGGGTGGATCAATGCCCTGGAAATTGCCGGAAAGAAAAAGGAGGAGGTGAAGATCGTTGTGAATGGTGCAGGCGCCTCTGCCATTGCATGTACAAAAATGTTGGTTTCTGTTGGAGCCAAAAAAGAGAATATTGTCATGCTGGATACCAAAGGGGTATTGCGCAAAGACCGGACAGACCTTAATAGATACAAGCAGATTTTTGCCACCGACCGGGATATTCATACGTTGACAGAAGCAGTGGCAGGAGCCGATGTATTTCTTGGCCTCTCTACGAAAAATATTCTCTCAAAGGATATGGTCCGTTCAATGGCAGATAATCCGATTGTATTTGCCATGGCAAATCCCGATCCTGAAATCACCTATGATGATGCAATGGATGCACGTGCCGATGTTCTGATGGCTACCGGTCGATCTGATTACCCCAATCAGGTGAACAATGTGCTCGGGTTCCCTTTCATTTTCAGGGGAGCGCTTGATGTGAGGGCAACCTGTATCAATGAAGAGATGAAAATTGCTGCTGTTTATGCCCTTGCAAACCTTGCCAAAGAGGATGTTCCTGATAATGTAAGCGCTGCCTATAACGTAAAAAACCTGGTTTTCGGAAGAGAATATTTTATCCCGAAACCGCTTGACGTCCGGTTGATCACAACCGTGGCGCCTGCTGTTGCCAAAGCGGCAATGGATTCAGGGGTTGCCCGCATGCCGATTACCGATTGGGAAGCTTACAAATCAGAGTTGAGTCGTCGTCTTGGTATTGAAAACCAGCTGGTTCGTAGGATTGCATTAAAAGCAAAAACGGATCCTAAGCGGATTGTTTATCCTGAAGGCACGAACCTGAAGATATTAAAGGCTGCAAATGAGGTTTATCATGAAGGTATAGCCCAACCCATCCTTCTTGGGAATGTTGAACAGATCAAACGGATTATTTCCGAAAACCACCTTGAAATCAGTGATGTTCCCATAATTGATCCAAGAGAACAAAGTGCAGAAACAAAAAGGGCGCAGTTTGCCGATATGATGTGGAAAAAAAGGCAGCGGAAAGGGATTACCCATGAAGAGGCTTATGAACTGACTTACAACCGGAATTATTACGGAATTATGATGGTAGAAACCGGCGAAGCAGACGCAATGGTGTCGGGTGTGACCAGCGAATACGGTGATGTGATGGGCCCTGCCCTAAAACTGATCGGCCCAAGACCTAACCTTAACCGGATTTCCAGTATGTATATGGTAGTTACAAAAAAAGGTCCATATTTCTTTTCAGACACCACGGTAAACCTTGACCCTGACTGGAAAACTCTCGTAGAAACTGCTTTGCTTACTGCAGAGATGGTGCGTAGGTTCAACATTGAACCAGTTATTGCGATGCTGTCCTATTCCAATTTCGGATCCATCAAACCCACAGAACATACAACCGGTCCGGAAAAAGTGAGACAAGCCACAAAATTCCTGCACCAAAACTATCCTGATTTGCTCGTTGATGGTGAGATTCAAGCCAACTTCGCCTTAAACAAAGAGATGCTGAATTCCACTTTTCCCTTTTCCAAGATTGCCAATCATGATGTTAATACTCTAATATTCCCGAACTTAAGCTCAGGGAACATCGCCTATAAGATCATGCAGGAAATCGGGGGCGCTGAAGTTATTGGCCCGATCCTGATGGGGATGAACAAACCCATTCACGTTGTTCCTATGGAGTGCAGCGTTAGAGAAATCGTACATATGACCACTATCGCAGTTGTGGATGCCCAGAATGCCACAAAAGCAAGTCAATAATTTTAAGCATTTTAATAATTATTAATATAACAGAGAACTATGAGTCTAAGTATTATTGGAAGATCAATTGCGGAGTCTGTTACACTTAAATTGAATGAAACAGCCGCTATACTCAGAGCAAAAGGTGAACCTGTAATTCATTTAGGAATTGGCGAGCCAAAAAGCAAAGCTCCTTTAGATGCTATTGTTGCCGCGGCAAGTTTACTCAATACCGGTGAAATCCGTTATACTCCTGCCGATGGGATACCTGCCCTCAAGCAAGCTATTATTCGTTATACCGGCGACATGTACGGTCGTATTGTCTCCCCTGCGAATGTAATCGCTTCAGGAGGAGCTAAACAGGCAATAATGGTTGCACTGCAGGCCATTCTCAATCCCCAGGATGAAGTCGTATTTCCTGCTCCTTACTGGGTAAGCTATCCTGAAATGGTAAGATTATGCGGAGCAATTCCTGTACCTGTTCTTCCTGAAGATGGAAGTTTCTACCCGACTCTATTGGATATTGAAAGGGCATGTGGTTCGAGTACAAAAGCAATCATAATCAATAGTCCGAACAATCCGACCGGAGTAATGTATTCCGAACAGTTTATCAGTGAAATCGTTGAATTTTGTGAAAAACGAGGCATTTACCTGATCATGGATGATATTTATCACCGGTTGATATTCAATGGAAAGAAACCCATAAGCTGTTATAATTTTCTCAAAAGCGGCATCGAGGATTCCAAACTCATCGTGATCAATGGGGTTTCCAAGCAATATGCCATGACAGGTTTTCGCATCGGCTGGGCCGTTGCAAATTCAAAACTGATCACCTGCATGACTAACATCCAGAGCCATCAAACATCTGGCCCTTCGGTTGTTTTGCAGGTTGCCGCTGTAGGGGCAATAACTGGTATTCAGTCGGGCGTAGCCAATCTTTGCATCACCTTACAAAATAATACCAATGTAATGATGGACCAGCTTAATTCTTTTGAGGGAGTACGGGCCACAAGACCAGATGGAGCGTTTTATTGTTTCGTCGACTTTAGTCATTATAATAAAGATTCCAGCAAACTTGCCTATTTTTTATTAGATAAAGTAAGGGTCATTACGGTTCCCGGTAAGGAATTCGGTTTGGATGGTTACCTGAGACTTTCAACATGCGGATCAATCAAAGATATCACCCAGGGGATAGAACGTATCAAATGGGCGCTGGATCCAAATTCCCCGAATGAACTGTTTATCGGCGACCGGAAACTTGTCAGGGATTGGCTGTAATATTAAGTATTGGATAATTAAACTACATAAATTATGTCAAAATATTTGAAATTTGAAACTCCAGCTCAAAAACAGGCTGCAAATTTAAAAAGTGAATACGGATTACAGAATCATGGTTTGGTACATCTCGAAAGAGTTTATTGGAACCTTCCTGCGCCTGCATTGTATGAAGAGGCAGTTTTTCGCAATGAAGGGAAGATCGTAAACGGTGGCGCCCTGCAGGTATCTACCGGCAAATGGACTGCCCGGGCAGCAAACGAAAAGTATTTCGTTCAGGAACCTACCACCGAAGATAAGATTGATTGGGGGAAAAATAATCGTCCGCTCAGCGCTGAAAAATTTGACGGGATCTTTAGCCGTTTACAGGCATTTCTGCAGGGCGAAGAGCTTTTTGTTCAGGATGTATATGTTGGCGCTGACCCTGAATATCAGATGCCGATCCGTATCATTACAGATACTGCATGGCAAAGTTTGTTTGCCCGCAATATGTTTCTGACCCTCAATACGCTTGAAAAACATAAAACACACATACCAAGTTTTACTGTTATTGCATCACCTTCATTTAAACTTGATCCGAGGATTGACGGAACAAACAGCGAAACAGCAATTGTTATTGATTTTTCAAAACGGCTTGCAATCGTGGCCAACACCCAATATGCCGGTGAGATTAAGAAGTCGATCTTTACTATCATGAACTTCTTAATGCCTTTGCAAGATGTCATGTCGATGCATTGTTCTGCCAATGTGGGCAAAAAAGGTGATGTTGCGCTGTTTTTCGGTTTAAGCGGAACTGGCAAAACCACCTTATCGGCCGATCCGAACAGGGCTCTTATCGGAGATGATGAGCATGCCTGGAGTGATGAAGGAGTTTATAACTACGAAGGAGGCTGTTATGCCAAGGTAATCAGGCTTTCCGCTGAAAATGAACCCGAGATATATGCATGTACCCGGCAATTCGGGACCATCCTTGAAAATGTTGTATTTGATCCGACCTCTCGCAAGATCGACCTCGATGACGACCAGATAACAGAAAACACAAGGGCCTCCTACCCTCTCGACATGATTCCCAACGCAGTTCCGGAAAAGATGGTCAGGAAACACCCGAAGAATGTCATCTTTCTTACTTGTGATGCACAAGGAGTTATGCCACCGATTGCACGCCTTGATATGAACCAGGCTATTTACCATTTTATAAGCGGTTATACATCTAAAATTGCCGGTACCGAACTTGGGTTGGGTATCGAACCCGAAATTGCCTTTAGCGCCTGTTTCGGTGCACCGTTTATGGTTCACCATCCCTATTTTTATGCAGACCTGCTTCGGAGGAAAATTGAGAAACATGGCGCCAAAGTATGGCTCGTTAATACCGGATGGGTAGGCGGTAAATTTGGAGTGGGGAAACGTATCAGTATCCGTCATACACGCAATATGCTCAATGCTGTTCTTAACGGCTTACTCGACAATGTCGAATTCCGTAAAGATAAAATCTTCGGATTCGACATTCCTTTTACCTGTCCTGAAGTACCCAATGATGTGTTGGATCCCTCCAATGCATGGGGCAATAAGGAAGAATACTGGATGAAATATGATGCCCTGGCCTCAAGATATATTGAAAATTTCAAGGTATTTATCGAAGGTTGTCCTGAAGATATTTTAAACTCCGGACCAAGGCGAAACCGTTAGCCATTTTTCCATTTTTCATATTTTTCAGAGCTGCCCCGGGAGAAAATTTTCCGGGGCAGTTCTTTTTATAATATTGATATGATTTTTTAAAAAAAACCTTTGCGAATTTGCATATTCAAAATTTTATGCTAATTTTATCACACAAAAAACACTATCCATAAAGTATTAACCAGTAAAAACAAGGCCATGAGTTCATTAAAGTCGAAATTTGTTGAGAAGGCTGTTCCTGTTGCAGCAGAAGTAAAATCACTATTCAAGGATCACGGCAATACCGTTATCGGACAGGTTACCATCGAGTCGGTTATTGATGGCATGAAAGGGTTACCGGCATTGCTCACTCTTACATCAAAACTGGATCCCCAGGAAGGTATCCGGTTCAGAGGCTATTCCATCCCTGAATTGCAGGAAAAGCTTCCTAAACTTTCACCACAGGACGAACCGCTTCCTGAAGGGCTGTTTTATCTGATGTTATTGGGAGAAATTCCAACCCTCGCTGATGTGCAGGAGATTGGAAAGGAATGGAAACAGCGGGCAGTCGTTCCAGAACAAGTTTTCAGAGTTCTCGATGCATTGCCGATGGATTCAGCGCCTATGGCCGATTTTAGTGTTGGCATCCTGGCGCTTGCCACTGAATCAAAGTTCCTTCAGGCTTATAATGCCGGTGTTGGTAAAAAAGATTATTGGGATTCCTATTACGAAGATGTCATGAACTTTTTAGGGCAGTTACCTGTTATTGCATCATACATCTACCGGAAACATTATTTCAACGGGAACGTAATCCCTGCAGATCCCAATCTTGACTGGTCAGCCAACCTTGCCCACATGATGGGATATGATGATCCTGAAATCTACAAACTCTTTCGGTTGTACCTTACAATCCATGCCGACCATGAGGGCGGGAATGTTTCTGCTCATGCAGCGCATCTGGTGGCTTCGGCTTTAAGCAATCCGTATTATTCTTATGCTGCAGGAATGCTTGGACTAGCAGGCCCGCTGCACGGTTATGCAAATCAGGAAGTCGTTGCATGGATTCTTGACATTCTGAAGGAAATCGGAACTGAAAATCCAACCAAACAGCAGATCCATGACTTCTGCGAAAAGACTATTGCAGCCGGAAGAGTAATTCCCGGTTACGGACATGCGGTATTAAGAAAGACTGATCCCCGCTTCGAAGCACAAAGGGAATTTGCTGCCAAGTATTGCAAGGGTGACAGTTTCATTCAGGTTGTAAATGATTTGTACGAAGTTGTTCCTCCGATTTTAGGATCACTTGGGAAAGTAAAAAATCCATGGCCGAATGTTGACGCTTATTCTGGTTCATTGTTAAGGCATTATGGAATAAATGAAGCCCCTTTCTACACTGTATTATTTGGTGTTTCAAGGGCCTTGGGAGTGCTGGCTTCATTGTTATGGGACCGGGCGCTTGGCTTACAGATTGAAAGGCCTTCATCATATACACTTGAATGGTTTCAAGAAAAAGCTGGAATAAATAAATAACCTTAAAAATTGATAAACTATGAAAGTTACAGTAGTTGGCGCCGGTTTAGTAGGTGCAACATGTGCCGATTCAATTGCACATAAAGATATCGTTAAGGAAGTAGTTCTGCTTGATGTAAAACAGAACCTTGCCGAGGGGAAAGCCCTTGATATGTGGCAAATGTCACCCATTGATTTATTTGATACCAGGGTACATGGATCCACAAGCGATTACAGCAAAACAGCGAATTCTGATATCGTGGTGATTACTGCAGGCATTCCGAGGAAACCCGGAATGAGCCGTGATGACCTGATTTCTATTAATGCCGATATTGTTAAAACCAGTACAGAAAACATTTTGAAATATTCGCCTGATGCGATTTTCATCATCGTTTCCAATCCGCTGGATGTGATGACATATTGTGCATTTCTGACTGCAAAAATTGATTCAAAACGGGTTTTTGGAATGGCTGGAATTCTTGACACAGCCCGTTATGGCGCTTTTCTTGCGGAGGCCTTGAACTGTTCTCCCAAAGATATTCATTCGATATTAATGGGCGGTCATGGTGATACTATGGTTCCTTTGCCCCGTTATACGACAGTTAGCGGTATACCTGTTGTTGAACTTATAGCAAAGGATAAACTTGATGCTATAGTGGAAAGGACCAAGAAAGGCGGAACAGAAATTGTAAACCTTTTAGGCACCTCTGCATGGTATGCTCCAGGTGTTGCCGCGGCACAAATGGTAGAAGCCATTGTAAAAGACCAGAACCGCATATTCCCTTGCTGTGCCTGGCTACAGGGACAGTACGGATTAAAGGATATTTATCTTGGTGTTCCTGTAAAACTGGGAAGAAAAGGGATTGCCGAAATTATTGAACTGCAGCTCAACGATGAGGAAAAACTATTACTTAACGCTTCTGCAAAAGCCGTAAGAGAAGTAATGGATGTGCTCGATAAAATGAATGCAGCCAAATAGTCCCGTAATTTGAAATATAATTGTATTTTCGTTGAATTATTAATATTAATTTTTTAATGTTATGTCTAAAGGTAAAGTAAAATTTTTTAACGAGAGAAAAGGTTTTGGATTCATCCTGGATGATGAAAGCCAGCAAGACGTTTTCGTTCACGTAAGTGGACTAGTAGACAAAATTCGTGAAAATGACCAGGTTTCTTTTGATCTTACTGAGGACAATCGGGGGAAAAAAGCAATAAACGTTCGAAGGGACTAAGTCAAATTCATGTCTAGCCAAAAAGAGCGAAGTTTTTAATTTCGCTCTTTTTGATTAGAATAAATTGGT
>JBAXKG010000049.1:0-20110 GCA_037137455.1 Bacteroidota bacterium
TTCATAAATTATGGAAAATTGGTTAATAGGATTACTTTTGACGGTCAAAAATAACCAAATATGAGAAAAGAGGTTGAATTATTTGATGTATACCATGAAACAATCGACAAACTCCAAGGCGACGGGATATTATTGGTTGCCGGAGATCCGCCAAACCCGATGACAATCGGATGGGCTACCATAGGCCATATCTGGAACAAAAAAATCATAACAGTGTTAGTTCGTCCTGTGCGGTATACCTTCAGCCTGATGGAATCTGTGAAAGATTTTTCAGTATGTGTGTTGCCTGATCAATACAAAAAAGAATTAAATATCTGCGGAACCAAATCAGGCCGCGATATCGATAAAATAGAAACCTGCAATTTTAAAATTCAGCAATGTGTGAAGGCAGAATCATTTTTTATTGCGGAATCAACAATTCATTTCGAATGCAGGATCGTTCATAAACACTTGCTTGATCCTGCAACGCTGGATACCGGAATAATCAAAAGGTATTATCCGTTAAAAGATTTTCATATGGTTTATTATGGGGAAATTTTGGGGATATATACCAATGACGAATGACGAGTGACGAGTGCTAAAAACCTGTTTTGAATTATCAAAGAATTAATATCTTTGCAGGCCAGACCGGGATGTTAGCTCAGTTGGTTTAGAGCATCGCCTTGACAGGGCGGGGGTCGTGGGTTCGAATCCCTCACATCCCACAAATTTTTTAATTATTTCTTTTAAAGGACTAACAAATAAACAGTTAAGTCCTTTGTTTTTTTTATCGTGCCACTATTGATAACTTTTTATTCTTTTAAACTACCTGAAATCTAAAAAAACTGTCATGTGCTAAAGGGAGAAATCAGTACGCAAATAACCAGGACGGTAAAAATATTATTCATTATTTGCTTTCCATTTAAGATTGAGTTGTAAATATATTCACAACTAGTAAATTTCCATCAATGGTTACAGAAAAAATAGTCTTTCATCTTTGAGGAGGATTTTTGCCTACTTTGGGGAGTCTCTGATCAAAACTGTAAGACCCTGGACGCGAACTGCTCCATTCGAGATGTTCTATATGGTTATTAAAAAGCTGGTCACATTCTCGTTCGATTCGGCATAAATATACCCCCTGTGTAGCCTGAGAATCTGGCGCGAGAGACTTAATCCGATTCCGGAACCATTTTCCTTGGTTGTGAAGAAGGGGATAAATATCTTCTCAATGGTCTCCCCTTTAATGAGTGGGCCGTTATTGGCGATTCGGATCAGTGTCCGGTTTTGTTTTGAGATAACGACAGATACCCTGATTTTTCGGTTTTCAGGAATCTCTTCCAACGCATCCATGGCATTGTTAAGAATATTGATGATGACCTGGGTTAGCAGTTTTTTATCGCCGGTAAGGTCCCTGGTTTTAGTATCAATTTTCAACTCAAATTGGATTTTTCTATTTTCCAGCTGTTCCTGTAATAGCAGACGGATATTTTCAAGCCAATCCAGTACCAGGAAAGATGTAAATTCGGGTTTTGGAATTCGGGTCAGTTTACGGTAGTTGTTTACAAAATTTACCAGCCCGTTGCCCCGCTCCTCAATGGTTTCGAGCCCCTGGACCACATTTTCAATGGTTTCTTCGTCAACCTTGTCCGACGGAACAGTTTTTCCATCCTCGATGAAAAATTTTCGCAGGGTACCGGTGAGTGAAACGATTGGAGCGATGCTGTTCATGATCTCATGAGTTAGTACCCTGATCAGCTTCTGCCAAGAGTCAAGCTCCTTTTCGTCGAGTTCATGCCTTATGTCATGCATCGAGATCAGTTTGGAGACCTTGCCCCCGTAACGGATCTCGCGTGAACGGATCAGGAGATTGATCTGCGATTCACTTGTAAAGCGTTTGTAAGTGCAAGTATCTCCGGGATTGATTGTTTCCAGAGTACTGAAGAGATCAGGATTTCTCATCGGAATGAGATGAAGTGGCGTAAACGAAGGGATGCCGGCATATTCAAATGCCTTATCATTCATGATTTCTACTTCATTGTTTTGATTCACGGCCAGGAGACCGGTGGCTGCATGCTGAATAAATGATTGATAATATTTTTCAAGGTATTCGTTTTGCTGTTTTATCTCATTGATGCTGTCATTCAGGCTGTTGAGGCTCTGGTATAAATGCCGGAGTGACTTTTGACGGATGGAGGTCGGAAACTTCAGGGAGGAATCTTCATTCCTGATTGCCTCAAAAAAGAAGGCGATCTGCCGGTTCGATTGATTAAAATTGTTGATGATCGATATGGCAGCCAAAGGAACCGTCAGCAGAAACAAAAGATACCATGGATCCCTTTGGAATGCGACCAGGTATCCCGCCGTAAATGCTGCAACCGCCATGATTACAAGACTGACCACCGTAGTGACACCAATTCGTTTATATCCCATATTTTTTCAATTTTTTATATAATGTGGTACGTGAGATTCCCAGGTTGCGGGCAGCGAGGCTGAGACTCTGACTGTGTTTCTTCATCTCCTTCGCGATCATCCTTTTTTCCATCTCCTCCAGGGTCAGTGTTTCATCGGATTGAACCTGGTGAGGAAGATTCAGATACAGATCACCTGAGGTGATGCTGCTGCCTTCGCATAAAATGACCGCCTTTTCCATGGTATGCTGCAACTCTCTGATATTTCCGGGCCATAAATAATTTTTGAGCCTGTCAATAGCCTTCGGATGGAGCTTCAGACAGTTTTTCTTGTATTTCAATCCATACTTTCCGATGAAAAAATTGGCCAGCATCTCGATATCTTCAACACGTTGCCGTAATGGCGGAATCTCGATCTGAATGGTATTGACCCTGTAAAGAAGATCCTGCCTGAAGGTTTGCTCCCGGATCATCTGCAGGAGATTTTTATTGGTGGTACAGATCAGCCTGATGTCGACCGGTCGCTCTTTATTGGATCCTACAGGAATAACCACCCTGTTTTGTAGCACATTAAGCAGTTTGGATTGAAGCGGCAATGGAAGATTTCCAATCTCATCAAGCAGCAAGGTCCCTTTATTGGCCAGCACAATTTTGCCGGTACGGTCTTCATAAGCATCGGTGAATGATCCTTTGGTATGCCCGAACATTTCACTTTCAAAGAGGGTTTCCGACATCGACCCGAGGTCAACGGTAACCAATAATTCATTGTAACGATCAGACAACCGATGTATCTCTTTGGCTATCAACTCCTTTCCTGTTCCATTTTCTCCGGCAATCATTATGTTGGCATCGGTACGGGCCACTTTCTTAACAAGATCAAGTATCTTATGCATGGCCGGTGAAACCCCAATGATCATCCGTTCATCCCGGTTCAGTTCGGTCTTTAAATCTTGTTCCCGTTTCCGCAGATCATCAACAGTCAGATTTGATTTCCGAAGTTTCAGTGCGGACTTCAGCGTTGCCAATAATTTCTCATTTTCCCATGGTTTGAGGATGAAATCTGCAGCACCTTCGTGGGTAGCTTTCACCGCAGTTTCGATGTCACCGTATGCGGTAAACATCACAACTTCTATATCCGGCCTGCGCTGCTTTATTTCACGGAGCCAATACATCCCCTCATTCCCAGAACTTTCGCCTGCTTTGAAGTTCATGTCCAGAAGCACTACATCTATGTCCTGGGTCTCGAGCTCATAAACCAGTGAATTCGGACCAGAGATCGTTAACACCTCCGAAAATTCAAATTTCAATAACAAGCGCAACGCATTCAATACACTCTTGTTATCATCAACAATGAGCAGCCTGCCCTCTTTTGTTTTTCCTTCCATATCAATAGGTTTTCTAAACTCACTTCTTTCACCCCCTCTACTGGAAGAGATGGGGCTGGGGAGTGAGGTATCAAGCTAACACAAATGTACAGAATAAATACAGCTACCTGTTCAATATGTTTACAAAATATTCCTACACTATTTTCTATCTTATTGATTTTCTGTGATATGATATGATTGGCACAAAAATTGATTCAGGATTGATGTAACTCAAAAACACCAACAATGATCAAAACAGTAAATCTCACAAAACGGTTTAAGACCGACGAAATCGAGACCACCGCGCTGAACAGTGTGAGCATGGAGGTAAAAAAAGGTGAATTCATTGCCATCATGGGCCCTTCGGGTTGCGGGAAATCAACCCTGCTGAACATCTTGGGGATGCTCGATAATCCAAGCGACGGAGCATATATTTTCAATGGCGTCGATGTCTCGAAATACAAGGAGGGCAAGCGCACACAATACCGGAAAGGCAACATCCAGTTCGTTTTCCAGAGTTTTAACCTGATCGACGAACTCAATGTTTTTGAGAACGTGGAACTGCCCCTGCTCTACCTGAAGAAATCTGGTGCTGAAAGGAAGCAATTGGTAATGGATATTCTTGAACGCATGAAAATCGGGCACCGTAAAAAACATTTCCCACAGCAATTGTCAGGAGGGCAGCAGCAGCGTGTGGCCATTGCCCGTGCCGTTGTTCCGGCTCCCCAATTGATCCTGGCCGATGAACCAACCGGGAACCTGGATTCCAAAAACGGAATCGAGGTCATGAACCTGTTGTCGGATCTGAACAAACAGGGAACCACCATTGTGATGGTGACTCACTCACAGCGGGATGCCGCCTTTGCCCACCGGATCGTCAATTTATTCGATGGCCAGATTGTAACCGAAGAGGTAGCTAATCGTCAACAAGCGCTTTAATTATGCAATGGTTAAGGATCATCTTGTTCATTTTACCGTTGGCATTCAATTGTCAGAAAATCATAGTTGCACAGAAGGTTTGGGCCCTCGATCAATGCATCAACTATGCCTGGGATAACAATTTTTCGGTCCACGACCAGGAACTGGGTGTTCAAATCAGAAAAACGGATTATCGCCAAGCCAGGAATGATCTCCTCCCTACGTTTAATTTTCAATCGTCGTTCAACCAGAATTTTGGCCGCAGCATCGACCCGACGACCAACACGTACATCGATGTCAAATTTTTCAACAATGTATATGGCCTTTCCTCTTTGGTTGATATTTTCAATGGCTTTAGGAAGCTCAACACCATTGACATGCAGAGGTTGAACATGGAGGCAGAAATGAACAAATTGCAGCAGATCCGTAATGAGGTTGCTTTCACCGTCATCAACAGCTATTTTGACTTACTTTTGCAACAAGGTCTATCATCCATTGCCAGGGAAAATTTCCAGCTTTCGCGAGACCAACTCGACTATACCATTAAGTATGTTGAGATTGGTAGGAAACCGGGAACCGACCTGCTCGAGACTGACGCGAACCTGGCAGCCGATAGCTTCTTACTTATTCAGTCATATCACCTGCTCGAACAGGCAACACTCGGACTGAAGTACCAGATGAACTTCCCACTGGCCGACAGCATTATTATTGATCCGCTGGTCCCATCGATTTTTTCCGGAACAATTGATACACTCTCGATGGAGGAGCTTTTCCTTGCAGCTTCCACTGCTCTGCCCAATATGACCTTCGCGAGGAATAAGATGCTGGCCGCGAAAAAAGCGATGCAGGTGAGCAAGGGTTTATTTTCACCCAGGATCGGATTTTATGCTGGCTGGAATTCGCAATACACAGAAACCAACCGCGATGAAGTCAATAATATCATTCCGTTTTCTGATCAGTTCTCCAATAATTCCAATGAATATATCAGTCTGGGACTTGAGATTCCACTTTTCTCCAAATTCTCAAAATATACCTCTTTGAGTAAATCAAAGCTGCAATATCAGCAAGCAAAAGTCCAATACGATGATATCACCTATAAGCTGATGATGGGAGCAGAAAAGTCGTTAACTGAATGGCGGTCATCCCGGGCTGAATATGAATCTTCGCTCAGCCAGCTAGCAAAAAGCAGGAAAGCCTATGAAGCAGCTGAAAAAAAGCTGGATAAGGGGCTGATCAACATCATTGAGTTCTATATCCAGAAAAACAAGTGGTTCAGAGCAAAAACTGAAGTGTTACGAACCGGTCTGCAGGTGCTGTTGAAGGAACGGTATATCCGGTTTCTGATGACCGGCTCTTTGCTAAGCACCTGAATCGTAAATCGTAAATCGTAAATCGTAAATTAAAATAAATGGCTCCTCAAAACAACACCGGCATGGACCGTATCATCACGGAGAAGCGATGGATAAAAAAGAAATACTGGAAATACATTGCCGGAGGGATAATCATGCTGGCCATCATTCTCTTTTTTATGTTCAGGGACTGGACAAGCACCGTAAGGGTGGAAAAGGAACGGCTCACGATTGCTGCGGTTCTTCAAGGGGTCTTTAACGATTACATCACCAACGACGGCACCGCTGCTCCCATCTCCACGGTGTATCTCGATGCCTATGAAGGCGGGAAAGTGGAAGAGATCATTCTCGAAGAGGGAAGCATGCTGAAGAAGGGAGACGTCATCATCCGGCTCAGTAACAATGATTTAAGCCTCAATATTCTCAACAGCGAGGCGCAACTGGCCGAGAAGTCAAACTTTCTCCGCGAGGTCCGGATCAGGATGGAACAGGAAAAACATTCGCTGGAACGGGAAGTGCTGAATGCAAAATTCGACCTGGTTGCGAAGAAGAGAACCTGGGAGCAGAATAAGGAATTATACAAAGACCAGCTGATCTCGCGCGATGAATTCATCCGCTCGGAAGAGGCGTATACACTCGCCGATAAAACCCTCGAGCTTGTCGTGCTGCGCCAGAAGCAGGACAACGAATTCAGAAACCTGCAGATCGAACAGATCACCGAAAACCTGAAAAACATGCAGATGAACCTCGCCCTGGTGAAACAGCAGCAGGACTACCTGAATGTAAAATCGCCCGTCGATGGTCAGCTCGGCAGTCTCCTGGTGGAGATCGGTCAGGCGATCACGCGCGGGTTCCGGATCGGTCAGATCAACATCCTCACTTCCTATAAGATCGAGGCCGATGTCGACGAACACTATATCGACCGGATCAGGCCGGGCTTGACGGGCTACATCGAGCGGCCAAACGACACCCTTCAGCTGGAGATAAAAAAGGTGTACCCGGAGGTACGCAACGGAAGGTTTAAGATTGACTTAGTCTTTACGGGAAAATTGCCTGAAAACATCCGGATCGGCCAGTCCTATTTCATAAAACTTCAGCTGGGCCAACCCATTGAAGCAATCCAGATTCCGCAGGGAAGCTTTTACCAGACCACCGGTGGGCAATGGATATTTGTATTGGACAAAAGCGGCCAGTTCGCCATCAAGAGAAACATTAAAATAGGCCGGAAAAACCCGCAGTTTTATGAAGTCATTGAAGGACTGGCGCCCGGTGAGCAGGTCATTGTATCGGATTATACGATGTTCGGCAACAATGATAAAGTGGAACTGAAATAAAGAGCTGTTAATAGTTTGAAAACATGATAAAGAATATTTTCCGCATTATTTTCCGCAACATCTCGCGGCAAAAGGGATTTACCATCATCAACGTCACCGGGCTGGCAGTCGGACTGGCAGCATCCCTCCTGATCCTTATGTGGGTGATGGATGAGCTGAGTTACGAGAACTTCAATGAGCATGCCGGTCAGATCTATATGGTCAACCAGGACCAGTTCTACACAGGAGAACGATTCCGGGTGGCGGTGACACCCCATCCGTGTGCACCGGTATGGAAAGAACGGATCCCTGAAATAAAGGAAGCGTCCAGGATAGTATTTCTTCCCAGGATGCTGTTTCGCATCGGTGACAAGGTTTTCTTTGAGACCCAGGTCAAGGCTGCCGACTCAGGGATCCTGAAGGTATTTACACTTCCGCTGATCCATGGCGATGCACAAAGTGCACTGCGCGATCCTCATTCGATCATCCTGTCGGAAAAGCTCGCAAAGAAATATTTTGGCAACGACAACCCGGTTGGTAAGATCATCACCATCGAAAACAAGTATCCCTTCACTGTGAGTGCAGTGATGAGGACCATCCCGAAAAATTCGGTATTCAGTACGGCTGATGTTTCCAGGTTTGGCGTTGATGCTATCATTCCTTATTCATTCCTGAAGGAGATCGGCATGTCGGGCGATTCGTGGGGAAACAACAGCATATTAACCTACCTGCTGCTTGAACGCGGCGCCGACATCAAATCCGTCAACAAAAAACTGACCGGCATTGTCGTCGAGCATAATCCGGAGACCAATGCAAAGTTTTTCCTCACCCCATGGCTGGACTTCCGTCTGCACACACAATTCGGATTCGAGGATGGCAAAGGGGCCATCGTCAACATCTACATTTTCGCTGCCATCGCCCTGTTTATTCTACTCATCGCCTGCATCAACTTCATTAACCTGGCCATTGCCAAAGCCGCAACGCGGGGGAAAGAGATCGGCATCAAGAAGGTGGCGGGTGCCAACCGGCTGACCATGGCTTTTCAGTTCATGACTGAATCGGTTGTGCTCGTGCTGATCGCGTTGGTTTTTGCACTCGTTCTGGTGGGCCTGCTGCTGGGCATTTTCAATTCGATATCAGGAAAAAGTTTCACGGTGGCGGATATTTTCCAGGCAAAATTCATCGCGGGTTTTATCATCACAGGGCTGGTTACCGGGATCCTGGCAGGGATTTATCCAGCATTTTACCTGTCGTCGCTTAAACCGGTCATGGTGCTGAAAGGAGAAACGGTGTCGGGAAAACGAAACGGCCGGTTGAGGCAGATCCTCGTTGTGGTTCAATTCGCACTCTCCATATTTATCGCGCTGGGCGCCATTTTTATGTACCTCCAGTTAAAATTCATGCAGGAAAAGGAGCTGGGTTTTGACAAGGAAAACCTCATCTGCATTCCCATGACCCAAAATGTAAAAGCCAGATACTATTCACTGAAGAAGGAGTTGCTTAAAGAGCCGCTGATCAATGGTGTTTCAGCTGCAAGCCACAATCCCACCATGATTGGAAGCAATGGCGGCGGGGCTTCATGGAAGGGCAAGGATCCCAAACAGGAGGTGCTGATCGGGCAGTGCGTTATCGATTATGACTATTTAAGCACAATGAAAATGAGCCTCGTGGCAGGCCGGGATTTTTCGCGCGACCATCCGGCCGACATGGGTGACACCCTCGGCAATTTCCTGGTAAACGAAGAGGTGGTAAGGCTGATGGGCGGTGGTGATGCTGTTGGGAAAAGTTTCCGCTTTATGGGGCAGCAGGGGATCATCGTGGGGGTGATGAAAAACTTTCATTACAGCGGCGCCCAGGAACCGATTGAACCCATGGCTTTTGCAGTCAGCGACAGCAAGGCCTTCTCCAATATCCTGGTCAGGCTTGCTCCGGGCGATCTGCCGGTCACCCTGAAAACAGTGGAAAAGATATGGAAAAAGGTCATTCCCGATTACCCTTTCGTGTACAGTTTTATCGACCAGGATTACGACAACCTTTACAGGACTGAAATCCGTATGGGACTTCTGCTGAAGTATTTCACGATGGTTGCCCTGATTATCGCATGCCTGGGACTTTACGGACTGTCAACCTATGCAGCAAGCCGAAGGACCCGGGAGATCGGGGTGCGAAAGGTGATGGGTGCCGGTGTGGTGTCGGTGATTTTCGCTTTATCGAAGGAATTTCTCATCCTGGTCATCATCGCCATCGCCATTGCTTTTCCGCTCGGATGGTATGCCGTGCATAAAATGTTGCTGGAATTTGCCTACAGGATCAACCTGGACTGGCTGGTATTTGGTGCGATTGGCCTGGGCGCATTGGCCGTTGCCCTGGCCACGGTAAGTTTTCAGGCCTATAAAGCTTCATGTGTAAATCCTGCAGTTGCACTTAAAACGGAGTGAGATGAGTATCTGTTTCAGCTATATAAAAACCGCCCTGAGAAATTTTTCCAGGAACAGGATATTCGGGGTGATGAACATCATCGGATTGGCAATCGGAATGGCTTCCGCCCTGATCCTTGTTCTTTATGTAATCAAT
This sequence comes from Bacteroidota bacterium, assembly GCA_037137455.1. Classification (GTDB taxonomy): domain Bacteria; phylum Bacteroidota; class Bacteroidia; order Bacteroidales; family FEN-979; genus CAIVAT01. The sequence goes on from JBAXKG010000049.1 coordinate 9,906, forward strand.
GAACTTGGGTTTGACAGCTTTCACGAAAAAGCCGACCGGATATACAGGGTGGAAGACCAGCGCGGACCCGACCCGGCCAACAGGGGCTTTTTCACCATGCCTCCCCTGGCTCCGGCATTGAAATCAACCTTCCCGGAGATCCGGGATATAACAAGAATTGTGCTCTGGAAAAGAAATGTTCTGGTGAGCTACCAGGATAAGAAATTTATCGAGACCAACATTGCCATGGCCGATTCTTCCCTGTTTGATGTATTTACCATTCCCCTTCTCCAGGGAAACCCGAAAGATGCATTGCGGAGACCCAACACCATCATCATTACTGACAAAATAGCGCGAAAATTCTTCGGAAATGCAGACCCAATAGGCAAATCGATTCTTCTCGATACCAAAACAAACTACGAAATTACCGGTGTGGTCAGCGAATTGCCCGTGAACTCGCACTTTTTTTTCGATTTTATAATTCCCGGCGATTACACCGGGACTGGCTGGGGTGATGGTTGTTTACAAACCTACCTGACACTTCCTGAAAAATACGATAAAAATCAGCTTGAAGCAAAATTTCCGGATTTTGTCATAAAACAAATGGGACCCTGGCTGGAAAAGGAAACAGGAAAGCCTGTTGCCGACTTTTTCAAAGATAAAAACAACCGGATCAGCTTTCATCTCGCTCCCCTGCGAAGTGTTTACCTGCACCATAACATGGAAGGCATCCCCGGTTTGGACGGCCTGATGCTGAAGTTCGGAAGTCTGAAAAACGTCATCCTTTTTTCAATCCTGGCAGCATTCATCCTGGTCATTGCCTGCATCAATTTCATCAACTTATCCATGGCCCGCTCCATAAAAAGGACCACGGAACTATCGGTCAGAAAAGCGATGGGGGCAGGAAAAGGCTCCCTGATCAGGCAATTCCTGGTGGAATCGATGCTGATCAGTTTTGCCGCGCTTTTGCTGGCTTTAATCATCCTGAAAAGCTCGATCCCGTTTTTCAACCACTACCTGGGAACCTTGATCAGGTTTTCAGACATCTCTTACCTTTTCCTTGTTTCCCTGGCTATGACCTTCCTGATTGGTGTCATTTCGGGTCTGTTTCCTGCTTTTCAGCTCTCATCCGTCAACCCGGCAGGTATCCTGGGCAAAAAGTCGGGCACGACCACAGGCAGGTCCCGGCTCAGCTTGTCGCTGCTTACACTCCAGTTCATCATCTCCATCGGGCTGATCATCGCCACCACCACCATCTTTCTTCAATTGCGTTTCATGAATAAAAGAGAACTTGGATTTTCCAAAGATCATGTTTTGCTGATTGAGAGAGCGCGGGCGCTCGGGGAAAGCCAGGAGGCATTTTCGGAAACATTAAAAAGAAACCCGGGTGTGCTTGAGGTATCCTTTGTCAATACAGTGCCGGGACGGCATTTTGAACCTACCAACTATGGTCTTGAAGGAAATCCGGGGACGGAGTCCTATTTATTGTTTACCATGCTTGCCGACCAGGAATTCCTGGAAACCCTGGATCTTAAACTCGTCGGGGGAAGAAATTTCTCCAAAGGAAGAACTACAGGGGATCTTGAGGCGGTCATTAATGAGAAGGCCGCCGCAAAATATCGCTGGAAAGAGCCTCTTGGCAAACGGATCATCTTTGAAACAAATGAAAACGGAGAAAATGTTTACGCGGAAATCATCGGGGTGGTCCGGGATTTCAATTTTCAACCACTGTACCAGGAAATTCAGCCGATGATGATCGCCAACCTCACCGGCCGGGGAAACCTGGCGGTGGTGAAACTCAGTCCCGGCGAAACAAAAAGAACCGTTGCCTTCATCCAGGATCAATGGAGCAGGATGACCAATGCACAACCTTTCCAGTACAGTTTCCTTGACGATGACTTCGGAAAATCGTACAATCCGGACGAGCGAAGGGGAATCCTTTTCCTGCTTTTTTCCTTGCTGGCCATTTTCCTTGCATGTGTCGGGATGCTGGGCCTTGTCATCTCAGCAACAGAGCTGAAAACAAAGGAGATCGGCATCCGCAAAGTCAATGGAGCCACAAGCCTGACCATCCTTTCCCGGTTTTCAAAATTTTACCTGATGTGGATAGCCATTGCATTTGCAGTGGCCTGCCCGCTTGCCTGGTATTTCATGCACCGTTACCTTGAAAATTTTGCTTTCAGGATAACCCTCAGCTGGTGGATCTTTGCCTTTGCCGGGATCCTCACCTTCCTGATTACCTTATTGACCATCACCTGGCAAAACTGGCGGATGGCCACGCGAAACCCTGTTGAACTGCTTAGATACGAATAACATCTTTCATCATGCAACGATCCGTATTCACTAATATCTCCAGGAATAACAGATTCAAACAATTCCTGTTTATGCTTGGAGCCGGATTAATGGTCCTCTCCTGTCAGGAAAACCGCCTGAAATCTGATGAGAAAAAACTCTCCGCTGAAATCATTTTGCAAGAAAAAGAGGAAGTCGAACGCGTTGACCGTGAAAACAGACTGGCCGATTCGCTGAAAAAGCTTCCCCCCGGCTTCCGGTTCAAAGAAGATCGCTCCGTCGATCCCTCCCGCCCCCCGGTAGTGATCGACATTGCCGGAAGCCTTGACAATGCCAGGGACTTCGCACTTTCTGACGTGGCTTCCAAAATCACCTACATCCGCATGGAAAAGGCGCCCGATTCCTCCTTCGCCAGGGTGATGAAATTCAAATACTACCTGATGGATTCAAACATCGTGGCGGTTAATCCGTCAGGCATAATCCTCTATTCACGAAAAGGAAAATACAGGACCACGGTGGTAAAAAATGAATCTACAGGCATCGAGGTAACCGCTGACAGGATGACGGTGAGAGGCGACAACACCTTCATTGGCGGCGGCACCACCGTTTGGGCGACCGGGAAAAACCTGTTCTACAAATACAGGAACTCGCTCACAGGTCAGTCTTACATCATGCAATATGATTGTTCACAACCACCGGTCAATCTTTCAATGGGGTTCGACCCGGAAAAACCTGGCAAGATCAGGGGATTGGGCGAAATCGCTATCGATCTCAACCACGGGAAAAAAGCGGATCCGCCCAAGGGCAATGCCAATGGCATGTGGAGCGCAGGATCAGGCTTCATTTACCAGCGGCTGAGCTCCATGATGCTCGATCGCAATACCTATGTGCAGCAACTGGGTAGTCCATTCGACCTGGGTGGCAGATATATCCTGGGTGTTTTCAACCAGCGGGGGGATACCCTTGCTACATTTAGTCAGTTTGAAAAGCTGGATCGCTTTTCAAAAACGGTCATGCGGGGTACCGATCAAGGCGCCCAGTATGAGAACAAAGGAAGGTTCTACATCCGGAACGCTTTTAATGACACCGTTTTCCAGGTATTGCCGCCCAACAGGCTGTTGCCTTTGTATGTGCTGAAACTTGGCAAATACAAACTGCTGAAAAAAGAGGGAATGGATCCTGAATTCAACCTGGATGGAAAAATAATCCCTGGTACCTGGGCCGATACCAAAAACAACATTTTCCTGACCTTCTCAAAAGACAGCTACGACTGCCCGAACACCCGTAAAAGCAAGCAACTGAAACAATATTATGCGCTCTTTTTCAAATCGGCCCAAAAACTGTTCCTGGTGAAGGGCGATCCGGGCAACTATGATCCTGAGATCCTGAAAAACAACCTGGACGGGGGACTTCCTGTGTGGCCCTCTTCCTACATGATTGGCAGCAGCGGCGAGATCCTGGTTTCGCTGAAGGGAAAAGAGCTGAAGGAACATGTAAAAACAGCGTTGTTCAGCAAATCAACCGCTCCTGCAGCCAGGAAGAATGAACTGATGAAACTGGCGCAGTCGGTAAGCGATGATGAAGATATCCTGATGATTGTCGAGTAACGAATAAAACCATGCTCCACCCGCTGAAAATCATTTTTCGCAGTTTCATCCATAAGCCGGTTTATTCATTGATCACCCTGCTGGGCTTTACCTTTGGCGTAATGGCCAGTTTATTGATCTACCTGTGGGTGCTGAATGAACTGAGCTATGAAAAATTCCATCCCGGTCATGAACGGATTTACCGGGTGCTCACCCTTGCCAAAGAGGGCGACGAAGTGGTGAAATCGGCCGGCTGCTACCGCCCGGTTGCGAAAACGCTGAAGATGTCATACCCCCAGATCGAAAATGCCACCTACCTCAGTTTCGATTCCGAAGATTCCCCCCTGAAAAGGGACCTGGGAGGTGAAAAGATCGAAGCCCGGTGCATGAGCACCAATGAGGATTTCTTCGCCATTTTCAGCGGGTTTACCTTCATTGAGGGAGAAGCGAAAACGGCATTTTCAAATCCGTCAAACACCGTGCTTTCAGAGGAGGTTGCCCGCAAATTGTTCGGCAACGAGCCGGCACTCGGAAAAACAATCATCAGTGACAAATATGATCCGGAAATTTACACCGTGAGCGGCGTGGTGCGGATCCCCAGGCAGAGCCATCTCGATTTCGGGTTTGTTGTTTCAGGGAAAAGCAGCAGGTACGCCGGCCTGGAGGACAGCTGGGGCGATAAGGCCCACGTGCATGTGTACATCAAACTGGCAAAAAATGCCTGGATCGACGACAAGTTCCTGGAGGGCATTACCAATCACCTTGGGCGGTTCTCCAGGCTGTCGGACAAACTGGTATTCCAGGCGCTGACCGACATCCACCTGCACACCAATTACCAGACCTACCTCTACGACAAAAACATCAGCAGCTACAAATATGTGTGGATATTCTCCGGCCTGGCATTGCTGATCATTCTCATGGCGGCGCTGAATTTTTCGGTGCTGTCAGTGGCGCGGTCGTCGGAGCGGTCGACTGAAATCGGCATTAAAAAAGTGTGCGGCGCCGAACGGCCCGGTATCATCCTGCAATTCATGGGAGAGGCGGTTTTACAAACCACGGCCGCCACCCTGGTTGCCCTGTTTCTGATCTGGTTGATCCTGCCATGGTTCAATGCATTTACCGGGCAATACCTCACCCTGAATTTGTCGTTCGGTCTGCTGATCAGCATTCTCCTGTTAACGGTTTTGGTAGGGATGATTGCAGGCATCTATCCATCGCTGTATCTCTCCTCCCTGGAAACATCCAGGATCTTCCGGGGAGGCAGTCAAACCGGTTCAAAGAGCAATTTTACCAGGTTGCTGGTGGTAATCCAGTTCAGCATTGCCGCATTTTTCATCATTGCCACATCGGTCTTTATCAAACAATTGAACTACATCCGGGGGAAAGACCTTGGGTTCGACCGGAACAACATTGTGGTCATCCCGACAGGTCTTTGGTATGAGAACAAGTCATTTAAAGAGGAACTGCTGAAAAATCCCAATATCCTGGGGGTCACCGCTACCGCCTATGCCCCCGTTGATTTCAACTGGGAGGTGAGGCTTGCCGTCAACCACGCCGGCCGGTCCGACAGCATCAGGGCCGCCATGATCTGGGCTGATGAGGATTTTGCCAAAACCTATAAACTGGAAATCGTAAAAGGACAATTCCTCCGGATGGATTTTGATGGATTCTGGAAAGCGCTGGACACCGATACCGGACGAAAACCAGGAGTGGAGAACAGGTATTCCCTCCCGGCAGTCATCAATGAGACTGCCGGAAAAAGCATCGGGTACCAGAACCCCATTGGCGAACGGATCGGGAATTACGTGATTGTCGGCGTGGTGAAAGACTTTCATTTCCGTCCGCTTCATTATCCCATCGGTCCGCTGATCCTGACCTACGATCCGCAAAACATCATGACGATGAATGTGCGTATCGCAAACACCAACCGGGAGGAGACCTTGAAATTCATCTGTGATGTTTACCAGAAACACAGGAAATCAAGAGGATTTTCTTACAGCTATTTTGATGATCTGCTGGCACAAAAATACCAGGACGAAGTGAGGCTGCGCAACCTTACCCTGATCTTTTCAGCGCTGGCCATCATCATCGCGATGCTCGGGATCCTGGGCATGGCTGTATTTTCCTGCGACCGCCGCACCAAGGAAATCGGGATCCGAAAGGCCAATGGCGCCTCCCTGGCGGAGATCCTCATAATGCTGAATAAGGAGTTTCTGAAATGGGTGGTGGTGGCCTTTGTCATTGCCTTCCCGGTAGCCTGGTATGCGATGCACCGGTGGATCGAAAATTTTGCATACCGCACCGAACTGAGTTGGTGGATATTCATGATGGCTGCCTGCCTGACCATGATCACAGCCCTGACCGCCGTGAACTGGCAAACATTCAGGGTGGCCCGCAGGAACCCGGTTGAGGCGCTGAGGGATGAATAGGATCAGTCAATTCGATCCGCCCATTTGATGATTATAACCAGTATGAAACGATGATAAAGAATGATCCAAATGAAATTTTGTTCATGCAAGCCGGGAAGACGACATTAGGTATTCCATGTGACCGCTGAAATCAAATTTTTGACAGATGAAAGATCTTAGGTTTATTTTCAGGATACTGCAGCGGAACCCGCTCACTTTTTTCGTCAATGTGACCGGGCTGGGTGTGGCATTGACCATGATCATCCTGACCATCACCTATCTCCGGTTCGAACTGAGCTATGACAACCATTTTTCGACCGGCGACAGGGTGTTCAGGTTGTATGAGCGGGTTACCGACAACACCTCGACGAATGTTTACGGCATAACTTTGCGTGATGCCTACACGCAGTTACCTGCAAAAGTGCCCGAAGTTGAATGTGCCGTTCAGCTTTACGGAGGGTGGCTTACTTCGGTGCGACACCTTGAAACCAAAATGGGGGATGTCAGGATATTTTATGCCGACAAAGAGTTTTTCAGGGTTTTCGGGAAAGCGCTTCGTTACGGCGATGCGAAGACAGCGTTGATTGGCACAGGCACGGCCGTGATTACGACCTCGCTGGCCGAAAAGCTGTTTCTTTCGGCCAACTGTGTCGGGAGAAGTATTGAATCGGATGGCGAAGAAGTAATGATCACCGGGGTTGTGGATGATTTTCCTAAAAACTCCCACCTTGATTTCGACATCCTGGTTTCTTTATCCACCCTCCATCCTGAACAGTTCGGAGGGTTGGAGTTTCAAACTTATTACCTGCTTAAACCCAACATTGATCAGAAAATGGCCGGTGACAAGATTGCGGCGGCCAATAACCTTTTAATGAAAGAGTGGGCGGCTGGTTCAAATGCAAAAGTGCAGTCGGGAGTCGAGCCCATTACCCGGCTGTATCTCAGTTCGGCGGCAAGCTCCTTTATCCCCAACCATGGCAGCCCCCGGCAAATGGTGGTCGTTGTCATTATCGCCCTGTTCGTGCTGATAACCGCCTTGCTCAGCTATATCAACCTGTTCATCATCCAGGGTGAAAAAAGGATCACCGAAATTTCGACCAGGAACATGTTCGGGGCTTCAAAATTCAGTATCGCCAGGCTTTTTTTCCTCGAAACAGCGATCGTGTTTTCAATCTCTGCCATGCTGGCAATTCTTGCCACCATTCAATCTCTGCCCTACATCTCAAAATTATTGCTGTCGAAAGTCGACCTGGCCGACCTGTTTTCCGGTTGGGGCATCCTTTCGGTTTTGCTTGTTTTGTTCTTGCTTCTGGTGATAACATCCGGTTATCCGACCCTCTATCTGTCGCGTATGAAGTATGCACTGGGGTTGCGCGGGAAACTGTCGCATACCGGCAACAACAACCTGTTCTCCAATGTTTCGGTGTTTGTGCAGTTCGCCGTCACGGCCTTCTTCATCAGCTGCATTGTCATCATCCTGTCGCAATTGAAATACATGCGCAACATACCGCTTGGCTTCGAAAAGGATCATGTCTCGCTGGTCAGCAACTGCAGCAGCGCGATCAGTCAGAAGTACACCAGCATCAGGTCGGAATTATTGCAAATGCCTTTTGTGGCAGCCGTCAGCGGCGGTGAACACACCCTGGGCGGAGGTTGCAGCGGGCAGCATATCCGGAACACAACGGATGGCGGGAACAATAACAAAACCATCAATGAGTATCGCGAACGAACCGGTTTCGGTGAACTTATGCGTTTTCAACTGGTCGACGGACGATTCTTCCGTGAATCAATGGCCGACAGCCATGCCATTGTCGTGAATGAGGCCGCGACACGATTGTTGGGAATCAAACCCATAGCCGGACAAACCGTTATTTATAAGGACAACAGGGTTGAAATAATCGGCGTGGTGAAGGATTTCTATTATCAGTCGAACCCGGGTGAGCCCGTCGAACCTTTGGTCATTGCCAATTGTTTTTGGGGAACTCCAAATATTTATATCCGGACGAGGGATCAATTGACCCGGAATCAGCTGATGCAGGTTAAATCGGTTTTTGAGTCTTTTGACAAGAACTATGTTTTTGAATACAAAACAGTCGGCGATCTCATCGACAGGATGTATCGCAAAGAAAACCGTCTGGCGCAGCTGGTGGCAATCGGTTCGGCCCAGGTGATCATCATCAGCCTGATCAGCCTGCTGGTACTGACGATCCTTAAAATCTCACGCCGCACGAAGGAAATCGGGATCAGGAAGGTGAATGGCAGTACGGTTTGGGAACTTATCGCAGGTTTGCTTAAGGAGACCATGATCATGGTCGCCGGTGCCATCATCATCGCGTCACTGGCCGGCTACTTTGTGATGGACAGATGGCTGTCGGATTATGCCGAACGTATTCACCTCACGCCGGGATATTTTCTGATAAGCGCGCTGTTCGTATTCGTCATTGCCATGGTTGCGACGATCTGGCAGGCCTGGCGGGCCGCAACGGGCAATCCGGTGGATGCGCTGAAATATGAATAGATAATTCCCCTCCTCCTGTCCATTCCGTGATGAGCGAAGGATGGGGCGGGGTAAAATAAAACCAGATGTACAAAAACTACCTCAAAGTCGCCTTCAGGAACCTTGTCCGGTACAAGGGATATTCTCTCATCAACATATTTGGTCTCGCTATCGGGATGACTGCCTGCCTGCTGATCCTGTATTATGTGAACTATGAGAAAAGTTATGACAGGTTTCACGAAAACAGCGAGCGTATTTACCGGCTTCGCTATGAACGAAGTGACCAGGCTGGCGGTGCCGTCAAATTTGCCTCCTGCTGTCCTCCTGCCGGATTGAGGATCAGGCAAAAATTCCCGGAAGTGAAAAAAGTGGTCCGCCTTTTCCGTTATAAAGCCTCTGTTTCGAATCAGGATAATAAATCATTGTCTCAAACGGAAAATAAATTTATTGAAGAGCGCATGTATTTTGCCGAGCCTGATTTCTTTGAAATATTCAGATACCCGTTCATTGATGGTGATCCGGTCAACGGCATCAAAGAGCCAAATACAGCATTCATTTCTGAATCCACTGCAAAAAAATATTTCGGCAACCAAAACCCGATGGGGCAAATCCTCAGTGTCGATAAAAAAACAAGCTATCGGATCAACGGAATTTTTAAGGATATCCCTGCAAATTCACACCTGAAATTTGACATCCTGCTCTCCTATCAAAACCTTCTTCAGAAATTTGGAAAAGAGGTCGAAGACTCCTGGGGCGACAGCGGCTGGTACACCTACCTGTTGCTCAAACCGCATGCGGATATAAAAGCGCTGGAAAGGAAACTTGCTGCGCTGGTTGAGGCCGAATTCGGCGAAGAGCTGAAGTATTACAAACTAACCTGTGAATTGCCGTTGCAACCGCTGAACGATATTCACCTTACTTCCAATTACATGCTGGAATTTGAAGTCAATGGCGATCGCGACACAGTGAATTTTCTTTCAATACTGGCTGTTTTCATCATCATCATCGCCTGGGTAAATTACATAAACCTCTCCACGGCACGCACGCTGACCCGGGCCAAAGAAGTCGGGTTACGCAAAGTATCAGGCGCTTCACGAACCCAGTTGATGTCGCAGTTCTTTTTTGAAACCCTGATCCTTAATTTCTTTGCAGTGTTATTTTCGTTGTTCCTTGTGATACTGTTTCTGCCGCTCTTCCGCCAGATTACCGGGACGCCGGTCGTTTATGAAATATGGGGGCAAACATGGTTCTGGCTAACTGTACTTTTGATGTTCCTGGCTGGCATTGTTCTGTCCGGCTTTTACCCTGCGATCGTGCTCTCTTCGTTTAAACCGGTATCGGTGTTAAAAGGAAAACTGGGAAATGGCGCAAGGGGGATCAGCCTGCGAAAAGCGCTGATCGTGTTCCAGTTCGTGATGGCCCTGGGGATGCTCATCAGCACCT
>JBAXKG010000050.1:0-19883 GCA_037137455.1 Bacteroidota bacterium
ACGATTTTAAACAATGCAAAAGGTGTTTTGGTATTGCCAAGAGTATCAATATCGCAGTTGCCGCTGGCACCGGTGTAATTCACACCACCGGCATAGCAGGCATATTTGAAGTATGCCCAGCCGAGCGAAGGCGTGATAACCGGATCACCCGGGTTGCCATGGGAAACTTGCCTGATCCAATAAGACACATTTTCCCTGAAGAGGTTCAGATCGTTCAGACCACCCCGATCGAGGGCTTTTTCAATGGCCATGGCATACAAAAACCCGATATCATAAAACTGTGCATTAAATGAGGCAGGTTGTTGACTGTATCGCTTCATCAGTTCAGATTTGAAGTATTTATAAGGCCCGCTGGCCGTATCTGCGGATGGCAATGCCCCGAAATTCCTGGGATGACCATTTACTTCACCGGTCATAAAAGCCACGGGCGCCTCAAATAGTGCTGCAGTATACAGGGCATCGCATAAAATAAAACTGGTATTTGCAAGTCCGCCAGCACTGTGAATGGCATCCAGCCGTGAGATAAAATCGAGATATGTTTGTGGATTCAGCATCGAAATCAGGATGGCTTCCGGGTTTCCTGACAACAGCAGGTCAAGTTTTGCGGCATATCCGGGATCCTCTTTATTGAACTTTACAAGAACTGAGGTCCCGGTACCAAATCCCTTTCTGAACGCCCCACCAAGGTCTTCCGAATAGGCATCCCCATCCTCAACTGCGATGGCAACTGTATTAATACCATACAAACCGGCCCTGTTGATGAAAATTGTTGATTCAAATGAATCCGGGGGACAGAGACGCTGAAAATAGGGGGAAATGCCACTGAGGAATCCCGAAGTGGCAGCACCCGAAATAACCGGGAAATGACCTGGGATAGCCACTTGTTCAGTTACACCCTTGGATTCAGAGGAAAAGCAAGTGATGAATCCAACCAGGTTTCTGGCAGATCCTATGATTTCATTTGCTGCAGAAACAGAGGCGCTCTCCCGGTCAGAGCCAGCTGAACTTTTTATGATAAGGTCTATCCGGTAGTCGATGCCAACCCCGCCTGCTTCATTAATTGCATCAATAGCGGCCCGTAAGGCTTTTTCGCGTAACATCCCTTTTTCCTGGTCCATCGGAAGTATAACACCAAGTGTGACCGACCCCAAAGGGGTAACAGGAGGAACATCGCATTTTCTGCAACATGAATGAAAAGTGATCATAAGGATCAGGAGGGCAATCAAAATCAGATCATTTACGCTCAGCTTCATGGCAGGTGAATTTATCAATATTAACATGGCTATTTATACATCTCATTTTCTCCCGGAGCCTTCACCAGATCAAATGTCTCAATCTTTAATGCATCGTATCGAGAATCCATTGGTGTTCAGGTAATAGTTGCGTTTCAGTTTCCCGTTGTTGGCATCGAGAATGAATGTCCATGCATTGACTGACGCGGTATCGGACGAAGACCAGAAATATGCAAGGTTTCCAAGAGAATAAAAAGTGCCGTAATTGATTCTGTATCCTCCTGGTAATCCTGTAAACACACTTGAATTGGTTGCATCAGTATTTGGGGCATACCAGAGCCCGGATCCTTCCTCAATTGTTCCAGTCGATTTTAACATCCCGCCAGCTACATTTTTGCCCCCAAGGAAATTGGCCATCTGGGCCCAATCGGCATCAGAGGCCACATGCCAACCTGTTGGGCATATACCGCGACTGTCGCTCAATGCATGCCAATTATACAGCTTGCCATAAGTAGAATCGTTGGCTTGCTGATTTTCATAAATACAGTAAGCCCCGGCGGTAAGTATTTTCCATTGGGCTTCACCTGTCACATTGGGGATCACATCGCCGTTGCGGTATCGGCTTGTTTTGAGATTTTCGCGAAGCCAATATTGGTCACCGATCGGAACAACATGATATATGTTCCCGTCAATGTCGGTTATTGAATCAATTACAATTTTAAGCGTTGTGAAAGACATGGTATTGCCTATCGCTGTTCCTTTGCTATTGGTAGCATAAGCCCTTACATAATATGAGAAATCGGGAGTAAGGTCAGCGATTGGGCAGGTAAATGTTCCTGCTCCTGTTCCATCAGCCAAAAGAATATCATACTTTTCAAAGCCTGGTGACCAGCTTACGCAGATCCCACGTGCTAAAATGGGAGCCCCGCCATCGAAAGTAATCGTGCCACCGGAAATCGCTGAAGTCTGGCTGATATCTGTTACCGATGCGGTGGTCAATACCGGAATGACTGGTTCAACAGGGGGTGGCTCTTCAGTTTTTTTTGAACATCCCATAAGAAATAATAAAAAAACCACAGTACCCATAACAAGGACTTGAACGCGCTTATGCTCTTTCATGAGGGAATATTTTGAAGTCAACAAAGCAAAAATACAAACAAATCGGACCATCATCGAGTAAATGTTACGGGTCATCGAAATTATGCGATCGGTATTGGTTTTCTCAATAGTTTTGTTATATCGTTAAAAATATCCCAAATCGAAAAAATAATGAAAAAACTGACTCTTACTTTGACTTTTATGCTCATTCTGGGGATTCTTGTAGCCCAGGATGAAGCACGGCTGATGCGGTTTCCGGCCATTCATGCAAACCAGGTTGTATTTACTTATGCCGGTGATTTATACACAGTGGATAAGTCAGGCGGGATTGCCCGAAAACTTACCAATGATGAAAATGGTTACGAGATGTTTGCACGCTTTTCGCCTGATGGCAAACAGATCGCCTTTACTGGGCAATACGATGGAAATACCGAAGTGTTTCTGATTCCCGCAGAAGGAGGCACCCCTAAACGGTTGACCTTTACGGCAACTCTTGGCCGCGATGACATATCCGACCGGATGGGGCCTAATAACATCGTGATGACCTGGAAAGACAATGAAAATATTTTGTATCGCTCACGTAAACAAACCTTCAATGATTTCAAAGGCCAGTTATTCCTCGCCAATACCAAGGGTGGACTTCCTGAAGAGTTGCCCCTCCCATGCGGTGGTTTCTGCTCTTATTCACCCGACAAATCCAAACTGGCTTACAACAGGGTTTTCCGCGAATTCCGTACCTGGAAATATTATAAAGGCGGAATGGCCGATGATATCTGGATCTATGATTTCAAGACCAAGCAAACTGAACAGGTTACCAGCAATATTTTCCAGGATATGTTCCCCATGTGGAGTGGCGACAAAATATATTTTGTTTCAGAACGCGAACGCCCGACCAATCTTTATTGTTATGATCTGAAGTCAAAGGAGACCAAAAAGGTCACTGATTTCAAGGAATTTGACATTAAATTTCCCTCAATTGGCGACAATGCCATCGTGTTTGAAAATGGAGGTTTTATCTATACTTTCGATCTGGCAGCCCAGAAAACGCAGAAAGTTCCAATCCGAATTGCAAACGATTTTGTTACTGGACGCAACCAGATAAAGGATGCCAGTAAATTTATCAACACCTTCTCTCTGGCCCCTGATGGCAAGCGGATTGCCCTGGGTGCCCGAGGCGATATCTGGACCGTTCCTGCCAAGAGTGGTATAACCAAGAACCTGACAAGCACACCTGGCGTACATGACCGCGAAGTAGCCTGGTCGCCTGATGGACAATACATTGCCTACCTTTCAGATCGGACAGGTGAGGATGAAATTTATATTCAGAAGCAGGATGGCAGCGCCGAACCGGTTCAGATAACCAAAAACGCCGACACTTACAAATACACTGTCACCTGGTCGCCCGACAGCAAAAAACTTATGTGGGCAGATAAAATGTTGCGGTTGCAGTATGTCGATATCGACTCTAAAGATATCACCATCGTTGATCAGGGTAAGAGTTGGGAATTTAACGATTATAACTGGTCACCCGACAGCAAATGGATCGTTTATACCATGCCTGAGCGCCGGGTCACCTCAAGAGTTTTCGTATATGAATTGTCATCCAAATCAAAAACTCCGGTCACCGATACCTGGTATGACGCCGGGAGTGGAGCTTTCAGCAGTGATGGCAAATACCTCTTTTTTACTTCCAACCGGGATTTTAACCCCACTTATAGCCAAACAGAATGGAATCACTCCTATTCCGACATGACCAAGGTCTATTTTGTGACATTGGCCAAAGCAACGCCAAATCCGTTTGCCCCCGAGAATGATGAGGTGGCAGTAAAAAAGGATGAGAAAAAAGATGAAAAAAGTGATAAAAAAAGTGATGAGAAAGGCGATAAAAAGGATGATAAAAAAGAAGGTGACGCCAAATCAGACGGAGATGCCAAAAAAGATATCACTGTAAAAGTTGACCTTGACGGTATCATTGACCGCATCGTTGCGCTTCCGATTGATGCAGGCAATTATTTTGGACTCAGTTGCATTGTTGAAAATGTATATTATATCAAAGGAGGTCGCCGTGGACATAATGGTGGTTTAATGACTTATAACCTGAAAGATCGCAAGGAATCGAATCTTGGAGATTTCAACACATATGAAATATCTGCTGATAACAAAAAAATGTTGGTTGCCAGCAGCGGCAAATACGGCGTGATTGATCTTCCGAAGGGTGGAAAAATTGAGGTGAAGGACTGGGCCGACCTTTCGAATATGAAGCTTATGGTCGACCTCAAATCGGAATGGTCCCAAATTTACAATGAATCATGGAGACAGATGAAGTATTTTCTATATGCCCCAAATATGCAGGGGGTAAACTGGGAGAATATTCAAAAGAAATATGAACCATTGTTGGCTTATGTTAACAACCGCAACGACCTCAATTACATCATCGGTGAGATGGTTGGAGAGATCAGCATCGGCCATTCCTATGTGAGTGGCGGCGATAAGCCTGCCCCAACGCGTATTAAAATGGGATTGCTTGGAGCAAAAATAAGCCGCGATGGATCGGGGTATTATAAGATCGACAAAATCCTGAAAGGTGAAAACTGGACATCAGAGTCACGTTCGCCCCTAACTGAACTTGGTGTGGATGCAAAGGAGGGCGACTTTATTATTGCTGTCAATGGCAAATCAACAAAGGACATGAATGACTTTTATGAAGCGCTCGTCAATAAGGCCGGGGTGCAGGTTGAACTTACCCTGAATGGTACGGCTTCGGATGCCGGAACACGGAAAGTCATTGTGGTTCCAACGGATGATGAAGCCGGTTTATATTATTATAACTGGGTTCAGACAAACATAAAGAAGGTGAGTGATGCAACTAATGGCGAGGTAGGCTATATCCATATCCCCGATATGGGTGTGGAAGGGCTTAATGAATTTGTAAAACATTTCTATCCACAGCTAACCAAACGTGCATTGATCATCGACGACCGCGGTAATGGTGGTGGCAATGTATCGCCGATGATAATTGAGCGCCTCAACCGCGAAATGACTATGATCGGCATGGCCAGAAATACTGAAGCAGCCCCGGGACGTCTTGAAATGCAATGGGGTCCAAAGTGTATCCTCATCGATAACTATTCTGCCTCTGATGGCGACCTCTTTCCATACCAGTTCAAAAAAATGAAAATCGGAAAAGCCATAGGGAAACGAACCTGGGGTGGCGTTGTTGGTATTCGCGGAAGTTTGCCCTTCATCGATGGCGGCCAGTTGATGCGGCCCGAATTTGCACCATACGATACCGAAGGGAAAAACTGGATTATCGAAGGATATGGTGTTGATCCTGATATTGAAGTGGATAACGATCCTGCAAAAGAATATGCCGGGGAAGATCAGCAACTTAATAAGGCCATTGATCTGATGAAGGAGGAACTTAAATCGTGGCCGAAGGAATTGCCCGGAATGCCACCATTTCCGGATAAAACGAAGTAAAGCTGTATCATACATGGTTTGTCTTTTGCGGCTATGTCATCTCAACGCAGCTGCACCAGGATTCTTTTCATTAATTTTACCGGCAAAACCAATGGCGCCATGCCGAAATTAATACGCAGAATCAATACCGATGATGCCCTGATCATATTGATTTTGCTTATTGGCACATTGTTGCGGTTTTATCGTCTGGATGAGGTGCCTTTTACATATGATGAATTCAGCGCCCTTTTCAGAACACAGTTTGACACATTCAGTGAACTGATAAGGGATGGAGTAAAAATTGACACACACCCGGCCGGTATACAGGTATTTCTTTTTTATTGGGTAAAGCTGTTCGGGATTGATGAATTCAATATAAAACTTCCCTTTGTTCTTTTTGGGTTACTTTCAGTATGGCTCATCTACCGGATCGGATCAATCTGGTTCAATTCAACGGTAGGCCTTATTGCGGCTTCGTTTATCTCGTTCCTTCAGTACACTGTCATGTATAGCCAGATTGCGCGGCCCTACAGCAGTGGTCTTTGTTTTGCCTTACTGATGGTATTGTTCTGGACCAGAGTCATCTTTCAACCGCACCTGCGGCCAATTATTAATCTTTCCGGATATGTCATCTCCGGCGCTTTGTGCACCTACAACCATCATTTCAGTCTGCTTTTTGCCTTTATGGTTGGCATTACCGGACTTTTTTACTGTTCCCGCTTAAATATCAAAAAATATCTGATTATCAATCTTTTAATAATCATTTTATACATCCCGCATCTATCTGTATTTTTTACTCAGCTAAACATGGGAGGCATTGAAGACTGGCTCCAGAAACCGCGTTATGACTTTATTCTGACTTATCTTCAATACATATTTCATTTTTCAGTTTACGAATACCTGCTGGTATTTGTGTTGCTCGGTCTTGGCATTAAATGGTATTCAAAGCTTCCAAAAACCGACATGAAATTCCTGGTCATTTCGATGATATGGTTCCTTTGCCCATATCTGATTGGTTTTTTTTATTCCAGATATGTGAATTCAGTTTTACAATATTCGGTGTTGATTTTTTCATATCCCTTTTTATTGTTTGCAATATTTGGCTGGTTCAAAACGGTAAAACCTCTACACCAGGTAGTGATAGTTTTCCTGATCGCAATAGTTACCATACCCTCCTTGGTAGGCGAGCGAAAACATTACCAATTGTTCTATCATTCCCCCTACCTCGAAATGGTCAAAGAATCAAAAAAAACAGTTGATTCGCTTGGCATAACAAACTGCACGGTGATTCTTGATACAAAAAGGAATATCAACCAATACTATATTGACAAGCTGAATTTGCCAACCCTTCTCTTTACTTATGCTGATTCGATCGGAAAAAGAGGCAAACTATTGACTTTCCTCGATTCCTGTCGGGGACAATACCTGGTTTATGGTTGTATTTCAGATACTCCGTGGGAAAATTACAGCCTGATGATTGAAAAATTCCCCTACCTCATTCAACATAAAACATTTTGCGGCGGAGATTATTATCTTTTCTCAAGGATCAAGCCCGCAAAGGTGATAAGTGAATATTTTTACGAAACCATTAACACTTTTGAACCAAGTCTGCCTGAATGGGGCTGGGTGAATGAAAAGCTATGCATTGACTCTCTAACTCTGGAAGGAAAGAAATCATTCTTTTCAGAGGCCGGATTGGAATTCAGTCCTACTTATTCAATGTCTTTGCGCGACCTGATGCATTCAGAAAATGATGTGATCGATATTTCCGTGGATATGAGGACACCGATCATTTTTCCCGGGGCATGGCTGGTGGTGAGCGTAACTGCTAACGGGAAGGATATTAAATGGATTTCTGCCGCTGTTGGTGAATACGTGAAACCTGGCCATCAGGGCCGCATTTTTCAATCGTTACGCCTCAGCGATATCGAAATGCGCCATCATGGGCTGATGTTAAAAGCTTTTATCTGGAACCCCATGAAATTACCATATGTCATGGATAATTTCAGGGTCAGGGTACGAAGCGGGAATCCAATGATTTATGGGCTTTTTCGAAAAATCTGACCTAATCTCCAATATTCATATCTTTGCCACTTCAGTGTAACCCCAAAATCCTTAAACCGATGAATAAAATAATGCTTTTTTGCATGGCCACCATGTTTTCGATGCTGGTATATTCGCAGGATAAAAAGATTATTTATCTGAAAGTGAACCAGCTTCCACAAGAGTCACAAAAATTCATTTCCGCGAATCTTCCTGGCATACCAATCACCCGGGCGGGTAAAATAGAAGAGAAAAGCGGGCTTACATATGTCGCTTTTGTTGAAATCAATGGCAAACAACACGCTTACCTTTTTGACAAAGATGGAAAATTCACTGGTAAAGGAGATAACCTTGTAAACAATAAAAAAACGGCCCCTGTTGCTAAACCTCCGATTAAAACCCAGGAAACAAAAACGTTAACAAAAACACCTACTACCGATAACAGCGTTCACAAAAAATAATATTCTTTTTCAAAATCAAACAGCCAGGGAGATCGCTTATCATTTTTAATCTGTTAATAGTCATTTGAAAGGATTTCTAAAAACTATTTCGAAATTTTTTCATTAACCGCGGCAAGAATCTCCTCTTCAACTTTTTTTGCTTTTAAAACCAGATCATCAGCCAGTTTCATGATTTGATCCAGGAAGGCTTTATCTTTAAAACCAGTTCCATTCACTTTTACGTTCAGGTATGCGCCAATTACGGCCGAACGTACACACAGAGCGCCCACGCCGGCATCGGTGACAGAGTTAGGGTTTCCAATATCTACCATGGCTCTGATGATTTCAAACGATTCGAAGGCTTTCTGCATGGTGCGAAAGGGCACTTCGATAGCATACTTTGTGGCATTCTGTATTGCAGATGATCGTTGTACTTTTTCCTCATCACTTCCTTTTGGAAGACTGAAAGCATCCATGATTTTGTTAAATGACCTGGTGTCTTCATCGACCAGGTATAACAATTCTTCTTTTAGTCTTTGCCCCTTCTCAGCCCATGTAGAAAACTCTTCCCAACGTTCGTCCCAGCCGGCTTTGTGCGATGAAAGGTTGGCAACCATTGCCCCTAATGACACGCCCAGGGCAGCAACATATGCCGAAACAGATCCGCCTCCGGGAGCTGCGGATTCAGAAGCCGTTTCATTGGCAAATCCTTCAGCAGTCATGCTGACAAGAATTTTTTCCTTCGGATCTTCCAACAGATATTCTATTACCTTCTCACAGGGATTAAATGGTTTCAGATCATCCAATCCAAGTGATTTGACTGCAATTTTTATAATCTCTTCCTCTGAAATACCAATCGACCGCTGCTGCTTTTTCAAGAAATACTTCCCGGCATCGATCAAGGCCTTTTTGGGGATCAGCCCGACAAGTTCCGAACCGGAAACCCGCATGCCGCGCTCCTGCGCCTTCTGACACGAAACCTCAAATGCTTCATGAACGGAGGTAATGCTGATATTTGTCAGATTGATAGATACCTGCGCGATGCCATATTCTTCGATGAACCATCCAATAGCCTTGCAAGCTTTAAGGGCACCGGGTACCCAGATCTCGTTTCCATGGTCATCTTTTTTGATCTTTCCTGTGATAGGGTTGCCCTCGCGAACTGGACGCCCCTTATCACGGATATCATAGGCAACCGCATTGGCACGACGCGTGGATGTAGTATTCAAATTAATGTTATAGGCAACTAGGAAATCACGAGCCCCTATGGCAATAGCGCCCGTGCGCGGATTGAATTTAGCTGGCCCGAAATCAGGCTTCCACTGCGGATCTTCCAATTTCTTAGCCAATCCTTCGTACTCTCCGGAACGGCAGTTAGCCAGGTTACGTCTTTCAGGCGTCAGAGCAGCGCTTTCATAACAATACACCGGTATTTTCAGCTCTTTACCAACTCTTTCAGCCAGTCTATGTGCAAATACGGCAGTCTCCTCCATGCTAATATTTGAAATCGGGACAAGTGGACACACATCAGTACCACCAAACCGTGGGTGTTCACCATGGTGTTTACTCATGTCAATTATCTCCGATGCCTTTCTTATTGCCCTGAAGGCGGCTTCAATAACGGCATCCGGAGCACCCACGAATGTCACAACCGTTCTGTTCGTCGCCGCTCCCGGATCAACATCAAGCAGCCGTACACCCTCCACTTTTTCAATTTCATCGGTAATCGTCTTGATCACAGCCAAGTCGCGACCTTCAGAAAAATTGGGAACACATTCGATGAGTTGTTTCATATCAGATCTTGAAATTGCAAAATGGTGAAATATTAGTCTCTCTCTGGCAAACTTGCTACCTGGTTGCCCTGTCTTTTTTGCAAAATTAGATATTTTTATGATTTTTTTTTATTTCGCCATTTCATCATTTCTCTTTTCGCTATTTTTGTTTTCTGATTCACAAATACAATCCTCCATGAAAAAATTATTCCTTTTGCTGTGCCTTCCGTTGGCATTAATTTTTACCCGGTGTAAACCAATAGATAACAATGCCGTGAATGGATCCGGTAAGTTCATCAAACAAACCACTGTCGATTCAGTATTGATCAAACTGACGAATCAATTTGGCGAAACAAATAAAGCCCGAATGGAAAAAGGAGTCAAACAATGCGCCTCATTGTGGATCGAAAAAGATGGCAGTGACAAGGATTTTGAGGCTTTTTGCCTTAGATTTTTTGTTAATGACCCTGCAAAACTTGACTATTTCTTTACCCGGCTTTCAAATAACTACGAATCAATTTTTGGTAATTTCAACAAGATCAGTCTTGACCTGAAGCGGGGAATGCACCTCGATATTGGCGAAATGCTCGACATTGATGAAATATTTGGCGCTTATGAGCCTGGTTCACATTTCAACGACGATTTCTTCAACAATAAACTTGCATTTGTAACCGCCCTCAATTTCCCCTTTTACACCCTGAAGGAAAAGGAGGAAATGGGATCGAAGTGGAGCCGTTCCGAGTGGGCACATGTTCGTATGGGAGATATGTTCACCGCCCGTGTACCTGCCGATGTAAATGTGAAAATTGCAGAAGCGCTTACCGGCGCTGACAATTACATATCCGGTTATAATATTTATGTCGGAAACCTCCTCGATGACCAGGGGAAAACCCATTTTGCCAAAGATATGAAGCTGCTGTCACACTGGAATCTGCGAGACGAACTGAAAGCCAACTACAACAAAGGTGACGAAGGGTTGTTGAAGCAAAAGATGATCTATGAGGTAATGCTCCGGATCATCAATCAGGATATCCCCGACAGCGTGATCAACAATCCTTCATTTCAGTGGAATCCTATGATCAATAAGCTTTTTAAAGACGGAAAGGAGGTGCCCAACACACCTGAACCAGATACCCGGTATGCAACTCTTCTAAACCTTTTCAATAAAAATAAATTAATGGATACTTACACACCAATGTATCCTACATATATTATGCGTGCATTTGATGGCGGCATGGAGATACCTCAGGAACAAGTGGAGAAACTCTTTACCGAATTCTGTTCATCAGCCCAGGTAAAGCAGGTTAGCGACCTCATCAGCAAGAGACTTGGACGTTCTTTACAACCATTCGACATCTGGTATGATGGTTTCAAAGCACGCAGCAACATGAACATGGAACTGCTCGATAAAACCACCCGTGCAAAATACCCGAATACACAGGCTTTTGAGGCCGACATTCCCAATATGCTGATAAAGCTGGGATTCAAACCTGACAAAGCAAAGGAGATAGCTTCGCATATTACTGTTGATCCTGCCCGAGGCAGCGGACATGCCTGGGGTGCACAGATGAAGGGCGACAAAGCACACCTTAGGACCAGAATCGGCAAAGCCGGGATGGACTATAAAGGATATAACATTGCAATTCATGAACTCGGCCACAATGTGGAGCAAACGATCTCACTTTACATGGTCGACAACTATATGATGCAGGGTGTTCCCAACACCGCTTTTACAGAGGCCCTTGCATTTAATTTCCAGAAATATGATCTTGAACTGCTCGGCATGAAAGACAATGATCCCGCCAAGGAATCACTGGCTGCCATCGATAATTTTTGGATGAGCTATGAAATTATGGGCGTTTCTTTACTTGATATGAAGGTTTGGAAATGGCTGTATGAAAATCCTGCTGCTACAAAAGAGCAACTTAAAGAGACTGTTGTAAAAACAGCTATTGAAGTATGGAACCAGTATTATGCACCGGTTTTTGGTTTAAAAGACACACCAATACTGGCCATCTATTCACATATGATTGATAATCCGCTATATCTCTCGAACTACCCGATGGGCCATTTGATAGAATTCCAGCTTGATCAGTACCTGAAGGGTAAAAACTTCGCAGATGAAGCTATCAGGATCTATTCCGCCGGGCGCATGATCCCTCAGCTATGGATGAAGAACGCTGTTGGAAGTGAAATCTCAATAAAGCCTTTGCTCGATGCAACAGATGCAGCATTGAAAAATAAATCGGTCATAGCCGCTACAAAAACGAAATAATATTACATCAGCTATTTTACCAGAAAGGTTGCTTTTACTTTGTTTTTTTGAACTCCCCTGAACTGATCACTTTCCCATTCAGGATCATGGTTTCTACCTTGTTGCTTCCATAAGAGTAAGGCATGAAGGCATAGGTTGGAATTGGTTTAGTGATGAAGAGATTGGCAATTTTCCCCCGGGCGATACTACCATAATCACCGCTTAATCCCATGGCATAGGCTCCGTTGATAGTCACCGCATTGATGGCCTCCGCTGGAAGCATGCGGTATTTAATACAAGCTAACGAAAGTATGAACTGCATGTTTCCAGATGGTGATGATCCCGGATTAAAATCGCTGGCCATAGCAACCGGCAGACCTGCATCTATCATTTTACGAACCGGAGCACAGGCCATTTCAAGGAAGAAGGCCGCCCCTGGTAAAACAGTTGGCATTGTTTGAGTATCGGCGAGACATTCAATTTCTTTATCGCCTGTAAATTCAAGATGATCAACCGAAAGCGCATTGTATTTGACACCAACCTGTATTCCGCCCGAGTAATCCAGTTCGTTGGCATGAATCTTTGCCCGTAAGCCATATTTCATCCCTGCATTCAGGATGCGATCGGTCTCTTCGACTGTAAAAAATCCGCGATCGCAGAAAACATCAATAAAGTCGGCAAGTTCTTCAGTTGCAACCCTGGGGATCATTTCGCTGATAACCATATCAACAAAATCACGCTGCCTGCCTTTAAATTCTGCAGGCACCGCATGTGCCCCCAAAAAAGTAGGGATAATAGTAACAGGAGTCAATTTCTTTAGTTTGCGGATAACGCGCAGCATTTTGAGTTCATCCTCCACGGTCAGTCCATACCCACTCTTAATTTCAACTGCACCTGTTCCCAGCATCATAATCTCATTGAGGCGGCCAAGAGCCTGCTTTACAAGTTCGTCTTCGCTGGTATCATGCAACCGCCTGGCCGAATTTATGATCCCTCCCCCACGTTTGGCGATCTCCTCATAACTAAACCCTTTTATTTTATCGATGTATTCAATTTCGCGACTGCCGGCAAATACAAGATGTGTATGGCTGTCACAGAAACTTGGAAAAACCATCCTTCCGGTCGCATCAATTACCTCAAATTGCTCCTGGGTTCCACCTTCCTCGTTCTTTGCGAATCGTAATTCGTAATTCGTAAATCCCAAATCCTCCGGGGGCATTTTACCAAAATCTTTTATCCTGTCACCCTCGATTATCAGCCATGCATTTTTTATAGTTTTCAGCTTCGACATAGCCTTGCCGGCAACCATTGGCTGCGGTTTTTCCTCGACCTGAATGAGTTCTTTGATGTTTTCAATCAGAATTGCCATGACACAATTTTATCAATCACGAAAGTAACCATTTTTTTCGAAAATTGATTTTGTGCAATGATAGCATGTTTTTGAAGGATGTTCTCAACCAACCTGATAATCATTTAGCGTTTTTCTTCAGGCTTTCTCGTTTGGTTGAAAAGAATATCAACTTCACCCCGGCTTTTTATACATTCCATCAACCTGCTTTTCAGTTTCCAACATGTCATTTGACGTAATTCAACTTTTCGTGAAAGTTCATACGTGGAAACCGATGGGTCGTGACAAACAATATAAACTATGCGGAAAGCCTCTGTTATAGGAATGTGGCAGCGGTGAAAAATGGTATGCGCCCTGGCTGATTCTTCATGCTTACATCGGGTACAACGCCTTGAATAAGGTGTTTTTCCTTTACAATAATTTATATTTCCACATTTTTTACAAGTGAACCCTTTCTCCCATTTTTTTTCGGCAAGAAATTGAAGGCAGTGCTCCTCAGTCGTAAAATGATCTTCAAGCCCCTTTATATCAAGTTGTTTAAAAATTACTGGCATAAATAAAAAACTTTTCGAATGCAAATATAAAAAAAATAGTGATATTTATGCGATTTATATGAAAATTTATTTTTATCTTTGCAGACCAATAAAAAAATATCGCATCATGAAAAAATTGACATTCATAGTTCTCTTTCTTGTAACATTTACCCTGAATAGTTGCAGCAGCAATGCCGGCAATAACAATATAGTTGCAAATAATCCTGATAATCAGGTCATTAAATTGACTGCTGAATCATTTCAGAAACTGGTATGGGATTATAAAAAGAATCCACAGGAATGGGTTTTCCTGGGTGATCAGCCCGTGATTATCGACTTTTACGCAGATTGGTGTCGACCCTGCAAAATGGTTGCCCCTATCATGGAGGAGCTTTCCAAAGAGTACGCTGGTAAGGTCAGAATTTATAAAGTGAACACTGATGAGCAGCGTGAGTTGGCCGGATTATTCAAAATCAGTTCGATTCCGGCTATGTTGTTTGTTCCGAAAACCGGAAAACCACAGATGTCTGTTGGGGCAATGCAGAAGCCTGCCTATGTGGATATGATAAAAAATGTGTTGATAGTAAAATAGTTATAAAAATAATAAATATAAAAAATGGTAGAACATTTGACTAAACAGGCTTTCTTAGAGAAGGTCTTTAATTATGAGAAAAACCAGGAATGGAAATTTGAAGGCACGAGGCCTTGTATCATTGATTTTTATGCAGATTGGTGTGGTCCATGCAAAATGGTAGCTCCCATCCTTGAAGAACTGGCAAAAGAGTATGCTGGAAAAATCGATATTTACAAAATCGACACTGAGGCTGAACAGGAACTCGCGGGAACATTTGGTATCCGGAGTATTCCTTCGATGTTGTTCGTTCCGCTGGCCGAACAACCACAGATGTCAGTCGGCGCCCTTCCCAAAGATTCATTGAAAAAGGCCATCAGCGATATCTTGCTGAAGGAGCAATCCAACTGATTGTTCCTGACAAGGGAATATTTAACAATTGTTTACTTTTGCAGATGTCATCACCCATCTGTACTATGTCAATCCTGATTGAAACCGCCTACTTCCCGCCGATCAGTTACATTGCAGAGGTCGTACGTGCTGATGCGGTGGTGATTGAAATATTTGAAACATATCAAAAGCAAACCTTCAGGAATCATTGTTCTATTTACGGTCCAAACGGGAAACAATTATTGACTATCCCGGTTGTTAAAGTAAACGGAAACCATACACTTACAAAAGACATCCGGATTTCGCACCACCAACCCTGGCAGAAAAGTCATTGGCGTTCAATTGAAACGGCTTATAATAATTCGCCGTTTTTTCTTTATTACAAGGATGATTTTGTCCCATTTTATGAAAAAAAATTCAATTTCCTGATAGATTTGAACATAGAGCTGCTGCAGGTATTAATGGTCATCCTTAAAATTGAACGGCCAATAAATACGAATGACAGTTATGACAAATTCCCGGTGGGGTTGAATGATTTTAGGAGTAGGCATGTTCAAAAAAGCGCTGACAATAAAATGAAATATACCCATTATAACCAGGTTTTTGAACCCAGGTATGGCTTCATCCCCGGATTAAGTATTATTGATCCAATTTTTAACCTGGGCCCTGAAGCAAAAGATTATATTTGTTTTTAATTTTTATCATTGAAAAAAATAGTTACTATGGAACGAAACACAAACAGATCTGCTAAATTGCTGGCCATAATCATGATCAGCATGATTTTCCCGGTTATTGGTTCGGGACAAACGATACAGGATATTATTTTTACTGCTCCTTGCGATTCCTTCAGCATCTCAAGTTTACCTACCCAAACAGCGCGTATAAGAAATGACATACGGGTGCTGGATTCCACGCTCAATTCTTCTATTGTCCGCCGACCTGAAGATAAGGAAGCCACAGCCTACTATCATTTCAATTTCTATGTTGATTGCCAGGGAAGGTTTGTTGCTTCAACCTTAGAAACTTATGATGGCACAATGGGAATGGCTGCCAGGATTTTGAAATTATTGAATGTTCTCATCATTTGGTCACCTGCCTACCAAAATGACCAACCTGTAAACTCAATGATGAAAATAAGCGTTACTGTAAAAAAAGGAAGAATCTCAATCGTACCTTAAAAAATCATTCTTACCGCCTTCATTAAAAAAGATTTTGTACCTTTGCCTTTATTTAATCTAAATTAATTGGCAACCCTTTTTGATTTACAGCAAGGCGATTCGGGAGTGATCACCAAAGTGAAAGGCCGGGGTGCATTCCGTAAGCGCATCACCGAGATGGGTTTTGTGAAAGGGAAAAAGGTCACTGTTGTAAAGGCAGCGCCATTACAGGATCCCATCGAATATAAGATCATGGGCTATCATGTATCGCTAAGGAAGAGCGAAGCCATACTGATAGAAATACAATCTGCTTCAGATCAAATCAATTCAGAGGATATTTCACCAGATATAAATGGTTATCATGGAACCATTGAGGAGATGTCACTTCGCGATGGCTTTGGTGAAAAAGGTAAAGTTATCGAAGTAGCATTGGTAGGAAACCCAAATTGTGGCAAAACCACCCTGTTCAATTTTGCTTCAGGTTTGCATGAGCGAGTTGGAAATTACAGTGGAGTTACAATCGATTCAAAGGAGGGAAAATTCAAACATGCCGGGTATACTTTCAAAATTACCGATCTTCCGGGCACGTACTCACTATCGGCATATTCACCCGAAGAACTTTTTGTCCGCGAACATATTATTGAGAAGATTCCGGATATTGTGGTTAACGTGGTCGATGCCTCCAACCTTGAACGCAACCTGTTCCTGACAACACAGTTGATCGATATGGACATCAGGGTAGTAATTGCCTTGAATATGTACGATGAATTCGGCAAACAGGGTCATCAACTCGATTTCGTGGCTCTTGGAAAATTATTGGGGATACCTGTTATTCCGACAGTCAGTTCAAAAGGGAGCGGAATCCCTGAATTGTTCGATCGCCTGATTGAAGTGTATGAAGACCGCGACCCGGTAGTGCGGCATGTACATGTCAACTACGGCCAGGAAATTGAGAGGTCAATAGGGAAAATTCAGGATGCAATCTGGCTTGACAAACCACTCACCGACCGCATTTCATCGCGATATTACAGTATCAAATTGATTGAGAAGGATGATGGTGTGATTTCATCAATTAGATCATCACCGTATAACAGATTAATCCTCAATGTGGCCGAAAAAGAGATTCTTCGTCTCGAAACCAATTTCAATGAAGATTCATCAACATTGATTACTGATGCAAAATATGGGTTTGTAGCCGGGGCCCTCAGGGAAACTATCAAATCAGATCTAAAGAATATTCATGCCAAAACATTTAGTGAACTCATCGACAGACTACTGACCCACAAATGGATGGGATTCCCAATTTTCATCCTGTTTTTATGGCTTATGTTTCAGTCCACATTTTCGGTGGGAGAATATCCGAAGCGCTGGATTGACCTGACAGTAGCATGGATAGGCGTAAATGCAAGCATGGCCCTGCCAACCGGGCCTGTAAAAGACCTTCTTGTTGACGGTGTAATCAATGGTGTGGGCAGCATCATCGTTTTTCTTCCCAACATCCTTATCCTGTTCTTCTTCATCTCTTTAATGGAAGATACCGGATACATGGCAAGAGTGGCTTTCATTATGGATAAAATGATGCATAAAATTGGATTGCACGGACAATCTTTTATCCCGCTGATCATGGGCTTTGGTTGTAATGTGCCTGCCATAATGGTAACGCGCACCCTTAAGAACCGCAACGACCGTTTGGTCACCATGCTTATAAACCCTTTCATGTCGTGCAGCGCTCGTTTGCCGGTGTACATTCTAATCGCCGGGGCGATATTTCCCGATCATGCAGGAAGCGTGATTTTCGGCCTTTACCTTACCGGTGTAATTCTGGCGGTACTAATATCACTGGTATTCAAGAGGACTCTGTTTAAAAGTAAAGAGGCTCCCTTTGTTATGGAATTACCACCCTATCGCCTGCCTACTTTCCGTGTTATCATGCGGCACATGTGGGAAAAGGGACAGCAGTACCTCAGCAAGATGGGTGGGGTTATTCTTATCGCTGTCATCCTGATCTGGGCGCTGGAATATTTTCCGGCCGGCGGTAAAGCCAACCCAAAAGAAAGATTGCAACAATCATATATTGCCAGGATCGGAAAAATAATTGAACCCTCAATTGCCCCGCTCGGATTTGACTGGCGCATGGGCGTAAGCCTGATTACCGGTGCAGCGGCCAAAGAGGTTGTTGTAAGCACAATGGGTGTACTCTTCAGCTCCAGCCACTACCACGAAACTGCAATGCCTCAAACATTGGGTGTCAGGTTGCAGCAGGCCAAACACCAGGATGGGCCACTCATCGGGCAAAAAATATTTACACCAATGGTTGGGATATCATACCTGTTGTTTATACTGATTTATATGCCATGCATTGCAGTAATAGCAACCGTAAACAGGGAATCGGGCAGCTGGAAATGGGCGCTTTTCCTAATAATTTATACCACCGTACTCGCATGGGTGATATCATTCGCGGTTTTTCAAATTGGCAGTTTAATAATTTCCTGAGATGTTTTTTCAGTATTTGATGGTCTATTTAATAATTATTACGGCAGTTGTGCTGACAACAGTCAGAATATTCAGGTTTTTCAGGTTCCCTGTGTCAAAATGCAAAGGATGCAGCGGATGTAAGTTACCTTTTTCATTACCTTTACCTCCACCTAATACTATAAGAAATGGAATTCGGCATTTGTCTTAATACTGTGATCCCTGTGAGAAGGGATCCGTCGCATGTATCCGAGATGACCACCCAGGTTTTATTCGGTGAACTTTACCGGATTTTGGGTAAAGAGAATAACTGGTTCCGAATTCAGCTCATTTATGATAATTACGAAGGGTGGATTCACCATCTGCAATCACAATTAATCGCGGAGAATGAATTTCTTCGCTTGGCAGATTCGGAAACACCGGTCACCATCGACCTGGTTCAACATATAACGAATGAAACCCGTCTGGCAACGATTCCAATTGTTATGGGGAGTTCTCTCCCTGGTTTTAAGGATCAGCGATTTCGGGTTGACCAGGAAGTATACTTTTATGAAGGTTCCACATCTGATTCTACTTCGCCCGGTCAAGGATCAGCTCCGAATGATATTTTGAAAGCCCGGCAGCAAATCATCGATAATGCAATGTTGTATCTCGATGCACCTTACATGTGGGGGGGCCGTACTCCTTTTGGGATCGACTGTTCCGGTTTTATTCAAATGGTTTATAAGCTAAATAAAATCAAACTCCTCCGGGATGCTGTTCAACAATCCGCCCAGGGTGAAGTGATCAGCCTGCTGGCCGAGGCCGAGCCGGGAGATATTGCATTCTTCGATGATGAAGAGGGTAAAATCACCCATTCAGGGCTGCTCATCGACAGATCCAGTATCATACATTGTTCAGGAAAAGTGCGGATAGATTCGCTCGATCACCAGGGGATATACAACCATGAGCTTCAGAATTACACCCACAAGCTAAGGTTGATAAAAAGGATAGCGTAGATAATTACGATTTACGAGTTTGGATTTTGGATTTAGTTTCCGGCTTCCTGCTTAACGCGCTTTTCGATTTTGGGCTGGTTAAATACCCAGGTAAGCCTGACAGTGATCACATTGTT
>JBAXKG010000051.1:0-19558 GCA_037137455.1 Bacteroidota bacterium
AATTCTCTTTGGCGGGCAGACCGGTTGGTGTATACATGTTGAAGGTGCAATCGGGTGAGCGGAGTGAAATTGTGAAAGTTATAAAAAAATAAAAAATCAACTCATGAAAAAATTATTCTTTTTTAGCATATTATTTCTGCTTCATATTAACATTATGTTTGCCCAGGTGGGAATTAATACAGATGGAACATCGCCCGATCCGTCAGCCGGATTGGATATAAAATTCAATAACAAAGGTTTTCTTCCTCCACGGATGACCTTTGAACAGCGCAATGCCATCCCGAACCCGGCCGAGGGGCTTATTATATATTGTACAAATTGTAATTCCAATGGCGCCGGGGCGCTTTCCATGTACCAAAGTGGTAACTGGCAAAATCTCATCTTTGGATGCACAACGCCGAACACACCCGCCGAAGGGATCCAATTTCCTTCGTTGACACAGATTATTTGGAATTGGGAACCGGTTCCAATCGCAACTGGTTATAAATGGAGCACGGTTAATGATTTCAGCGCTGCCACCGACCTGGGAACGGCAACATCCCACACCGAAACAGGTTTGACCTGCTGGACCGCATATACCAGATATGTATGGGCCTATAATGGCTGCGGGCCATCATCGGTGCGCATATTATCGCAAGAAACCTCCCAAATCCCGTTTTCACCGTCACCTTCCGAAGGCATCCATATTTCATCAAATAACCAGATCATATGGAACTGGAGTGCAGTCCAGGGCGCTTCAGGCTATAAATTCAATACTGTAAATGATTTAAATACCGCAATAAATAAAGGTACGGCAACATCCACAACCGAAACAGGTTTGACCTGCAATACTTCATACACCCGATTTATCTGGGCATATAATGACTGTGGCATTTCGGAAGCAGCCACCATAACGCAATCGACTACCGCCTGCTTCTCTTGTCCGACCTCCATTACAGATACAAGGGATGGGAAAATATATAATACCGTTTTAATCGGAGCCCAATGCTGGATGGCGCAGAACCTGAACATTGGAATAAAGATCAATGGAAGCCAGGAGCAAACAAACAATGGCATCATCGAAAAGTATTGTTACAACGATCTTGAATCGAATTGCGAAATATACGGTGGACTTTATCAATGGAACGAAATGATGCAATGGACCACCACTTCCGGAGTTCAGGGAATTTGCCCGACTGGCTGGCATTCTCCAACGGATGGAGAATGGACGGCGCTTACCACCTATCTTGGGGGAGAAAGTGTAGCCGGAGGGAAAATGAAAGAGTCCAACCTTTCTCATTGGTCGTATCCTAACACCGGCGCTACCAACAGTAGCGGTTTTACTGCTCTGCCGGGCGGCTACCGGAGCTACGATGGCGAATTCAGCTATCTTACCTACGATGCAAGTTTCTGGTCGTCATCGCAATACGATGCGGCTGGCGCATGGTACAGGGGCCTCAACTACTATTTCGAGTATGTTGACAGCAGTGGCAGCCCCAAGACTAACGGCTTTTCGACCCGCTGCCTCAAGGACTGATTAATCAGTCAATTTTATCTCTTTTTTCCTGAAAAATAGTATCTGTAGTCAAAAACAAGCCGAAGGCCGACGTACCATACTGTTTTTGTAGCAGGTAAATCATTAAATCCTACCGGGGCCCAGATTGTGGATCGTTTGCCCGGAATATCAAAACCAGCATGCAACTGAAAAAGAAGACTCCCGGTTTGCCGTGAAGAATAGGTGCGGAAGGGACGATATTCCACAATCGGGAATTCAAACCTGGTGGTGTACATGGAGTAATAGCCCTGCTCGTCGAAAGCATCAGGGTCGGTTGATTCGTTAACGGTAACTATGTAAGGATCTGGTCCTCTTCCCGAACCATACATGGTGATGGCCACCTCTCTTCCCAGTATGAATTGAAATCTTCCGATAGGTGTTGGCAACCCGGTTTGCCAGGGAATCAAACCCCCGTTCCCCGCTGCCGTGACTACCTTCTGCATGGCATTCGGTGATGCCAATGCTAAAATGGGCGCTAAGATTATCAAGTCGCCGGGGATCAGATAAAAGGGTAATCTTAAGCGAATATAATAGGCGTCCCGGCTTGGTATTGCAGCAACGAAATCACCAAACTGCTTCATCACAGGTTCGTCATCGTAATCAAATCTCATTGTAGAGCCCAGATCAATACGGGCGCCAAGATCGAAAAAGACCAAGCCATCACCCGATTCGTTCAGAACCCCTTCCATCCCCAGTCCAAAACGAAGACCAAGCTCCAATCCAGTACTGGAACCTGGATAAGTTTGATAGTCAAAGAATCCACCATTCAAAACATTTAAGCTGGTTGCGGAACTGAGACCAATAAAAGGACCAATTTCAGCCCTGAATCTTGGAAGTTCTCCCAGCCCGGCCGTCAACCCTGGAATCGGAGTCGACATCAATACAGTATCGCATAAGATCCTCATTTTGGGATTAACCGGGCGCAAGGGCATCACCATGGCTTTGCTTACATTGAATGTATCCGGGGTTGCAACAAGAAGATCAACCTGAACAGCATCCAACAAAATCGTTCCGCTGGCGGCATCCAATACTTGTTCCAGGCTTTTACGGATTGCTTCGGATGTCCATCCGATATCCTCCTCCCGCATCGTGGCATCGCCCATTAATACCATTTGGTTGTTTTGCCAGGTAGTTACATTCACCCCTGCTTCGTTGTAATAATCATGTGTTCCTTTACGCTTAGCCGCATCACCCCAAATTCCCATGACATGCCCCGATGTAAAACTATCCTCGAGAAAATGCGCTGCAAAAGCTTCATCAGCAAGCGCCGACAGGGCCAAGGCTGAACGTTGCCCGGGTGTAAGGTTTTTTGCGTTTAGCCGGGCTGCTTTTGACATTGCACTCATGTGATACCATGTATATGTGCCCAGGGTATTGAGTTCTGCTCCTTCTTTAAGACACAACGAAAAATAGGCTCCCGGTTCGGTGTTCACTGCGGGAAGCGCCATCAAAAAGTGGCCATTGTTCTTCCCGGCCCTGGAAACGTACTCCGGATCGGCACGTAGCAGTTTGATATCCGAATCCCTCACCTCACTAACACGTCCGCTCCGATTTCGTGACTTGTCGAGGCCAACCTGGAGCTTTGCAGTAATATCTGCGACTTTCAGGATCCAGTTCGATTCGAAAACAATATTGGTCATATCCTGAGCTGAAACAGAGTGGTCACCTGCTATACCACACCATGCTGCAAAATCGAGACACTGTGGTTTTATGCCCTGTTCCGGCTCAATGACACCGGCACACAATCTCGATTCATGACCTTTTCTGGCCGATGCCCACATCTGGTCTATGATTGCACGATGGCTCGAATCAAGTTTTGTGATGGCCACAATCATTAATTTCCTGTGCTCGGGGTATACCCAAGCTGATGCAGACATTGCAAAGCACCAAATCAGCAGTAAGATTAGAAAGGTTCTTCTTCGCATGTAAAGTATAGCTTATGTTCTATGAGTACGTTATTTTTATTTGTTTTATCTTTTTCGAAAAATTGAGCATTAATGCTAATCCGGCTGTTACTTCAACCAATAATTATTTATGGATGAACCAATCCGGGCTGTGTCTTTCCAAGAAGAATGGTTTCAGAACACGGGATGACCATTCCTGTGTTTTCGTTACGTCCCTGCAAAATAAATCCGGGATCGGAACTTTCCATCTCATCAACTGCTTTTTTGCAGAGTTTGCCGATTTCCCCATCCTTGATCCTGTTCCAGATCAGGGCCAATTTCATTTCCGGAAATTTAGTAAACATCTCGAAATCTCCATCGCTGTCGCCAGCTGCAAACAATGGATCATGATTTTTGTCTGGAAGGGACTTGATCATCTTTTCAATTGCCTCAACTTTTCCCTGCCTGACCGTCTTTACCCAACCTTTTTTATACTCAGGAATAATTTTTCCATCGGCGCCAATTTCAAGTTCCATGCCAATAACATGATCAGGAGCAAAATTATATCCGAAGTTTCCAATACCTGAAAAAACCTCAACGACAGGTTTGTAGCTTGCAGAAACGATATATGCATCAATGCCATTCCTTCTGCAAGCGGCAATCAGATTCTGCATTTCCGGAAAAACGCGTAAGCCGGAATTAAATGAACAGGTCAAAGCGCCTGTAATTGTTTTCAGACCATCCGGAGAATGCAAGGTCTGCTTAGCGATCTGGTTTGCCAGTTCAAAAGAAATAGCCTCTTTTGCCATGGACTTTACTTCATCAACGGTAAATCCTGTAAATAAATAAATCTCCCAGAGAAAAATATAATCCATGCCAATGCCGGGAGTATCGAGATATCCCTCGGCCAGAAAAAGAAATTTGACGATAAAGTCCTTGTATTGTGGGGTCTCCTTAATCTCATCAAGGGTCTTCTTCCCCTGAAATCTGATGTAATTATCCTGAAGAAAATTATATTCATTGATCAGATCTCTATTCAAATCGGCAAGTTTGATTTTATTGAAGCTTTCCGACAGTCTGGTGACTCCGTTTATGGTGTCTTTGAGGATGTTTTTGAATTGATCTTTTGTCATTTTAAAGTGAAGATTGAACAGCTGATAACGCATCAGCGCCTCTTCAACATCAAAATGGGCACATGTCTGATCCCAGTCCAAAACAATATATGGGGTTTTGCCCTCTTCATGAAATTTTCCGTTTGTTCCATAATCATTGATCATCTGGTTAAGAACCGTATAGTTTCTCTCAGACCAGTTCAACCTGTCAAGAAAATTGTTGGTTGTATTTCCGGATTTCTGATTATTACAGGAAAGATTCAAAAGCAGTATCCCTAAAAACAAAGGGAACAAAAAGATTTTCTTTTTCATAGGTGTTTTATAATTATTAGACAACATCCTGAATTTGTCGATATTTTCAATGACAAAAATAGTCGATTTCCGGAACCAGGGCCCAAAGATCGAATAATTGCCGTTAACATTGTCATCAAGGGGTTACTTTACCATACGCGTTTTCGCGTAAGTGAGCGATTTTTTTGATGAAAATATCATAGCCTGGCCCCATTCAATTGCCAAAAAACCTCATATTAAAAAATAAATCAATTCTTTATTGCTCATTTTCAAACTAATAGCAGGCGGAATCGTACAATAATAATTTTTCTTCTTTTTCGGCCTGCCCTTTGCATTACTTTAAAACACAAGAAAAGAGTTAGACCGTTACTCGGCGCTCTCTTAACCACCGTTGAAAATAAACAACTAAATTAGCAAGAGTTTAAATTTTACGTTATGATGAACCATCAACCAGTTCCCTCCCGGGCATTCTATCTGTCCCAGAAGGTTGCTTTTGTATTATTAATATTCCTGGCCATCTTTATGGTTAACAACGTTACTTTTGCCCAGGTCCCATCAGGGTCTGCATCAACACCGGAGAAAGCAAACTTCTATCAGATACAGAAAAATTTCAATGATTCCTGGAAAGGCCGGAAGATCACCAAAGGCGCCGGCTATATGCCATTCAAGCATTGGGAGTGGTTCTGGGAGCCACGGGTTAACCGTGATGGGACTTTTCCACCAAACAATGTAGTGGTGAAGGAGTGGGAACGCTTCGCCTCCGAAGATGCTGCCAGCAGCACTTCCGGCAATTGGGTACCGATTGGCCCTGATAAAAAGAGGACCGCTGATGAACGTTATGTTGGTTTGGGCCGGGTAAACTGTATCGCCTTTCATCCTACGGATACCAATACCTTTTGGGTTGGTACGCCCTCAGGAGGACTATGGAGGACCAATGACTTTGGAAAAACCTGGAGCACGCGGTTTGATTATCAACCCGTGATCGGAGTGAGTGATATTGTTATTGACAAAAAGTCTCCGAATATCATGTACGTGG
This sequence comes from Bacteroidota bacterium, assembly GCA_037137455.1. Classification (GTDB taxonomy): domain Bacteria; phylum Bacteroidota; class Bacteroidia; order Bacteroidales; family FEN-979; genus CAIVAT01. The sequence goes on from JBAXKG010000051.1 coordinate 5,857, forward strand.
CAACAGGTGACTATGATGGCAGCAGCATCGGAAGTATCAGTGGTTTGAACGGAATGTACGGTGGCGATACCAAAAGTATTGGTGTCCTGAAATCAACGGATGGCGGGCAAAGCTGGAGGAGCACCACATTTAACATGACTGCCAGCATGGAAACGCTGATCAGCAGGCTGATCGCACATCCTGCCGGAGCTGATACATTGTATGCAACCACCAGCAGCGAAATATTCAAGACCACGAATGGGGGCGACAGTTGGGACACTATTCGTCCCGATAAATTAAAGGAAATTAGTTACAGCGATATTGTTTTCAAACCAGGCAGTAACAGTGTGCTCTATGCTGCATCAAGATCCAAGTCTATCACCACTGTCACCCCTCCTGTTGACTATTGGGCATCGATATATCGTTCTGAAGACAATGGAAAAAACTGGATCAGGATTAAAGAATGTAAAAATGTCACCCGGATAAAACTTGCAGTTTCCGAACAGGAACCAGGTATTTTAGAGGCGCTCTGTGTATTGCAGGAAAGGAACGGGTTATCCTCCATTCAACGGTTTAATTTCGATGTTACTCCATTTACCTCTGAAAATTTAGTTACAATTAAAAAAGGTTGCAGTAATAATTATCTCAATTCCTACATAGATCCTCATACTTTAGACTCGGCATCAGTCGGGAGTCCATGCAGTGGTCAAGGTGAATATGACCTCTGTTACCTGATAAACCCTTCCAATAAAGACGAACGCTGGCTGGGTGGAGTCAATACCTGGAAAAGCCCCGACAGAGGAAACACCTTTACTATCACAAATTATTGGCAGCAAAAAATTGGCGATGTTGAAATGGCACATGCTGACAAGCATTGGTTTGCTTTTCATCCGCTGCAAAAGGAAACTTTCTTTGAATGCAATGACGGAGGAGTACTTTATAGCAAAAACGGTGGAAAAACCTGGACCGATATTACGGATGGCATGCAAATAGGGCAAATCTACAGGCTCGCCGGCGCCTGGGAGAATGACTCACTTCTGCTCGCCGGATTCCAGGACAACGGTTCCCAGGTTCGACAAGAACCAGGAGATTGGTGGTTTACCAATGCAATCGGGGGAGACGGATTTGAATGCATGATAGATTGGTGTGATCCCCTCGTCAGATATGTTACCTACCTTAGTGGCGATATTAACAGGACCCGGAAGGGTGACTGGAGCGATAATGTGAAGATTTCGGACAATATCCCTGACGCAAATAAATCAGCGGCGATTGTTATTCCATTAATCCAGCATCCCGAAAACCCGAAGACAATTTATATCGGATACAATAAAATCTGGAAATCAATTAACCAGGGCGACAAATCATCATTTACCGCTATCATGACCCATCCAAAGGGTGAAAAGGATACTACCTTCAGGGTACTTGCCATTTCTCAATATGACCCCAAAGTAATGTGGGCTGCAACAGGTTCAAGACTTTACAAAACAGAAAATGAATGGACCAAATGGGACACGATAAAGCGTTATATACTTGGAGCGATCGGAAAATATACGATAACGGGAATTGCCATCCACCCAACGAAGCCGAATACCGTTTTTGTTGCATTTTCCGGGTATGATACCCTGAAAGTTTACCGTACTGATAATGGAGGTGTCAGCTGGTCCAATATTTCGGGCAAATCTCTGCCCAGGGTGCCCGTCAATTGCATTGCATACGAAGACTTTACCAACGACGCACTCTATATCGGGACCGATGTGGGTGTATTTTACCGGAACGCAGGCATGCCCGACTGGATACCATTTACCAACAACCTGCCGAATGTCATGGTAACAGATCTCGAGATTGCCTATGGGGTCGGAAAAATCCGGGCTTCAACATTTGGTCGCGGAGTCTGGGAATCCGATCTTTACGTTACTCCAGGTACTTACAAGGTGAACGTAAAGGATGTACCAAAACAGGGTGGAGACGTTGAAGGAGGAGGAAGCTTTAAACCAGGCGCAAAAGCCACATTGACCGCAAAACCTGAGTCAGGATACATATTTGCGGGATGGTATGAAAATGGCATGAAGGTGAACGACTCTTTAACCTATGATTTCACTGTTAATGAGAATCATAATATCGTTGGGAAGTTCAGCAACCCCAGCAGTGTAGAGTACAAACTGAAAAGCAGGATACAGCTTTTCCCAAATCCCACAAAGGGTGTTGTTGAGATCAAAATGGATAAAGAACTACGCGATGAAATTCAGACAATAAGAGCAATCACCATGCAGGGTGCCCTTGTTTATGAATCAAGCGCCAAAACCGATGATGATCATATTTCCATTGATCTCTCAGCCCGTCCTGATGGACTATATATCATCACCTTCTATTTTAAATCCGGAGAAAAAGTCTCTTATATGGTAATGCTCACAAAATAAATTATTTGGAAAAGCGCCAAACTGCTGATTAACAAGTTTCGATTTTATCAAAACCCCTGATCAATCACATTAAAAATAATATTCTCAAAAACAATGAAAAAATCCAACATTTTTCTGCTGATTACAGCTCTTCTGATGCTTCCGTTTATCCTATCTGCCCAGGAAGTCTGGCCCAGGAAGTTCAGCACCGATTGGGCAAAGGTGGTCGTATACCAGCCTGAACCGGATTCCATCGCCGGGGATCATCTGTACCTGAGGTCAGCCATCTCGATCATTACCAAAACAAGCAAATCGCCTGCCTTCGGGGCGATCTGGATGGATGCTCAGTACACCGGCAACAAGGAGAAAGGGATCTGCACCGTCAACAATGTGAAGCTTCTTAATGTTCGATTCCCGGCAATTGACACACTTCGTCCTTCAGAATTAAAACGGTTTGACAGCCTGTTCGAGAAGGAAGCTTCAGCCTGGAAAATGGAGTATTCGTTCGACGCATTGAAATCTGCCCTGGATCTTACCAGTGCCGCACTGGGGACAAACCTGAAATTAAAAAATGATCCTCCTGAGATCATTTACCTTGACCGGCAGGCTATTCTGCTACTTTTCGACGGTGATCCTTTTTGGAAGGAGACCGGCAGCGAAGGGATCAAACGTGCCGTAAACACACCCTGCCTGGTTCTGCAGGATACCAAGGAGAACAGCTATTATCTTTATGGCGATCTTTTCTGGTATAAGGCATCGGATCCGATAAAATCGCAATGGACCAGTGTTGCCAAACCATCCCTGCAGGTACAGCATTATCTTGATGCACAAAAGAAGGAAGCCACGCAATCGGGCAAATCAGCAGCGCCGGTTAAAAAGAAATCAGCCAATTTGAGAAAAGCCAGTCCCCAGGACATTGTGGTCCGCACAAAGCCTGCAGAACTAATCCTATCTTATGGAGAGGCAGAGTTCACCCCGATCAAAGGGACACAGCTTCTGTATATGAAAAATACGGAGAACAACATCTTCATGACCATTGACAAGAACCAATATTATGTGCTGCTTTCGGGAAGGTGGTATCGTACGGATGCCCTCGCCGGCCCCTGGATATTTATTGAACCCAATAAACTTCCGGCCGATTTTGCGAAGATTCCCAAGGGTTCTGCAAAAGATATCGTTTTAGCCAGCGTTGCCGGTACCGATGCAGCAAAAACCGCAATTCTGGATGCCAGCATTCCGAAAACCTCCGCTGTGAACCGTAAGACAGCAAAATGCGAAGTGAAATGGGACGGCGATCCGAAATTTGAAACGATCAAAGGAACAGAATTGACACGGGGATTGAACACATCCAGCGCCGTTTTGCTTTACAAAAACAGTTATTTTGTTTGTGACAATGGGGCATGGTTTACAGGGAAAAGTCCTTCGGGACCCTGGGAGGTAGCCACCTCGGTTCCAGGCGAGATTCAGAAGATTCCGCCCGATAATCCTGCCTATAACGTGAAGTATGTTTATATTTATCAGGTTAAGCCCGACGTGGTATATATAGGCTATACTCCGGGTTACACCGGCACCTATGTTGCCGGTCATACGGTGGTTTATGGAACAGGCTATACATATTCTCCATTTTATGACACCTATTATTATCCCAGGCCTTCCACTTTCGGCTACAGCATGATATACAATCCATGGGTTGGATGGAGCATGGGCTTTTCGATGTCAATGGGTCTGTTTGCCGCCAGCTTATGGAGTTCTGCAGCCTGGTACGGAGGCTGGTGGGGACCTTCAAGTTATTGGCCATACTATGGCGGATATTGCAACAGCTATTATGGGTCAAACTCCTATTCGTACTATGAGGAGAACAATAACATAAATATCTACGAGACCAATATTTACGAAAGCCGGGATCCCGGGGAGACAGAGGAGCTGAATGATCTCGAGGACCTTGATGACATGAATTACCTGGAGGATCCGAATGACCCGGACGATCAGAATGTTGCTGATGACCAGGTTGGAAATGATGATCAGGTTGGACAAGAAACCCAGGATGATCAGAATGTTCAGGATAATTCCGATGACAATGTGGAACCTGATAACCAGGATAATTCGGGAAATAATGAAGCTCCTGAAACGCCTGATCCGCCTGATCCGGATTAGCCAGATCATGATGCGTGAAAACAAATATTACCAAAGGAATATTAAAGTATCCATATAAAAAAAACACCTATGAAAGCAATAAACTTAATCTGCAGTGTGTCATTTCTGCCACTTCTGCTCATGTTCATCCTGGGGAGTGCATCGTTAAAAGCCCAGAATTCTTCCGTTGTTTATCCGTCAAAAGTTACTCTTGGCACCTATTGGGGAGAGAGCCGGCCACTTCGCGACATTCCTCCCTCAAGCGCTGAAGAACTCGCAAAGCTGAAAAAAAAGTTCAGAGAAGATTTCCTGAACCCTACCCTGAAATATCGTTCCTATCCTAATGCTGATGCAGCTTTGATGAAGGGAGAAGATGCAGTTATTCAGAATAAAATGGGAGACCTTAGTTTTGATCAAAGCCAGCAGGTTAATTTTGAGGGACAAACTTCAGAATGGGTACCTGATGAAAATGGCGCGGCAGGACCCAACCATTACATGCAAACCGTCAACGTGACCTATGCGATTTGGGATAAATCTGGCGTGCTGAAAGCGGGCCCGACAAATATCAACCAGATCTTCGGGAATGTGCCCGGAGCGAACAGGAACGACGGCGATCCCATAGTTATTTACGATAAGCAAGCCGACCGTTACCTGGTTGCGGAATTTTCAATACCTGACACCGGAACCCTCCATTGGATTCTTGTTGCAATTTCAAAGACCAATGATCCTTTAGGCTCCTGGCATCAATACTCATTTCAGGCTGATAAAATGCCCGATTATATCAAATTCGGAGTGTGGCGCGATGGATATTATGTTGGGGTGAACAATACCAACGGGCTCAATGATATCTTTGTTATGGAACGCGAAAAAATGCTCGTGGGGGATAAAACGGCACGGATGCTGCCATTCACGAATCCCTATCGCCCCGGTCCGGGAGGGTTTATGGTTGTCCCTCCTGCTAATAACGATGGCCCGTTTGCACCCGAAGGAACCCCCGGCCAGTTTATTGCCATCAACGATGCCGGATGGGGCGGCAGCTGTCAGCTCTGGATCTATGAACTGGCCGTGAACTGGACAACACCTTTGGCCTCAACTTTCCAGCGGACACAGCAAATTGATGTGGCACCATTTTCCAGCAATTTTGGTAACGATTGGTCCAACATCAGGCAGAAAGGATCCACACAGAAGGTTGATGCGGTGCCAACCATCATTATGAACATGCCTCAATACAGGAATTTCGGCTCATACCAAACCCTTGTCTGCTGCCATACGGTCAATGTCGATGGCAAAGGACGTGCAGGAATAAGGTGGTATGAATTACGCAAAACAAATGCAGCCTGGAGTATACGCCAGCAAAGTACCTATTCTCCCGACACCAACAGCCGCTGGATGGGCAGTATCCTTCTGAATGGGGAAAACAAGATCGGCTTGGGTTATTCTGTTTCCAGCCTGGGCGAATATCCGGGGATACGGTATTGCGGACAGACCTCAACATCCTATCTCGCCGGAAATTCAAACCTTGACATCGCAGAAACCACGATGTGGTCCGGATCGTTTTCCCAGGAGGGTTCCAACCGATGGGGAGACTATTCATCACTGGCAATAGATCCGAGTGATGATAAAACATTTTGGTACACAAACCAATATATAAAAAGTGACAAAGTTACCAGAGGTACCAGGGTCGCATCCTTCGTCTTTGAAAGTCCTGTAAGCATCAACCCCCGGGAAGGCAGCGATAAGCCATGGTTCCGTGTATTCCCGAATCCTACGGAAGGTGTTTTCACTATTCTTCCTCAAAACGCAACGGTGACAAGCCTCTATGTGCAGGTCTTCGATCTTGCCGGAAGGATTGTTTTCGAAAAACAATTTAACCAACAGAATGAATATATCATTGATATTTCGAAGGCCGGCAGTGGCGTTTATTTCCTGAGACTCCAAAACTGGAAAACCGTTCAAACTATTAAACTGATTAAAAATTAATCGCATCCATACTGAAACATACTGCTTTTAAAGACTGTTGCCCTGAAATATTCTCTTTTATGAAGACCAAATCTTTTATCCTCGCCTTTTTTATTGCAACCTGTTTCAACGGCTTTAACTTTGTTTCAGGGCAGGATCAGCATATTGAGAAAATCAAACCTGCTGAAGCGAAACGATTACTTGCAGAAGGGAATACCCGGTTCGTTTCAGGTAAGACCTTACATCCCCGTCAGAATGAAGCCAGGCGCAAGGAACTAGCCGATGGACAGCATCCTTTTGCCGTCATATTGGGATGTTCTGATTCGCGGACAGCTCCTGAGATCCTTTTTGACCAGGGGTTGGGTGATTTGTTCGTTGCAAGGGAAGCCGGTAATATAATTAATGATCATACGATCGGTGGCATTGAATATGCCGTTTGACACCGGTTGCGTTACATTCCTTGAAGAAAAATAGGGAGGCTTACAATTTTAATTTTAGCGGGATCCACCAACTTTTTCTCCTTTCTTTGTACTTTAGTAAATTATTATACTTAAAAAACTAACCGCTGATGAAATCAAAGACCAAAATTCTGATTGCCGCATCTATCCTTTTCGTTGCCGGCATTATTGTAATGATATCCTTATTTAACAAGCCCACAAACAAAGCTTTTGTCAAAGGAACCACAGCAATGGCCGATCCGGATCAAACACAGGCAATGAACAAAAGATCCATTCAGTTACGAAATGAATTTACGAGCGATACCCTGCAGCTCAAAAGAATGATACAGATTCTCAGATATTTTGAACAATTTACTGAAAGAGTGGCCCGCCAAATCGATACAACCTCAGCCATACTCAGGTACCATCCTCTTTATATGGATCAGAAGTTAAACCCTACATTCATTGCCTTACAGGAATACAGTAATTTTTTAAACAGTAACATTGCCAAACTGAAATCCACTGAGGCGATGCTCACAGAATTTTTAGCGAACAAGGATGGATCTGAGTTGCCTTTTCAAGTTGAAATGAATCTGCGTGACTTTGCTAATTTTATCAATCAGATGTCTGCACGTGAAGCTATTATGGAGCAGGCAGCTTTAGAAATCGATATCTACCTCGACAAATCGGTCAAGAAGAAACTGATGCAGGTTGAAATCAGTGAACTTCAAAATTTCAGGAACCAACTTCTAATGGATAACCGGGTAACTTTTATTATGCTGGGAGATAAGAACTCACTGGCCAGACTTTCCAGTTATGCTGGTGTTGACGGCTCAAATCTTGCTACCGCTGATGACGCCATGAGTAAACCTTAATGTTTTCAGGCAATTTCAAAGTAATCTCAAATTAAACGCTTTTTTTTCAAAAGCCAAAGCAATCTTAACAAAAATGATCTATCGGTACTTGAAATAATGATGAAAATTACATATAAAAACCTATTCTATCTGCCTGGCTACAATCAGGGCCATTAAACATTCCTATGAAACATTTACCGAACCTGCTTATTGTCGATGACTCAGAGCAAAATCTTGATCTCCTCGAAAATGTAATCAACAAGTTGCGGGTGAACCTTGTACGGGCACTTTCGGGCGTTGAAGCTCTGGAGAAAACGAGGGGGATGGCGCTGGCGCTGGCCATCATCGATGTTCGTATGCCTGATATGAACGGCTATGAGCTGGCTTTGAAAATGAACGAAAGACGAAAGGGCAACAAGGTTCCCATTATTTTCATTACGGCAAGCCATATGAATGAGACTGAGGTCTTCAAAGGGTATGGTTCCGGGGCAGTCGATTATTTATTTAAACCCTTTGATAATCATGTGCTGTTGAGCAAAATCAATGTTTTTCTCGACCTTTTCAACCACCAACAGACTATCATCAGGGATGCAGTGCAACTAAAAAAAATTTCTGACGAACTGGCCCTGGCCAATGTAACACTAAAACAGAGTGAAGAAAAATACCGAAGTTATGTTGATCATGCCCCCGAAGGGGTTTTTATTGCGGATGAGACAGGCAGGTATATCGAAGTGAACCAGGCGGCATGCATAATGACCGGATATTCGAAAAAAGAGTTGCTGCAAATGTCGATTTCAGATATTTTGCCACAAGAATCGCTGAATGATGGCTTGTCCCATTTCGGGAAGTTGATCCAGAAAGGAATCGCAAAATCGGATATGATGTTCCGGCATAAAGGAGGTTCAAATCGATGGTGGACCGTTGATGCCGTGAAACTTTCAGAATCAAGATTTCTTGGTTTCGCCAAAGACATAACCCACCGAAAGGTGCTGGAAGAGTCGCTGCGACAGCATCACACAGAACTCGAAATGCAGAATGAGGAATTGTCGGTGGCCATCTACGAGGCCAAAGTTGCTTCAGAAAAATACACGGAACTTTACGATTTTGCGCCTACAGGCTATTTCACCTTATCGACAGATTTTAAGATCCTGGAGCTGAACCATACCGGCGCATGCCTGCTTGGCAAAGACCGCTCGCGCCTGATCGATTGTCACTTCGGCCACTTCGTTTCAATCAGTTCACTACCTGTGTTCCAGGAATTTTTCATGAAAGTTTTTCAAAGTGATACAAAAGAGGTATGTGAAGTATTGCTCGAAACGGACGACAAACAATCAAAATATGTTCATATTGAAGGTGTTGCTCTCAAGAATGGGACTCAATACCTGCTGAACGTGGTAGATATCACCGACCGCAAGAAGGCCGAGGAGGATCTGAGAGCAAGTAAATCAAATCTTGAAGAGGCCCAGCGGATCGCCCGTATGGGCAGCTGGGATTGGGACATGGGTTCGGGCTTAGTAACCTGGTCGAATGAGATTTACCGGATTTTCGATGTAACCCCTGCCGAGTTTGATGGTAAGCCTGAGTCGTTAATCAAAGTAATTCATCCCGAAGATGTTGATTACTTTATCGAATGTATGAAAACAAATATTGCCAATGGCAGCGCTCCATCGCTTGAGTATCGGATCATCCATAAAGATGGTTCGGTTCACAATATTTTGGCTGAGGGCAAAATAGAATTCGACAGCAAAGGAATCCCGGTTAGAAATTTTGGTACTATACAAGATATTACAGAGCGCAAAGCATCTGAAACCAACATCCTTGAGAAAGAAAAAGAAATAAGGGCCGTGCTGAACTCATCCCCCGAGGCTATATTTCTGCTTGATGAACATGGAACCCTTCTTCTTGCCAATGAAGAACTGGGGAACCGGTTTGGTTTTAAAAGTGAAAACATGATTGGCTCCAATTTATATGATATTATCCCGCCAGAAGTCAAAAACTTTAGAAAACCAATCATTGAATCTGTTTTCAGAAGTGGTAAACCGGTTCGTTTTGAAGACGTCAGAACGGGCCGACATATTCTGAATTCAATATACCCGATTTTTGATAAGAATGGGAAAGTAACCAGTGTTGCAATCTATGCCTCTGATATCACTGATCGAACTATCTCCGAAAAAACCCTGAAGGAATCAGAACGGCTTTACAGGACTTTACTGAATGCCTCGCCTGATGGTATTTTTTTAATTGACATGAAAGGAATTATAACTGAGGTTTCTGAAATCGGGATTGAATTATTTGGCGCCGAAAACCGTGACGATCTCGTTGGTAAAGAAATTTTCAGGTTTGTCCCTTCTGATGAAAAAAATACATTGAAGGAAATAATTGAAAAAACCACGAATGAAGGACTTGTGCAAAATATCGGGATAAAAGTCCGAAGAAAAAACCAAACCTTGTTTGCAAGTGAAACCAGCGCTACCCTGATTCAGGGCCCCGATGGCGCGCCGATAGCTTTTATGATCATCGTCCGCGATATTTCTCATCGTAAGAAAATGGAGACCAAACAGATACATGCCGACCGTATGGCCAACCTGGGTGAAATGGCATCGGGTATTGCACATGAAATCAACCAGCCCCTGAATATTATCTCCATGGTGATGGATAAAATCTTGTTCGAGTCAGCCAAAACCGATACGGTCAGTGTCGATTTCCTCAAAATCAAGTCGGACAAAATTTTCGAAAACATCACCCGAATCCGAAACATTATCGACCACATCAGGGCTTTTTCAAGAAGCCACGACGATTATGTATTGACAGATTTCGATATCAATAAAAGTATCGAAAATGCCGCTTCGATGATAACAGAACAGTTCAAACACCTTGGAATCAACCTGATCCTTCAACTCGAACCCAAAATCCCTCACCTTTGCGGAAATACTTATAAATTTGAACAGGTGATTATTAACCTTTTAACCAATGCCAAAGATGCGGTGATAGAAAAGAAAAACAAATATGAAGCGCCTTTTGAAATGATCATCGGAATCAGGTCCTACCAGGAAAATCATTCCCTCATTGTGGAATTAACCGATAATGGCATTGGTATCGGCAACGATGATATCAATAATATCATATTGCCTTTTTATACTACCAAAGATGAAGGAAAAGGAACCGGACTCGGATTGTCGATCTGTTACCAGATCATCAAAGAAATGGACGGAACAATTGCTATAACCAGTGAAAAACTTAATGGAACAATAGTCAGATTAACGTTAAACATTCAGGAAAAAAAGTAAAATGCCAATTCAAAACAAGATTAAAATCCTGATCCTTGACGATGAAAAACAATTCACTGAAGAATTAAGTGGTTTTTTTCAGGGATCGGAATATGAATCGTTTGAGGCCAACACCGCCACCGAAGGGAAAAAGATACTAAAAGATCATGAAATTGACCTGCTTATCCTCGATGTAAGGTTGCCCGGGGCGAATGGCCTTGACATTTTGAAAGAGGTGAAAATTCAATACCCTGAAATGGAGGTTATCATTATCTCGGCCCACGGCGATATGGATACGGTGATAAAGGCGATGCGATCTGGGGCCTTCGATTATCTGCGAAAACCATTCCGGTATATCGATATCCAGATCGCCATTGAGCGGACCCATAAATACCTTCAGATGCAGCGAAAGCTGAAGAATATGGAGGAACGAAACTCATTGATCTCAAAAAATCTGGAAGAAAAGATCGACCGGCAATTTATCGGTGTCAGCCCGGAGATACTGGAAGTTTTCGATCAGGCAATTACAGCCGCAAATTACCCTGATTCCAATGTGCTGATCACAGGCGAAAGCGGGACCGGAAAAGAGAATATCGCCAGGATCATTCACTATTCAAGTGCCCGGAAAGATCATGTTTTTTGTGCGGTAAACAGTAGCTCCATTACGGATACACTTCTTGAAAGCGAGTTTTTTGGCCATAAAAAAGGATCGTTTACCGGCGCTATTACCGATAAAATGGGGTTCTTTGAAGTCTGCCACAAAGGGACCCTGTTTCTGGACGAAATTGCTGATATGCCATTGAATCTGCAGTCGAAAATTCTGCGCGCTACCGAAGAAAAAGTGATTACCAGGGTTGGCGATACGAACCATATTCGCACCGATTTCAGGATTATTTCGGCCACAAATCATGATATTCATAAAGGGGTGGAGAAGAAAAAATTCAGGCTCGACCTGCTTCACCGGCTCAATACCCTTCATATTCATATTCCCGCGCTCCGGCAGAGACCCCAGGATATAAAACCACTGCTCGTCCATTTTACTGAAGTCTATTCCACAAAATTCAATAAGCCCCATATTCGTATTTCCAAAGAGGTTTTTGATTCCCTGCTAAAATATGATTTTCCGGGAAATGTCAGGGAATTGAGAAACATGACCGAAAGGGCTATTATCTTATGTAAAGGCAGTGTGCTCGGTATCAATGACTTTCCAATAATACCACAACCCATTGCCCTTTCAGCAGAGAAGGATGATTCGGTAAACCTCAAAATGAATGAGTTGAAACTTATCCAAAAGGCGCTCAACAAATCCAAATATAATCATCAGGCAGCAGCCGATGCCCTGGGAATCCACCGGGATGCCCTGAGCCGGAAAATGAAAAAGTACGATATCGGAAACGGCAACGGGGAAACAGAGTAAAGCGGAGGCTCATTTCTTTTTATACACAACGATCACATTATTATTTGTTACCGCTACCTGCATGCTCATCGGATCATATTTGTGCAATAATTCGGGGATGTATGCCTCACCACGAAACAAACGGTTGGGACAGAACTCTTTCTCACCGGTTGAAGAAATCCCCTTTTTGACGTTACCCAAAAGGCATTCGCCTTTACAACAATGCTCATTATCCCTGACAACTTCGTATTCAAAAATATCACCGATGGTCGTCATAAGCAGATAGAACTCCTTGGCCTTATTGATATAAGTTACGGGGACCAGAAAACAGCATCGTGTCGTGCCGTAGGTATAGCTATAGTTCGTTACCTGTTCTGCCAAAAAATCAATCCCGTCAAATTGAAGGCAAACGACCAGATCTCCGGAGCCATTTTGATCCTCAATCAACTCTGTCTTGCAGGTTATTTTCCTTTCGGAGGTATAGATGCCGGAGGCAGGTACCTTTTTTGTTGATTTCCGGTTAAACTCAGATTTAGCATATCGGGCTACACTCCAGGTATCTCCTTCTTCTTCCTGTTTCCTTATTTTGCTCATTTCCGACATATACCTGCCAAGCGAAATGTGGGCAAGCCCATTGAGAAGAGCCGGAGACCTCCTTCTGGTCTTTCCGGTTGAGGTAATCGGTGGTATGCTGCGTACTTTCATCGGGGAATTAGGTTAAAGGAAATTTCATCAAGGAACATCCGGATCATGACGACCCTGATCTCCTTGTCCAATTGATCGAGGATAGAATGGGCTGCGCCAAAAAAGGCGATTCCCGTTTCTCCTGGCTGAAGGGTCAGATTGATCTGACTGGCCACAAACTGATCCCTGCCGGCGAGCAAATCACCTGACATTTTCTGGTAAGCCAGATAGGATTCCAACTGTTTTTCAGGTGTTTCCGCCTTGTTTATATCGGCAAGCAGGTAGTATTCCTTCAGTAAAAGATCTTTGTTTTCAGCAATTTCAAGCTTCGCACCCCGCTCGATTAACCGGTCGATGATGCCGTAATTCTTGCTCCCGCTGATTGCCGCATCCTTCACGATTTTTATGCCCAATTCACCTGCAACCGGTAATCCGTCCTGATAAATTTTAACCTGGTCAAATGGGGTTTTTCTGAGCTTTTTTAAAATTTCAACCTCAACGTCCTCCCATGCTTTTTCAACCTGTTCGAGATGATCCCGCCAGGCTGTAACTCCATATTTGCGCTCTCCTTCAATCGATAATTGTGAACCAAGCGATC
>JBAXKG010000052.1:0-18716 GCA_037137455.1 Bacteroidota bacterium
AGGTTGTCGGAATGGCAAGTGCACCATGATTTGGATTGGTTGTGTTGTTATAATTGGTTTGATGGCAACTCACACATTCTTTTGATAAATTTGAATAGTTTCCGTTTGGGTGACATTCTATACAACTAACCAGAGCATGACCTTTTGTTAGTGGGAAGAACGAATGGTTGAAGCCGGCGCCGGTCCAGGTAAAACTGTTTATAGAATGACATTCAATACAATTTTTTGAATAACCGCCCTGTACATGGTTTGGGTTGTTAGTAGCAACGTAATCGGCCAAGTGACAATCATAACATTCTACACCAAGTGGTTCGAAACGAAGCAATGATGCAGAGGGATGACATTGGTAACAATCTGCGGTAATATGAGCGCCCACCAGAGGAAACCGGCTTCGCTGATGAACTTCAGTTATATTTTCAACAATCCATGATTTTGGCGTATGGCACCTTCCGCAATCAGGTCCAACCGTAAAATTATGCATATCAGTATGACAATCCACGCAACCGACTTTAGCTTCCGAAAATACCAATGTAGGATGACATTGCTTACAGTCAAGCTCTTCGTGTTGACCGGTTAAGGGAAAGGCAGTTTTATTATGATCGAAGGCGTAAATTGACTTATCAAGTTTCCATCCGGTTGAACTGTGGCAAAGACCGCAGTTCAACTTAAAATCTTTGCCATGTGGCGAATCCGCAACAACTCTTCCCGACATCAATAGAAATGCCGATAACAACAAAATACTTAAGGATAATTTTCGTATCTTAATAAGTATGCTCACCATTCTCCATTTCAGTAACATCAATTTTTTTACTGTTGATTGCTTTCCAGGCATACCATATATAAGCAATAACAAATGGTACGAGCAATGAAACGTAGCTCATGGCGGTGAGGGTGTAATGGCTTGATGAGCTGTTATGGATTGTCAATGAACTCTGCAAATCAAAGGTTGATGGGTAATAAGCTGTGTTATTAAAGCCGGCCATGATGAAAAGTGTAAAAACTGTAAGCACAGTCCCTGCACCGGCATACCAGATACCCGATGATGCTTTGGTCCTGAATGCAAGCAATGGCAATGCAATCCCAGCCAGTACAAGTAGTACTCCGGCTAAAAACAGTATCAGAATCACTGGCATTTCCATGAGATTATGAAAGTATTTAAATGGTTCCATGAAAATATAGCCATCCTGAGGTCGGACAGCAAAACCAGGCATGGTAAAAATTGCCCCGATAAAGGTTAAAAAGAAAACCAGGAATGGTATGGCATTTATCAGAAGTTGCTTTTTCGAACGGGTTAAAATTTGTTTATCATCAATGGTATTCATGAAGTATAGGATTCCGAGCGCCCTGGCCAGGAAAAAGACTGCAAGTCCGAGGGCTACATTGCGGAAGTTTAAAACGGCTTCAAGTCCGTGCGCCGGATGCTGCCAACGTGAAATCGTTGGATCAAGGAGGTCGGTTATCGCCGATTTGTTCACAGAAAAGGCCGATCCTGTGAAAAAGGTAGCAACTGCAACGCCAATAAGAACTGTTCCGAGTAAACCATTGATAATCAAGAACCATTCATAAGTTTTATGGCCCAGTAAATTGTTCGGCTTGCTACGGAATTCATAAGCCACGGCCTGGATTATGAATGGAAACAGAATTGCCATCCAAACCCAATATGCGCCGCCAAAACTGGTGGAGTAGAATAGGGGGAAGGAGGCAAAAAAAGCGCCGCCAAAAGTTACCAGTGTGGTGAATGTAAATTCCCACTTGCGCCCCAATGCATTGACCAGCATTTTGCGTTCAGGTTCGGTCTTACCTATAGTATAAATCAAAGTTTGTCCGCCCTGTACAAACATCAAAAATACGAGGAAGCTGCCCAGGATTGAGATGATGATCCACCAGTAGCTCTGCAGCGTTTCAATTGACATGTTTTCAAACATCACTTTGTCCCTCCATCTTTTGGCCCTAGTTTAATTTGTTTGATCATGATCATAATCTCGGCAATCAGCAGTACAGTGAAAACGACTGCAAAAAGCCAGAATGTAATGCTGACAGAGGTCGCATCGATCTTTGAAACGGCTGCCATCACTGGCATCAGATCCTGGATGACCCATGGTTGCCGGCCTACTTCAGTCACAATCCATCCTGCCTCAGAAGCAAGGTAAACGAATGGAATGGTCCAGATGGCAAGCCTGAGCAACCATCGCTGGTTCTCGAGTTTATTTTTTCTGGCAAGGTACAGTACCACGGCGAACAAAACGATAAAATAAAACCCCAGGTAAACCATCACGTGGAAACTGTAAAAAGTCAAAGGAATATTTGGAATCACACTTTGCGGAGAGTTGAGGTAAGCATAGCCGAACCAGGGAAAATTCAGTTTAAGCTCTTTTAGTGAAGATTTGACTTTAGCCGTGTCTTTTGCAACTTTTGCATCGCGGTATGAAGCCAATGCAGATACTGCATTTTTTCCGCGGATAATCTTTTCTTCAGTTGAAAAAGCGGCTGCCTTTTCAAGAGCGTTCACATTATTGAAACCGGGCTTATAACCACCTTTCAGAATATCATCAACTCCCGGGACAAACGCATTGGAATTTCGGTAGCCAAGAATGGAGAGGAGTTTAGGAATTTCAACTTTTACCAAGAAAGCTTCTTTGCCATCGTTTGGTTTTTTGTCGGGATCAAGAATGCCAAAGGCTACCAGTCCGGTTCCTTGTTTTCCCTGATACAATCCTTCCATAACGGCAAGTTTCATAGGTTGTTTTTGTGCGACCTGAAAGGCAGATCCATCACCGGTATAAGCCAGGAACAGGGAAGTAACAAGACCGAAAATACCGGCCACCATAATACTGCGTTTAGCAAACAAAGTATTTCGCTTTTTGAGAAGGAACCATGCGCTTATGCCTACAACGAAAACCGATGCAGTAACATAACCTGATGAAATAGTGTGCAGAAATTTATTCACGGCAACAGGCGAAAACAGTACCGCCCAGAAATCCATCATCTCGTTACGTGCGGTATCGGGATTGAAAATCATCCCAACCGGATATTGCATCCAGGCGTTGGCCACCAGGATCCACAGGGCCGAAAGGTTGGCTCCGATAGCTGTGAGCCATGAGGCGGCTAAGTGGAATTGCTTGCTTACCTTGTTCCATCCGAAAAACATGACGGCGATGAAGGTCGACTCCAGGAAAAATGCCATAATCCCTTCGATAGCCAGCGGTGCACCGAAAATATCACCAACAAACCAGGAATAGTTCGACCAGTTAGTTCCAAACTGAAATTCCAGGATGATTCCGGTTGCAACTCCAATTGCAAAGTTGATTCCGAATAGTGTCATCCAGAATTTAGTGATCTGTTTCCATTCAGGGTTTCCGGTTTTTACATAGATCGACTCCATAATGGCGACGATGAACGCCAATCCGAGAGTGAGAGGAACAAATAGCCAGTGATAAATAGCTGTTAGCGCAAATTGGGCCCTTGACCAGTCAATAAGCGAAAGATCTGCATGTTCAACCATGATCGTAAAGTTTTACATGCAAAGATAACGAAATATAATAGCAGATTATTTTCGCTTGATGAGTTGTTCGCGAACATATTCGCCCCGCTCTTTATCCGTCTTGAAACTGGAGTTCAGGAAATTCGGGAAAAAAAATAACCGGAGAATAAAAAATATGACTAATAATTTGATGAGAATGATGGCCCAGAGCTTTCTTCCAACAGTCATACTGCGGAATCCATCAAAATAGAATAAAAATATTCGTTTGATCAGATTCAAATTCTAAAGTCCTTTGTAATTCGCAATTCGTAATTATGACTTTTACCAGCTTCCTCCTGCACCGCCTCCACCAAAACTTCCACCTCCAAAGCCACCGAAACCGCCACCACCTCCGCCGCCGGATCCGCCACTGAAATCACTCCATGAACCGCCACTGCCGCGTCCCATTGATCCAAGCAACATGAAGGCAGTCAATAAAGGCAGGCTTTTCCCGATCGAAGTACCACGGGCACGACTGCCACGTATCAATGTGAAAACAATTACCATAATTATGATCGGGATTATAAGGCCATATGGACTGGATTTTTTGCCTTTTCGGTTTCCATATTGATCTGCTGTGTATTCGCCTTTGGCCAGAGAAATCATCGCCGAGGTCGCAGCATCAACTCCTGCATAATAGTTATCAGTACGAAAATTCGGGATCATCTCATTTTCAACAATACGCTTGCAAAGGGCATCAGGTATGACTCCTTCAAGACCATAACCGGTTTGGATGCATGCCTCTCCTTTCTCGTTGCGGTACTTGGGTTTTACAAGCACGACAGCGCCGTTATTCTTGCCTTTCTGGCCAACACCCCATTTTTCTCCAATCAACCGGGCAAATTCATTTTTATCGTACCCGTTTAATGATTTAACAAGTACGACAACGATTTGAGTAGAAGATGAATCATTGAAGATGACAAGTTTCCGTTCCAGATTCTGCGCTTCATCGCCACTTAACACTCCGGCAAAATCATTCACCAGCCTCGGTGGTTCTGGTCTTGCCGGAATATCCTGCCCTGTAACAGTCGAACCAGCAAAAAACAGGAAAGACCCTAAAAAAGAGATAAAGAAATTTCTGAAAATTTTCATAAAATTGTTTTTCTCAACAGCTCAAATTAAATCCGGATTTTTAGTCTTTCCCAAACGAAATATCATCGGCGAGTTCATTTACATCATTACTTTGGCGTGGAAAATGCTTTTTCAAATGCTTTCCTGTTAATGTAATCGCCTCAATTAAGCCATCTGCGAAATGATTTTCCCTGAAATAGTTCAGCATCATGGCCTTGATATCATCCCAGTAATTTTCAGGAACAACCTTGTGAATACCGCTATCGCCAATAATGGCAAAGCGGCGATTCTTCACAGCCAGGTATATTAAAACTCCGTTTCGCAAGTCAGTTTTATTCATTCCGAGTTGCTTGAATACAAACGCGGCACGATCCATCACGTCGCCTGAGAAGGTGTTCTCAATGTGAACACGGATCTCACCGGATGTGTCCAATTCGGCATTCATGATGGCTTGTGTGATATCCTCTTTCTCCTGTTTTGAAAAAAAGTCAACTGCAGCCTTAACCATGGGTTCCTAAATTTATAGTTTACTAAAACTCAACTTTTGGAGCTTTGTCAGCTCCGGCCTGGGCCGAAAAATAGGCTTTCTTCTGGAACCCGAGCATACCGGCGAAAATACTATTCGGGAATCGACGCAGATAGGTGTTGTATGCCTGGGCCGACTCGTTGAACTTCATTCTTTCAACAGTAATCCTGTTTTCGGTACCTTCGAGCTGAGCCTGTAACTCTGAGAAATTTTGTGTGGCCTTCAGTTCAGGATATTTTTCAACAACTACCATCAATCTTCCAAGAGCAGAACTAACACCATTTTGAGCCTCCTGGAATTTTTGCAGCGAACCTTCATCCAGGTTCTTGGGATTGATTTGAACGCTGGTAGCCTTGGCACGCGCTTCTATTACAGCTGTAAGAGTTTGTTGCTCAAATTTGGCGACTCCTTTCACCGTGTTAACCAGATTTGGAATGAGGTCGAGCCTGCGCTGATAAACATTCTCTACATTGGCCCAGGCCTGGTTTACACCCTCCTCTTTGGTGACCAGATTATTGTTTATCCCGGTTACCCATGATATCAGGAGAACGATCACTCCGATAACGACAATCAATATAATCCAACCTTTATTTAGTTTCATGATTCAATAGATTTAGAAATAATTTTTGCTAAGTTACTATATTTATACCATTTGGTCTGTACTTCTCTTTATAAAATCTGCCAAATCCTTGCCTTTAAGCATATTTTGTGCAAGCAGGGCCAGATCGAACAATTGCTTGATGGCGCTTGTCTGTTTTTCGCTTTCCGGTTCAAGCAACAACCTGCCAACCAGGGGATTATTCGAGTTTATAACCAGATTGTAATTTTCCGGCATTTCTCCCATAAAACTATAGCCGCCACCTCCGCCAAGCGCCGACATATCCTTCATACGCCGCATAAATTCATTTTGAGTGATCAGCAGAGGAGAATCCTTTTCGCTCAGGCTTTCAAAAACAACCGTGAATTTTTTAGGATCTATCTGTTTTTCAATAAGCTCTTTAATAGATTTTTGCTGGTCATCATTGAGCTTTGATGGTAAGGCATCTTCCTTTTTAATCATTTTATCGATGGTGTCGCTATCAACGCGGGTAAAACGCGTTTTATCGAGTTTTTGCTCGAGTGCATTGATGAAATGCGCCTCAAGAATTCCATCCATATACAAAACATCATATCCTCTCGCTTTTACCGTTTCAATAAAACTATATTGTTCCTGCTGGTTGGTTGCATACAGATATATGAGTTGTCCGTCTTTGTCCTTTTGAGCAGGCTTGACAAGTTTTTCATACTCTTCAAAAGTGAAATATTTACCATCGACATTTTTCAAGAGGCAGAATTTCTTTGCACGGTCCCAGAATTCAGGCTGGGAAATAATTCCATATTCGATAAATACCTTTATATCATCCCATTTGGCTTCAAAATCAGGCCGGGTATCTTTAAAAAGCGATTCCAGTTTATCAGCTACTTTTTTGGTGATATGGTTTGAAATCTTTTTTACGTTGGGATCACTCTGAAGATAGCTACGCGAAACATTCAACGGAATATCAGGTGAGTCGAGAACACCGTGTAACAAGGTGAGGAAATCAGGAACAATGCCTTCAACCGAATCTGTGACAAAAACCTGGTTGCAATATAATTGGATTTTATCCTTCTGAACCTCAAGGTTTCGCTTTACCTTCGGGAAGTAAAGTATTCCGGTGAGGTTGAAGGGATAATCAACATTGAGGTGGATCCAGAAAAGTGGTTCATCAAAGGTGTAAGGGTAGAGTTCCCGGTAAAAACTTTTATAATCCTCATCTTTAAGGTCAACAGGTTTCTTTTTCCAGATGGGGTCGGTGTTATTGATGATGCGTGGTTTTTCAACTTCCACCTGCTTGTCATGGCCATCCTTGTCTTTCTCACCTTCAACTTTTTCCCATGTTTTTTCAGTGCCGAAACGTATGGGAACGGGCAGAAACTTACAGTATTTTTTCAGGATTCCCAGCAGGGTGTGTTCTTCCAGGTAATCTTTCGAATCATCAGCAATATGAAGAATCACTTCAGTACCACGGTCGCTCTTATCGCATTCATCCATGGTATAATCGGGACTGCCATCACATTCCCAGTGAACGCCGGCTGTTTCTCCTTTTTTCTGATATGTCTTTGTATAAATATCAACCCTGTCGGAAACCATGAAACTGGAATAAAAACCCAATCCGAAATGACCAATAATGGCATTCATTTCTGTTTCCGATTTGGTTTTAAATTTTTTAATGAACTCCTCAGCGCTTGAAAATGCAATCTGGTTTATATATTTGTCAACCTCCACTGAGGTCATTCCGATGCCTTTATCTTTAACAGATATCGTTTTTTTCTTTTTATCCAGGGTTACCTCAATGGTGAGATCAGTAAGATCACCATTATATTTTCCCAGGGCTGCAAGGGTTTTGAGTTTTTGCGTTGCATCAACAGCGTTGGAAATTAACTCACGCAGGAATATTTCATGTTCCGAATAGAGGAATTTCTTGATAATCGGAAAAATGTTTTCAGTTTGAACGTTGATTTTACCTTTTTGCATAGTTTGTTGTGTTAAATTTGGTGACAAAAGGGTATCAAAGTGAGTGCCAACCGAAACCCACTGCCAAAATGACAAAGGGCCGCATGTGTTACATGCAGCCCTTTGTGATGTGTGTACTTTTATGCTTAACTATTCTTCATGATGGTAAATACCAATGAGATGACTACAATTGTATTAAAAATGAAAAAGCTAATCGTAGCCAGGGTAAACATTGAGTAATTTTTTGTTTGAATGTCTTTAGCGTCCATGGCATTTTGAATTTACCGTACAATGGTACAACATTTTCAATGTTATGTCAATGCATAATAAGTAAGTGTCGATACTTTTTAAGTAAGTGTGATTTATTTTTCAATTTTCAATATTCAAAAAGGAATATTCCTAACTTTACAAGGTACTTCTTACTTGTAAACAAACTAAAAACTTTCTCATATGAATACTATTGATTGGAAAAATCTGCCATTCGGTTACTTTAAAACCGACTACAATGTTCGTTGTTATTTTAAAGATGGCAAATGGGGGGAATTGGAAATTACCGACTCCGAAACTATCACCATGCACATGGCTGCTACCTGTCTTCATTATGGACAAGAAGCCTTTGAAGGGATGAAAGCTTTTACCGGGATTGATGGAAAGATCAGAATTTTTCGGATGGAGGAAAATGCAAAACGTATGATCAGATCGGCTAGCGGTGTGATGATGGCTGAAGTTCCGGTTGAATTGTTCAACGAAGTTGTACTTAAAGTTGTTAAATTAAACCTGAAATATGTACCTCCCTATGGCGAAGGCGCTTCACTCTATATCCGTCCTTTATTAATTGGTACCGGCGCCCAGGTTGGAGTCAAAGCAGCCAAGGAGTATATGTTTCTTGTATTTGTCGGTCCTGTCGGGCCCTATTTCAAGGAAGGTTTTAACCCGGTAAAGATGCAGATTGTCCGCGACTACGACCGTGCAGCGCCATTGGGTACAGGTCATATAAAAGTAGGCGGAAACTATGCTGCCAGTCTGAGGGCAGGTGACCGTGCTCACCAGGATGGCTATTCATCATGCATTTTTCTGGATGCCCGTGAGAAAAAGTATATCGATGAAGCAGGCCCCGCGAATTTCTTTGGAATTAAAGGAAATACTTATGTCACTCCTGATTCACCTTCCATACTTCCATCAATTACCAATATGTCTCTTCGGGTTTTAGCTGCTGAAATGGGAATGAAAGTTGAACTGCGTCCTGTATCTGTTGAAGAACTTGAAGAATTTGACGAAGTAGGCGCGTGCGGCACTGCTGCCGTGATCTCTCCAATCTGTATGATCCATGACCGCGACACTGGCAAAGAATATAAATTTTGCAAGAACGGTCAGCCCGGAGCCATCTCACACAAACTTTACAGTAAACTTAAAGGCATCCAGGAAGGCATTGAACCTGATACGCATGGTTGGATTACAATCGTTGAATAAACCATTTTGAATGGAATGAAACCCGTAAAACAGAGTTTCTGACTTTTTTATAGAAGTTGTTTCATCTCCTGCTGCATCTTCATCGCCTCTTCCCTGGCTTTCTCTGCAAAATCTCTACCGGCTGAAGCATAAATTATATTCCTCGACGAATTAACGATCAGGCAGCACTCTTTTGTCATACCATGTTTTGCAACTTCACGCAGGCTTCCTCCCTGAGCGCCGACACCCGGAACCAACAGGAAATGATCAGGGACAATTTTCCGCACATCCACAAGCATCTCAGCCTTGGTGGCGCCCACAACATACATCATGTTCTCGTTGCTTCCCCATTCCTGCGATTTTGAAAGTACCTGTTCAAAAAGCCGGAGATCATT
This sequence comes from Bacteroidota bacterium, assembly GCA_037137455.1. GTDB lineage: Bacteria > Bacteroidota > Bacteroidia > Bacteroidales > FEN-979 > CAIVAT01. The sequence continues at coordinate 9,495 of JBAXKG010000052.1, forward strand.
ATCTTTAAAAAACTGAAAATCAAAAGCCCCTTTGTTTGAAGTCAGGGCGAGAACTATAATCCACTTTTCAGGATAGGAGAGGAATGGTTTTACCGAATCTTCTCCCATGTATGGCGCTACTGTAACGGCATCAAAATTCATCCCCGAAGATGCCGGATCAAACATGGCCTTCGCATATTGCTGCGAGGTGTTGCCAATGTCGCCTCGTTTTGCATCTGCAATTGTAAAAAGTTGTCCGGGGAAAGCATTATTGATATACTCGATGGTCTTTGTAAGGCTACGCCAACCCTTGGTACCATTGCATTCATAAAAGGCAAAATTAGGCTTGTAAGCTAAAGTAAGATCATGTGTGGCATCAATGATCTCCTTGTTAAACTCGAAGATCGGATCGTCATGATCAAGTAAATGCTTCGGAATTTTTGTTAGATCAGTATCAAGCCCGATACACAGAAATGACTTTTTAGAGAAAATCAGTTTTATCAGGTCGGTGCGGTTCATGTTCAAAAGTCAAAATTAAAAACTAGCGCTCGTCATTCGTCATCCGTCAATTACTTCCCGCCTCCTTCAGCCTCTCAGCATTCTCAGCCAGCTGAAGTGCATCAATCAGAGGCTGTACATCACCATCCATCACTACGGGCAGGTTGTATAGGTTCATGTTGATGCGGTGATCGGTAACGCGGCTTTGTGCATAATTGTAAGTGCGAATTTTAGCCGAACGGTCACCGGTCGATACCATGGTTTTCCTTTTCTTGGAAATCTCGTCGAGGTATTTCTGATGTTCCAATTCATACAATCTCGTCCGCAGTACTTTCATTGCTTTTTCAAAATTCTTGATCTGTGATTTTTCATCCTGGCATGATACTACAATCCCCGAAGGGACATGGGTAAGCCTGATCGCGGAATAGGTCGTATTTACCGATTGTCCGCCCGGGCCGGAGGAACAAAATGTATCTTTACGAATGTCCGATTGTTTAATTTCAACATCAAACTCATCGGCTTCGGGTAAAACAGCCACAGTGGCAGCCGATGTATGAACCCTGCCCTGGGTTTCGGTCTGAGGAACACGTTGAACGCGATGAACCCCCGATTCATATTTCATAAGCCCGTAAACATTTTCTCCCATGATGTTGAAGATGATTTCCTTGAAACCACCCATGGTGCCATCAGTAAAATCGACCAGTTCAACCTTCCAGCGCTTGGTTTCAGCGAATTTGCTGTACATGCGGTACAAATCACCGGCGAAAATACTTGCTTCGTCGCCTCCGGTTCCTGCACGGATTTCGATCACGGCATTCTTCCCATCCTCCGGATCTGCCGGGATCAGCATCATCCGGATATTTTCTTCCAGCTTATCTTTTTCAGCCGAGAGGCTATTGAATTCCTCTTTTGCCATGCTGCGGAACTCCTCATCCTTTTCATTATGGATGATCTCTTTGGCATGGTCGATATTTGACAAAATGCTTTTATACACTTCAAATGCCTCCATGATGGGCTGGAGCTCCTTGTAATCCTTGTTGAGCTTGATATAATTCTTCATATCGCTCATCGCCGATGGATCATTCATCTGTTCCTGAATGCTATCGTACCGTACTTTGATTGCCTCTAATTTATCTAACATGCCCAGAAATGAAATTGGCTGCAAAGTTAACCAATTCCAGGGGAATTAAAATCAATAGCTGAATTCTCCGAATTCCGACCGGATTGTAAGACGCTTTAAAGCTGCCTCTTCACAGTATCCGATAATTTTTGCATCGACTCCGAAATCCATAGAAATATCAATTATTGCCTGAGCAATATGTTCAGGAATATAAAGTTCGAGCCGGTGCCCCATGTTGAAAACTTTGTACATCTCCTGCCATGACGCCCCTGATTCTTCCCGGATGAGCCTGAAAAGAGGAGGGACCGGAAACAAATTATCCTTAACGATGTGCATGTTATCAATAAAATGCAGAGTTTTGGTTTGCCCGCCTCCACTGCAATGAACCATGCCATGGATAAGATCGTGGTATTTATCTGAAATTTTTCTGACAACCGGGGCGTAAGTACGGGTAGGGGACAGCATCAGATGGCCGATATCAATGCCTGGTACGCCTGATGGATCGGTCAGTTTTTTCCTGCCTGAATAAACCAAGTTGTCAGGTAGCCGGTCGTCAAAACTTTCAGGATAGAGCGAAGCATAAGATTTGCTAAGGAGATCATGACGTGCAGAAGTAAGTCCGTTACTTCCTATTCCGCTATTATATTCAGTTTCATAACATGATTTTCCTGATGATGAAAGTCCGACGATTACATCGCCGGCCCTGATCTGACCATTGTCAATGATCTTACTGCGTTTCATCCGGCAACTCACAGTCGAATCTACAATAATGGTCCTTACCAAATCCCCTAAATCTGCCGTCTCACCTCCGGAAGACCATATACCGATTCCCCATTTTCGCATTTCTGCCAGGAACTCTTCCGTTCCTTTGATGATTTCCGAAATCACCTCTCCCGTGATAATATGCTTATTACGGCCGATCGTTGATGATAAAATAATATTATCAATGGCCCCGACACAAAGCAGATCATCGAGGTTCATAACGATGGCATCCTGAGCAATTCCGCGCCATACGTTGATGTCGCCGGTTTCTTTCCAGTAAAGGTAGGCAAGTGAGGATTTTGTTCCGGCGCCATCGGCATGCATGATGTTGCACCAGTCAGCATCGCCGCCGAGAATATCGGGGATGATTTTACAGAATGCTTTTGGAAATATTCCCTTATCGATATCCTTTATCGCCCGATGGACATCTTCCTTTGTTGAGGAAACCCCTCGCTGTTCGTATCGGTCGGAGTCGCTCATTCGAATATGATCTCGCCGGCTGCGTCATCAATGCTGTACTTCCCAAACATTTTCATTGTATTGTCACCAAATTGCAGCGATGGAATTTTTTTGTTTACGATAGCTTTCAGATCTCTGATGGTATTCTTCCCGATCCTGATCTCCTTGATAGTCAATACAGCTTTTTCTGCAACTGTCCCTTCTCCGATAATTTTTGTAACATCTCCGTCAAAACTGGTTTTATCAATCACGCCATCAGTAAGTAACTTCAATGTCAGGTCAGGTGAAATATAGACCTCTTTCTCTTTTGGATCGAAGGTAAAAGCGGTGGTAATGCCGCTGATATAGCCTGTCCCCGCGTATAATCCATCTCTGGTCTTAACTACTGCGACATTGTTCTGTTCCGGGTTTAAAACCACTTCAATTTTTGTTGGCGGAAGAGTTTTGCTGATTTTTGTTTTTGGCACAAAGTCATTCCTGAGAATCGAAAATTCAGTTCGCCTGTTCAGTTGATGTGCGGCTTCCTTCACATCAGTATTTGGAAGAGTGTTGATCACTGAGTCGTTCAATACCGTTCCTGCTTTAAATGTAAAGTTTTCCTTGGTAATATCCCTTGCTAAAACCCTCGGAACGCGTTCACCATAACCCTTTGCAACCAGGCGCTCCTGATCAATACCTCTGGAAATCAGATAATCTACCACACTCTGTGCCCTTTTTTGAGATAAAATGTCATTACGCTCATCACTGTCACGGGAGTCGGTGTGAGAAGCCAGCTCAATTACGATAGTTTCATTCGCATCAAGAGTTTCGATAAGGCCCTGCAACGAGTCACTGTATTGTGGTTTGAGATCCCATTTTGCCAGGTCATACAGAATATCGGGCAAAACAACCGGTTTTTTCGGAATTGGCCTCAATACAAAATTTCGCGTAAGGTCTTTGCTCTTTTCCAGTCCGACAGTTGTTTCCCGGCCTTTTTCGTTGAAATATTCCTTTCTGACGACAAAAATATCGTAGGTTGTATTTTCTGAAATCTGCATTTTATTAAATCCGTAATGGCCTTTTTCATCCGTTTTATCTTCTAATGCCTTTCCATTGGTTCCTACAATACTGACAGTTGCGCCAACTATCGGCTGTAGTGTCCGGTCGTCGGTGACGTTGCCTTCGAGGGTGAAATAAACAGGTGGAATCACGAATGAATAAATATCATCCCTGCCTTTACCACCAGGCCGGTTGGAGGAAAAGAGCCCTTGTTCTGACTCTTCGCCATTAAAAACAATTGCAAAATCATCGGCGGCTGAGTTAATTGGCGACCGCATGTTTTCAGGACGACTCCAGGCGCCCGTAGTTGATCCGCTTTTTGAAAAAGTTGTTACAAAAATATCCAATCCCCCCATCCCTGGATGTCCGTTTGAAGCAAAATATAAAATACTGTCGTTACGGATGAAAGGAAAAAGCTCATCTCCTGCTGTATTTATTTCAGGCCCCATGTTTTGTTTTAAGTATTTTCCGCTTTTTTTATCCTTTTTGGCCACCCAGATGTCTTTACCACCGTAACCTCCTCGAAGATCAGCAGAGAAATAAATGGTTTCATCATTTGAAACACTCGGGTGCCCCATTACCGTTGAAGAATCACCTCCCAAATCAATATTTTCCGGTTCTGACCAGCTTTTTCCACCCTGCCTGCTTGCCCTGAAAATGGCACATCCGTTTTTTTTCTTCGGATCATTCCAGCAACGGGTAAAATAAAATGAAGAAAACCGTGGGTTGAATTGCCCGACTCCATCGTTGGCTTTGGAATTAATCATGCTTGCTTCATCAGCTAATACAGGTTTACTCCAGTCACCCTTGCGGTCGACCCTTGAAAAGAAAAAATCAGAAAAACCCAGCCCTGTCCAGTTATCGACATCTCTTCCCTTGGCTCCGGTGCGGTCGGATGTAAATATAATTGATAAGAATTTTTTATCTGCATAAGCCGTTGCAAAATCATCCTCTTTCGAATTAAGAAGCTTTTCCCATTTTATGCCATAATTGGTCGGGTTTGCAATCCATTCTTTGGCTTGTGTGCAGGTTTCAACTCCAATTGTGGCTTTGGGATCATTAGGCATCTTTTCTTTGTAGGCCAGGTATTGTATAATGGCTTCATCGTAGTTGCCATTCACTTTAAGCATATCAGCATAATATAGAAGTATCTTCGGATCATCCTTCACATATTTTGCATTATTAACCAATCGTTTATAAGAAACTTCTGCTTTTTTAGTGTTGTTCATCATCCGGTAGCATTCGGCGATACGGAATGAAATTCGGTCACGTTCCCCTTTATTATTCTTTACCTTGGAATAAGCCTTTTGATACTTCTGTAAGGCAACCAGAAACATCTGGTCAGTATAGGCCTCATCTGCTGCCTTTGAATATTTATTCTGGGCAATTGAACAAGGCGATGAAGCCATGAATAACATGATGAGGAGGAATAAAATAAGATTACGCATGTAAACGCAATTTGGATTGCCTTATTAACGCACAAATATATTAAAAAGTCTGATGACCGACTAAAAAAAAGGCTGCCCTGATGTATTGGAACAGCCTTTTTGCCATTGAATTTTAATAGATTATTTTCCCTTCAATTTTAATGTCAGTTCCTTCTTCTCCTTACGACGTTTCTGGAACTGCAGGATATCATAAGCGATAGGTGTGGCAACGAATACAGAAGAATAAGTTCCGATAACCACACCCGTGATCAACGCAAATGTAAATCCACGCAATACCTCGCCGCCAAATATAAATATGGTGATCAAAACAACCAGGGTAACCCCCGATGTATTGATTGTACGGCCCAGGGTGCTGTTGATGGCCGCGTTGATATTTTGCGCCAGATCCCGTTTGGGATAAATTGCACGGTATTCCCTGATCCTGTCAAAGATAATAACCGTATCCATGATGGAGTACCCGATGATCGTAAGGAGCGCAGCGATAAACGACTGGTCAACTTCCATTCCGAAGGGAAGAATACCATGAAACAGGGTGAACATCGTAATTATGATAAGCGAATCATGGAAAAGCGAGACGACCCCGCCAACTCCAAATTGCCAGTTTTTGAACCGGATAGCGATATAAACAAAAATGATAATGAGCGAGAAGAATACGGCCATCACAGCTTTCCATATCAGCGAGTACGAGATGGTCGGGTCAACGCGTTGAGAACTGAGTTCCCCGACAATCTTACCCGGAGTGTTGGCTTTAAAATCCTTGTATGTGAGCGGAGCTTTATAGAATCCCCTGGCCCCATCAAAAAGCTTGATGGAAACAACCGAATCAGCTTGCTGGCTGCGCTCGTTAATCATAAATTTAGTGGTAATCTTAACCTGGTTTTTAGGTCCGAATGTCTTTACTTCGGGCGATACCCCAAATGTTTTACGCAGCGATTCGCGCAAGTCATTCGTAGAAACATTCTGATCAAACCTTACAATGTAACTACGGCCACCTGTAAAATCAAGACCGGGATCAAGTCCCCTTATAAAAATACTGAAAACCCCCGGGATTAGTACCGCGATAGAAGCAATGTACATTTTCCTGCGCAAACCAATAAAATTGATGTTGATGTTCTGGAAAAGGTTCATGGTATATTTATTCCCGGTGGTAATTTTCATATTCCGGTCGAGCATGAATTCAAATACCAAACGGGCAATAAAGATGGAGGAGAATAATGAAAGGAGTAAACCAATAACCAGCGTGGTTGCAAAACCCTGCACTGGTCCCGAACCAAAGATGTACAAAACAATACCCGTCAGGATTGTGGTAACGTGACCATCGATGATTGCTGAAAGGGCATGATGGAACCCGTCTTTCACGACAAGCCGCATGCCCTTACCCGCTCGCATTTCCTCCCGCATTCGCTCGTAGATAATAACGTTCGAGTCGACCGCCATCGCTAAAGTAAGAACGATACCGGCGATACCGGGCATTGTCAGAACTGCTCCAATTGATGCCAAAACGCCAAAGAGGAAGAAAACATTGGCGAACAAGGCGATATCGGCAACATGCCCGGCGCCATTGTAATATAATGACATATAAAGAAGAACGCCAATGAACGCGATTACAAAGGAGAGTAACCCTGCATTAATTGATTCCTGTCCGAGCGATGGCCCAACCACCTCTTCGGCAACGATACGGGCCGGGGCCGGCAGTTTGCCTGCTTTAAGAATATTTGCAAGGTCGAGCGCCTCCTCAACAGTCATTTCGCCTCCGGTAATTGACGACATACCATTCGGGATCTCACTGTTTACATTAGGATAACTGTATACATACCCGTCAAGAACGATCGCAACCTGCTTGCCGATGTTGTCGCCAGTAAGACGTTTCCATATACGGGCGCCTTCAGAATTCATCGACATGGTTACTTCAACGCGGCCATTCTGATCATAATCCTGGCGTGCTTGTGTAATTACATCGCCGCCAAGCGCTGGGGACCCATCCCGCGAGGTTACTTTAAGCGAAACGAGTTCAAGCACATCCTTTGATTCAGCGCGGGGTTTTACCGTCCAGGCAAGTTTCATATCGCGTGGAAACATATTTTTCGTAAGGCGCAGCATACTGTTAACACGGGCCGTATCTTTAATAAAGGCACGTCCGACCATAGCGGTTTGACCGGCAACATATTGCCCATCCTTATCCTGATATATAGCCGGGTTCAGATATGCAAACAATGGATTTTGTCTGGCATAATCTTCAAATGTCTCCTTCTGCTTGTTCATAGCCGAAGTTTTTGAAGTATCCTTGCCAAGTTGTTTTAGCAGGGCATTTCCTTTTGAAGTATCTGCTTTGGCTAAATCTGCCTTTTTCAAAGGCTCTGTTTTTGTTGATTCTTTCTTCTCAGTGAGAGTTTGTTTAGAAGCAATTGCGGTTGCTGTGGCAGCTGTATCAGACTTCAAAGTACTGTCAGAAGCAATTGAATCCTGTCCGGCAGCAAGTATTGATGTCAGTTTTTTATTGGCCTCGGCAAAGTAAGGCTGAAGCACCGGGAACTGGTATGTTTCCCAGAATTCAAGTTGAGCAGTTCCCTGAAGGAGCTTACGAACACGCTCAGGATCTTTGATACCGGGAAGCTCAATGAGGATACGGCCGGCAGTCTGCAACTTTTGAATGTTGGGCTGAACAACTCCAAAACGGTCGATTCGGGTGGTCAGGATTTTATAGGTGCGGTCAACGGCCGCGTTGCTTTCTTCACGAATAACCTTGATTACATCATCGTTAGTTGAATTATAGTTGATCTTATCTTTAAGTTCAACGGTGTTGAAAATTGCAGCAAGCTTAGCGTTCGGATCAACCTCCTTAAAGGATTCGGCAAAAAGATCAACAAAATCGCGTGTGCTTGTTTTCTCTTTATCAATTGCTTTCTGTAATGCTTTGAGAAAGGAGGGATCCTGGTTGTAGCCTGAAAGTGCGCGGATAACATCGGGCACCGACACGGCCATTGTAACGTTCATTCCCCCTTTAAGGTCGAGACCGAGATTTATTTCCCGTTCACGAACATCTTTCAGGGTATATTTTTTAACAAGAATGTTATAAACTCCCACATTAGCCATGGAATCATTAAAATATTCCAGGCGTGATTTGGAAATGGAGTCGTAAAAATATTCTTCTTTCAGGGGATCCCCTTGTGCCTTTTGTTTGGCCATCGTGGTCACCAGGGAGGAATTGGCGTAATCATCGGCTTTACCGGAGTAATAGTAACTTATGAAGGTAAACGACAATTGGAATAAACAAACCAGAATGAAGGTGATCGCGAAAAATTTAACAACGCCTTTGTGCTGCATGAGATTTATTTTTAAATGGATTGTATTTGTAAGCCTTTTTTTGAGGGTGCAAAATTATACAATTCCTTGGAAAAAACCAACAGAATTATATTTTATGACTATAACCCGCTACTGACGGTGGAGAGCTTCATTCAGTCTTTAAAGGAGATAGTCCCGCTGGTCTTCCCCGACTGTAACCTGATTAACCTGAATTGTCGCCATTCATAATCCGGATTATTCTGCGAAACAAGCTCCTGGTCGGCATTATTGATCAGAAATTGTTCATTGATATGAACAAGAAGGTTCCTGGTACCCGGATATTCAGTTTCCGATATCCGGGCAATGACAAAATAACCAATACTATCGGTTAAATTAATTGCATCAAATGCTTTGATTGATGTGCCCGAACTCACTCTCGACCAACCTTTTGTAACCCAAAATCCGGAAGTTCCGTTATTCACATACCTTGCAAAAGCAACGTAAACCGCTTCACGGTTCATATTCTGAAACATGATCTGTGAAAATGAGGTATATGCCGAACACATGATAATTAAGGAAATAATGACTATTCGGGATGTTTTCATAAAGTGGATTTTTTTTCAAATATAATGAATT
>JBAXKG010000053.1:0-17911 GCA_037137455.1 Bacteroidota bacterium
GGAGCTCATTCACTCAGCTGACCATCGTTCCGATCGCTTCTCCTTTTATAAGCTTTAACAAATTTCCCGGTTTGTTCATGTTGAAAACGATGATGGGCATTTTGTTCTCACGGCAAAGGGTAAAGGCAGTAAGGTCCATAATCTTTAGCCCCTTTTCGTAGGCTTCATCAAACGTGAGTATATTGAATTTTATCGCCGAAGGGTCTTTTTCGGGGTCGGCGGAATAAACACCATCAACACGGGTGCCCTTGAGGATTGCATCAGCCTCAATTTCAATGGCACGCAAGGCTGAGGCGCTGTCGGTCGTAAAGTAAGGATTGCCGGTGCCTGCCGCGATTACCACCACCTCTCCTTTGCTCAAATGAGCTATGGCTTTTTTCCGGCTCATTGCGTCACATATAGGCTCAATGGCCAATCCCGACAACAGTTTTACCTTAATTCCAAGTTTTTCCAGGGCAGCCTGGATTGCTATGCTGTTTATAACCGTGGCCAGCATACCCATATAATCGCCCTGTACGCGATCCATGCCTTCATTTGTGCCAGCCAATCCGCGGAAGATGTTCCCTCCTCCGATTACAACAGCTACCTGAGTTCCTGCATCCACGATCGATTTGATCTCAATTGCATAATCAGCTAACCGCCCGGGATCAATGCCATAACCCAGACTACCTTCAAGAGCTTCGCCTGAAAGTTTCAATAGAATACGATTAAATTTTATCATGACATCAATTTTAAAAATTCGTAAAAATCAAAACCACAATTGGTATTTATTCCCCCAATCCATGACAATTCTTGTACTTCTTACCGCTTCCGCAGGGACAAGGATCATTGCGGCCTACCTTCTTTTCAACTTTAACAGGCTGTGGGCGCGAATGTTCCTGCGTGTTTGAATTAGACTGAGATAACAAATCAGAACGCTCTTCCCTCATGCGCGCGCGGTCCATTTTACGCGGAGCCTGGGCTTCTTTGACATTGTCGACCTGGATCGGCACATCGGCTTTAATGAGAAAGGAGGTAATCTCCTTGTTTGTGCGCTGAACCATGCTCTTGAAAAGCTCAAATGATTCAAACTTATAAATCAGCAATGGGTCTTTCTGCTCATAGGCAGCATTTTGAACCGATTGCTTCAGGTCATCCATTTCACGGAGGTGCTCTTTCCAGGCGTTATCGATCATGCCAAGAACAATCCCTTTTTCAATGCTCAGCACCACTTCCTTTCCCTTATCTTCAAATGCTTTCTTAAGGTTTGCAACGGCCTGCATGGTTTTAAGGCCATCGGTCACCGGAATGGCAATGTTTTCATACCGGGTGTCATTTTCAAACACGTCACGGATCACAGGAAATGTTTTATGTGCTATGTGTTCACACTTGGTCTTGTAACGTTTATAAATGTAACTGTAAAGTTTGTCGCCAAGTTCCTCGGTATTCAATGATCCGAAATCTGATTCCGAAATGGGCGAATCAGCAGCAAATTCCTTGAGCAGGTCGAGGTTAAAACTATGGAAGTCTCTTTTTTCATGTGCATCAAGTACTATGGTTTCGCACACATCATATATCATATTGGAGATATCAACGGCAAGGCGGTCGCCAAAAAGAGCATGACGACGCTTTTTATAGATGGCTTCACGCTGAATATTCATCACGTCATCGTATTCAAGCAGCCTTTTACGAACGCCGAAGTTGTTTTCTTCAACTTTTTTCTGGGCGCGTTCTATTGATTTGGTGATCATAGAATGCTGGATGACCTCGCCATCCTTGATTCCCATACGGTCCATGATTTTTGCAATACGGTCGGAACCGAACATGCGCATAAGATCATCATCGAGCGAAACGAAGAACTGCGAACTTCCAGGATCCCCCTGACGACCTGAACGGCCACGCAACTGGCGGTCGACACGGCGCGACTCATGGCGTTCGGTACCAATGATGGCCAAACCGCCTGCCTGTTTAACCCCGGGGCCGAGCTTGATGTCGGTACCACGACCGGCCATGTTGGTGGCAATTGTCACGGTGCCGGCACGACCGGCTTCGGCAACAATATCTGCCTCCCTGGCATGCAACTTGGCATTAAGTACGTTGTGGGCAATATTTTTACGTTTGAGCATGCGGCTGAGCAATTCAGATGTCTCAACCGAAGTTGTCCCTACCAGACAGGGGCGGCCTGCCCCGACAAGCTTTTCAATTTCCTCGATCACCGCGTTGAATTTCTCACGCTTGGTTTTAAATACCATATCTTCACGGTCGTCGCGCACAACCTTCTTATTGGTTGGAATCACCACAACATCCAACTTGTAGATATCCCACAACTCACCGGCTTCGGTTTCCGCAGTACCGGTCATCCCCGCAAGCTTCTTATACATGCGGAAATAATTCTGTAATGTAACAGTTGCGTACGTTTGGGTGGCAGCCTCGATCTTCACATTTTCCTTAGCCTCAATTGCCTGGTGCAAACCATCTGAATAGCGCCTTCCTTCGAGAATACGGCCAGTTTGTTCATCCACGATTTTCACCTTATTGTCCATCACAACATACTCAACATCCTTCTCAAACAAAGCATAAGCCTTGATCAGCTGGTTAACAGTATGAACGCGCTCCGTTTTAATAGAGTAATCACGCATCAATGTATCCTTCCTTTCAATTTTCTCAATATCGGAAAGGTTTTGGCGCTCGAGTTCTGCAATTACAGAACCGATGTCGGGAAGAATATAAAAGGTAGGATCTTCATACGATTCGGTTAACAGGTCAATGCCTTTGTCGCGCAATTCAATGGTATTGTTTTTCTCATCGATAACAAAGAAGAGGTCATCATCGATGATGTGCATATTTTTAGACTGCTCGGCAAGGTAAAAGTTTTCGGTCTTCAGCATCAGGGCCTTCATGCCCGGTTCACTGAGGAATTTAATAAGCGCTTTATTTTTTGGCAACCCGTGATGGGCACGAAGCAGCTGTTCTCCTGCTCTTTTTATGTTGTCATCATTTTTTTGATCCTCTGATAACGCTTTTGCATCAGATAGCAATTTGGTTACAAGATTTCGTTGGGCATTGTAAAGCTTGGTAACATTTGGTTTCAGATCATCAAACAACTGATTTTCTCCTTTTGGCGTGGGACCTGAGATGATCAGCGGAGTTCGTGCATCATCAATCAAAACAGAGTCAACCTCATCGACAATGGCATAATTATGCGGACGCTGTACCAACTCCTCGGGATTGCTTGTCATGTTATCGCGCAGGTAATCGAAGCCGAATTCGTTGTTGGTCCCGTAAGTGATATCGGCAAGATATGCATCACGGCGGGCCTGCGAATTGGGCTCATGACGATCGATACAGTCTACCTTCAGTCCGTGAAATTCGAACAGCGGTCCCATCCATTCCGAGTCGCGTTTTGCCAGGTAATCGTTCACAGTTACGATATGAACGCCTTTGCCAGGCAATGCATTCAGGAACATTGGCAGTGTGGCAACCAATGTTTTTCCTTCACCGGTGGCCATTTCAGCGATTTTTCCATCGTGCAGCACCACGCCACCGATCAACTGGCAGTCGTAATGGATCATATCCCAGGTGATCATATTTCCGCCGGCAGACCAGCTATTCCTGAACCGGGCAATATCACCTTCAATTTCAACGTTCGCCTTTTTCGCCGCCAGATTGCGGTCGGTTTGTGTCGCGGTTACCTCCACAAACTCATTTTCAAAAAAACGCCGTGCTGTATCCTTCATTACCGCGAAGGCTTCGGGGAGAATCTCATGCAGGATCTCCTGAGTCAATTCATAGGATTCCTTTTCGAGCCGGTCAAGATCGCCATACAACTTCTCCTTTTCATCAATTTCGAGTTCATCAGAATTGATTTGTACTTTCAGGTCTGCAATTTCCTTTTCCTTTTCTGAAAGATATTCGCTGATCCTGCGCTTGAAATCAACAGTACGTTCACGAAGTTCATCATTCGACAGGGTTTTGACCTCTTCGTATGCTTCGATGGCTGTATCAACCATCGGATTTATCTCCCTGATATCGCGCTGGGATTTATTTCCCAGCATTTTTTTAAAAAAATCTATCATGATTCGTTTTTACTCCTTCAACATTTTTTGCAAATCGGCTTCCAATCCGCTACTCGGTTGTTTGGCCTGATATTTATTAATTTTGCCGTCTTTGTCAATCAGCACAAACAATGGGTAAGTGCGCACCTCATAATCTATGAGCACCTCCGAATGATCACCGATATTTACAAAGGTCCACACATAATCCTTCTTAAGATTGATGAAAAAAAGCATTTTGCTGAAATATTTATCAGCCGAAACACTCACAAATTGAATGTCATTTTTGTACTTATCGTACAAGGGTTTAATCAATTCCATTTCCGACAAACATTCCTCGCAATAGGTTGTCCAGAAGCCCAACACTACCGGCTTTCCCCGAAACTCCTTCAATGAAATCTCTTTTTGATCGCGGTTTAAAAGCGTAAATTCTGGCGCCATTGCGCCGGGCTTAAGCTTTGTAAGCAAACTGATTATATTTTCCGCAACTACCCGGTTTTCGGGGAACGGCGACTTTTCCTTGGCAGTCGTTATTACAGAAAGAATTTTTTCAGGGTCGTAATTTGACAAATTGTAAAGCTCCATCATACCCTTCAGCATCACCAATTCACGCAAGCGGGTATTTATCAGCAATGTATCACCAGCCATTAACTTCATCACCGCAGAATAGGGATCAGGGGATTTCAAAACCGGATTAAAGTCAATTTTTCGAAAAATGTTTGATGTAACGGTGAGATATTTTGAAAAAACACTGTTAAATAAATCCATGTACTCCGGGTTGTCATACAAGACCGGTTGATCAGAAAAATATTTTTTTATGAGCTGCGACTGGCCATAATACCGCGCTAATTGCTCCAGGGATGCCAGTTTATAAGTGGCATAGTTAATGAAATATGGATTCTGTACTGCCCCGAACTTTTCGTTTAGCTGAACGCGAAAGGTATCAAGCAATACTTTGTTGCGATTACGGTACAGCGCATTGAAATTCTTCATTAAAAAATCACTGTAAACCGAATCGAAATTGCCAATCAGGTCATTCAGCCCAAGTGAGTCGGAATGAGCGAAAGTAAAAGTCAGATTCTGTGACAGTATTATCGGATTCACATCTGTAGATTCATCATATTTCATTGGATCAAACTGCAGCTCGTATTTTTGAGCAGGTTCAATGACCAATTCTGTTTTATGAAAATCGATGGCGACTGACACAAACGTTGTTTTATCGATGGTGAAAATCACGCTGAAGCGACCGGTTGAATCGATCCTGGCTGTTGCGAGTGGCTTTTCCAGGAAGGTAATAAAGTCGCCGGGTGTACTGACCCTTATCATTTTTCGTTCAGCCCCGGGTGCAGAGCCGGTGATAACAGTTTTTTGGGCAAATAAAACCTCCTGACAAAACAGACCTGTCAACAAAATGAAAATATATTTCACAGCTAAATGCACATCACCTGGTTTACCCGGCAAAGGTAAGAAAAATGGCTCTACCCGGATAATTGGTTTCTTCGTAGTGCAAAAAAGGCCAATGGTCACGACAATAATGTCATTTTGAAATCACCAGTTTTCGGGTAAATAAACCGTTATCCGTTCTGATCTTAATTATATAGACCCCCTGAGAAACGTAAGAAAGATCTAATTCAAATTCTTTCTCCCCTGTTTCATTACGCGAAAGAATTTCTTTTCCGGTAAAATTGATGACCTTTATCTCCTGTATTTCCCGGCCCTCATCAATTACAACTTTGAACAAGCCATTTGACGGATTGGGATAAATCTTTATGCCATTTGAAGAAAGCTCCTCTGTAGCGAGAAGAGGCGCCTGGGTCACTGTTACGGAAACAGGCGTAATTCCTGTAATTGCCACAACGATATCGGCAACGCGCTGAGTATTGCCTGGGTTTGCGGAATAATTTGCAACAATTATTCCATTTCCGGTGCCGGCAGCAGTAGGCACGCACCATGACATCTTGCTGCTCACTTGCCAATTTCCGTTGGAAGTTACATTAAAAGTAGTAAAACCAGCCTGCTGAATCACTGACTGGTTTGACGGTGTGACTGATAGCGTAAAGGATGAGGCGCCGGTTATCTGGATATCATCGATCGCCCAATAATTGTCGAGATTTCCCGAATAATTCCATTTGAACTTAACTTGCGACTGACCTGCAACCGCATTCACCACATATGAAAATGTAGCAGGATTGGTATTTGAAGTCTTATTAAATGCCTGGAGAAGTTTCCAATTAGTTCCCCCATCAATGCTGTAAAATACACTCCCCAATGATCCTAACCTGGCCTTGATGAAATGTTTAAACTGCAATTTAACGGTAATATACCCCGATAAATCTAAAATGGGGGTCACCAGATCTGCATTTTGTGAATTTCCGAAACCGTAAAAACTACTGTTCAGATAGGCGTAATTACCAGTGAGCGCCGGGGAAGGTAATTGATTTGTAATCGTACCAAACTGCCATATTTGTCCGTTGCCCTTATTATCGACCTGCGACCAGCAATTCGGGATGGTTGTTGTTGGAAATGATTCATTGAATGGTAAATCAGCAACTGTATTGCATTGTGTAACTGCATTGCCGGTCACGCCTGGTGAGTAGTTTGTACCCGTCATGATCGACCAGGCTTTATAATAATAAATGGTATTGGGATTTAAACCGCTGTGATTATAGTTTTTACCTGATCCGCTATATATTATTGTACCCCCTCCTGTTATGGTTTCACCAGCTGAATAATTGGTTCCGTTTACCGGTGTTCCGAAAGTCGGGGTCAGACTGAAGGCCACCATTACCGGATCATTTGCAGTATTTTTCTCCCAGGCGAGGTTTATCTGGTTTGAACTTACTGCTGTTGATGAAAAGTTGGCCGGGTCATCAGATGAACTGCAACTTATGAAACAAAATGTGACCTCTTTAGCAGTTGTATTTTCAGCGATTTCAGACAATGGATAACCGGTATTGGCGCCGGCCCATGACTTTGAATTCGGAGTGGTTGCATCGCTAAATGAAGTTTTCAGTAAGGTACCGGGAAAAGGGCAGCCCGCAGTGTTTATAGTAGAACTTGAAGAGGGTCTGATCCCGTTTGCAACCGTTGAATTGGCAGCTTCAGGATATAATCCCTGATGTGAGGTGGTATTGATGTTATTTCCATCCATGTGCGAAGTAATGTAACTTCCATCAACATGATAAATTATAAGACCATGTCCGGGAATGCCGACATCAAATCCGGTTTGTTGTCGGTTTTCGCATAAAAAATATTCATTGGCCGTAGTGGAATTAAATCGAACCACATCTGTATAAACCTGGGCATTACGGAGTAATATAGTCTGAGCTGTCGACAGCACACCGGGTATCGTCCATGTAAAATAATTTTTAATCCATGCATTCGGATGTGCAGGTTTTGTCCCGCTTGCGCCATTCCATGAGCCGCTTGCCATAAGATCCCAATCTCCGGTGCCATCATATTGCCCGCCTGTACTGTTATCGGTATCATAAAAATCGGGAGAACCCAGATTATGGCCGAATTCGTGACACATTACGCCAATAGTCCCCATGTTGGCCGGTCCATTTTTTTCAGGCATCGTGGTATAAGCATCTACATATACGCCATCAAAAGAACGCTCCGATGGTGAATAGCCGGCAGAGGAAAGATCCCAGCTATGAGACCAGATATCCATTTTACTGCCCGATTCCTCCTGTCCCCGGCCCTGATGAATAATTGCAACCCCATCAACATTGCCATCGCCATTATTGTCAAAATCAGAAAAATTTATATCGGCCTGAGCATCGGCAGCCACAACGGCATCATATGCAAACTCTCCCCATTTTGATTCCGGTCCGTAATAATCATGTGTTTTAGAAAGGTTTACCCAAACCGTAACGGTAGTGTTAACTGTAAGCTGGCCATAAGAAACCTCCAGGTAATAATCCTTGAAGCTACCTGTACCATTGTAATCCACCTGGTTCATGTAATTGACGAAATTCGTCTGATTATAAGTAGTTGTAGTATTTGAGAAATTAACCAGTATCATCAGGAGTTTTCGGGTTCCGGTTGTCGGAAATCCCCCCTTCAGAGTAGCGTTTGGAGATTTGGAAGCGATCAGCATTTGTCTCATCTCCATCAGCTGGGCTTCATTAAAAAACAGTCCCGGCCTGATATTTTCGAGGAAATCAATTTCCCTGGCATTTCTTATTTCAGCATTATGGGCCTGCACACCTGAAAAAGTCATTTTGCCATCTCCCTGGATTAAGGCATATTCATAAATGCCTTTCTGATTTGTCATGATTGTATATCCGTCTGTGGTAGTAACCCAGTGAATGAATTCATCCCCGTGCAACAGAATAGTGATGGTAGTGCCATCAGGCTGGAGATATTCAACAGGATTCGGATTTGCTGTGACCGCGAATCCTTTTTCAACCGGAACAAGGATAAATGCAATCATTAAATAAACAATAGCGTTGAAGAATTGTCTCAGGTTCATTTGTGAAAACATAAAATATTAATTAGCTGAAAAACACAGGTTCAGGGTAAATTTTCATGATCTTTGGATATTTGCAGGTTGACCCCTTCCGGTAAAAATTGCTTCACATCACCGCCATTGCGGATGATTTCGCGTACGATCGATGAGCTCAGGGAAGCAAATTCCGGGTCACAAAGCAGGAAAACCGTTTCGATGCCGGGAACCATCATTTTATTCATCTGTCCGATACCCCGTTCGAATTCAAAATCAGCAGTATTGCGTAAACCACGCAGGATAAAGTTTGCATTGTTCTTCCGGCAGAAATCAACGGTCAATCCCGAATAGCTGGCAATTTCGATTTTCGGCTCACCGGCAAAAATATTCCGCAGCCATCCTAATCGCTGTTCCAGCGGGAAAAAAAATTTTTTCTCCCCATTTTCTCCGACAGCTACAATCACCTTATCAAACAGGGGCAGCGCCCTTCTGATGATCGACTCATGTCCGCGGGTTATTGGATCAAATGAGCCAGGGAAAAGGGTTATTCTTTCCATGGATTCTCTATTAGAACTTGTAAAGGTAGTAAAAAGTCGTGAAGGAAAATTCAAGTGACATAAAAATACAGGAAGTTGTTTATTTGAGGACATATTCACTTGACATGGATTTAAAAATAATGTATTTTTACAAGGTTTTAAAAATGAGTTCGATATGAAAACAATAACTCATATGCTAACATTCGTTCTACTTTTATCCTTGTTCCTTGCAGCTTGTAAAAACAACGATGAAAAACCGGGTAATGTTAAAGTCTACGAACTTTCATATCAAACTCCCGGAGTTGATGGAACAATGGTAAATGCTTCCGGAATAGTGATGGTCCCCCCTTCCGGCACCGGTCCATTCCCTTTGTTGTCTTGTCAGCACGGGACTATTTTTTACAAGGAAGTAGCGCCCTCATACCTTGACAGCTGCCAGGAAGCACAGGCCTGGCTAAGTGAATTCGCAGCTAACGGATACGTAGTGGTTATGGCTGATTACATTGGTCTTGGCAAAACAGCTAAAACGCTGCATCCATATTTCCACGCTCAAACAGAGGCAACCGCCGCACGCGACATGATCAGGGCTGCAAAAAAGTTCTGTGAGGATAATGGTATTCTGCTTAACAACAAACTCTTTTTGGCGGGATATTCACAGGGAGGACATGTTACCTCTTCATTACAAAGACTTTTGCAAGCAAATCATTCCGGTGAGTTTTCCATTACCGCTTCGGCAATTATGGCTGCCCCTTTTGATCTGTCAATGCTATTCCGGCATCATATTACAAATCCCAACACCATTTCAACTGCAGTCACTTCATTGATGGTAAAAACATTCAATTGGATTTACACCATAAGCCCAAACTATCAGGATTTTTTTATAAAACCATACGACAGCATTGTCCCGGCTCTATTAGACTTTAATCATAATGAAACAGAGGTGATCAATACCCTCAAGGTGCCTCCGGTTAATATCTTTCAGCCGACATTCCTTGCCGATGTCAATACAGGAACCCACTCATTTAATAAGGCGATGGAAAAGAATGAGGTATACGATTGGCGTCCGATAGTTCCCACATTATTGGTTTTTTCCATGGCAGACGAGGTTGTTCCCTATACAATTGAGAACAAGGCATATGCCCGCTGGCTTGAGCTTGGCGGGAATGTCGACAGTGTCAACCTTGGGAATGTTTATAACCACAGCAACGGTTTTATACCTGCTTTGATGAAAGCCAAAGAATGGTTTGATAAATATAAATGAGAAGGCTGAACTTTATTGTAAATTTGGTGTGAAAATGAAACAAACCAATGCCTGCTCTCTGGAAATTAATGATATGTTGTCTCATTATTCCGGCAATTATATTGACAAGTTGTTCAAATCATGATGATTTATTACCGCAAGGTGATGAGAAGTGGTCGTTCGTTGTTTTCAGCGACCTCCAAACCGGATATGGTATTTATAGCCAATTAGCTAAAAAGATCAGCAGCATTGAACCGGTTCCAATGGGAGCATTTTGTTGCGGCGATATGATGTTGCGTGTCACAAACGAATCAGAATGGCAAAGTTTTATCAATTGTTCAAAACCCATCACGGCAAAAATGCCCTTCTATCTTGCGCGTGGCAATCATGAGGAAAATAATGAAATTTCAGAAGAAATTCTAAAGCAACATATCTATTTCCCACTCGAACGGTTCTATTATTCATTCCGCAAGAACAATTGCTTTTTTATCATCCTTGACACACAGGAAAAGGAGGAGGATCGCGCAATTATCGGAAAACAGCGGGATTGGTTATTCAGCCAGCTTGATTCCGCCACTGCCGACAGTCTGGTTTCGCATATTTTTTTATTCATGCATCAGCCGCTTTTCCCTCAGGGCAACCATAAGGGTAGCGACCTGAAAAACGCTGACGAACTCCATGCGCGTTTTTTAATCCATAAAAAGATCCGGGCAGTTTTTTCAGGGCATGATCACATGTTTAACAGGTTTATCAAAGATAATCTTGTTTACCTGACTACCGGGGGCGGAGGTGGTGGTTTGAATCACGGATTTGGCGGCGATTACTATCATTTTACCAAAGTCTCTTTTTTTTCTGATCCATCGAGGATAAACATAAAAACAATTGGTATTTTCAATGAAATTATTGAAGATTTTGATCTCTAAAATGATTATAGGATTATTTTTAATCCCGTTGGCCGGATGGTCGCAATCGGTTTATTTTCGTTCGGGAATCTATGATTTCACAGATAATACCGCCCGTGAATTCTATCAGGTGGCAGTTGCTGTTTCAGCTGGCGCGGATGTGTGGAACCCGGGCCGGTTGCATTTATCTGTTTCTTCAGGCCTGGCCTTTAATGCAGTCAGATACAACGGTCACCGTCACAATATGTACATGATCCCTATCCTCATCGATATGAATTATGATTTGTTGAATAGAAAATCGAAAGTCAGGCCCATCATCGGCATGGGTTTGATTTTAGTTGGAAAAATTGACGACAATATTGATTTTCACAAAACATTTCTTGCTTTGTCTTATGGATATCGTGCCACAGGTGGTTTGAGGATCAACCTGAAAAAAAATCTTTTTCTGACTCTTGATCTTTCTTATAACCTGATCGTTCCGCCCGATAGTGAAGAGATCAATATAAGCGGTGTCATGACAATGGTCGGATTGGAGATCCCGATCTCCAAATCTATAAAAAAGAAAAATTGAAGTTTTTTGCGTTTATTCCAAAAGCAAATTTGATTTGTCATTGTATGACGTATGTAAATATTTTTTTGCTGCCGGGCCGCCGACTTCGCCAAGAAAATCTTTGTAGATTGCTGCAATTTCAGGATTTTGATGACAATATCGGGTAGTGGCTTCAATATCTGCGGAATTCAGGGCGCTGATGCGCTTTTGTATTTTACTGCTTCCGGCAGGCTGACCTGCGCCTCCGACACATCCTCCTTTACATGCCATTACCTCAATGAAATGGTATTTGCATGTACCGTTCATCACCTGTTCAAGTAATCTCTGCGCATTTCTCATTTCATAACACACAGCTACATTCAGCGTAGTTGGTCCTATCGAAACACGGGCTTCTTTTAACCCAGTAAGACCTTGTACCTGCTGTAGTTCCAACAGATTGCCGGGTGGATTTGCGCCTGTAATATTGTAATAGGCCGTTCGAAGAGCTGCTCTCGTTACCCCTCCTGTATTGCCAAAGATAATACCAGCGCCCGATGCAGCGCCCATAAATGAGTCGAAGTTCCCTGTTTGGCCTGTTAAACTGATATTGCGTTTTTTTAACAATTTCGCTAACTCATTGGTCGTAATAACGATGTCGGTACTTTGCATGCCGTCAATAGTGAGATCTTCACGCGTTATCTCATATTTTTTAGCGGAGCATGGCCCAATGGCCACGTGCACAATATGGCGGGGATCAATGCCCTTCTTTTGTGCGAAGTAGCTTTTAACCATGGCGCCTTGCATGCTTATGGGACTTCTCGCGGTTGACATGTATTTAAGAAGAGTGGGGTAATAAATTTCGACATATTTAACCCAGGCAGGGCAGCAACTCGTAAACTGAGGGATGTTGACCTCCTCCTGTATGCGTTTCTGGAGTTCAGCGGCTTCTTCCATAATGGTTAAATCGGCGCTGAAGTTAGTATCCAGCACATAATCAAATCCAACGGCACGGCAAGCTCCAACCATGTTTTCCAATACAAACGAACCTGCAGCCATGCCAAAGTAGTCGCCAATTCCGACACGCACAGAAGGAGAAATAGAGGCAATAACAATGGTTGATGGATTATCAATTGCATTTAACACATCCTGCCAGTGATACTTTTCTGTCAAAGCGCCTTCTTCACAGGCCAAAATGCATGTTCCGCAATGGATGCAAACATGATTAACCATGTTCGCATGATAGGTTCCAAACACTTTTTGTTTTTCAGCACAAGCCTCCAGGCAGTCACCACATTCTTCACACTTCTCCCTCCATAACGCAATGGCCGGATTTTCATTTTGGATAGGCATGTATTCCAATTCTGTGCTTATTGTTGCGCCACTGGAATCCTTGGTGCAGGAAAGGAGCCAACCTGCTCCCAAAATAACCGATGTGTTATAGACCACACACTTGCCAATAAATTTTCGTCTGCTGATTTTATTCATTACTTTCAGATTTAAAAAACTTTTATTGCAATGATAACGATAGCAATACAAGCCGTTATAAAAATTGCAACAGGTTTTAGCTTAAACTCAAATAGCTTTTTTACTTCCGGGCCCATTTTTACTATCAGGAATGCCATCAGGTAAAATCTTATCCCCTGACCAATTAAAGTGGCCAGAATAAACATTAAAGGATTTACATCAAATACCCCCGAAGAAATTGAAAATATATTATAAGGAAGAGGCATAAAAGATGCAAATAACAAAATCCAGAGATCCCATTTTTCAAACAGTGCATGGATGTTGTTATAAGCAATTTCTGAAAATCCCGGAATCTGATTGAACATAAATTGTGCAAGCCCCGTAAAATCACCATGGTCATTAAGCCAGGCAAAATGACCCACAAAATAACCCGCAATGGCCCCACATAACAATCCAAAAGTTCCTATTAATGCGTACTTGTATGCTTTCGTGACATTTAGCAATGTCAGGGTCAATATAAACATCGGGGTAGGTAAGGGTAAAAAGGATGCATCGGCAAAAGCACAGAGAAACAAAGCCAATAAACCCCATTTTGTAGTTGCCCAATGCAAACTCCAGACATGTAGCCTTTTAATGTAATTCTTCATGAAACGTTTCCAGTCAAATAAAAGGGAACTGACCCTCTATGTAGAAAATTTTCTTTCTCTTTTGTATATTTCAAACAAATCTTCTTCGTCATTACCTTGTTTAATCCCATCTATTAAAAAAAGCAACAGTTTGGGAATTTCACTTTCATTAAATCCCGATTTTATTGCGAAACTATTTGCTAAACGCATTTCATTATTATCAATGATCCCATCTGCCAAAGTCATCTTTACGATACCATAAACCTGTTCAAAGCGTTTTGATAATTCATAGGGCGGTATATAATCTGATTTGCCGGTTGTTTCGATCATGTGTTCAATTGCCGCATCTGAAAAACCCATCATTTTGCCTATTCTGTGTAATAATTCCAATTCATTGTTGCTTATGATATCATCGGCCATCGCCACACGGACAAGATGAACAAAATATTCTGTATTTTGCTTTTTTAAAGAATGATCTGATAAATCGAAGGTTTCCATCTTTTGTTTTTTGATAATTAATAAATGAACCCATTTATAAATGGTTGATTATAGGCAAATTCCTAAGACAGGAACCCTGCCTCCTGAAAAACCTGTGTGTAAATTGTAAATTATTCTAGGAAATTTTTGGCGGTTGCCATACAGAAAGGAAGAATTTATGGATCAAAAAACTGTTCCGGGGGATAAGCATTTGAGATCTGCGCTCCACCCATAAACTCATTTCATTCGTATAATAAATTTGATCATCATCAAAAGAATCAATTTCCAAACTGAAACTATTTTCAACACTTTTTGAACCGGCTAAAAGTTCTGTACAATATGACCCAATTTGGTTATTGGAATATGAAAATAATTCAAAGCAGAAAATATAAATCAGCGTAAAAAGAATTACAAATAATATTTTTCGACATATTTTCATTGTGGGGCAAAGATAAAGCTATCCGACCCAACTCTGCATGACAAGTACGTTAAATAATTGTTAACAACTCGTTTCACACAACAAAAATGTTAAATTATCATCGTGGTCAAAGGCTCCGGTTTTTCCACACAACCGCCGGAGTTGTCTTTATATAACTGTTATATTTCCAGTTTGAATTTATTATTTTTTACCTTTATCGGGATTTACCTAATTCGTAAAAAATGAAAAAACTCCTTACCATACTCCTGCTGGCCATTTCAATTTTAATGACCGCCTGTTATTCACTCAAGCTTTCGATCGTTCAAAAAGAAACGAAGTATAAGATCAGTATCAGCTATCCATCATTTCATCCCGATTCTATCGTCAGGGGCAAACTAATGGGATACGAGAAAGTTGAAACCATTACATCCGAGGATGTCAAACTTTTGAATCCTAACCACGAGACTGATCAATATGCACGAAATGATATTGAAGTGTACAGGATTTATTACGGTTCTCTTTACAACAAAAAACAGAAAGTTGTGCTTTCAGGACTGATCGCCTTTCCTAAAAGCGATCGCCCGTTGATATTCTACCAGTACCATCATGGCACACTCCTGCCCTTTCCCTACGAGATGGGCATGGGCGCAACAGATGCCCCATCCCTGTTCAAATTTGAGAAGAAGTACCATAAAGGGGCGTTTGACCAAGTAAGGGCCCTCGGAATTTTACCGGCCTCATACGGCTATTTCGTCTCCATGCCCGATTATGCAGGGTATTCCATTTCCAGAGATCTCGAACATCCTTACAATGTAGGCTCCGAACTGGCAGAGAGTTCAATTGACATGATATTTGCAGCCCGGATTTTTGCTCAAAAGATGGGAATTAAAACATCAAAAGAGGTGTATCTCACCGGATGGAGCGAAGGGGCAGGAGCCGCCTATCACGTTTTGAAATTAATTGAACAGGATTATAACAAAGTAATTGTTCCGGGCGCCATTACGATACTTGCCGGAGCCTATACCATGACCGACCTGACTACCTATATTTCCCTGCAGAAGAAATGTGAAGAAGCCGAAATTTATAACTGGACCCTTTATTCTTACCTGAAGTTCTCTGAAGTTGATATATCCGGCCTTTCCATCTGGAAATACCCGGTGGGCAATCAAACTGAAGCGATTGTCACCCCTTCAAAAAAACCAAAAGATATTTTTCAACCTGAATTCCTCAAGGCTTTGAATTTCAATTTTCCCGACGACAGCTTATCACAGAAATATTTACCTGTCAGGAAGTTGTTCAGCAGCGACAATATTTGCTGCAACTGGATCCCTGAAACTCCCGTTTATCTGCATACCGGTGACAAGGATGGCATTGTGCCCGATTTTAATTCGAGGGTAGCCTATAAATTTCTGACCGAAAAAAATGCAAAAACCCGTTTGCACATCTACAAAGGAGATGACCATTTTACAGTAGTTCCCAAGTACTTCGTTAATCTCGTAAAAGAGATAGACTCCTGCAATATTGCATTTACAAAGAAATAATCCGGAAACAACGGTCAGATTAACAAGTCTTACCTCTGAATGACCAGGTGACTGCTGTGTTTGCTTCCTGAAGCAAGGAATATAGTAACAATATACGTACCTGCAGGGCAATTGGATAAGTCAATACTGAAACGCTCTCCCGTTGGTTTATTCCCGGACTCATACACTGTTTTTCCACCGATTCCTGTGACCACGATCTTCCGGATCTCCCGGCTGATGCTCTGGTCAACGACAACTTCCACCAGTCCGCTGCTTGGATTTGGATAAAGCCTAACAGGGTTGATTGTGATCTCATTAACACCCACTGGTTGTGCGAAAGCTGCAACCAGGTTGCGGTTGGAATTTGCTGCAAATGTCAATGTTGTTTTGGAAGAATCAGCAATCTGCAGATCATTCTCATACCATCCCTTGAAGAGCATATTCTTTGCAGGGACAACCTTCATGGTAACTGCGGCCCCGGCACCATATAACCCTGCACCCGTAATGGTACCACCATTGATCGGGAGGGCAACTCCATTGACCTGATAATAGCCAGGCTCAACATAAAGTTCCGATTCCCACAGCCCCCTTCCATAAGTTGAGGCGCGTATCTTACCAGCCATGTATTGAATCTCAAGGTCGGTCACCACCACGTTGGGCAAGCCCTGACTGTACCTCCTCCAGTCAGTCATCCCTGAATTCCTGTAATACACACCGGCATCGGTACCAATATACAGGGCATCATTGGCATTGTTCTGATATTTTATGCAGTTCACCGACAGGTTCGGCAGCGATCCGGAGATGTTAATCCAGGTATCCCCGCCATCGTTTGATCGGAAAACCTTCTTGTTATTCTTATATCCGCCTAATGAAACCCACAGCGTATCGGGCTTGGTTGGATGCACGGCAATCATGGTTATCACACAACTGTCGGTTCCCGAAGGATTTTTCTTTTCCTTGTATGTTTGCCAGTCATCATCAGTTTTAAAAAGCGCATAAAGCCTGGCCGCGTACATCACCTTTGGATTGCTTGGTGAAATTTCGATGGATTTGATCTGGATATCATTTTTGGGGTTGGGGGTTGGGAGGTTTTGTTTGTTTGCCTTCTCCCATTTTAAACCTCCGTTCATAGTCTTGTAGATATCCGGGTACCCTGCATATACAGTACCGGTGTCTCTGGGATGCAAAATATAGGGGGTCACCCATGCACCGTGAGGTCTGCCCGGAATATTGGCGGAGATTTCCGTTTTCATCTTGTAGTTCTCCCAGGTAGGGTCGGTGGACCTGTAGATTATTCCATTGCAATAGGATGCATACTGAACCGAAGGATTGGAATGATCGATAAGGCAATCCATGCCGTCACCACCAATGACTACGGGAGCCAGCCAGTTAAAATCATTTTGAATCTGGGTACCATTATCCTGGAATCCTGCAATAACAAGGTTTTTATTGGTATAGGACCCTCCGATCCGGTAAATCTGACCAATTTGCATACCCCGGGTAATGTCGGTCCATTTTTTGCCTCCGTCCTTTGTAAAATAGATCCCTCCATCATTTCCTTCCATGAATGTACCGGGCTGAAGAGGATGGAACGCAAACCAATGCTTGTCGGCATGTACCGTCTGGCAGGCAACCGTATCAGTCCAATAGTTAATAAGTGTCCAGGACTTCCCGCTGTTGGTGCTTTTCCATGTATTTACACCTCCCACCCAACGCTC
>JBAXKG010000054.1:0-17341 GCA_037137455.1 Bacteroidota bacterium
TCAACACCTATATGGCCTTCTGCCAGAAGCCGGGCTGTTTCAATCAACGCCTCAAAGTAATAATTCGTTAAGGCTTTCTGATAAAGGATATCAAACCTTGAAATAATCAATTTTGAATCGAATGGTTTTTCGGTTACTTTTGTATTTGAATCGCTTTCTGACAAGGATTTATTTACTGTTCGAACCGATGATTATAAGAAAATATTTCCTGCTGATCATAATGCTACTGGCTTTCAAAAGCCTCTTTTGCCAGAATAAAATTACACTTGGTTTTATAGCGAAAGATGAAGTTGGTCAGGGAGGTATTTTGCTTGATAGCGTATTGGTGAGAAACTTAGTTTATGATTGCGATACCGTACTTTATGGCCCTGATCCCAAACTTACTCTGAATGCAACATGGCCCTGGGGATTAGCCGAAATGAATGACAATATCCAAAGTGGTATCATTTTAGAGCAAAATTATCCTAACCCGTTTACAGGTACAACTACATTAAATATCTTCAGGGAATACAACGGACCCATGAAATTGATCATGTTTGATGAGGTTGGAAGCAAACTTGCCGAATTCAACGGAGAGTTTGAAAAAGGAGGACACTCATTTGTCATATCATCGCATGAAAATAAAGCTCTGATATTATCTGTATTCGATGACAAATACTACAGATTCGTAAAAATCATCAGCATCGGGCAAAGCAATTTGGATAATGGCATTAAATATATCGGACCCTCCCTGCACATTGAACCTGAGAACCTTAAAGATATTGCTAATTCGGGTTTTACTTTTTTTCTGGGCAATCCGATGATGTTTGTATCTTTTGTAAAGGATTATTACAGTACATCGATTTATCACAATCCAATATCCGACAGCGCCTATTGTTTCAACTTGCGAAAGGCTTTTCCAATACTAAAAACCGACCCTGTCACCAATGTCACACCCACTTCGGCTGTTTTATGGGGAGAAGTGATAGATGGTGGCGGACCAGAAATAACAGCGAGGGGTTTTTGCTGGAGTACTGAACAAAATCCGACAACGGCCAGCAATCATACCACCGATGGCAGTGGTTTTGGGGTTTTCAGCTCCACTCTGTCAGGGTTAGATTCACTTACTACTTATTATATCAGAGCGTATGCCACAAACAGGGTTGGGACAGCCTATGGGCTTCAGGTCGACTTTTTTACCTGGGCTTCCTGCGGTACCATCACAGTTAATCATATGGCGGGAGCAGTAGCTCCGGTTGACAAAACAGTTACTTACGGCACTGCCACAGGCGTGCCGGGCGAAACTTCAAAATGCTGGATCACCACCAACCTCGGAGCCGATCGCCAGCCAGCCAATATTTCCGATAGGGCTGAAGCCTCAGCCGGTTGGTACTGGCAATTCAACCGCAAGCAGGGTTACAAGTTCGACACTGCCCGAATACCCAATACCATCTGGATAACTTCAATAAATGAAAATTCCGACTGGCTGGCTGCCGAGGACCCGTGCGCCCTTGAGCTTGGCGCCGGCTGGCGTATCCCTACAGGCACAGAGTGGACCAATGTTCACAACGTTGGAGGCTGGACCAACTGGGCAGGCCCGTTTAACTCAGCCTTACGACTCCATTTTGCCGGATCGCTCGACAACACCAATGGTACACTTTTTGCCCGTGGCGTAAATGGTGGCTATAGCAGTAGTACACAAAGCGATATTACTACTACAAATATCCTGGCCATGGGCTATAGTTTCTGCAGTATGTTTATATTCACTAAAACGATGGGCCTTTCAATCAGATGCATCAGGGATTAAGTGCGCAACGATGAAGATAAATAATCAAGCGCTTTAACCGGTAATGTAAAAGAAAAAGCGCTTCCCTTCCCCTCTTCACTTTCCACCCCCAATTTACCCCCGTGCTTTTCGATAAAATCTTTGCATATTATCAATCC
The DNA here is from genome assembly GCA_037137455.1 of Bacteroidota bacterium. Classification (GTDB taxonomy): domain Bacteria; phylum Bacteroidota; class Bacteroidia; order Bacteroidales; family FEN-979; genus CAIVAT01. The sequence goes on from JBAXKG010000054.1 coordinate 1,924, forward strand.
AAGACCTGTACTGGGTTCCCCTTCAGTGCCTTTGCGGTTTGTTTGACCACCTGTGTTAAAAAGATTATCTATCATTTTCCCATTCATTCCGATACCCGTATCCCTGATTGATAATTCAACCGAATTGCCTGACAGTGGTTTAGCTGTGATTATGATCCTTCCTCCCCCGGGAGTGAACTTTACAGCATTGAAAACCAGGTTGCGCATTATGCTTTCAAACATTCGAAAATCGGCTGTTACCATCAAATCTTCCGTAATATCACAGCTGATATTGATAGTTTTTTTTTCGGCCGCATCGCGAACAATCTCAATAATTGGTGAAATACCATTCAACAATTTGAATGATTCGGGTTTAAAACTTTGCATGCCCTGCTGCAGCACCGACCATTCAAGAAGGTTCTCGAGCAGGTTGTACAGGTTTGTGGCTGATTTCCTTATTTTTAAAGCCATATTTTCAATTTCATCAGGCTTTAATAAATGAACATCCTCTGCCATCATTAGTGTAAAGCCGAGGAGTGATTGGAATGGATTGCGCAGGTCGTGCGAAATTATAGAAAAGAATTTGTCCTTTTCTTTATTGAGTTTTTGAAGTTCTTCGTTTTTAAGCTTTACTTCTGCCTCCTGCCGCTTGCGGCCGGTTATATCCAGAAAAGACCAGACCCTGCCTTTCGGTTGGCTTTCGATGTATAAAGGCTTTGAAATACGTTCGAATATGCGTCCATCTTTAAAATAAATCACATCAAAGGATTCTAAATCAGGATTTTCATACAATTCCGAAACCTTAGCAATAAATTCATCTGGATCATCCAGTTGTCCGATTACATAATCCAGCAGAGCCTTATCATCTGATGCTGAAAGAATATCATGTGGTATTTGCCATAATTCTGCGAATTTAGTGTTGGTTTTGATTACTGCTCCCTGCTGATTTACCACAAGAATGCCATTATGTATTGATTCGAGCATTGCATCAGTTAAACAGAGTGAGTTTCTCAATTTCTCCTCAGTTTGTTTACGTTCGGTAATGTCTTCAAATACCCCCAGAACACCAATAATATTATTATCCGTGTCTTTGTAAGGAACTTTTATCGTGTGTACCCATCGTTTCTCTCCTTGCAGAATATATTGTTCCTCAAAATCTTTAGTTTTATTTTGCCTGATTACCTCCTGATCATCGGCCCTGTATCCATCAGCAAATTCGTGACTGAAGAAAAAATAATCATTTCTTCCCTTCATTTCATCGGGGGTCATTCCAAAATCATCGGCGAAATTTTTGTTGATTCTGACATAAACAGATTCGGTATCTTTTATAAATATTTTCTGAGGCAAGTGCTCAACCAGGGCTGTATTCAGCCTCTCGCTTTCTTTAAGTTTTTTTTCCGTTTGTTTGAAATCACTTATGTCGCGTGCAATATGGATTGACCCGATAATATTACCCTCATTATTCAGAAGCGGAGTAGCATTGACCGAAAACCAACCTTCCAATTGTTCAATAAACATCTCGCATGTATGCGGCTGGCCGTCATAAAGCATTTGTGAATGCACACAAAAAGCGGGTGGTTCATCTTTCTGATGCATAATCCAAAAACATTTGGACCCGCACAATTTTTCCGATGACACACCAACCCGTTTAACCATCGACTGGTTGGCGCGGATAATATTATGCTCACAGTCAAGAATACAGATAAGGTCGGGCGACATATCAAAAATGTGCTCAAAATCAAATTCCTTGTATTTTGAAGGGTTCAATTTGTTCATGAGAATAAAGGGTTAATAATCAAATTCAATCTTCAATAACCATGTCAGAATCTGAATTTTATCCCAAAGTTAAGGCTTGCAGTGCTGAACGGAATTGTTTTGCGCAGGGCCTGTTTTGGAGTATTTGCTGACGGGATGGTATTGCTGTTGATTTTGTCGACAAAATCAGTCTTCTTCTGATGAACTGTAAGTGTAGAAAGTTTGTCCTCCCCATTCACCGTGTACTCAATGATTTCACTGTAGCTTGGCGACCAGGTAGCATGGGCGAAAGTAAGTTCAGCGAAAAGGTTGATCAGTTTGCTAAGCCTGAAATCGCATCCGCCGGTGGCCATGTACCCAAGCGCCACTCCGCCATAGTAGCCGTTGGTTGCCTCAGTTTTCTGGGCGGGGTTAACCGAAGCATTTTCGGATGTATAGCGGGCGAACATCAGTGGCAGTGCGCCGATCTGCAATCCGAACCGGGCATATGGGTTTACTTTATCGAGCCCGGCTGTAATGACTACCCCCGGGGTTACACTGATCAGGGCCCCGGCTACCTTAATACCAGCCTGGGTACCGCCAAGCAGTTGAACTACTGAATCGCCCGAAGTGGGTACCCCTAAAAATCCATTTAGTGAAAGATCTATGCCAACATATTTTGAAAACATGTATCCGAATGAAGCGCTTCCGTTGAAACCTGAACCCAGGCCAACCGGTACGATTGAAATGGTTCGGGAAGAGCCATCCGTTTCGTATTTATAGAGCATGTCGAATGAGGATGAAGTGCTGATTCCGCCGCCGATTCCGATGCGTGCATAGAATTTTTGCGCCTGGGCTGTGTTCATTGCCACGAAAGAAATCAATAACATGAAGAGAATCTTTTTCATGATCGTTATATTTAAGTTAGACGTTAAAGATAGTATTATTTTCCTAATCGATAACATTAAATAAAAAAGAGCCGTCGCAAAAGGGCAGTCAGTCACCACAACTCATCTGCGGCTATTGCTCGATAGCAAGTAAGGTTCATAATACAGCCAGGACCGCAATAGCCTGAGGCTGCTTATGTTGTGACTGACGTTTTTTTGCTGTTTTAATTTTAGAACAGGAAAAAAAATGGCCTCTTCGAAATAAAAAATATGTATAAAAGTAAGGTTGAAATACAGAAAATAATTTTTCATACATTTGTGCAAATTAGAAACGAATGGCTCAGCAAATCACAAATTCCAAAACGCTGGTTAAGGCCATTATCGAGAAGGGCAGCCTGAAACAGGAAGTTTACCTTAAAACCCTTGATGTTTTCAATCACTTCAAAAAAGAGAGTGAAACATTCGTGAAGTCTAACTCCGCCGCCGTGAAAAAGGCGCCTTACCCGCTGCCCTTTGAGTACAGCGACCGGAGCAGGTTCGAATTCCAGCTTAAGTTCGGGTCGGATATCCTGATTTTTTTTATGCACTCGAATGTTTTCGAGATCCCGCGCGACCACCTGATGATGAAGAGCAACTATATACGTGAAGATAAAAACCGCTCCTATTGCGGCATCATTCACATATTCAACTTTTTAGCCGATTCGTTCAAATATAACCGGTCAAACGACATCGGATACTGCATTGGCCGGATTTTCGTGAACCGCGAAAACCACTATTTTACAGAGGGCAAACGTGAAATCGGGTTGCTTTATAACAATTTCCCCGGAAGTAACCTCGATAAAAAGGCCATCCAAACTATCCTCCACTCCTCGATTTTATATACCCTGAATTTCGATCTTCTCACTCCGCCTTACGACAACATAAAGGAGGTGACTGTAGCCGAGATGCAAACCACTCTCGATGCCATGCTGATTCGCACAGGCAAACGACTTGGCTTCAGATTCCAGGCTGATCCTGAATAATGGAGATTAAAAAATCACTTCGAGCAGGAGCTCCCTTATCGATGCATAAGTGTGCGACATGATACAATGAATGGCATTGGGGTTCGTCCATTTTACCAGGAAAATCCCCTCACTCACCTGTGGCTTTAACTTCTGGGCGCTGTCGGCCTCCATTTCGAACCACCAGGTTTGTTTGAGAATGCGTTTTTCTTTAAGGGCGTAAATATGCCAGGTACATGCCAGATCGCGTTTGATTTTGACCGATTTCAGCCCCGTTTCCTCTTTTACTTCGCGAATTGCAGCGCTACCTGCAGCCGACGGATGCGGGGGAAATCCGCCGTCACTATTTATCCGGAATGAATACTTCTGCATGCCCGGAAAGGGTTCCTGAATATCCTTTTTGTCGATTTTTCCTTTTGGGAGGTCCCAATGGCCCAGACGGTGGATAAACAGGTACTCCCCTTTTTCGTTTTTCACCAGTCCTCCGGCAGCCGGAATAAACCTGAAAAGTGAGGCAAATGCCTGAAAAGCCGATTCAGCGCCGGGTTTCCCAAAACCAGGATCCAAAATCCACAGGTTTAAATATTTTTCATATCTCTCAAAATCCTCAAAGGCCTCCTTCAGTTTTTCAACCGATTCATATACAACAACCATGTTTGCCGGGAGGAGGTTTTCGGGGGCTTCAGCAGCGAACTGTATACTACGGTTATTCAGGAATATTTTCATCCATTGATAATTTGTGCGGTAAAATTACGTTTTTTTTCACTGAACATGGATGGCTTGCACTGTATCAATTTTTGTTATCTTTGTATCAGAATTATTTAAAAATATTTTTATGATATATAACAAAGACATTGCACTTAAAATGGCCGAACTACTGTTAAAAATCAAAGCAGTAAAGCTTAGCCCCAGGGATATGTTTACCTGGGCCTCGGGCATTAAGTCGCCAATTTATTGCGATAACCGCGTTACGCTTTCTTACCCTGAAATCAGAACGTTTATCCGTCAGAATTTTGTCAGGGCCATTGAAGAGAGCAGTTTTCAGCCCGAAGCCATTGCCGGGGTTGCAACAGGAGGCATTGCCCATGGTGTTCTGGTGGCACAGGAGCTTGGATTGCCTTTTACATATGTACGTTCGGGAAAGAAGGAACATGGGATGACCAACCAGATTGAAGGCGAAGTACGTCACGGGCAGCGTATCGTGGTTGTTGAAGATCTCGTTTCAACCGGGGCTTCAAGTTTAGGCGCTGTGCAGGCATTGCGTGAAGTGGGCTGCAGCGTTAAAGGAATGGTGGCTATTTTCACATACAACCTTCCAAAAGCAGATAAGGCGTTCAAGAATGCCGAATGTGCGTTGATCACCCTTACAGATTATGATAATCTTGTGGAAAAGGCGCTGGAAATAGGCTTCATTACCGAATTGGAGGTAAACATCCTCCAAGACTTTAAAAAATCGCTCAGTTAGCCTCTTAAGGAATTACATCTTCACGATTTTCCCATACGAATTTCCAACTTTAACAAGGTAGGTGCCTTTGGGCAGGCTGCTCAAATTGAGATTGCCATTAAAGGTTCCTTTGGGCTGGTTACCGAAGTTCGTCGAGAGCACAATACGTCCGGTAAGGTCATAAACCAGGGCTGTGAGGTTACCATACTCAGTGCAGGAATATCCGAAGTTCACATTATCGACAACAGGATTCGGGTTCAGTTTTAAGGTTCCGTAAGAGGAAGTCTGGCCCGGCGCCGGTTCGATACCCACGGGGTTATAATGTGAAGTTTCCATCCATACTCCCCGTCCGTATGAAGCAATGTAAATAATTCCTTTATTCAGGATATGGTAATCGTTAATCACCTGCTGACGGATGTCGGTAACGGCTACATCGCCGATATTAAGCATATCAGCGCCCCACGATGGATTTGCAGAATTCAGGTTTGTGGTGCTGAACACACCGAGTTCGGTGCCAACAATAGCGCTTCCATCGCCTGCCATTTCTATTAATCCGCTGTAAACCGGAGCCAATGGCAGGTCGTCCTGTATCGAGGTAAAGGTTGGCCTCGGGGCATCTCCATTCTTGGTATAATATACATAATCAGAGTTCCCATAGTTACCCAGGGTGATCATTACCTGGCTGTTGTCGACCGGGTTAATTGATATGGAGGTGACAACGCGGTTTTTAATTTCGGGATAGTCGAAAACGGAATCGACAAGCACACATTGTGAGCTGGTTACATTGGCGGTTGCCGAATCGTAAGCATTAATTAGTCCGGTAACACGAATAAGCCGTCCGCTCTTTGTTCCGGCCCATAATGTATTCAGATCGGCAGATAACGCTATCGTGCTGATGTGATCGGTGGTATTGGCATCTTTAAACACGAGAAAATATTCAGGACGAGTACTGAATTTAAGCATGTCTTTGGTCATAAAGATTCCCTGTCCGGTACCCGATTTATTTCCGAAATAGAACAACCGGCTGGCGATAGGATCGGCTATTACAAGGGAGTCGCCTTTGGCAATCGGAAAATGTGTGGTATAGGGGAAACGGAAGGCATTATTGGCGCTTTCGACCATAAGGGTGGTATCAGCGGGGATAGTTCTTCCCCATGCAAATATTTTAACGCTATCGCGGGTTTGGGCAAAGTTGAAACTTTCCCAAAGTTTCATGGGGATGTAGGCGGAATTCACCGCTGTAACTCCATTCATAAAGTCGTTAACATAGGTGATATCTGTGAGATCCTGACGGCGAATTGCAGGAACCCCGGCCGATTTACTGTAAACGGCAACCCGTGAATCGATGCTTGACCATTCAGATGTACCACCATCGCCTCCTATTAAAAAGCCATCGGGAAGCCATAAAGGATATCCATCGTAAGGGCTATTGGTTCTGATCGGATAAAAATAGCCCATTCCAAGTACCCCGATATTTTCACCTCCACCCATTACATAGTTTTTCTGGGCCGAGAAAGAAATAGCGTTGAACTGACTTGTTAATAATTCTTTATTGATGGTTTTGAAGGTAATTGTATCGGCTCCAATCGTGCAAATGCTCACACCTCCATCGGTTGCCATTGCCACCTGATTGATGTTGTTCGGACTGAATTTATACTCGTGGTGATAGGCCGGGGCGCTAATCGGTAACCATGGAGAGTAATATCCGAAACTAACTAATTCCCAGTTAAAAAATCCGGTTGGTTGTCCGCGTCTGCCTAACCACATGTTGTTACCGCCCAAAAAAAGTTTATCGGGATCATTGGGAAAAACCGCCAGGGTATTGCAATAGCAGCCATTACCACCAAATGGTTCAAAAGTCGGATTACTTGGGAAAATGATCGACCAGTTAGCTCCTTTATCTGTTGAATTGTAAATGCCAAGCAGCTTTCCATCTGTTGAAGCGAAGCTGGCATACATTACATTGGCATCGGAAGGGGCGATAGCAAAATTCATCCAGCCTATCCCGCTTTTTGGAAGGGAATTTGGCTTACCCGTTGTAAGAGTGACCCATGAATTGAGGTTATCACCCGCGGCCATGTAAGCCGAATCACCGGTGGCTGTAATAACAGTTCCATCGGGTCCGATACAAACATCCATGGTATAACCTGATTTTGCCTTGGTCCAGTCATTTCCGTTATCGCTGTAATATAATCCGCCGAAGGTAGCTGCAAAAATACGTCCCGATTTGGTATCGATAGTCAGTTTAGCCACCGCGATGAAATCGGGATTGGTTTGGGTTGAAGGGATTAAAATGAAAGGGCCACCGGTATCGGAACGATAAATTCCGGTACCGGGTATTCTTACTGTTTTACAAGCGGTGACACCGGTTGCGGCATAAATAGTACCGTTTGATGTTTGAATCAATGATGAAACCCGTGGTACGATATTGTCCTGCGCGGGCATCTGGAACCAGGTAAGGCCAAGGTTAATGGATTTCCAGATACCGCCGGCTTCGGCGCCTGAGATTAGTGTTAATCCCGTGGCATCGGTATTATCATAAATCACAGTCCAAACGAGGCCGGGATAATTATCGGGACCCAGGCTTAGCCAATCCAGACCCATTGCGCCGGATGTGCTTTTTGTGCGTAGAAATTCGGCCTGCTGGCGGGCTTTCAGCACATCGAGCGGGTTGATCATGCCTGTGTTCTGATTGGCCCGGATGCTTTCCATCCGCGATCCGTCACGCTTATTAAGATCCGGGTTTCCGGGCTGGCCGGCAACAGGAAGAGCAGAAAAGAACAGCAGGGAGAGCGCCATGAATGCAGTGATCAGGCCCAATGGTAAAAATCTGTTTTTCATATGACTCGTTTTAAAATGACTTTTAATTTTTGAATAATTTTTCTAACCCCGCGAAAATCAATAGATAGGCTATTATAAAACCATATTGTTTTCAAACGAACAAATATATAGTAAAAAAAGTATCCTGCAAAATTATTTTGTTTACAGGAAATTTTCTTCTCTATATCAGAAAGAATGAGCGGAAAAATAAAAACAGGGCGCTAAATTTTTTCAAGGGATGTAGCTGGCAGCCAACCTACACTTCCGTTTGCGATGCGGATTTCGTACCATCCGCTGATGTTATCGAGGAGTCTGACTTTGGTGCCTTCGTGTACAACAAAAAGGTCGGTACTTTTTTCATCGGGCGAACTTTTCACTGTTATTGTCGGGGCAAAAACGATGGCTTCGCTAATAGCTTTAGAAAAACTATAACCACTCCAGGCAAAGATCATTGAGAATAATGACATAAGAAGCAGCGCAAATCCGAACCAGAATCCTATTTTGCGGAGAATCAGTACGCGGGAGGTCAGGTAAAGCACCCCGAATAACAATCCTGTAATGAACATGGTTATGCAAATCGCCGCCCAGGTATCAACAGAAAAAAACTGTACGAGTCCGTTGAACCAGCGTTTATAAAACAGTTCGGGAAGTGGTTCTATCTTATCAGAAATTTTGGTATTGGCCACATTCAGGTTAAAGTCGATATCTTCATTACCGGGTTCGATGCGTTTTGCTCTTTCGTACCACAGGATGGCGCTGGCATAATCGTTCATTTTAAAATATGAATTCCCGATATTATAAAATAACTCCGGTGATTCATAACCTGCATCAACAACTTTTTTATAGAGCTCAACGGCCATTGAATAGGATCCGGCCGAATAGGCTTTGTTGCCTTTGAAAACATTGTCGCGCGGTGCCGCAGCATAACCTCCAAAGGTGCAACACAGAATGAGGAATAAAATGGGATAAAGTCCTGTTTTGTTCATCTTAATTCCCTTTCTATTTTACTGATAATCTCTAATGCCTCATTATATATCCGCTCCATATTAACCGTTTTCTCACCGGGAGCGAAACGGGCAAACTCGGTATTATTGAGTGTGTCGATGAACTGGGTGATTATAGTTTCATTTACATTTTTAAGGATAAGGGCTTCGTGCACCGATTCAACGCTTAATCCGGCTAAAGGAATGCTGAACTTATCGCTCAGATAACCCCACAGGGCTTGTGATATGGCGATGTAAAAATCGTCCTGTTTGCCAATTTTCAGAAATTCTTCAGCCTTCTGCAATCTTTTGCGGGCAATTTTAGTGGCCCTGAGGTTTTTCATCAGTACCGTATCACTTCGACGGGCCGAAAGTTTTTTCCATAATGAGAAAAAGATCAGGAATAGAATCAGCGGGAAGGCCAGAAGAAGCCAGAATAATACCGAGGCGAAAAATCGCGAACCGGCAGGTTTCAGGGTAAATAGATTGTCTTTGATATGACGGATATCGCTGCCGATATATTTGATTTCCTCCTTATTGGCTCCTGAATATGTAATTACTGCCCCGGCTTCACCCGTTCCTTTTTCCACATCCAGAGTAAATTCAGGACTTGTAAGTGTTACGTAGCGCTTTTTCCCCAGATTGAAATAGCTGAATGAGAGGGGTTTGATCGTGAATTTACCTGGTTTTCGCGGAATCATGAGGTACTCAAAAACCTGGTTGCCCGAAATACCTGCAGCCGAAGTCTGGATATCACTGTTCACTTTGGGATCGTAGGTTTCAAAGTCGGGCGGAAAGGTCAGGTTAAGTTTGTCGATAAGCTGGATATTCCCTTTTCCGCTTATCGTGCACTTCATTGTTACAGCCTCATTGGTCTTCAAACGGGTTTTATCGACCTCTGAATGTAAAGTAAAATCACCAACGGCGCCGCTGAAATCGGCTGGTTTGCCCTCTTCGGGAAGCGGGCGTACATTAATAATTATCGGATTCGACTTCAGGGTTTTCTCAACATTTGCAACACCTGAATTGAAGAACGAGTCGTTGAAAAAGTCATCGAAAAAGGGATCGCCCGTCTTGGTTTTGTTTTGCCGGCGTACCTGTGCCACGCAGGCCAGTTCAAGCGGATCAATAACGAGCCGGCCGCTTTTAAGAGGGAAAAGGGCGATTTTACGAATATCGGCAACCACATATTGTTCGCCATCAATCACCTGGGTAGTTTGTTGAAGTTTGTCATTTTCCCTCATCAGATTCTGAGACCAGAATCCCGAAAAAGAGGAAAGCCTACTGATATTTATCTGGGCGATAGGAACTTTGGTAAATATTTTATAGGTAATCACGATTCCCTCACCCTGAAGCGGACCGGTATTAGAGGCGTATGCCTTTACATACACATCGTTGCTTGAACCGGTAACAGCCGCGCTCTGCGATCCTGTTCCACGGTTCAGGTTAACATTGCCCTGATTTTGTGTGGCGGCTACATTGGTGTTTTTAATCACCTTTATCGAAAGGCTATTCGAAGAAACCTGCTTTCCGTTCACATTAACGGTTGCAGGCGGAATATTAAAGGTTCCTTCGCGTTGTGCCTGCAGAAGGTAAGTGAATGTATAGGTGATCGACATGTTTGTACTTCCGTTGACCATCCGGATACTGGAACTGGTACTTGTATTTGGGCCACTGATCATATCAATACCCTGAATATTCGGACCGCGGAAATTGCCACCCTGAGCATTGAGTGTAAAAACAAGAGTAAATGTCTCCCCCAATGTCACAAGCGATTTTGCCTGGGCAGTAAACTGAACATCCTGGGCAAAAGCGTTCGCTGTTATGAGAAGCAACGTGATAAAAACTGACAAAATTCTATTTGACATATTCCCGATCCCGGTTGAATTCGTGTCGCGTGACTCGTGACATTTTACCAATCTTTTTCAATTCCTGATACCTGTACTTTCGCTTTTTGTTTCTTCACTTTCTGCATCGTTTTCTTTTCATCATTTTTCATGGCTTCCAACATCCTTTCGGCATCCTCCTTACTTATCTTTTTCTGATCCTGCGGCGGTTTCTGCTTTTCCTGATTTTTATTCTGATCTTTGTTCTGATCCTGTTTGTCCTTCTGGTCCTTTTTATCGTCCTTTTTATCGTCTTTTTTCTGCTGTTGTTGCTGCTGTTGTTTTTTCAGCATCATTTTAGCGTACTCCAGGTTGTATTTTGTATCCAGATTCTTAGGGTCGTTCATAAGTGCATTTTTGTAAGAGAGGATACTTTTTTCGTATTCCTTCGACTGCAGGAATGAATTTCCGAGGTTGTGAAAAACCTTTGACTGGATTGCGCGATCGGTATTCTTTTCGGCTAAGTTAGAATAAATCTTCGCAGATTCCTCGAAACTGTTGTTTTTGTAAACGGCGGCGCCCAGGTTGAACTGTCCCTTCACCGACTCTTTGTTAAGCTCCAGCGCCTTGCGGTAATCCTTCTCCGCCTCTTTGTAATCTCCCTTTTCAAATTTGCGATTTCCCTGGCGAAGCAATGTATTTTCCTTTTGCGAATAGGAGGAAAAGCAAGCCAGAAGCAGAATAAATATGATTGCAGTATATTTCATCTTCAGTATAAAACTCATCAACATTTTACTTTTCAAACGGTTTAAACAGTTGAAGCCATTTTGTTTTTCTTTCAAAAATGAACAGATCGAGGATGAGCAATAAAAGCGCCAGGGCAACAAAATACTGGAAACGGTCTTCATAGTCGCTGAATTGTGTCTCTTCGATCTCTGATTTTTGAATTTTACTGATGTCGTCGAATATTTTGTTAAGTCCGGTTTCGGAGGTTGTTGCCCTCACATACATACCCTTGCCAACACTGGCAACCCGCTGAAGCAAAGTTTCATCCAGTTTACTCATAATGGTTTGTCCGTCGCGGTCTTTGCGATAGCCGGTTTGTATGTCGCCGGCAAATACGGGAATCGGAGCGCCTTCGGGCAATCCCATTCCAATAGTGTAAATTGTAATATTCTTTTTAACTGTTGCATCAGCTTGCTCAAGTACATTACCCTCGTGATCCTCGCCATCGGTAATAACTATGATGGCCTTGTTGTGTTTGGATTCGCCAAAGCTATTGGCCGCCAGTTCAATTGCTTCAGAAATAGCAGTTCCCTGAGTGGGAACGATGTTGGTGTTGATAGAGGCAATAAACATTTTGGCTGCCGCATAATCGGTGGTGATAGGCAATTGGGTATAGGCTTTACCGGCGAAAACGATGATCCCGATACGGTCGCCTTCAAGGTTATCGATAAGCCTGACAATAGATTGCTTGGCACGTTCGAGGCGGTTGGGCTTGATATCCTGCGACATCATTGAGTTGGAAACATCGAGACATATCATTAAATCGATACCCTTACGTTTTACCTTCTCGAGCTTTGAACCGGTTTGAGGGTTAGCCAGGGCGAAGATGAGGCTGGTTATTGCCACGATGACTATAATAAATTTAAGGATAGGTTTGCCTGCGGAATATTCGGGCATTAATTGACGGATCACGCTCCAATCGCCGTATTTCGTCAGGGTTTTCTTCTTCCAAATCAGAAAAAGCACAAGCAATACTGCGAAAACCGGGATCAGCGCGAGCAGGTATAAGTAATAGATATGAGCAAACCTGAACAAGTGTTAAGTGATTAAGGGTTAAGTGTTAAGTGATTAAGGGTTTTTGTATTTAAGCTATTTGACATTCGAATTTTGATATTATGGTATATTTCTTAAATATAAATATCTCAAAAGCATTTCGAGTCCGATAAGGATGAATGCAAGCAGTACAAGCGGTAAAAATTCTTCATTTTTCTTCCGGAATTCGGTTACATCGATTTTAGATTTCTCCATTTTATCGATCTCCTGGTAAATGGAGCGCAGTTTGTCATTGTTTGTGGCGCGAAAATATTTACCATCGGTGCCTTTGGCGATCTCCATCAGCAGGGCTTCATCAATTTTCACCTCCATCATCTGCGTTTGCATACCAAAAGGAGTTTGTACCGGATAAGGCGCCTGCCCCATACTCCCAACTCCGATGGTATAAATGCGTACTCCATAGAGTTTTGCAATTTCGGCAGCTGAGCGTGGATCGAGAGAACCCATGTTGTTAACGCCATCGGTAAGCAGAATGATCACCTTACTTATTGCTTTGCTGCCGCGAAGCCGGTTTACGGCTGTGGCCAAACCATCGCCCAGCGCGGTGCCATCATCGATCATGCCGCTATGGATATCCCTGAAGAGGTTTTTCAGTACGGCGTGGTCGGTGGTAAGAGGGCATTGGGTGAATGTTTCGCCGCTGAAAATTACAAGTCCGATGCGATCGTTTGGCCGGCCCTCAATGAATTCGATAGCAAGGTCCTTCGATGCTTCGAGCCGGTCGGGCTTAAAATCCATGGCCAGCATCGATCCGCTTACATCAAGGGCTATTATCAGATCAATGCCTTCGACACTGATATTCTGCCGGCTGAGACTTGTTTGTGGCCGGGCCAATGCAATTATCAAAAGTATGATGGCAATTAAACGCAACACGTAAAGGCCATGATAAGTGTAAAATTTCAGGTTCCGCCCAACCATGGCAAATCCTTCAATGGTACTTACCTGAAGATCGGCCGTATATCTCTTTCTCCGGTAGAAATACCAGGCTGCCAGCACAGGAATAACCAGGAGCAGGAACAGAAAGCCGGGATTGCCGAAAGTAAGCGATTTAAACATTATTCAAAGTTAAATTGGTAGCATACACAAATTCAATACCATCGGCCAGGCTTTTTTCATTCTCAGATGCAACCGGCCTGGTTTTTGCGAATTTGACCATGTCGGCCAGGATGAGCAGGCTGCCAAGGCTGCTTACTGATGTGGGCGGACAGCCGGCAGTGTTCGACAGGCTCTCAACTATTTCGGTGCTTGTTTGCTCAAGCGCCGGAACCTGGAAACGATTTTCAATATATTTACGTATGATCTCTGTCAGTTCAGAATAATATTCCTTGGTTTTTCCTGACTGCCAAAGTTTTTTGACCCTGAGTTTTTCGAGTTCCTGCAAGGCCAGTTCATGCGCTAAAAGCATCACTTTTGGCTTGAGAACGAAGATCGGTTCCTTTTTCTTGCGCTTTTTGAAATACCATATTGCCGCGATGATCAATAAAATTGCAGCAAGGGCCGCGAGAATCCATGGAACCATCTCACGAAAAGTAATAGGAATCTTAAGAGGACCAACAATTGGTTTGATCGCCAGAGTGGTATCAACTTTTACGGTGTGAACAGCCAGCAACATCATGGTACTGGCAGACACACGACTTGTGGTATCGGGCAGCAGCCTGTATTTAAATGGAATTTGTGGTATTGTATAGAATCCTGAATCGTAACATGTGAAATTCAGTTGCTGTGAAAATGTAACTGATTTTTTATCAGCGGTATAAATGGTATCAATCTTTCCACGACCGATAACAGTGATATTTCCCAGGATAGTATCGGGTAAAAAGGGCCATAACACCTGTGATTTGGCCGGACCGGTATATTTCAGCGTCAAACCAACATGGTCACCGATCAGCATGGCATTGGTATCGAGCTTTGCCGAAACAGTTACATCCTGCGAAAAAGCCACCGGAATCATTGAAGCCAAAACAACTATCAGTAAATATATTTTAATATTCCTCATCCCAAATATTCAAAGTTTTATCTTCTTGCACTTCTTTTCCTGAACAGTCCCATCAGTGGTTTAATATAATCATGATTTGTTGCAATTTTTACCACATCCACTCCGCTACGCAGAAAAGTTTCATCGGTATAGCTTTTATGCGCTATGTACCAATTGTTATATTGGCGCCTCACTTTGCGGTCGGATGAATCGATCCAGATCTGCTTATTGGCTTCGGCATCAAGAGCACGGATAAAACCTACATCAGGCAATTCAATTTCACGCTCATCATAAATACTGACCGCGATAAGGTCATGTTTTTTATTGGCGATTTTGATGGCATCCTCAAAACCTTTGTCGAGGAAATCGCTCATAAGGAAGGCAGTACAGCGTTTCTTTATTGCATTGGTGAGGTATCGCAAAGGCTCCGTAATGTTTGTGCCTTGCTGTTGCGGTCTGAATTCGATCAACTCCCTGATTATTCGAAGGATGTGCGATGTTCCCTTTTTTGGAGGAATGAATTTTTCGACAGTTTTGCTGAAAAAGATCACCCCGACTTTATCGTTGTTTTGTATCGCGCTGAAGGCCAACACTGCAGCTATTTCGGTAATCACATCCTTTTTAAGTGTTTTCTGTGTCCCAAACTGGTTTGAGGCGCTCACATCAATAAGGAGCATTACCGTTAATTCGCGTTCTTCATCATAAATTTTCACATACGGATGGTTGAAGCGTGCGGTAACATTCCAGTCGATGCTTCTGATATCATCGCCAGGCTGATATTCGCGCACCTCTGAGAATGCCATGCCCCGTCCTTTGAAAACAGAATGGTATTGCCCCGAAAAAATCTGATTGCTCAGTCCACGGGTCTTGATTTCTATTTTACGAACCTTTTTAAAAAGCTCAGCGGATTCCATGACAAGGTTTCAGGTT
>JBAXKG010000055.1:0-16313 GCA_037137455.1 Bacteroidota bacterium
CAGTGAAACTGAAAAATATTTTTGGTCGGACAATCAATTTTCAATGTATTGACTTAACTTTGCGAACTAAATTATCATCCAGGTGATTTGGATTAAGATAATTTTAGTAATCCGGGTGATCTGCATTTAACAAATTTTCAATGAAAAATAAGTATATTGATCTTATCGAGCAGACCTTCGACTTTCCTCAGGAGGAGTTCGAAGTAATTGATAATGAACTTTATTTTCATAAAGTTCCTTTGATGGACATCATCAAACAGTACGGAACGCCGCTTAAAATCAGTTATCTGCCCAAGATCAGTTCACAGATTCAACGTGCAAAAATTTTGTTCAACGTGGCTATGGCCAAGGTAGATTACAAGGGCGATTACCTATTTTGCTACTGTACCAAAAGTTCACATTTCAGTTTTGTACTGGAGGAGGTACTTAAGAACGATGTTCACCTCGAAACTTCCTCGGCATTTGATATCAACATCATTGAAGATCTCGCTGAGCGTGGGTTGTTCAGTAAGGATCGTTATATAATCTGCAATGGTTTCAAGCGGCCTATGTATATTGAAAATATTGTAAATCTTGTGAATAATGGCTTTACTAATGTAATTCCGGTACTGGATAATATTTTCGAGCTTGAAAAGTTTGAAACGGAAATACAGCACAAAGTGAAGCTGGGTATCCGGATTGCATCGGAAGAGGAGCCGAAATTTGACTTTTATACATCGCGACTTGGTATCAGGTATTATGATATTGTACCCTACTTTCTTGAGAAGATTAAAGACAACCCGAAGTTCGAACTGAAGATGCTTCACTTCTTTATAAATACCGGGATGAAGGATAAGGCCTACTATTGGAATGAGTTGACCAAGAGCGTTCAGGTATATTGTGATTTAAAGAAACTATGTCCGGAACTCACTGCCTTAAACATCGGAGGAGGATTACCAATTAAGAATTCGCTCGATTTTGTTTATGATTATGAATATATGGCAGAAGAGATTATTTCGCAGATCCAAAGTATATGTGAACGCAATGAAGTTCCTGATCCGGATATATTTACCGAATTCGGATCGTTCACTGTCGGCGAAAGCGGGGCCGTTTTATATTCAATTATTGACCAAAAAAGGCAGAATGACCGTGAAATCTGGAATATGATTGACAGCTCCTTTATGAATACGCTGCCTGATACCTGGGCCATTAATCAGAAATTTATTTTACTGGCAATAAATAATTGGGATGTAGAATATGAGCGGGTGTTTTTGGGCGGACTCACTTGCGACAGCGAAGATTTTTACAATGCCGAAGAGCATAGCAATGCCGTTTACCTTCCGAAATTCAACCAGAATGAACCGCAATATATTGGGATGTTCCACACGGGGGCATACCAGGAAGCGATCGGAGGCTATGGTGGCATACAGCATTGTTTGATCCCGGCGCCAAAACATGTGTTGATCGACATCGATGAAGAAACGGAGGAGGTCACAACCAAGCTTTGGTCAAAAGAACAAAGCTTTAAATCAATGCTGAAAATTCTTGGGTATTAGGAACTTCAATTTTCGATTTGAGAATTGGGTTTACGAATGAATTTTGTGAAGTGTTTTATCGAATCACAATTATTGTGTATGTTTGAAAAAAAATCCCAGTCAATATGAGTAGACCGACCAAAAAATCCATGTTAAAGGAGCAAGTAAAGCACATTGATATCAAAGCTATCAATTCTACTAAAATCATCGATGCGATGCGCGATATGTCGTTCACATCAAGAGACACTGCAGCCGCGGCCGATATCTTCAATTTGATGATAAAAGATAAAGGTTGCACCATATTCCTTACCCTTGCGGGAAGTACAAGCGCTGGCGGTTGCATGCAGGTTTATGTTGATATGGTGAAAAATAAAATGGTAGATGCCATTGTCGCTACAGGGGCCTCGATCGTGGATATGGACTTTTTTGAAGCGCTTGGTTTCAAGCATTACAAAGGGACTCCCAATGCCGATGATAAGGAACTGCGCGCTAATTACATCGACCGGATCTATGATACCTACATTGATGAACAGGAGTTGCAGGTTTGCGACATGACTATCAACAAGATCGCAAATACTCTGGAACCCAGGCCCTATTCATCCCGTGAATTTATCAGGGAAATGGGTAAATGGCTGGTAAAAAATTCGAAAAAGAAAGATTCACTTGTCCAGGCCTGCTATGAGCACAATGTCCCCATTTTTTGTCCGGCATTCAGCGATAGCAGCGCCGGATTCGGATTGGTAAAACATCAATGGGATAACCCCAAAAAGCATGTCTCAATTGATTCGGTCAAGGATTTTCTTGAACTGACGAAAATAAAGATGGCAGCCAAAACTTCAGGATTATTTATGATAGGAGGCGGGGTACCGAAGAATTTTGTTCAGGATACGGTGATTTGCGCAGAAGTCCTCGGAAAGGATGTTCCTATGCATAAATATGCCATTCAGATCACTGTTGCCGATCCTCGCGATGGCGCTTGTTCGAGTTCGACCCTGAAAGAGGCCGCGAGCTGGGGTAAGGTAGAAACGGTTTACGAAAAGATGGTTTATGCCGAGGCAACCAGCGTACTTCCGCTCATTGCAAGTTATATATATCATAAAGGCGACTGGAAAAAGCGTAAAAAGTACGAGTGGACAAAGTTGCTGGATAAAAGTTAAAGAATTTTGGATATTCAATTCTTGTACTTTATCCATTTCCATAATTCCTTATAGTTTACCTTTTTACCGTACATGAGAATTCCGGTACGATAAATTTTTGCTGCCAGCCATGTTGTTCCCAGGAAACCAAGCAGCAGTAAAACCATAGATAAAACAACCTCAACATAGGGCACACCGAAGGGGATACGGATCATCATCACAACCGGTGAAGTGAGTGGGAATATTGAAAACCAGAATGATACAGGTCCATCAGGGTCGCGGATGATGAATTGGGCCATGATAATTGAAAGGATGAGGGGAATAGTTATTGGCAACATGAATTGCTGTGTATCAGCCTCACTGTCAACCGCTCCACCAATAGCTGCAAACAACGCAGCATATAACAGGTACCCGACCAGAAAGAAAAAGAGGAATGCCCCGATCATGACAGGGAAATTTACGGAATTCAGGGCCTCCATAATACCGCCCATATCTTCACTGCCCGATTTCGGTTGAGATGGCAATATCTTTGCTGCCTCTGGATTAATTGCCTGCTGCTGCTTCATTATTTGTTCGGTAGCCGATTGGCTTACACCTTTTGTGGTAATTGTTGATGTAACGATCGTGACAATCGCGAATGTCAGTACCACCCATAGCAGAAACTGGGTAAGGCCGACAAGCCCTACTCCGATGATTTTACCCATCATCAGTTGAAAGGGTTTAACCGAAGAGATAATTACCTCAACTATGCGGCTGGTCTTTTCTTCAATTACCCCGCGCATGACTTGTGAGCCGAACATGAAAATGAAAAAGTATATAAGAATACCTGAAAACATGCCTAACACCATATTGATTTCGGTATAACTTTTTGACTCTTTGCCGTCCTCCCCGATTTTAAGAGTGCTGATATCAACAGATGTTTTAATTGAACGGAGGAGGTCATCAACAGCGATAGGCTCCTGCTTATCAGTTTGCAATTCGCGAAGCCTTGCCTGGAGTTTCAATTCCTCTATCTGCTTGCTCATCACATTCCTGATATATGAAGTAACATCGATGTTGACACTCTTTTCAGAATATAGAATGGCATTTACAGGAAGTGTCACCTCTGTTTTCGGAATGTAAAGCAATGCGTGGTCACCGCTTTTCGAAAAATTAGCTTTGGCGCTTCCAATATCATTTACGAGATAATGAAACCGCGTACCATCGGAATTTTTGAATTTTTCATAAAAAATTCCGGTTTCATCGAGTACAGCCACGGTCTTTGTTTCGTTGGTACGGGTGGCCAGGTATACAGGTACAACGATAGTAGCCGCCATTAGCAAAGGGCCGAGGATAGTCATTACGATGAATGAACGTTTCCTGACCCTGGTTAGATATTCACGCTGGATTATGAGGAAGATCTTTTTCATATCAGATCTGAGTTACAGGTTGAGGAGATGGTTGGGTAACCGCCTGGATAAAAATATCGTTCATGTTAGGGATCAGCTCATTGATCGAATAAATGGTAACAAACGGCAGCATGGAACGAATAAGGTCGTTTGGCGTTGCCCCGGCCGGAAGCCTGATGTGAGCATGGCGATGATCGGTATCCCGGCTTTCATCAAGAATATGGAATGTTTCAGGCAGTATACTTTGAAGCGTACCTTCATAGGTATTGTAACTTACTTCGAAGGTATTGGTCTTGTAAGTCTTCTTTATACTTCGCATAGCTCCGCTTAAAATCACTTTCGATCGGTCGATCAGCGCTATATCATCGCATAACTCTTCAACGGAAGCCATATTATGTGTGGAAAAAATTACAGTGGCCCCTTTTTGTTTCTGGGCAAGTATCTCCTCTTTAAGCAGGTTGGTATTAATGGGATCAAACCCGCTGAATGGTTCATCAAAAATAAGTAGTTTAGGTTCATGTATTATTGTAACCAGAAACTGTACTTTCTGTTGCATTCCTTTTGAAAGTTCTTCAACTTTACGGTTCCACCATGGTTTGATTTCAAATTTTTCAAACCAGAACTTAAGTCTTTTTTGAGCCTCATGGTGGCTTAATCCTTTGAGCTGGGCCAGATACAAAGACTGTTCTCCAACAGTCATTTTTTTATATAACCCCCGTTCCTCGGGCAGGTATCCGATCAGGGCAATATCATTTGGCTGCAGTTTTCTCCCCATGAATATCAATTCCCCTTCATCAGGAGCAATTATCTGGTTGATAATGCGGATAAGCGTGGTTTTGCCGGCGCCGTTAGGGCCCAATAAACCGAAAATACTCCCTTCAGGAACATTGATACTTACTTTGTCGAGCGCCTTATGGTTCGCGTATTGTTTTGAAACAAAATGTGCAGAAAAAAGATCCATGAATTGGTTGTTTATTGTTCAAATAAATCCTTCATCCGGGAAAAAATATTTTTATCACGAGTCCCTGGAGATGGTTTGAAATTATCAGATTTCCCGAGTTTTTCCATTATGATTTTTTCCTCTTTCGAAAGTGCTTTCGGAGTCCAGATTATAATGCTGATCATCAGGTCGCCTTTCCCTTCATATCCATTTATACTCGACAGCCCTTTTCCACGCAAACGTAACACCTTCCCACTTTGGGTACCGGGTTCAATTTTAATCTTCACCTTTCCTTCGATGGTGGGGATTTCTGCATTACTTCCAAGAGTAGCCTCTGAAAATGAGATATAATGTTCAAATAAAAGATTATTTCCATCGCGTTCGAACATTTCATGCCTGATCTCCTCGATCTGAATAAGAAGATCTCCTGCAACTCCGCTCCTGGCAGCAGCATTGCCTTTACCTCCCATCGAAAGCTGCATTCCTTCAGATACCCCGGCCGGGATACGTATTGAGATGATCTCTTCGCCTTTTATAACGCCATTTCCGGCACAATCGGTGCATTTATCGGTAATGATCTGTCCTTCTCCTCCACAATTTGGACATGTTGCGGTGGTTTGCATCTGGCCCAGAAAAGTTGATGTGACCCGCGATACATGTCCTGAACCGCGGCATGTAGAACAAGTGGTATAGGAACTTCCTCCCTTGGCGCCTGTGCCTTTGCAGGTATTGCAGGAAATATATTTGTTTACTTTGATTTTCTTTTCAACTCCATTGGCAATCTCTTCCAGCGTCAGTTTAACTTTCACCCGGAGGTTCGAACCCCGGTTTACAGTCTTTCCCCTTCGGCCACCACCGCCAAAAAATGAACTGAAAGGATCATTTCCACCACCTCCACCGAAAATATCGCCGAAATGACTGAAAATATCCTCCATACTCATGCCACCGCCAAATCCGCCATGACCGCCGCCATTGCCCAGGCCCGCGTGGCCATACTGATCATACCTCTGCCTTTTATTCGGATCGCTTAATACTTCATAGGCTTCTGCTGCCTCTTTAAATTTCTCCTCAGCATCCTTTTTTCCGGGATTTTTATCTGGATGGAATCTTATGGCCTGCTTCCGGTAGGCCTTTTTTAATTCTTCAGGTGAGGAATCCTTTCCAACCTCCAGAATTTCGTAATAATCTCTTTTTGACATGTTCTTTCTTTAACTTCCAACCACCACTTTTGCATATCTGATCACCTTGCCGTTCAACAGGTAACCTTTTTCAACCTCATCAACAACCTTTCCCTTCTGCCCGGGTGTTGTAGCCTGGATATTAGTAATGGCCTCATGGAAATCGGTATCAAATGTTTCACCAGCCGTTCGCATCTGCTCCAATCCCTGCTGATTAAGTATTGTCAGGAACTTGTTAAAAATAAGAACCACACCATCTTTCAGCGACCGGCCTGCTTCCGATGTTTCATCAAAAGCTCTTATAGCCCGTTCAAAATCATCAAGAACCGGTAACAGTTTGGTAATTATTTCTGATGAAGCATATTTGCTGAGTTCAATTTTTTCCTTCAGTGTACGTTTCCGGTAATTATCAAACTCCGAATATAACCTCAGATATTTATCATTGAGTTCCGAAATCTGATCATTTAAACTTTGTGTTGATAATGTCTCTTTATCTTCAGACGCATCAGTTTCATATGACGAATTCTCCTGATCATCCTGCCCTTCAATCATTTCTGAACCACTATCATCTAAATCCGGACTTTCCATCGATTTTCTTTCTTCTTTTTTTCTTTTTCCGATCATAAAACAATTATTCGAATTTAATTCGCGTAAATGACATCAAAAAACCTGCCAGTTGATGAATTGCGACAATTTGTCAGACGGATATCCTATGGATGGATGCACCCAGTTTTTGAAGCCTGAGGTCAATTTCCTGATAACCGCGATCAATCTGCTCAATGTTGTCAATAATACTTTTACCTTCAGCTGATAAAGCTGCAATCAGAAGGGCGACTCCTGCACGGATATCGGGCGATGACATGCGGATACCCCTGAGAGGATAATGATGGTCGAGGCCGATCACTGTTGCCCTGTGCGGATCGCACAAGATTATTTTGGCGCCCATATCGATAAGTTTATCCACAAAAAAGAGCCTGCTTTCAAACATCTTTTGATGGATAAGCACACTCCCTTTTGCCTGTGTGGCAATTACCAGCACAATGCTGATGAGATCGGGAGTAAAACCAGGCCAGGGTGCATCGGCGATAGTCATTATGGATCCGTCCATAAAGGTATCAATTTCATAATGCTCCTGCGCCGGAATATAAATATCATCGTTTCGTTTTTCAATTTTGATCCCCATACGTTTGAAAACATCAGGGATTAGTCCAAGATGGTCGTAGTTGACATTTTTTATTGTGATCTCTGATCCGGTCATGGCGGCAAGCCCGATAAAACTTCCCACTTCGATCATATCCGACAATAGAGTGTGTTCACATCCGTGAAGTTTTTCTACACCATGTATAGTGATCAGGTTTGAGCCAATGCCCTGTATTTGCGCTCCCATCGACACAAGCATCGAACAAAGCTGCGAAATATAAGGTTCACAGGCTGCATTGAAAATTGTGGTGGCGCCTTCGGCCATCACGGCTGCCATGATGATATTGGCGGTGCCGGTAACTGATGCCTCATCGAGAAGCATATAGGCTCCCTTCAGGTCAGGAGCTTTTACGCTGAACAGTTGCTCTTGCTGGTGATATTCGAAATGGGCGCCGAGTTTCTGGAGGCCGAGGAAATGGGTGTCGAGCCTGCGACGCCCGATTTTATCTCCACCGGGAATATAAACAAAACCTTTGCCGAACCTTGCAAGCATAGGCCCCAGGATCATGATAGAGCCACGGAGGCTTCCCACTTTATCGCGGAATTCTTTGGTGCTCAGGTATTCGAAATCAATATCCCTTGCTTCAAAAGTGAAAGAAGATGAAGTTGTTTTTTCAACTGACACGCCTAACGCCTGCAATAACTCAATGAGTTTATTTACATCACGGATATCAGGTACATTGTGGATGGTGACTTTATCGGAAGTAAGCAGGCAGGCGCAAATGACTTGAAGCGCTTCATTCTTGGCGCCCTGGGGTGTGATTTCACCACTTAACCTCTTTCCTCCGATGATTTCAAAGGAACTCATTGCGGTTTATTCCGGCCGCGCTGATTGTTGAAGTTTGGCTTTGGAAAGCCCTGCTGCTTATTGAAATTCCGGTCGGGTCCCTGACGGAATGGTTTACGTTTCTGATTCTGCGCAAGGATATCGTTAGTATGGGTAAACCTGAAATCCTGGTTCAGTTTGAGAAGGTCATTAGAAAGTACATTCAGATGCTTTTCAATCAGTTCGTCATTTACCGATTCGCGGTTCCAGTTAAGGTATGACTTTTTCATGTGGTTGGCAATTGCCTGAACCAAAGCATCTTTTTCGGCTCCCTCTTCATATTCAGTCGCTTTTTCAATCATCAGGGCGATGTTCTTGCCATAATGTTTAAATGCAATTTCTTTATCATGATATGAGAGATGTTCCGGTTTTGTACTGAGCGAAAGGGGAGGGGGCGGAGGATAAGGCGCATCAACATCGAGCTTGAAATCGGCGATGATAAACATGTGATCCCAGAGTTTGTGTTTAAAATCACCCGATTCTTTAACCGTCGGGTGCAACTGGGCCATAACATTCACAATAAATTTGGCAGCCTTATTCCGTTTTTCACGGTCTTCAATCGTACAAATGTACTGAATCATATGTTGTATATTCCGGCCATATTCCGGTATCAACATCATCTCGCGGGTGGTGTTGTATTCCATTTGTTCGTTCACGTGTAATTTTTTGCAAAGATACAATGAATTGAAAGAAGTTTTGTATTCATATTTGATATTTTGTTAATTTTATCAGTCAAATAAACATAATAATTAAAAATCAAAACCATGAAAAAGAGTCTTATTAATTTCACTATGATCTTCTTGTTTGGCTTGGTTTCGCTGACAGGTTGCAAAAACAGCAGGGAGTTTGGAGATAAAGAAAAACTAGCTGTTACCGACACTATCAACCAACTGATGGACCAGGTTATGAAATATTCTGCAATGGCCAATGCAGATTCTGCACTTCAATGGATAAGTGATGACAGCGCTGCTGTTTTTACTTCCGGAGGCCTGGCTTTCAGTGCAAGGGAGATCTTGTCGCTGTTTAAAAATACCTATTCCACAATCAAGAGTCAGGAGTTTGAAATGGTAAGCTCCCGGGTAATTGTTATTTCACCGGATGCTGCCGTCTGGATTGGAACAGTGAAAGACAAGAGTATCACAAAAGAAGATGAGGTTATTGACCAATTCCTGCAGGAAACATGGGTGTGGCGCCGTGAAGTTTCAGGATGGAGGGTAGCACATTACCACGAATCGATACTTTCGTTGCCTGATGCCTGCAAGCGGGCTACTGTTGAAAATGCCTTGGGCAATCTGGCTAAAGAAATCAATGGAAAAGTCTTTAAACCTGCCGATATGCCTGCAATCCTGACAGAGTTCCTCAAACAGAACGCGTTGATTTATGGCTCTGCTTATGCTTTTGCACCTGCCGAAGAGAAGGGTACAAAACAAATGTCGGCTCCTTATGTTTACCGACAGGGAAATGAATTTAAAAGTGTTGATCTGCCGGCATCCTACGATTATACCCTTACCGACTGGTATGCCATTCCTGTGGCCAATAAAAAACCATCATGGAGCAATCCATATTATGATGATGGGGGAGGTGGGGTCGCAATGGTTACCTACTCAATTCCGGTCTATGATAAGCAGAACAACTTGCTTGGCGTTCTAACCAGCGATCTTGAGATAAAGTAGTCAGCGTACAATCCTGAGTTTTGCAAATCTTAAAAGCAATTGTTTCTGACCTATTTCAGGAAAGAAAACAGTTGCTTTTTTATTGGGTCCGATTCCTTCAAGATTCACAACTTTTCCTTTCCCGAAACGCTCATGCATCACCTCCATGCCATTCTGGATTTCTTCAACATCAGAGGGTGTACCCTCCACACTTTCAGTGTTACCTGACCCTTCGGTATTTTTAACTTTCTGGAAATTTTTTGGCAGGGTTATCTTTTTAAGGGGCATATTGACGCCGGCTAATGATGCCGACCAATTTTCAGCTTTCGAAAAATTTGTTTTTACCTGACCGATTTTTCTGGGAAAATCGATTAACGTTTCAGGAATTTCAGTGATAAATCGGCTTGGTTCGCAAATGGTCGGCGTACCCCATCGATAACGGTTTTCGGCAAATGCAAGGGTCAGTTTTTTCTGGGCGCGCGTAACAGCCACGTAAAAAAGGCGACGTTCTTCCTCCAGGTCGGTCCTTGAATTCAGCGATTGGATTGATGGAAAAAGATTTTCTTCCATTCCAACAACATAAACATAAGGAAATTCGAGTCCTTTAGCCGAATGTACCGTCATCAGGGTAACTCGGTCAATATCATCAGGATTCCCCTTGTCTGCATCGGTAAGAAGGGCCACATCCTGCATGAATTCATCAAGCGTTCGTACAACGTTGGGCTCAATCTCGCCGGTTTCGATATTTGTTCTTGGTGAATCAGAAAATTCCTTGATGGCATTCAGCAATTCTTCGAGATTCTCAAAACGGCTCACTCCTTCAGGCGTTTTGTCATCATACAACTCTTTCATCAAGCCTGATGAGCCGGAGATGTGTTTTGCCAGCTCATAGGCGTTTTTTGAATGAATTAATGCTGTGAAACTCTTTATCATGGTTACGAATGCATAAACTTTTTGAGAAGTCGCATCAGGCAGCCGGAGGTTATTTGCAACAGGATTTTCAATGAGTTCGAAGATACTTTTTTTCTGCTCATCAGCCGTTACAATGAGTTTTTCGAGTGTTGTCTTTCCGATGCCACGTGCAGGGAAATTGATCACCCTGATCAATGCATCTTCATCCCGGTTGTTTATCGTAAGACGGAAATAGGCAAGCATATCCTTGATCTCCTTGCGTTGATAAAATGAAAGGCCTCCATAAATACGGCAAGGAATGTTCAGCCTTCGCAGGGCCTCCTCGTGGGCACGCGATTGGGCATTCGTCCGGTAAAGAATGGCAAAGGCAACATTTTGCAACTGGTGGTTCATCTTATTTTCAAAAATCGACTGGGCTACCAGGTTTGCCTCTTCATTATCAGTTGAAGCTTTGATAAGCTGGATGCGGGAACCCTCTTCATTTTCGGTCCACACCTCTTTAAATATCTGGTTTTTATTGTGTTCAATTATCTTGTTTGCAGCGGTTACAATTGTCTTGGTTGAGCGATAGTTTTGTTCGAGTTTAAATACCTGATGATCGGGATAATCGCTTTTAAAATTCAAAATATTCTGGATATTGGCGCCCCTGAAAGCATAAATACTCTGCGCATCATCGCCTACCACGCAAATATTTTCATTGTTGGCCGCGAGTTTCTTAATTATCAGATACTGCGCATAATTTGTATCCTGGTATTCATCAACAAGAATATAATGGAATTTATGTTGGTACTTGTATAAAACATCGGGATAATCGCGTAACAAAACATTCATATTGAACAGCAGGTCGTCAAAATCCATGGCTGATGCCCTGCGTAACCGTCCCTGGTACTGAGTGTACAACAAACCTGTCTTAGACTTACCGGCAGAAGCATCGTATTCCTTTAATTCCTGACTTTCATTGTATTCTTCAGCCGAGAGCAGGCTCGTTTTTGCCGAAGAAATACGATGAAGGATATATCCCGGCTGATATAACTTATCATCCAGATTGTTCTCCTTTATCAGGTTCTTGATAACCCGTTTGGTATCATCAGTATCATAAATCGTGTAGTTTGACGGATAACCAAGCCGGTGGCCTTCAATACGCAAAACCCTTGCAAAAACAGAGTGAAAAGTACCCATCCATACATTCTGGGCTTCGCGACCAACGAGATGTACTATGCGATCTTTCATCTCACGTGCAGCCTTGTTAGTAAATGTAAGCGCAAGAATATGAAAAGGGTCAACTCCTTTTTCAACAAGGTAGGCCACCCGATATGTGAGCGCCCTGGTCTTTCCCGACCCGGCCCCGGCAATAACCATAACAGGCCCCTCGGTTGCTAAAACCGCGTTGCGTTGGGCTTCATTGAGTTCTGAAAGGATGTTTCCGGACATGTGAAATTTTCGGGAGCAAAAATACTGGTTTCAGGAATACCCTTCAGATGATCATACAAAACATATTAACAAAAACCGGCATTTTGACTGATAACGGATACTAATATTCTGTCAACGGTTATCTGGTTAACTGTGACACTTACTTATTGCTCCTTTTTATAAGTATCAGGCGATCATACATTTGTGACTGATAATTTGGAATTCTTACATAATCAGGTATGAAAAGTAGCCAAAAAGCATGGAAAAAAGGAACCTGAAAAAGTAAAACCATGAAAGCAAAAATTATTAAATTCGCAATGATTACTGGTTTGTCGGTTATCCTGTTATCAGGTTGCCGCAAAGACCTTGAAGTCATGGAACCCGTGGCCTCACAGGAAAAAGTAACCGTTATGGATCAGTTAAAAGTAGCCGATAACTTTAATTGGAAAACCACTCAGGATGTCGAATTGACACTTACTGCCGCTAAAAAGTCAACTGTGATCATCAAATCAGCCACTGGTATTATTTACCAGAAAGCGCTTCTTGTTCCTGGCGAACCTTATAACTCAATCCTCACCCTGCCAACCTATGAAAAGGAATTGACCTTTGTTTTCAACGGAAAATCTGATGCTGTTAAAATTTCCAATAAAAAAATTGAGCATTCCTTTTAAATGCCAATCCCATGAAAAAGATCATTCAAAATAAATTAGCCGGCATTGGATTGCTGATATTTATGTTTGTTATTTCTCCAGGTATTGCAAAAGCTGTTGTATGCGATATCAACAAACCTAACGGAATTGGATTTTCTACCTCCATTCATTCAGTGGTTTGCAACAATAACAATACTTACACGATAGTGCTTTGGATAATTAACGATGGTTGCCACGAATCAAGTTGTAAAGAACTTTCGCATCTGTCGGTGGAAGCTGACGCAGGTACTTATTCTAATATAAGTGTTCAGCATATATCAGGAGGTATGACCTATTCAGGTATTGACGATGGTCCACATCTGGGAGGAGATCCATTTGATGGGTTCAAAGTTGAAGGCATTCATGGAATTGGAGAAGGTCATGCGGGCACCTTTGCCATAACTTACACACTTACTTCATTGCAGGCGCAGCAGGTTTTGGCGAAAGCCGGAAATGCCCACTATATTGCAAGTTTCACCATCGCCGATTTCACATCAGTCATGAATTGCAACCACACCGGCTGTGGCCCGGTCATCGTGGGCCCGATTGCGGTCGATGACATTGCGACCACCCCCATGAACATTCCTGTCAATATCAGCATACTGACCAATGATATTCCTGGTTCCGGGGCGCTTGTTCCCTCATCAGTAACTTGGGTTTCAGGTACTGCCCCTCTTGCCTTGGTCGGCGTTTTTACAGTAAACAATGCAGGCGTTGTCACCTTTACACCCGCTTTCAATTATACCGGAATCGCTACTATCAAATATAAGGTTTGCGATGTAAACGCTTTATGTGCCGTTGCCACAATAACAGTTACTATTACACCTCCGGGCACAGACACTGATGATGATGGATGTCCCGATGACGTGGATGACTATCCCAACGATCCCACCCGATGTTTCGACAATTATTTTCCTGCTACCGGAAATGGAACCCTTGCCTATGAGGATCTTTGGCCAGGGCAGGGAGATTATGACTTCAATGACCTGGTTTGTGATTATAGATTTAAAACGGTGACCAATCATAATAATAAGGTTGTTGAGATTTTCGGTTCATTCACGATTAAGGCTTTTGGCGCCTCATTTCATAATGGCTTTGGTTTCCAGTTACCCAATAATAATGTAAATCCGGCAATGCTTACCGTAACCGGGTATGATCTCAGGGAGCAATATATTACTTTAAATTCCAATGGGCTCGAACAAGGTCAATCAAAACCCACCATCATTGTATATGATGATGCTTATAACCTTATGCCGAATCCGGGTCAGGGAATCGGGGTTAATACCACACCCGGAGCGCCATATGTTACACCAGTTATGATAACTGTCCACCTGGCATTTTCATCTCCGATATACACGATGGGCGAGATTAACATTGGCAACTTCAACCCATTCATTATTGTAGATAAAACCCGCGGAATCGAAGTTCACCTTCCTGATTATCTGCCAACAAGCCTTGCAAACACTGGTTACTTTGGCCAGGCCCAGGATGACAGCAAGCCTATAACCGGCAAGTATTATAAGACGGTAAACAACCTTCCATGGGCTATAAACATTTACGAAAGCTTTGCTTATCCCATTGAAAAAGTTGAAATCCTCAATACATACAATCACTTCGTTCAATGGGCTGTAAGCGGTGGTTCGTTATATCCTGATTGGTATAAAAATCTTCCGGGGTACAGAAATAACTCCAATATATACTAATAAGAGAACTCACCATTACATTATTATTGGAGAGCAAACCCATACCCCATATCCTCGATTAACATTGGAATAATAATTAATCCGGCGCCTTTAAGGCGCCTTTTTTTTGCTATTGATGAAAAATCAGTTACATGGTAAATGCATACGGATACGAAACAACAACCAACAGTTATCTGCAAATTAGTTGCATTTACTTATTCATGCTTGATTCAACCCTTATCATTGCACTATTTTTGTATTGATGCTAAAACCTGGATAAGGCAAAGAAATCTAAGCAGTTAAAACAACAAATCCAGTCAATGAGCGGAAAACCATGTTGAAGATCAGGCTTATTTTTTTTATTTCGGTAGTATTGTTAGCAATTTCAGGTTGCAACAAGTCACCAGATATTAAGCCTAATGCAACCATGTACGACCTTAGTTTCAATATCCTGGCCGGAAAGGATCCCGGTGGTTTGAAAGAGACTCCCAGCTGTATCAATGAGAACAAAACCGCAAGCTTTGTGGAAATTACCTTTTTTAAGAAGGGGGAGGTCACTTCAACGACGCTTAAAGTTAATGTCTTCTACATTGATAGCCAGCCTTATACCAACTCGATAAAATTGCCGGAAGGAACCTATGTTATTCAGGAGTTTATCATGAAAAATGATAATATGACCCCCGATGACCTGACCGACGACCCGATTATTGCTGCAGCAGTACACGCCGGAGCGCCATATGAAAATCTGGTGACATCCTGGCTGACAAAGGAATTTACTATCAGCGCATTCAAAAAAAATGTACTTGAAGTTGAATTAGTGTGTTACGATGAAGCCAACTTCGAAAGTTTCGGATTCGAGTACTTTAAACTGGATCAAACGGTCGTGCGGGAGCAGAATTTTTTCGGTGATCTCTGCATTCAGAATTTATTTAGTTATTATAATTCCCCCTATTCTGAGGTACTGGCTGGAAATGCAAACCTGACGCTGGATTTGCCCGCTATTTTTCAGATTGAGGTATTGCGCAACACTATTTCAATGGGTACATTTAATAACTATTCGGTAACCGGAATAGCTGCTCCGTTGAAAGTGCAATATGCCGATCGTTTAAACACAACCGATAATTTTGAGTTTAAATTATCGGTTATGGTGAAAACCGATGCCGTATTTCAATATAAATATTTTCACACATTCAGTTTCAAAGATGCCGAAAAAATCATCGCAGGTACCGATGGTGTGGTGGATTTTGTTCTCGGAAGCTGTTCGCCCGGCGCCGATCTGGTCATCCCTTTCCAGGAAACCGGGAATAGTGCACCTGTCGCCAATATTGTTGTTCAAACCGGTAATGCTCAGTTAGGTCAGGTTCTTACTGGTTCTTATACATTCAATGATGCGGAAGGTGATTCAGAGGGAACCTCCGCTTTTAAATGGTACAGGGCCGAAAATGGAAGTGGTTTTAACGAGACAGTAATCGCAAATGCGACGGGGTCAACATACGCTATTCAGGCAGCCGATGAGAACAAATTCATTCGATTTGCCGTTATTCCTGTTGCGCTCACCGGTACACTTCAGGGCACGGAGGCCAAAGCTACAGCTTATGCCGGCCCGGTAACATCAGTATCTTTTTCATGTGGCTCTTCCATCACAATCAGCCATATTGCAGGAGATGTGTCGCCGGTTACTAAAAATGTTACTTATGGTACCGTTACCAATATTTCCGGTGAACTTTCAAAATGCTGGATTACCCGAAACCTGGGAGCAGACCGGCAGGCAACAAAAAAAGATGAT
>JBAXKG010000056.1:0-15777 GCA_037137455.1 Bacteroidota bacterium
TACTCCGACCGAAGCAACCTTTGAGGATGCAACCAGCGAGATGTTTTCAAATTTCGATTTGGCCCCCCAGGCTCCGGCAATTGCTGATTTTGAGGATACCGTCATTGTAATGACTGTTGATAATGAAATTCTGGCGCCTGTTACGCCGTTCGAAGCCGACTTTGAATAACTCGTAATATCCTTCCCCTGACTGTACGAAGCTGCCTAACGGTGGCTTCTTTTGTTTTGGAGATTGTCAATCAAAATCATCAACGAAGGAAAAGATAAATTATACACGTTACTTTATGACTATCGCAATGCTCGCAAAGGAACTAAAAAGCTTGATCAGATTCATAATCTGGTATAAAAATTCGTAATTTCGCCAGAATGGATTCCGGACTATGATTAACCATGAAACCATCGATAATATTATCCAGACAGCCCGCGTTGAGGAGGTGATCGGTGATTTTGTCACCCTTCGCCGCCGTGGTGTGAACCAGATTGGATTATGCCCTTTCCACAATGAGAAAACCCCATCATTCACTGTATCTCCGGCAAAGGGGATTTACAAGTGCTTTGGATGCGGCAAGGCTGGAAATTCGGTTAATTTCATCATGGAACATGAACATTTTTCTTACCCCGAGGCCATAAAATACCTTGCCAGAAAATATAACATCGAAGTTGAGGAGGAAGAGCAAACAGCCGAACAAATACAGGAACTTAACGAAAAAGAGAGCCTTTATAACCTTAACCTTTTTGCTCAACAGTTTTTTACAAAAACATTAACCGAGACAGAAGAAGGTAAGGCCATCGGTTTATCTTACTTCAGGGAACGGGGTATACGTGATGATATAGTCAATAAATTTCAGTTGGGTTTCAGTCCCGAAAAATGGGATGCTTTTTCGGAATTTGCTATTCGGCAGGGTTACAAAAAGGAATACCTGATCAAATCGGGGCTTTCGATTGAAAAAGACAACCGTTTATACGACCGGTTCCATTCACGTGTCATTTTTCCAATTCACAGCGCTTCCGGCCGTGTAATAGGTTTTGGCGGGCGCATCCTGGGGGTCGATAAAAACCGGCCTAAATATGTTAATTCTCCAGAATCCGACATTTACAATAAAGGCAAAACCCTTTATGGGATCTATTTTGCCAAGAATGCCATCATTTCAAAGGATAACTGCCTCCTGGTTGAGGGTTACACCGATGTGATATCAATGTGCCAGGCAGGCATTGAAAACGTGGTAGCATCGTCTGGAACCTCTCTCACGCATGACCAGGTGCGCATGATCCAGCGATATACTTCCAACATCTCTATTCTTTATGACGGCGACCCGGCCGGCATTAAAGCATCTTTTCGTGGTATCGATATGATTGTGGAACTGGGAATGAATGTGAAAATTGTCCTTTTTCCCGATGGCGAAGATCCTGATTCCTATGCCCGCAAAAACCATCCTGCCCAGGTTGGGTCATTCATCGCCGAAAATGCAGTAAATTTCATTTTGTTTAAAACCCGCTTACTGCTTGGCGAAACACAAAACGACCCGATAAAAAAAGCGGCTCTGATCAAGGAGATTGTCAATACCATAGCTCTCATTCCCGATGGGATCTCGCGCTCTGTATATGTGAAGGAGTGTTCAAGCTTGATGGCTATCCCCGAACAGGCTCTCATGAGCGAGCTGAATAAAATACTTCGGGCCAAGCTGAAAAAGAGTTCTCCTGAACTGGATAGGGCCCTGGGGGTAATCATACCGGACAAAGTCACATCAGAACCCCAACTTGATTTTGATCCTGATTCGCCGGAATACCAAGAAAAAGAGATCATCCGTCTGCTTCTGCTTTACGGACAGGAAATTATTCATATTAAACTTTTAACCAGCGAATCGGAGACGATTCCGGTCAATGTTACTGATTTCGTAGTTCACGACATTACACATGATGAAATGGGGTTTGAAAATGCCACCTTTAAATCCATTTTTGACGAATATGTAAAAGGTGTGCAAAACGATGCCATTCCTGACCGTGCATGGTTTCTATCTCACAGCAATCATGAAATTTCAACCACCGCCGTCAACCTGGTCTTCACCTCTTATGAACTAAGCAAAAACTGGCTTAAAAACAACATCATGGTAACTACCGAGGAGAACAGGCTACATATGCATGTCATGCTTTCCCTCCATGCCTTCAAAGCCAGGAAGATAGACAAAATGATGACTGAAACCCGCAAAAAATTATCTTCGGCTTCCACCCCGGAGGAGCAAAATAAATTGATGAAAACTTTCCACGAATTGAAAAAACAGAGTATTCAGATCAACACCGAGGGACTTGGTCGTATAATAACGCACTAATTATCAATCTGTTTTGCCCGATATAAAAATTAGTTGACGGTACCAGGGATTGTTCCAGTAATCCAAAAGGACTTTAAAATCCTCGTAGGCCGAAAGCAGGAAAACCCTTTCGTTGAACTTTATCTGTCTCCTTGCCACCAGTTTACCGTTATCAAATTTTACATCCCACAGAAAGGTTCCCGCCTTGTTGCTTACAAAGAGTTTTTTCAAAGGTGTAAACAATCGCAACGTGGCTGGCAAAGTAATAGTATAGATATAGCTTTCATCGGCCTGGGTTGGTATCTCAAAAGGTGTTTCGCGTTTTACCGACAGGGTCTTTATGCCCCAGCTATCGATCCCGGAAGTGGTTGTTGGAAGTGTGAAATAGTAATTATTTGAATCTCTTCTGAATGGTTTATCGACTTGGGCAATGTACGACTGAAATCCGTTTTCATTATTAAGCGTGCTGACTTTCAAATTATTTGTATCACTTCCTATCAAACCTCCGGTAAGCGAGGCCTTTATTTTTTTCTTGTCCCGCGAAAGGCCTGCGAAAGGATAGGCGCTTCCATCAAGGTATATTGAAATCTCTCCCGTCAGTTTAGGATCAGATGAAACGATAAAAGTCCCCTGAACTTTTACCATTTGTTTTGGGGTCTCTGTTTTTATCACCGATACTTTTTCATCTGTTTTCATCATAATAAATGAACGGCCCGGAAGAATATATTTCAGGTTGACTGAATTCAATCCTGTTAATGAAAAATACCAGGTACCCTGATCCTTAAACTCAACCTGTACTGCGAAATCTTCAATATCGGCGAGGGTGGCGATATGATCATCGGCAAATTCTGTTCGTACAATTCCCGCCACCACGGCATCTAGCCCGGCCTTTTTTAGTAATGCAGCAAGTAATACAGCTTTTTCAATTGCCGTTCCGCCATTGCTGTTCCAAGTCTGTTCGGGGGTGCGGCATTGATATGAAGCAATCCGTAATGGAATCGGATAAAGACGAAAATCATTAACCACCTTTTCCTGAATTTTAAGCGCCAGTTCGAATTTATTCCTTGTCTCGCCCAAAAGACTGTTAACCTCTTTTTGTATTTGGTCGGTTATAGGAAACTTGAATGCCGGCTGATTTGTCAGAAATGAAAACGCCTCTTCGCGATTATCAGAAGCACTGAAAACAAGCCGTGGATAAAGTTCATTCATTCCCCGTTGAGCCTCCTCGTTTGAAATGGCAGGAAGGTCGTTAAAATTCCAGGTATAAACCTGGAAATTTCCTTCTGTGCGTTTTTCCGGCTTACATTCAATATTGAAAAGTTTATAATATAGGTTTTGCCCGATTGGAATACGTACACGAATTTCAAGTTTTTTTACGGGTTCATTTTCTGCAAGTAATTCATTGCCCATCAGGGCTGGAATATTTTCTTTTTCAGTGTGAAGCTGATAATCAAGATTTATCGTGGCATTGCGCTCAAGACCTGTATGGGTTATTACCATTTCTCGCAACGAATTGTACGCTGGGGCGTTGGCAGCGTAACCCGGAAGTACTTCATTAAATGCATTCTGCGGTGTAATAATTTTTTTGCCATCGGCCATTATGGTGTACACTTCATTGAATTTCAGCTTTTGTATTGTTGGATTGTACACAATAAAAGTTTCGCCGTAAAGGTTATGAAATGCACGGTACGTAAGTAGCTTTTGCTCCTTGACATACCGGTAGTCAACACTTCCATCAGGATTCAGCGTATATTCCCTGGTTAGGGAATAATAAAAGGCATCATATTTTTCGTCCTGTGCGCTTAGCCCCCCTGGGGCTATGATCAGAAAGCAAAATAAAATGGGAAGCAGAAAATTCGTTTTCATGTAAATAATTTATTTCAATTGAAATTTGTGTTTATAATTCAATTATGACAGATTGTTCAGTAAACCTTTTCTGGGCATCAACGGCAGCCTTGAATTGGGGCCAGTCATTCGAGTCATATTGTCTCTTTTTGAATACTGATGTTCCCGAAAAGAGTATAGACCCATTTTTTACGGAATATCCGCCCTGATAAGATGCAACCTCCCCGGTTCTTGTAATGGATTCTGGTATTCTGACAACTTTCATACTTTCGGGCAGTTTTATGGATTCGTTGATTTCGACTTTTCTTGAGCACCGGTCACGGAAGGGATATTTACGCTCCTTGATTCCTGTATCAAATGACAGTTGACCCTGGAAGGTTTTGAAAATTTCACCTGCTGAAAGCGGGGTAAACATCATCTTAGATCCTGAAACCATTGCAAACTCGGGAATTGTATAATCAATAGCTATCCACATGTTATATTTCAGGTAATCAACCGGATCGGTGTATTTGGCCATCGAAACCTTAGCCTGCGGCCACAGCTTGAGCAACTCCCGTTCAATGTTCTGGAACCATACTGTTTTATTCGAATTCCTGAACAAACCCCTGATCGCGGCATCCGATTGCCCTTCGCCCGTTATGGTAATCCGGCCAGCCAGGGCCCCGTCATTATTTAATTGAGCAACGCCATCGATTTTTATGTAGTGATTTTCAGGATCAGATAACGGGGTGGTTGCCAGGTCGGCGCCTTCGGGAACTCCCATCAGGTATTGCTGCTGCTGTTCGGCGCTCGACCATAACTCACGCACAAACGGCACCCAGGTCGGATCAAGCAGATGATACTTTCCATCGCGTAACTTAACGACGGTTACACAATGATTAAACTGGTCGGCCGGAATGTAATCAATTCGCGAACCGGCCATTGTCATCGCGGGATATGATTGAAATCCCGCAGCCCGTAGCATAGTTATCAGCATACCGGCTTTATCTTTGCATACCCCACATCGATCGGTAAAAGTCATATCTCCTTTGTGCAGTGTAAAACCTTCGCCACAACCCATTGAAATGCCCGAATAACGTATTTCATCGGCACACCAGTGTGTTAGCCTGGAAACAGAATCCATCTCGTTTTCGGCCCCTTTCAGAATTTCATCCACTTTCTCTTTTATCTCACTGGTAGCCGAAAAGCTGCCAAAATCTTCGTTAACCTTAAAAAACCATGTCGATTTTTCATTCCATGTAGCCGTAGTGGATACCAATAATTTAGGAGCTACGTCCACCATTGCCACCATCCTGGGTTCACTCTTTAACGGCATAATATCCTTTTTACTGAAAGAATAAATGATTTTTCCATCGGCAAACCAGCAGGATGAGCGGGCCTCTCCGTTATAAAATTCATATTGAAGTGGTTTGTCTTTGGGTACTTTTACCTGGTAAACCTTATTTTTCAGGGGATAGGCGCTGAAAAACTCTACGATATCATAAAATTGTCCTCTCATTGGAGGAATATATTTTTCATCATCATCGGATTTTAACAAGGCATAAGTAAATCCTTTTCGAAACATTATCATCTCCACCGCATCTCCCGGTTCAAGACGACCGATTTCAAGCATTTTTTCCCTGGCGCCCCAATAAATGGCGCGTGCGGGAGCAGGATAATCCATCGCCTTTTGAACATCCAATTCAATGATCTGGCCGTCATTCTTGTAAATAACCGCTTTCCTGATTTCAACAAAGGCCGACAATGGATCATAGCCATATTTGACCACACTAAGATCGATGGCCCCGTGATTGGTTAATACCTTTGTAAGCGTATGATTAAGCACATAGGTCAGGCCGGTTTCCTGCATATCAACAAGGGTGCTATCGAAAATGATTAATTCGTCATGGTTGGGATACGCTGCAGCATCCCCTGCCTTTTTTACCACCTCTTGCATCGGGATTTGGGCCAACGCAGTAGAAAGAAGTCCGGTAAAAAGAAATAAAAAAAGTTTTCTCATATTTATAATTATCTGGGGTAACAATAATCTGTGATATCCAAAAAAGTTTGATGCAATGCGGGCTTGCCATTAAATTGAATAGCCCTTACGACTGTTTCAAGATGTTTTGTCTGCTTGTCCCGCGTTAAAATCCTTACATGCGTTTGCTCTAGAATATCTACTCCGTTCAACCTGGCCCGGGATATCGATATTACCTTTTCCTTGTCCTCCGGGTGAAGCAATCCTAAGATATCATGGATAGAAAAAAATTGAAACTCTTCAGGCGTATAACCAAAAATTTCTGCAGTTCGGTTATTGACAAATACAAATTTTTCATCCTGGAAAATGGTCAATCCCAATAAAGAATTATCGGTAACTGTCTGGTACATAACCATTAACTCTTTATTTTCCTGAGATCTCTTTTCAAGCAATGCCTCAAGATCTTTCTGATAGAGGTCGTTTTCAATCTCAAGATTTCGTTGGTACGCTGCAATTTCAACTGTCATTTTTGTCTGTTCCATGTCAATCGGCTTCAGCAGGTAACCAAAGGGTTTGATTTTAAAAGAACGTTCATATACCTCTTTTGAACTTTGCCCTGTCAGAAAAATAATGGCACAATTAAATTTTTCGGTGATTATTCTTGCTGTTTCAATGCCATCCATTCCACCACGTAAATGAATATCCATCAACACGATTTCCGGCTCCCTTCCTTGGCTCGAGAGCTCCTCAATATCAACAAGGCTGTTTTCTCCACTCATGGCCGAACCACATACTTCATATCCGAATTGCTGAAGTTGTGATTTTAAACTTGCAGATATAAGTAATTCGTCTTCAACAATGTATATGCTTATAGTTTTCATGTTTTATATTGAGGCCGAACTGATCATTTTAAGCATGTTTATTTCTTGTTCTTCAAGTAATCGCCAATGACCACGAGGCAGATTTTTTTTGGTCAGGCCGGCATAATAAACACGGTCAAGCCGTAAAACCTTGTATTCAAAATGTTCGAAAATTCTCCTGACAACGCGATTCTGTCCCGAATGCAATTCAAGGCCGATCTGCTTTTTATCCTTTCCATCGCCGATGTATTCTAGGCGATCGACTGTTACCATTTCATCATCAAGTTTAAAACCCTCCTGTATCTTCATAAAATCAACCCGGGTAAGGCTTTTGTCGATTTCAACATGATATATTTTTTTTATCCCGTATCTTGGATGAGTAAGTTTCTTTGCTATCATACCATCATTGGTAAAAAGCAGCAAACCGGTAGTGTTTCGGTCAAGCCGGCCAACCGGGTAAATACGCTCCCTGCAGGCGCCCGCAACGAGGCTCATCACCGTTTTCCGCTTTTCCGGGTCATCAACAGTGGTGATATATCCCTTTGGCTTGTTTAGCAATATATATCTTGGTTTTTCACGGTTGATCGCCTGGCCGCCATACTGAACTTTGTCGCCGGGCGCAACCTTTGTGCCCAGTTCGGTCACAATCTTTCCGTTCACCGAAACCGCACCAGCTTCAATCAGTTTGTCGGCTTCACGACGTGAGCAAATTCCCGAATTGGAAATATACTTATTAAGTCGCATCAAATCCGAATCACTGCTCTTAACGCCACGCCTTATTACCTTTTTGGGCTTGCTGTCCCTTTCTGTTTTCATCTATTCCTCCTCCTTTTCATACGGGGGTTTAATTTTTATGCCATCATAACGGATTTCAACTCCTTGTTTGTAAGTAATAACCATGAACAGGGTTCCGTCAAAATTATATTTGTACCATTCTCCCTCTTTTCTGCCCATTATGTACGAGCCCTCGTCTTTTACCTTTCCATTTTCCCAATAATAGGTGTGCTTCCCATCAGGATTGTCTTCGATAAAATTACCTTTAAAATAACAAAGGCTGTCAGTTTTTATACTGTCGCTATCGAGGTATATGTTATACCACATTCCGTTTCGTAGTCCATCGCGGTAAGATCCCTTTATAAAGCTATCTCCGGTAAATTCAAACCATAGGCCCTCTTCGTTTCCTTCGACAAATTCGCCCTCTTCGATTACTTTTCCGGTTTCGTCGTACTCGATTGACAAGCCATCCTTCAACCCACCATGGTAATTTTCCTCTTTTAGCAACTTTCCGTTTTCAAAATACCATTTCCAGCTGCCCTCAGGTTTTCCCTGCTTGGTAAATTTCCCTATTTGCTCAATTTTACCGTTTGCATGATAGTATTTCCAATCTCCGATTTGTTTGCCATTGTCATAATTTCCCTCTGCCTTAAGCGAACCATCCGGATAAAAATCTTTCCAATGCCCGCTTCGATTGCCATCTTCCTTTACAATTCCCTCTCCTGTGATCACACCATTTTTGTAAAGGTAAGCTTTTTCAATATTTCCGTCGGCCTTATATTCCCTTTTGAGCCCTTCGGGAACTCCATTTCGAAACATGGCACTTATCTTGATTTTTCCATCGGGATAGTATTCATTCTGTACCTCAAGCTTCTGAATCTCTTCTGCTTCAGGCTGAATCACATCATCCACATATTTCGAAATTTTCAATAAATCACCGTTTTCATTGTATTCTTTAAAATACCCGTTTTTCAGGTCATTTTTAAAGGTGATCTCTGTTCGCAAGTTGCCACTTTCATAAAATGTGTACCAGCGGCCCTGCTTTTTACCATAGCTATCTTTACGGTTGATGCGCAGCCGGTCAACGATAAAACCCTTTTTGTACTCAGTCAGTGTGATTATGGCGCCATCAAATGCAAATTCTTTGCCGAAACCTTGTTCAAGTCCTTTTATGAATGGGGTTTCCTGCTTAATCTTTCCATCTGGCCAATAATACCGGGTATATCCCTCCTTAATATCGTTATGGAAATTTTCCCTTACAGTCTCCTTGTCGAGATAAGATATTTTCGGTCCATTCTTTTTTCCGGTTTTGTAATAAATTTCAAGCAACAATTTTCCATCCTGATTATAAAATTTCCATAAACTATCTAATTCAAAATTTTTTCGGCTACCCTCCGATTTAATTGTTCCATTTTCATTATATGATTTCCAGTAACTATCAGGTTTCCCATTTTTCATTGTTCCTTCACTGGATATTTTGCCATTCGGATAATAAAATTTATTAAATCCATCTTTTTGAAGGCTATCCTGCGCATGAATGACAGCAAAGACAAACAGAAATGAAACAATCAGGATAAACTTAAAATGACAATTTATGATAAACTGCTTCATAAAAATTCACAAGGGTTGTTGTTTAGATAATTCAAGCATCCGCAAGATAGGTTTCTTTGCCTTCTCAATAACGCTTTTTGATAATAATAATTCGGGTCGTTCAGTTAAAAGACATTGATATAATTTTTCTAATGTATTCATCTTCATATATGGACAATCATTACAAGAACAATTTTCATCGGTAGGAACAACAATAAATTTCTTATCGGGAGATACTTTTTTCATCTGATGTATGATTCCTGTCTCGGTGGCAACAATAAAAATATTTGCATCATTTTTCATTGTATAATTTAATAAACCTGTTGTAGAACCAATATAATCAGCAAGTTCAAGTATTATAGCCTTGCACTCGGGATGGGCAATCAATTTTGCATGCGGATATTCTGATTTTAATTTTATAACAGCCTCTGCATTAATGATATCGTGTACCTCACAACTTCCATCCCATAGCACCATATTGCGACCGGTTAATGAATTAATATATCCTCCCAAATTTCTATCAGGTACAAAAATGATTTTCTGATTTTTGGGAAATGATTCAACTATTTTTACTGCATTGCTTGATGTACAGATTACATCCGACATGGTTTTTATCTGAGCCGAACAGTTTATATATGAAATCACAATATACCCGGGATATTTTTTTTTAAAAGCCCTGAATTTTTCAGGTTTACATGAATCAGCCAAAGAACATCCGGCATTTAAATCTGGTACTAAAACTTTTTTAGAAGGATTGAGTATTTTTGCTGTTTCAGCCATAAAATGAACACCTGCTAAAACAATAATATCAGCTGATGTTTTCTGGGCAATCTGAGACAAACCAAGACTGTCTCCAACAAAATCGGCTAAATCCTGAATTTCCGGAACCTGATAATAATGTGCGAGTATAACAGCGTTTTTTGATTTTTTAAAACCTATTATTTTATCGGCTAAAAATTCAGGTAACTTCATTTTTATGATTTTAATAATAATAATAAAGTATTATCTATTTATGTTTATTATAATAGCTGTTAATATGGTTAATTTGTTTTGGCTATGAAATTTTGTTTTTTGATTCTTATAATTTGATTAACAATTTACTAACATGATATATTTTATAATATTTTGTTATGTAGTTAGTTAGTTTATTTATAACAATTCCTCGATGAAAAAATATGTTAAAAAGTTTACTAGGTTTCATTGTTTATTTTTGTTGAAATATACTGAAAAAATCAGGCCATGTGGATAATATTAGACTTTGACCACAAGATTATTCAACAACCTGAATTTTTATAAATAGTTAGGCACAAAATTAATCAGTTGTTAACAAAACATTGTTAAAAATTTAAGAATTTGATAAAGAGGATTATATTTAACCCACAAATTTCTTTATGGTTCATAATGATTCGTTTATAATTACATTTGTGAAATAAAGTATTAACAATGATTGAATCTGAAGTAAATATTGCTATTGGGTGTGATCATGCCGGTTTTAAAATTAAAGAATTTATTAAGCTGAGCCTGAATAATTTAGGATATTTATTTCAGGATTTTGGTTGCTTTTCAGAGGTGAGTATGGACTATCCCGATACAGCCCATCCGCTTTCAAAATCAATTCAGTCTGGTATTTATAAGTATGGTATCCTGATTTGCGGCAGTGGAAATGGAATGGCTATTGTGGCTAATAAATATATGGGAATCAGGGCAGCAATCTGTTGGAATGAAGCCATAGTCCTGCTGTCACGACGGCACAACGATGCTAATATCCTGGTGCTTCCTGCCAGGTTTATCACTCTCGAAGAAAGTGCAAATCTAACACGGTTATTTCTTACTACTGATTTTGAAGGTGGCAGACACGAAAGAAGAATTGAAAAAATTCTAAAATATTTGTAACTACTTTATAATGAATCACATATATCAAAAGTTTCTCGAAGAAGCTGAAAAAATATCCTTTGATGAGGAACATCGTAAACGTCTGAATCACAATATTGGCCGGTATGACGAACAGGTTGAAAGAGGAAAGGACCAATATCAGAACCTCGATCTGTCAAAGCGTCGTGCTGCGAATATTAAGCATAAGGTTATCAACAATCTTGATAAATATCTAGTTGAATTTGAGAATAATTTCAGCAAACGCGGTGGAAGGGTAATTTGGGCGTTAAACGAGAAGGATGCCCAGCGTGAAATCATGCATATTATTAAAAAGGCCAAAGCCAAGGTAATTGTTAAACAAAAGACCATGGTATCAGAAGAGGTTGAGCTGAATGAATTATTTGAAAAGAATAAACGGGAAGTTTTTGAAACTGATCTTGGTGAATATATAGTACAGTTGGCCGGAGAGAAGCCCTATCACATTCTAACCCCCGCAATGCATAAGTCAAAAGAAGATGTTTCCAAACTATTCCATGAAAAATTTAATTTACCTGCCGACAGCCAACCCGAACAAATTACACAGTTTGTAAGGGAAAAACTTCGCGGTGAATTTATCCGTGCCGATGTTGGAATTACCGGGGGTAACTTCCTGATAGCTGATGTTGGTGCGGTTGGCCTTACCGAGAATGAAGGGAATGGACTGCTTTGTATGGCTTTTCCAAAAATTCATATCGTCATTGTTGGAATTGAAAAGCTGATTCCTTCTATTGAAGACCTGGATCTTTTTTTACCATTACTTGCCCAACATGGTACGGGACAGCATATTACAGTATATAATAACATCGTTTTTGGCCCACAAAGCGAATTTGAACCCGATGGCCCCGAAGAGATGTTCGTGGTATTGCTCGATAACCGTCGTACTGAATTGTTAAAATTTAAAGATCAACGTCGCGCCCTCTGCTGTATCAGGTGCGGAGCATGTCTTAACGGGTGTCCAATTTATAAAAGTATAGGTGGATATACTTACAAAACAACCTATTCGGGCCCCATTGGATCGGTAATTTCACCACATTACCTTGGCATGAAAGAGTTTAACCATCTGAGTTTTGCCTCCTCCCTGTGCGGAAAATGCACAGAAGTGTGTCCAATAAAAATACCACTTCATGAGTTGCTTCTTCGCAACAGACACGAAGCTGTTTCAAAGAAGTATATTTCATTTAAATGGCGCAAAATTATTTCAATGTGGAAAATGGTTATGCTTCATCGGTGGATGATCGATAAACCAAGTTCGGGATTGAAAAATAGGATTATTAATCGGATTGGACGAAAAATGTGGGGCAAACGAAGAGCCCTCCCAAAGATAGCATCGAAAAGTTTTAAAGATCGTTGGAAAGAAATCCATCCAAAGGTTTAGGATTTGTGCTAAACGGTAGTTCGATGACT
The DNA here is from genome assembly GCA_037137455.1 of Bacteroidota bacterium. Classification (GTDB taxonomy): domain Bacteria; phylum Bacteroidota; class Bacteroidia; order Bacteroidales; family FEN-979; genus CAIVAT01. The sequence goes on from JBAXKG010000056.1 coordinate 12,648, forward strand.
GAACCACCTGTCGATCAAAAATAGTAAACCGGCTGAAACGCCAATTAACAATCCCATTGAGACATATTTTGAAGATAGGGTATTCTTCAGGATGGTAAGCAGCGATCCGAAATATGGGAGAAAGCTATCAAAGAAATATTCTTTCCCGGGAAGCCAATTCAGAAAGGGGAGATCAGAAGTTGCAAAAACAAAGAATATAACCAAGACCAACACGGCATAAGGAATGGCAATTTTAACATAGAGTGAAAAAGGCTTTTTTGCCGGGGCCATTTCCTGGGCCACCTGTAAATTTGCCATGATACGATCAACAAAATTATCCGATGGACTATCGAGCGGACTCTTTTGGATTAATTCACGTAAAAAATCATCCTTTTCAACCATACAGCAAAATTAACAATAAATCGTTTAATTCATGGCATTGCTCATCATAATTGCAAGGCCATCATGTAATTTTTTCCGGATCCTGTGCAGACGAACTTTTACATTAGACATAGAAAGTCCCGTAATGTTACTTATATCCTCTATGGAATTTTCTCCTTTGTAAAACAGAGTAACCAACAAACTTTCATCATCCGTTAAGTGTTCCATGGCGCTTTCAATCATTACCTTTTGTTCTTCCGGGTCAATTTCGCCAATGGCTGCCGCTACATTATCCTCCGTGTAGTTATTGATTACATAATTATCCATCGGAACTAATTCAAGCCTTTTTTTTCGTGTTTTTGAAATCGCGGCGTTATAAACGATGCGATACAGCCAGGTAGAAAATTGTGATTTTTTTTCAAAAGTACCCAATGCCTGAAAAGCCTTAAGGAAGCAATCCTGTGCAATTTCCTCTGCATCCTCCCGGTTATTCAATATTTTAAGAGCAATCGAAAATACAAGGTTTTTGTGTTTGGCAACCAAGAACGCATATGCAGGAACATCACCACCGAGCACACGATCAATGTAATGATTGTCATCCTTGTATTTCATGCTCGGATTAGACGGGATGTTTTATCAAAGGTTACACCGCCCCGCACAAAGGTAGCATCATTTTATAAAATCATTTGAAGATTTATTGCTAATCAATGGGTTTTTTGTAGGTTTGTACATAATAAAACAAAATATATAATTAATAAATCATTTAAAATGAAAATGTTAAAAACCAACGTGTTACTGCTTTTATTAATGTCAGTAACTCAATTATTCGCACAATCCCAATCAGATAATCCTAACCTGGATCAAATTCCACAATATCTTCGCGAAAGAGCTGCCGATAATATCGATGCGACTCTCTCCTCGGTGTTAACAGTTGGAAATTGGGACAATTTCAGCCTTGGTGTTGATTTTGCGGAAAACAACATGGCCGCGAATCCAAACAAACCCACATGGTTTTTTACCGCATATAATGTTAACAAAACACACCATACTGAAAATGGTATCGACTGGGCCATCAATAATCCCAATTTTGGTGCTACCATGCAAGGCGACCCGGTGGTTGCCTACGACAGCCTGGGCAACCTGTTTTATGAAAACATGTATGGATCAACAATCGCGGGCTGTAAGGTAGTTGCTTCAACAAATAACGGCTTAAGCTGGGGGCCCTCGGTAACTGCCATCGCCGGAAATGATAAAAACTGGATTGCATGTGATCAGACCTCAGGCCCATATGCCAACTATGTTTATTCAACAATGACAAACAACGGGGTGGGAAATTTTACCCGGAGCCTTGATCATGGCGCGACATTCACTTCCACTTTTGCCCCGGGCACTCAGACATTACCCGGAATGATGGTTTGTGTTGGGGCCCAGGGTGATGTTCAGGGTGGCGCTGTTTACGTGGTCACAAACAGCGGAAACAGCTTCAGCTCCACTTATACCTTTTTTCTATCAAATGACGGGGGCGCCACTTTTAATCTCAAATCTTCCAAACAGTTCGCAAAATATGTAGGAACTGATGTGAATGGAAGAAACTCAGTTCAGGGCATGCGTACCCGGCCTTACCCAATGATTGCCGCCGATAATAGTTATGGGGCCAACAGGGGGAAATTATATGTTGTTTATGCCACAAACGATCCTCCTGGAAATGGAAATAAACCAAATATCTATTGCCGGGCCTCTTCTGATGGAGGAACAACATGGAGCGATGCCGTGCTTGTTAATGATGATGTAAACTCACAAAACAACCACCAGTGGCACCCCGGTATCTGGTGTGACAAGGAAACCGGAAAACTTTATGTTATGTGGATGGATACGCGGGATACGCCTACAAGCGATAGCGCATTTATTTATGCTTCCTACTCAATAGATGGTGGAGCCACTTTTGTTCCCAATCAGCGCATTTCAAATAAAAAAATGAAAATCAGCTGTTCGACTTGCGGGGGCGGAGGAACGCCCCGTTATCAGGGTGATTACAATGGTGTTGTTTCCAATAAAAATGTATCAATGGTCGGATGGGCCGATTTCAGATCAGGTACTTTCCAGAGCATGACTGGCTATTTTCCTGATTTTGCCATGGCTATTGATAAAGATAATGACACGCTTTATTCGCCTCTCGATAGCACAACTATCCAGGTATCAATCCCGGAAGTTAAGCTGTATACCGACACCGTGATCCTTTCCGCAACAATAACTCCCGCACCCACTACCGGATCCGTTACATTTAATTATCCCGAGGGAAATACCATTACGAGTTATCCCGGTTTAAAGCCGGTTACCGTTGTATTGTCGGGTAATGTTCCAATTGGTAATTATTTAGTGAACTTTTTTGCCACAGGTCCCAATGGAACCCCGGCCCATAGACGTACCATGAACATTATTGTTTTACAGGGAAATGTTTTTGTTGCAACTGCAACCGCTGCGCCTGGCGTTATTTGCCAGGGCCTTATGACACAATTGAATGTGACCACCGAGGGAGGAACTACACCGCTTACTTATGCCTGGACGCCGGAAGCAAGTATCATCAATCCTACCATCGCCAACCCCTTCGCAAATCCTACTGAAACAACGATGTATCATATAACAGTTACCGATAATGCTTCTCTTACAGCGACCGACAGCGTTCTGGTCACCGTAAACCATAGCCCACAGGCCCCCGGTCCGATAACCGGAAATCAAACGGTATGTGCTCTGGATACCGCCGCCTACTCTA
>JBAXKG010000057.1:0-15704 GCA_037137455.1 Bacteroidota bacterium
CCGAATCAATGTTATTTTTTTTGTAGGCATCGCCGGTAAGTATCAGGGCGCTGATAATCCGGTGCATCGAACGTTCATGCAGGGCGATGATATAAGCTTGCCGGGCTAAAGCAACTGTTGAGAGTTGGGAACATACACCGGCATTTGTCATGCAAAAAAACAGCATGAGGATAGTTGAAAAAAGAAATATTTTCATGGGAGGGTTTCTCAAAAACAAATATACGGCTTCCTGTAGATAATTAATGCCAAAACAATACCATTGCATAGAAAAAAGGCTTATTATATTTGCAAATGAGGAAAATAAGTTTGACTTTTGACTTCTTACTTCTGACGTTGTTTCATGACTACAATTATTTCTTTAACCCTCCTCGGCATCCTTGTCCTTTTCCTGGGCATCCTGAAAAAGCAGTCGTGGCTTTTGCCGGTGATCTTGTTTGGTCTGGCGATCACTATGATCATGACCATCCTCGATTGGAATACTTTCAGATCATATTACCACGAAATGCTTATCATCGACAATGTGTCGGTTGCCTTCAGCATGGTGCTCATCTTCTCGACTTTTCTGATATTTTCTCTGGCAGCACACTATTACCGGGGAGTACAGCGGCCACTCGATGATATTTACGGGGTGATGATCTTTGCCCTTGTCGGGGCAGTTATGATGACCTCTTACGGCAACCTGATTATGCTTTTCCTGGGCATCGAAACCCTTTCAATCGCACTCTATGTGCTTGCCGGCAGCCATAAAGAGGCCATCACCTCTAATGAAGCAACGCTGAAATATTTCCTTCTCGGATCTTTCCTGTCGGGGTTCCTTTTATTCGGGATCGCTTTGATTTATGGGTCAACCGGTTCATTCGACCTGTATAAGATATCCGCGTTTGTAGCTGCCTGCAAAGGAATTTATCCGCCCATGTTTCTCGCCGGACTTTTCCTGCTCATCATAGGACTGGCCTTTAAAATTGCCATCGCCCCTTTCCATTTCTGGGCCCCCGATGTGTATGAGGGCACACCCACCCTGCTCACAGCGTTTATGGCCACCGTGGTGAAAACCGCATCCATCATGGCGATGTACCGGTTTTTTACACATACTTTTTGTGGCATTCACGGGGTTTGGGAAACAACGATCTGGATTCTGGCTGTTCTTACCATGCTGCTGGGAAATCTTACAGGTCTCTACCAGCCTAACCTCAAGCGGATGCTGGCCTATTCAAGCATCAGCCATTCTGGTTACATGATGCTCGCGGTGGTGGCCTTCAGCTCAATGTCGAACAATGCATTGCTGTTCTACACTTTATCCTATTCCATTGCCACCATCTCAGCCTTCGGCATCCTGATCCTGATCCGTGAAGCGCATGGGAATGATTATTTCAGTTCACTTAATGGCATGGCCAAAACCAATCCGCTGGAGGCATTTTGTCTTACAATTGCTATGCTTTCCCTCACGGGAATTCCACCGCTGGCAGGCTTTATGGCCAAGTATTACCTCTTCACAACTGCCCTCGAAAAAGGATTTGTCTGGCTGGTCATTGTTGCAATCGCAGGATCGGCAATCAGCGTGGCCTATTATTTCAAGCCCATCATAGCTATGTACCTGAAAGATTCAGATGGTATAAAACTCACGGTGGAAATGCCTTATAAGGCCCATCTCCTCTTTATGACCCTGCTGGTCATTCTCATCGGGTTGCTGCCTTTTTTACTGATAGGAATTCTGTAAGGGAATGAAAATCCGCTGTAAATTTTCGCTATTTCTCTTATAAGAACTTCTTTATATCAGCCGCGTGATCCTTTTCCTCATCGATGATCTGCTGTACCAGGCGCTTTGAATCGCTGCGTGTATATTTCAGAAGTTCGGTATAAAAATCCACACTGTCATTTTCAAATTTAAAGGCCACTTCAAGTCCCTCCTTCGGAGTTTTGAGAGTTAAGGCGAGGTTTTTCCCGGAATCCGGTTTTCCGAAAATATGCGATTCGGCAAGATGGTTGATATAATCTGAAGCATCTTCGGCGCCGAAATCAAAACTTTCGGCATCAAACTTTTCTGCCAACTTCTGGAAAATCGAAATATGAAGAATTTCTTTTTCAGCCAGGTCGTAAAACAGCCCTTTGATGTCGGCGCTCTCCGAAATCATCTCTGCGGCCGCGGTGTAAAATTCATTACCGTTTTCTTCAATCCTTACGGCAATTTCTACTATTTCTTGTCCGGAATAATACATGATGGTTGAATTTGGAAGTAGCAAAAATATGAAAAATTCTAATGACCGAGTAGCCAAATAACCCATTAAGATATAAAATGTAAAAATGAGGTTATGCCCGGTCAAAAGCTCATTCCGCTCGATAATTAGTATCTTTGCACCCCGTCACGCGTCACGCGTCCCGTGTCATCAGGATTCAACCGCATAAAGATGGATAAGAAAACACTCGAAAAATACAGTTCCGCTTTCACGCTGAGCGACATGGAGATTTTCATCTTCCCCGATCTTCTGTATGCTTTGGTACTGGCTAATATCATGTCGCCTGAAATCTGGAAATGGCGCAATGATTCATGGTTTGCAGGAATCAGTAAAATGGGCCCTCTGAAAAAAATCCACAGGGTGAAACAATATGTTATGGATCACTACAGCTTCAACCTGGATCTTGAAACCTGGGGGCTGACCGACAAACAAACCGAGATCAGCCGCTTCAGCGATTTTGTGGATATGGAGATGCTCTCACGTTCCAATGCACTCTTTGGCTACGAGGGTGATAAGTATTATTTTGATATGGATATCCGCCGCCATTTTGGACTCGATAAGTTTGATTCCGACATTATCCCATACTGGAAAACGGAGACCGTGGAGGCTATGAATGCCTTCCGCCATAAGCCAAACCATGAAGGAGGCGCCGGGGAATGTGTGTCGCTGGCCTGTTTGTATGCAGCGGCGCTCTTCATTGTGGCAGAAGTCCCGCTGGAGAAAATATTTCTGATGGGAACCCCTCTTCATTCGCAAAATTTTGTAATGGTCGATGAAGGTGTACTTACCAACAATCGCCGTATCGTTACCAAATCGATGTGGTACAATGGCACCGAATTGTCGGCTCTTGCACGCCGGGCCCTGGAGCACGAACAGGTAACCTATGTTGCTCACAATAGCGGTTGGATTCACTCCATGTATCCCGAAGCTACAATCAACCAGGGGGAATATCATATGTTTCGGGATAAACTCTCCAGGTTTCTTGAAACGACAGTCAATTTTGAAATATTTATGAATTTTCTGCGTGACTACAGCCGTTTTCAGAAATATTTCCAGATCTGTTTCTCATGTCAGGGAGCCAACAGGTACATCCGCCTTGAAAAGGCCTTTGGATATGAGCATGGCAGTAAGAATCGGATCAGTGATAAGACCAACCGCAAACTATTTTGCGAGATGGACGAGGAGGATCTTTATTTGACACCGGTAACCGGCCGAGCCATTATTTTGCCCGATGATGATTTGTTTCAAACGAAACCATATCCTCTTTTTATCGAAGCGTTGGAACGCCAATACCATGAATTAGCGGACAATTCAGATTTTTTCAACGACCTGAAGAAATTCATGCATACAGCGCCAAGGTTACCATCAACGAAAAAGGAATTTTCCTCAACCCCTGCAATCAAAATATCTCCCGACCAATCCCGCGAAGAGATCATAACATATCTCACATCTATTCGTCATTCGTCATTCGTCATTCGTCATTCGTCACCGGGATCCCTCATCGCCGACCTTGCCTTCTATGCCGGCCGTTATATGGATTCGTGCGATTGGAAGCCCTTTTTCAAGGCAGCATTTGAACGCAATCCTGTCTCAATTGAACAATTCTGTGATTTGGATCTGATTGATATTTATAATCAACTGCTTGCCTGGCCAAATGAATCGATCTACGATGGCAACCGCCTTGCTCTTCCCGACGAAGTGGTCAATTTCAGGCGTGGCGATGGCATTGAAAAAGCCTTAACCCTGGTGAATGTTGCAAAGGCACGCCACATTGAAGTTTTATGGGAGCAGCGCGCAGATAAGGTAACGATCAGGCTTGGGAAAATCCGGTTTGATTTCAGCACATTGAAAAAATTGGTTATTTCATTCTAAAAAAGTTTTCTAACCAAAAAATGAACAAAGTGAAAAAAATTTCCTAATTTGTTGGCAACATATCAGTAAAACATTCATCAACGATGAAAACAACATTGATTTCTGTGGTTTTGATTATATCATTCCTGCAGTGGCAATCTACCGTAGTTGCCCAGAAAAATAATAATCCCCAGCCCGGAGAATCTGCTTCCACCGGAAAAACCCCACCCGATTCCCTCATTTATGCAGACAGCCTGACGTGCGGCCTCCTCCATTATGAAGGCCAGGTGTACCATACCGTGAAGATTGGCAGTCAATGCTGGATGAGTGACAACCTGAATATCGGGAAATGGACTGATGATAGCCAGATTCAAAAAGAGCAGGATAACGGAGTCATTGAAAAGTATTGCTATGGCAACGATTTTACCCAATGTGATTTTTGGGGAGGTCTTTACCAGTGGAATGAACTGATGGCCTATTCGCAGGTTGCGGGCGCACAGGGAATTTGTCCACCGGGATGGCATGTCCCATCGAGCCAGGATTGGAAGAACCTGATCAGGTACCTTGGCATGAATTCGGAGGCCGGAGGAAAGCTCAAATCAACCCTGAGCTGGCAAAATCCAAACGTCGGCGCCACCAATTTCAGCGGCTTTTCAGCTCTTCCGGGAGGATACTACGATTTCATGGCCAAGCAATGGCATGATCTGTACCGGGAGGGTTATTACTGGTCCTCAGAGATCATTTCCAAAGGCACGGCTGTCGGAGTATACCTGGAATACCGCACCAGCGGCGTGACCATGTATGAGGAGTATCAGCCTAGTGCCCTGTCTGTCAGGTGCATCAAAAATTGACGTTCCTTTTTCCTACCTTTGTGGCCCAAAATCTGAATTACTATGGCCAACAACGAGGAACTCTTTAAGAAAATCATATCCCACGCCAAGGAATACGGCTTTGTTTTTCCCTCAAGTGAAATTTATGACGGCCTGAGCGCCGTGTATGATTATGGCCCTTTTGGCGTTGAACTCAAGAACAACATCAAGGACAACTGGTGGCGATGGATGACACAGTTTCACGAAAATATCGTTGGGCTCGATTGTGCCATCTTCATGCATCCAACGGTTTGGAAAGCCTCAGGACATGTCGATGCCTTCAGCGACCCGATGATCGATAACAAGGATTCAAAGAAGCGCTATCGTGCCGATGTGCTTGTTGAGGATCATATTCAGAAAATCGAAGATAAAATCTCGAAAGAGGTAGAAAAAGCCCGCGGCCGTTTTGGTGAAACTTTTGATGAAAAAATGTACCGGGCGACCAACCCGCGTGTAAAGGAATACCAGGATAGGATCGATGCGATAAAAACCCGGTTTTATGACTCCCTGGGGAAGGATGATCTTGCCGATATTAAACTGTTGATCGAAGAGGCAGGGATCGTATGCCCGATTAGCGGAACAAGGAACTGGACAGATGTGCGCCAGTTTAACCTCATGTTCTCGACCCAGATGGGTTCTGTGAATGATGACACATCAGTGGTTTACCTGCGGCCTGAAACTGCACAGGGAATTTTCGTGAATTTTCTGAATGTACAGAAATCGGCCCGCATGAAGATCCCTTTTGGCATTGCCCAGATCGGTAAAGCTTTCCGCAACGAGATCGTGGCGCGGCAGTTCCTGTTCCGCATGCGTGAATTCGAGCAGATGGAAATGCAATACTTTGTAAAGCCAGGTGAAGAATTGAAATGTTACGAATTCTGGAAGGAAGAACGGATGAAATGGCATCTTTCCCTCGGACTTCCAGCCTCAAAATACAGGTTTCATAACCACGAAAAGCTTGCCCATTATGCAAATGCAGCAGCCGACATCGAATTTGAATTTCCCATTGGGTTCAAGGAACTGGAGGGTATTCACAGCCGGACAGATTTTGACCTGAGCGCCCACCAGCAATATTCCGGGAAGAAGCTTCAGTATTTCGACACCGAAGCTAATGAAAGTTATGTGCCATATGTCGTGGAGACCTCCATCGGCCTCGACCGCACCTTCCTTGCCATCCTCAGCCACGCCTATCGCGAAGAAAAACTTGAAGATGGCAGCGAAAGAGTTGTATTGGGAATCCCGGCAAAACTGGCGCCCATCAAACTGGCCGTTTTACCTTTGACCAAAAAGGATGGTTTGTCCGAAAAAGCGCGCGAGATCATGGATGTTTTGAAGTATGATTACCGTTGCTATTACGAAGAAAAGGATACCATTGGCAGGCGCTACCGCCGCATGGATGCCCTGGGTACTCCTTATTGCATCACCATCGACCATCAAACCCTTGAAGATAATACTGTCACTATCCGCGACCGAGATACGATGTTGCAGGACCGTATCAACGTTAATGAAATTTCCTCGATCATGAGCGCGAAAATCAGATAATAATATTCATGGGATCAGTTTATTCTATGAGAAAAGTCAAAATTTTTGTCCGCAACCTGCTGATAATAATGGGTCTACTTTTTACCCTGATGATTCTGATGGCCCTCACTTCAGCGCCATTCTGGATCTGGTATAACCTGGGGGTGAAAAAAGCGGGCATTCATCGTCCGCCCGATTTCATTGTTGTGATGGGAGGAGGCGGAATGCCTAGTGAATCGGGACTCATGCGTTGCTGGTATGCCGCCAAAGTGGCAAATCACTTCACCAGGGCCCGCGTTATCATCGCTCTGCCCGGTGACGTGAAAGACAGCCTGAGTTCTGTTAACCAGATGAAAAAGGAGATGGAACTACGTGGTATTTCACCGGAGCGGATCATGTTTGAAGACTCCGGAACAAATACACGGGCTGAGGCGCTAAACGTATTTAAAATAATATCGGATATCGAACGAAATCAAAAATCGTCATTCGTCACTCGTTATTCGTCATTACTCATCGTGACCTCTCCCGAGCATTTATACCGTGCTGTGCTTGCATTCAAAAAGGCTGGATTTCTGAAGGTCGATGGTGTACCCGCATTTGAAAAGACCATAGAGGCCGATTTAAGCTTTAATGCACGTAAACTGGGCGCCCGCGCATGGGTGCCCGATGTCGGGAAAAATATTACAATCCGGTATCAATTCTGGGTGCATATTGAATACGAATTCCTCGTACTTAGAGAATATATTGCCCTGGCCTATTATAAGATGCAGGGTTGGATCTGAAATCGAATCACTGCGAGGGGGAAGTTAACCAGGAGAGATTAAATCTTAGCAAAGAAAGTAAACTGAAATCTGATAGTCTCCATGGTTTTGTTATCCATATCCTTTCTCTTCCCATAGAGTACCTCCAAGCCAAATTTGAAATGGTCGTTGGGATAATAGATAAAATTGGTTGATGCATAACTTGTGCTTTTTATAATATCAGAAGCTGGGGAATCACATTTATCCAACAAACCCACATACCCTCCTCCCAAAGCGGAACTCAGCCGGGCAGTCCACCAATGGTTATAATAGAAGAACAGATTCAGTTGATTCGCTGTCGATAATTTGCTTGTATCCACTTTGCTTTGGAATGCATCATATCCCAATCCACCCAGGTCATTGTTGTATTTTCCGAAGCCAGTCCCTGCTGTTGCCTGAAAATTGATGTTATCCAGTTTTGTAACCTGAACGCTTCCGGTAAAATTCATGGCTCCTCCAAGATTGTTTTTCTGGACAACACTGGCATTCAAATAGGTAATCGGATGGATCAACGCGGCAAGCCGCAGATGACTGGTCCCTTGCCAGAACTGGTGCTCAAAACTTACAGTAAAGTCAGGAAAAACGTTTTTAGAGCTCCAGGTCGCAGGAAGTGTCACTTCAGAGCCGGGCATTTCCAGTGAGAAGGCCATCTTGTTGGATTTGCCGATGGCTATACTGTACCTCACCTGGATCTGGCGTATGGAGATGGTGGCATTGGGCCCTTCGAAATCAAGGATGTCGGGATTGTTGTTGTTGTCCATAAAATTACTCCAATATTTGCCGGCGCTCCAGTTTTTATAGGTAATATAGGCATGTCTCAATCTTGGGGCCGTTGTTCCATTGCTACCGGCAAAATCAAACTCCAGCAACGCAGAAAAACTATCGTTTGTATTACTTCCCTTGAATGAAATACGGGATGGCCTTACGCTAAAGTTTGTTACGTTTTGAGATCCCGGATCCGGATTCATTTCAATGGATGAAGTTGTGAAGGAATATTTATCACCCAGCGGATTTAAATCGTGTATCAGGTCTGTTTCAATAAAACCACCAATACTCAGGAGAACCCCTTTTATGCTGGAAATCACAAATCCGGAATAGGAATTGTTTTCAACTTCATTTCTTGAATTTGGCAGATTGTTGTTTAATAATTTTTTATATAGAGAATCCTGCATTGAAACCTTCCTTTCCAACGCGTTCATACGTACGTATAGCTGGTGAAGCTTCTGATCTTGTGCATGTGTATGGAAATATAAACTGATTAAAACCAGGGCAAACAATATTCGGCTTATCTTCATGACGTGGCTTTTTTCCTTTTTCCCGGCACCTTCCTTTTCCAGTTTTCAACATATTCGGAGACAATCAGCACAATTCCTTTCGCAATGGCAGTGTAGGATTTATCATCGAGGTTGGCAAGGGACACCCTGATGGACCATTCCGGGCCGTCGAATCCGCCCCCATTGAGTAATACCACAGAGCAAATCTCGGCCAGCCTGAACAGCACATCCACCGGTTCATAATTCTTTTTCAAGTAACTGGCAAAATCGCTGCCATGCGTTTTTTGTGCCCACAACATAATGTCCAGCTCGCAGTAATATCCGGCCCTGTTGGGATCGGGTTTGATCTTGAAACCCATGCCTTCGAACAGCAGATAGAGACGGCGTTGTACTATGTCGCAAGTAAGTTGCTTATAGGCATTGGTTTTATCAAATAGTGCAAAAGAGGCAAACAACATCATTTGTATTTGCTGCGGCAGCGATAATCCTGCTGTATGGTTAAGCGCTACGCTGCGACTATCGGCTACCAGCCGGTCGATGAACTTTAGTTGCTCAGGATGCAGATGAATGGAGTGATACCGTTTATGGAGCGCCTTCTTCTCGCTTTCTGGCAGCTCTCTGATCAGCCGGTCGAAGATATTTTTTTCGTGAAGGGCTATTACGCCAATGCGCCAGCCGGTACAGCCAAAGTATTTTGAGAATGAATAAACCCCCAGCGTGTTGTTCGGGATTTCGGCCATGAGAGAGCGGAACCCCTTAACAAATGTCCCATAAACATCATCGGTGATAAACATCAGGTTAGGGTTGTCTTTTTTGATGATGTCGATGATCTTTTTCCGTTCCACGGCGCTTAGTGCAACCGAAGGCGGATTGCTTGGGTTGACGAGGTATGCCACCTTGATCGATGGATTTTTCAGTTTATCGAGTTCAGTATCCGGATACTCCCAGTTGTGCATCCCTTCCTTGTTCAAGCCTTTGGCCTGGATCAGTGTCACCTTGAAGTTGAACCGGTCGAGTTCAGGGATCTCGATGTACGGGGTAAAAGTGGGGACAAAAATCGCTACTTTATCTCCACGCTTAAGCAGGAAATTCTGCATCAGCGAATCGAAAATATAACACATGGCAGCGGTTCCGCCTTCCGTGGCAAAAATGTCGTAACGGCCTTTGGGTGGTTTGTTCCCACACATCTCCTGTACGAGGTAGTCGTGAACAATGGCTTCGGGATATTTAAGCATCCGGTCGGGAACCGGGTACTGGTCACCAATCACTCCTTCGGCTAATTCATGCACAAATCCATCGGCGTCGAACTGATGATTTTTTAACCCATATCCATAAAGTTCGGCTAACAAACCAATGCCGGGCTCATTCTTGTTTTCCTTCAGGAATTTTTCAAATCGTTTGGCAATCCCTTTCTGTTCGGGGATACCGGCCAGCCCCTCTTTGTAATTCATGGCCCGGCGGCACTCTTCCAGACCGAATTTCCCGAGGATGAAAAATGCTTCGCGCGGGGTAGTGGCAATCCAGTTGGGATTTCCCCGCCCTGCATTCAGCATGGTATGGCTGCCTTTATTGGTATGATGGCTGGCAAGATCGATCAGGTTGTTTTTGAGTTCAAACGGACTCATCTGTTCGAGTTTTTTTTCGGTCTTGCGGGTTGTCTTGATTTTCGGTAGATTCTGGTTCATTATTTTGGTATTAGTTCATCAGAAAGACTAAAATAATTCCACAAATGATCAATAAGGTATTTCCCAGTGCATAGGTCACAGTATAACCCAGCGCCGGAAGTTTGCTTTCCAGGGCATCCTGAACAGCCGGCAGTCCGGCTGTGGTGGTACGTGCACCGCAACAACAGCCCAGGCCAAGGGCAACGTCAAATTTGAAAATGTAACGTGCCATAAGTATCCCCACAAACAAGGGGATCATAGTGGCGATTGCGCCAATTACAAATAGCATCGGGCCCACCTCTTTAAACCCTGCCACAAACCCTGGCCCGGCTGTAATACCCACCACCGCTATAAAGGCGTTCAACCCCAGGTTGGTCATAATCCACAATGCGGGCTCCGGAATCTGGGCGTGATTGGGATGCTTCGACCGCAGCCAGCCAAAAAAGAGGCCGGAAATCAATGCTCCACCACTGGTACTCAGGCTTAAGGATACCTTCCCAACATGGAAAGCCATAACACCGATCAATCCACCCAGTAAAATGCCCAACCCCAACGCGACCATATCGGTTTTTTCGGTGATGACATCCTCGAATCCAATTAATTTCACGGCTTTTTCCACATCCTCTTTGGGGCCAATCAGCGACAGCATGTCGCCCTTGTGTACCGGTGTCCCCGAGAGCAAAGGAAGTTCTGTTCCTCCCCGTGTAATTTTTTGGAGGGAAACACGCAAATTATAACTTTGATGACTCAAATCGCCAATCGTTTTCCCATCCAGTTTTCGGTTGCTGAGCAGAACCTTTACGGAATCGACCTTAAAATCGAGCAGCAGATGGTCGAATATCTCCTTCCCAAGTTCTTTTTCCTCGGTAATCAGATAATCACCGCGGCCCTGCAATACAATGTCATCATGGGCTGCAAAACGATAATCGGCCAGTGGTTCTTCAATCAACCGGGAGCCTTTTTTGCGTATGCGGGCCACAAATATCCTGTATCCTTTGTCAATAAATGCCTGCTGAAGTTCGTCTGAAGTTTTGCCAATAGCCATCGAAGCCGTTCCCAGGTTATATCCCCTGAATACCACATTCGCAAAGGAGGATATCATGGATGGTTGATCCTGGGAATTAACGCCCATCTTGCTCTCCAGTTCCCTGCATTGTTCCCTTGCCTTTTTCAATCCGCCCCAAAACATCGGACCCACCTGGGCCAAAAGAAATGCTGAACCAATCGTGCCAAAGAGATATGTCACCGCATAGCAAACAGGGATGGCATTGATCATGGTTTGCTTTGTAGCAGAATCAAGTCCCAGTGAATTAATGGTTTCCCCTCCAACCCCAATCACGGCAGAGATGGTTTGGGCCCCTGCAAACAAGCCTGCAGCCTGACCCGCGCTGTAGCCCATCATTTTTGCCAGCAACCAGGTAGTGACCAGCGCAGTGGCGCTCATGAGGGTGCCAAAAATAAGCTGGGGTATTCCCGACTTCTTCAGGCTGTTGAAAAACTGCGGGCCTACGCCGTAACCCACAGCGAAAAGGAAAATGAGAAAGAAGATCTGTTTGACTTCAGGAGCAATAACGATTTCCATCTGTCCCACGATCACCCCGACAAGCAAAACGCTGGTAACGGTTCCCAGGGAGAAAGTCCCGTACTTAAACTTTCCGATAAAAAATCCCAGGGCGATTGTCAAAAAAATTGCCAGTTCGGGATATTGGCGTAAGGTGTTTACAAACCATTCCATACAACGTTTTTAATTAGTGAATAACGAATATAGAAAATAAATGCAGATGAAATTTTTTTTTGTCTCTTTTGAAAGTATTAATTTTTGATGACACTGGTGCAATGCAAAAAGTAAGAAGATCCTCCTGCGCCAGTTAAATAAACGGCAAATTACACTTTTGATATAACATGCGGTTACCCCGGACTGAAAATATAATATTATGAAACCGGATTGAACAAGAAAGAGGTAACAAATCCGACCGTACCCAGGCAGGCATCCTTCCCCAATTTTGTGCAGGGAGATTCTCTGAAACTTGACATTAATTTTCTTACAGTAAACGGTCAAACATACACTTATTCCAGTGAGATAACTGTAAATCAGGTATCGGTTGGTATTATGGACAGGTCAGAAACCAATCACGCGGGGGAGAAACTTGTACATGACCAGTTGACATTTAAAATCTCACAATGATAAGAGTTTGCCGGACAACTTCTTATCATATTTTTGAAGAAATCACTGAAGATGGTCTGTCCCTGCACCGACCAGGATGCCATCGAACAGCCGAATCCCGGAGTCAGGAACAAATGAATACAAGGACCAAATGTTCATGAAATTCATAAACAACCGGGAAACATTCCATCCTTATTCGCCAGGCATTAAGTAAGAATTACGTAAAGCAGCATTGCAATGCCAATGGATACGATTATCCACCATTTGTGTTGGTTGAGTTTTTCTAACATATAGTTCAATTTTTATGCCTGACATCATTTTTTATTAAAGTAATTCATCGTCCGTTCCACGCCGATCAAAACAAAATTCTTAATCAAGTCTACAGTCATTTCGATACGCGGGTCCAGTGCCTTCACCTCTTCAGCAGTCCACCGGCCTAACACGTAATCAACCTGGTATCCTTTTGCGAAGTCGTTGCCAATACCGATGCGAAGACGGGCAAATTCATTGGTTTCAATAGTTTCGATGATGCTGATGAGGCCATTGTGGCCCCCATCGCTCCCTTTGGCTTTCAAGCGGATCGCCCCAAGGGGAAGGGCAAGGTCATCAACGATAATAAGTATATTCTCTTTGGGGATATCTTCTTTTTGCATCCAGTACCTTACAGCCTTTCCGCTCAAATTCATGTAGGTGGTTGGTTTGATCACAACAAGGGTGCGCCCTTTGAGCGACATCCGGGCCACCGAAGCAAGCCGCCCCACTGAAAACGTTGACTTGAAATTCAACGCAATTGCATCTGCAATCGTGAACCCGATGTTATGACGCGTATCGGCGTAATCATCACCAATATTTCCAAGACCAACGATCAGGTACTTCATAAAAAAATCAAAATCTTATTTCACCGTTCACCACTCAAAAATGAAAGGCGTAAAGTTAGCAACCCTACACCTTCCTTCCAAAATTATTTATCTTGTTTTCCTTATGCCTTCTTTGCGCCTGCAGGAGCAGCGGCGGCGGTACCCGCAGCAGGAGTAGCGCCTGGAGCAGCAGCGGCCGCGGCAGCGGCTTCCGCGCCTGGAACAACCTCTTCAACCACTGCACGGGCGGTACGTACACCAACAATAACACTGCTTGCCGGGTCGAGGAAAGTCACGTGTTCAAGGACCATATCTGAAACTTTGACAGAATCGCCGATTTCAAGTCCGTTGATGGATACGATGATCTCATCTGGCAGCTGTTGTACCAATGCCTTGATGACGAGTTTACGCATTTTCCTGATCAGTCTTCCGCCACGAAGCACGCCGGGGGCAGTACCGATAATTTTAATTGGAACCCCAATGGTGACAGGCTTTTCCGAAATGATTTCCATGAAGTCAACATGTAGCATGCGGTCGGTGACCGGGTGATACTGTACGTCCTGCACGATAGTGCTGTGCTTTTGTCCTCCGACACTTAATTCGAAAATGTGGGCAACGGGTGTGTGCATGATTTTCATAAGCACTTTTTCATCTGCCACAAAATGAACCTGTTCTTTTCCGCCATACATGACACAAGGTACCTGAAAGGCCTTGCGGTGCATTTTGGCATCTTTTTTCCCTACGTTCTCGCGAAGAGAACCGCTCAATGATACCGTTTTCATAATGAATTGTTGAATTAATGAATGATTGAATTATTGATTTCCAAAAAAATCGCTATTTCGCCACCTCGCTATTTCACTATTTTTTCGGGCTGCAAAGGTAAGAAATTCTTTTAAAATTTAAACAGGGAGGATATTGATTCTCTCTTTTTAAGTCGCCGGATCACCTCGGCAAAGAGATCGGCGGTGCTGAGAACTTTTATTTTCGTGCTTTCAGTAGTGATTGGTATCGTGTCGGTAACAAACAGTTCGAAGAGCGCTGAATTTTCAATATTTTCCTGGGCATTACCTGATAACAAAGGATGAGTGACCATGGCGCGAACAGAAGCAGCGCCCTGTTCCATGATAATTTCGGCAGCTTTACAAAGTGTTCCCCCTGTATCAACAATATCATCGAGCAGCACGACATCCTTTCCTGTAACATCGCCTACCAGCCTCATTTTTGCCACTTCATTGGGCTTAGCCCGGTGTTTATAGCAGATGACAAAATTGGTATGAAAATATTTGGCATAGGATCCGGCACGGCGTGTACCTCCTGTATCAGGCGAAGCGAATATCAGTTCGGGGAGGTAAAGGGTTTTCAGGTAAGGGATGAATACTGAAGATGCGTACAGGTGGTCGACCGGAACATCGAAAAAACCCTGGATTTGGTCGGCATGAAGGTCGAGGGCAATAATTCGGTTCACGCCGGCGGCCGACAGCAGGTTGGCAACCAGTTTCGCGGCGATAGAAACGCGGGGTTTGTCTTTGCGGTCCTGGCGTGCATACCCGAAATATGGGATAACGGCAACAATGGTCTTTGCAGAAGCGCGGCGGGCGGCATCGATAAGCATGAGCAGTTCAAAAAGGTTCTCGGAAGGAGCGTGGGTCGACTGGATCAGAAAGACATCGGTACCGCGGATATTATCTTCAAATGATGGTTGAAATTCACCATCAGCGAATCTCACCACTGATGACTTACCTAGTTCAGCGCCATAACTTTGTGCAATTTTCTCACCCAGGTAGGCTGTGGCCGAACCCGAAAAGATGCTGATCTTTGCTGCCATGAGGAGGGGAATTACTTTGCGCAAATATAAACCATTATATATGTTGGTGCAAATTAAAGTATCAACAGTTGGATGTGAAAAAAAAATGGTACTTTTGCACCCCTGTTTACCAGAACCCTGACCCTTTAATCAGCCGGATTGGGAGATTCAACTGCCCGGATGGCGGAATAGGTAGACGCGTTGGTCTCAAAAACCAATGAGGTTACACTCGTGCCGGTTCGATTCCGGCTCCGGGTACTCCAAAAGCCCTCAAACCTTAGTGGAATGAGGGCTTTTCGTTTTTTGGGTAACAAAATAGTAACAAAAATATATTTTTATCGTTTCCCAGAGCATATATGAATCTGTATATTTTAGAAGACAAAGGGACAGCACCTTGCTTTCCTGGTTGTAGGTTGTACCCTTATAACTATTTGATATTGTGTGTGATGAATGAAAAACAACTACAACCAGCATGCCAAGAGTAAAATTCATTGGTTGTTCCTATGCATTTATACGATTAACTCAATAGGGCTGAAACAGGGTGGTCAGGATCTGTGAAATGGTGGCCTTGACGCCGGAATGGTGACTCAGTTTGTCCGGAATAATCCGCCAAACCAGGGAATCTTTTTTACGAAAAGAAAGGGATTGTTATTTACCGTTTATAAG
>JBAXKG010000058.1:0-15638 GCA_037137455.1 Bacteroidota bacterium
ACTGGCTGTAAGCGCTTCAACATTTACACTCTTAGTTCGGGATGGACCTGAACCACATGAATTATTGGCTGCAACTGTGATATTTCCACCGCCAGAACCAGCTAATGCGTTAATTGATGTCGTTGTTGAACTACCACTCCAACCTGATGGCAATGTCCAGGTATATGAAGTAGCCCCCGTCACCTCTGAAATACCGTAGGTATTTGTCGTATTCTGGCACACCGGCGTAGGGCCCGATATAACTCCGGGTTGTGCAGGTGCAGAACAACTTAGTTGTATTACACCAACACCCCAATGCTGCATTGTAGAATAATATCCACCCCAGGTCATACTGTGCTCAGAATAATCCCAGGTGTCATGCAAATATATTGTACTGCCGGCATCATTATAACCATATCCCAGCATCGTATGGCCTACAACCTGTATAAGTACTGGCCGGCCGGCATCGATTTCCTGTTTATATTGCGCAAAAGTGAATCCAAAAATATTGCCACCATATCCAAGGATTAATTGAGTAAAAAAACCAACAACTGAATATCCTCTCGATTGAAAAAATTGTTTCAGACCGTACAACCCATCGTCATTATAATTTCCCGGACCAGAATAGGGAGAGCCATTTTCTATATAGTAAAACCAGGTTGAACCATCGGTGTTGTTATATGCTGACTGATTGGTTTTCATATAGTCGCCTGTACAATCGCCATAGATATGCTGGGTCCATCCATTGGTGATATAGGGATCAGGGTTTGAACTCCCATAAGAAACCCAGTAATCATCTACATGCCCCCGGGTAGCTCTTCCATCCACGCCATTTCGTGTAGCGCTGATGGGGCATTGCGACCTTGTTTCCCCATTTATTACCACCGACCCCCATGAGCTGTTATCCAGCGGGGCAATTCCTCCATTAGTGGGGCCGGTGTACATGTTGGAATAACCGGTACGATCATAATATCCGGTCATCATTGCAGCAGCGGTGGGGGAGCAACCAAACGACCAACTATAACCCGGAACATCGGAAAGAACAACCGATCCCCTGGTGGGACTGGCAACGGGCATTCTGAAATTATCGGGAGGTTTCCCTGGGACTATCACTTTTACCACCTCCCTGCCGGTTGAATCAACGAACCGCTCTGCAATATAATCCCGGAGATCTGAAAAAGTTTGTCCTTGCAGCAATGTCTGGCTAAAAATAACAAAAATCACAAATAATAGTCTCTTCATAATATCCAGAATTCAAGGTTAATCGCAAACATCAGAAATAATAAACATGTGCTGAAATTCATTATAAATTGCTGTGATTGACATATATATTATTTATCATATAGTTCATTTGGGCATCTGACGAATGGTTATAGAATCGCCCCCATTTTGTTTTTGCAAAGATACGAAAAGTCACTGGCATATGAAGTATCTAAAGCCCAGGCTGCAGCATTCGGTATTACGCAAATTCGAGCGCTGGTTTGTACCTCTAAGAAAAATATGAGGGGAATGTATTATTCAGGCCAACCGGTTTTGATAGTGCCGTTTTTTATGCCAGTCTGAATATTGCTGATTGCCGATTTTATACTATCGGGAATCATAGTTTCGAAATTGTGAAACGGAGCCATTCCAACACCTAGATTAGTTAAATTTCCATGAATAATTTTTCCCCCTTGGAAATAGAAATTGTAATAATCTTTGATTGTGTTATAAACCATGACATCAAGCTCTTTCATGCACGAAGTCAATAATATCGGGCCAACAAGAGGAATTGAAGAAAACTGATCAACATCCACTCCAATAGCCCATTTACCGGCATCTTTAACTTTATAAAGTGCGCCGTTACCCGTCTTGCCTGCAAAAGCGAAAATCACTGAAGCATTTTTCTGCATCAAACTGTCGGCCAGTCTGGCTCCCTGCAGTGTATCGGAAAAAGATGTTGCATAACAACCTATTGTGTTCACATTCTTGTTATAAAGGTTGTTAAAATAAGACACCCCATTTATATAACTGACTGAAAATTGACGGATTTCCGGAATTTCCGGACCCGCAACAAATCCTGTTACAGGATTCGACTTGTTCTGCTTATATGCCCAGTAAGCCGCAAGAAATCCACAAGGGAACGATGCCTGGTCTACATCAAATACTGCACAAAGTAAATTTGGAGGCGGTGATGGTATGGAATAATCAAGGATGAGAAAATCAGTTGCAGGATTGGTATTAGCTGCACTTATGGTTGCTTCAGAGGCATCATAGGTGGCAGTGATGATCAGATCAAATCGATTGGAAAGGAAATAATTGATTCCCTTTGAAAAATCAGCGACTGTTTTGCATTCAACGGAATAGTATGCTATTTGTGGGAAATCTACGGCAGCCTGCTTAAATCCTTTCAGAATATTTTCGTTGAACCCGGCATCAGAAAACCCAGACAAACCTCCAACAAGACCAATTTTCAGTATCGGTTGTGGAGTAACCATCGGTTTCTCCCTGCATGATGCCGAAACAACTAAAAGCATGAATATTATGCATCCCAATCGAAAAGTAAACTTCGTCATTTTTTATTTTTTAAATATTGGTTTGTAAAAATATCTCCTGTTATTGAATCAGATGTCCACTCAAGAGCATCAGTTCCGTTTCGGTAAGTTTAGCCTTGAATTCGGCAGTGATCAGCCTTGTGCCAGCATCAAGCAGATCGTTTTGCACCTCTCTTAATTGGAGGGATGAAATTGCACCGATTGCATAACTATCACGGGCAATGTTCATGTTTCTCTCTGCAAGCAAAAGATTCTCCTTTTCAAATCCGATCATCTCGAGCTGGTTCCTGTAATCGTTATATATTTTGGCAAGATATGCTTCGAGCCTATTTTGAAGCTGCTTTATCTCAAATTCGTTTGTTTTCAAAGAAATCGCAGCATTTTTGTACTGCCGGTTCAGATTGAGTCCATCGAAAAGTTTCATGTTTAAAGATAACCCAAATGATGGGCCGAAGTTTCGGTTATATTGAATGAAATTTGCCTCTGTTTCTGACCTGTAATAGTTATAATTGGCATTGAATTCGAGTGTCGGCCACTGATTAGCCCGCTCTGTTTTCAATTCCAACTGTCCTACTTGCTTATTCCTGATGACTAAAAGCAGGTTTTTGTTTGCCAATTCCATGGATAAACGAAGAGAATCGTACTGAAGCACATGCGAAACCACTATGGTATCCTTCACTTCAAATTTGGCATTGACATCTCTTGATAGCAGGTCATTCAGGTTTGTTTTCGAATTTTCATATAGCGTTCTTTGATTTGACAATGCAGCAACATCGGCATTAAGCTCAACCCTTGCTTTCAGATATTCCATCTCAGAACCTGTACCTGTTTCAAAACGCATTTTAGCAAGTTCAAGCCTGAACACGGAAATTTCGACCTGCTGCGCTAAAATCCGGTACACTCTTTCCTGTCGTATGATATCATAATAGCCCCCGATGATCTTTGCCACCGTATTTTCCATGGTAATCTTCGCGCTTAGGTCGCTCATCTCTTCAAGCTTCTTCAGCTTATCCCAGGTGATGAACATTTTCAGTCCATCAAATACTGTCCACGTCAGGCCAACCCCGGCAGTAAGCAAATCGGAATGAGCGCTTGCGTTTTCCAGTTCAGATCCGGTTATAACTTTCACATTCGCATTGCTCAGGCCATTAATATAACCTGCATTCACACTTATAGCCGGGAGCATTCCCGCGTTGCCGGGTGAGGCATCGTTTTGTGATAATTGCAGCGAATTTTGCGCGATAATAATTCCATAGTTATTCGTGAGACCAATTAAAACGGCTTTATCCAGAGTCAATAGCTCCTGACCATTCACCCATCCGGAGAAGAAAAGCAACAACAATCCGGTGATCGATAATATTTTCATCAACTGATATCTTCGGTCATTATAGATTCATTTTCCACTGTAAGCTCTGTGTAATCTATTTCATTGGTATGAGAATTCCCCGACAGGAATGAGTAGATTGCCGGTATAATGTAAAGCGTAAGGAATGTTGAAAAGATCAGTCCCCCCACCACGGCAATACCCAACGACTGCCTGCTTTCGGCCGAAGCGCCCAGTTTCAATGCTATGGGCAGGATGCCGAGAATCATGGCTGAGGAGGTCATAAGGATTGGCCGGAAGCGCGAAATGGCAGCCCGTTGTACCGCTTCTATCTTATCGAGACCTGTTGCTTTTCGCTGGTTTGCAAATTCAACGATTAAAATCCCGTTTTTTGTCACCAGGCCAATAAGCATGATGATCCCTATTTCACTGAAGATATTGAGAGTCTGATTGAAATACCACAGGGAAAAGAGCGCCCCCGCTATTGCCAGCGGAACAGTAAACAGTATTATAAGTGGATCCATAAAACTTTCAAACTGTGCAGCCAGGATTAAAAAAATCAAAACGATAGTCAGAATAAAAATAAAGACCAGGCTGGATGAACTTTCCCTGAAATCGCGCGATTGTCCTGCCAGTGCGGTGTTAAAGGTGGCAGGAAGTACCTGTTTCGAAACGATGTCAAGCGCCTTGATTCCATCTCCCAGCGTGGCTCCGGGAGTTACTCCTGCTGAAATAGTGGCTGAAATATAACGGTTAAATGAAAAAATTGAGGCGGGGTTAATCGATTCTTCCATGTTGATAAGGTTATCCAGCAATATCAACTCTCCTTTGCTATTGCGAACATACAGGGCCTTCAGGGCATCGGGCCGGTCGCGATCCTGCCGCATCACCTGTCCAATAATTTCGTATTGCTTGCCATCCATTATAAAATAGCCATAGCGCTGGCCGCTCATGGTCAGCTGCATTGTGCGGGCAATATCCTGCGTTGAAACCCCCAGCTGGGCTGCCTTTTCACGGTCGATAGTTATACGAAGCTCAGGCTTGTTGATTTTGAAATTGGCATCAACAAACTGAAGGACAGGAACCTTCCTGGCCTCTTCAAGAAATTTTGGCAACACATCGTTCAAACTTTTCAGATTTGGCGCCAGTAGCACATACTGGATGGGTTGACCAGAAAAACGGTCTCCAATGGTGGGTGGTTCGAACGGAAATGTGCGGATTCCTGTTACATTCTGCAGATCCTTTGACGTTTTTTGAAAAATCTGATGCTGACTCCGCAATCGCAGGCCGGGATCGACTAAATATATGATCTGCTGTGCCTTGTTTGGATTTTCAATGGTTCCTAAACTGGGTGAAATCCATGAAAAGGAGACAGACGCTTCCGGTATTGAATCTGCAACATAACGATCAACCTGAGCCATGTAATTTGTCATGAATTCATAGGTAGATCCCTCGGGAGCAAGGGCAGGAATACGAATATTTGAACGGTCTTCAAACGGAGCCAACTCTGAATGCAACGACCTGAAAGTAAAAATAATAACAAGAATCAGCCCAAGGAATACCGGAAACACCAGCCATCTTTGGTTCATAAATCCCTTCAACGAATAACGGTACCCCCTGTTCAGCGCCAGGAAGAAAGGTTCGGTTTTGTTGATGAGCCAGTTTGAATTGAGATGCCGCTGGGATTTCAGGAAACGGGAACACATCATCGGAGAAAGCGTAAGAGCAACGAAGGCAGAGATAAGAACAGATCCGGCAACAACGATGGCAAATTCTTTAAAAAGCCTTCCGATCAATCCCTGCAAAAACATGATTGGCAAAAATACTGCAGCAAGGGTTATGGTAGTTGAAACAACTGCGAAAAAGATCTCCTTCATCCCCTTTAAAGAGGCTTCGATAGGATGCATGCCTGTGTCGATTTTCGTATAGATGTTTTCAAGCACAACTATAGCGTCATCACAAACCAAACCAATTGCCAGTACAATAGCCAGAAGAGTAAGCACATTGATCGAAAGTCCCATTACAGCCATGATAATAAAGGAGCCGATAATGGAAACGGGAATGGCTGCTACCGGAATAATGGTAGAACGCCAGTCGCGAAGAAAGATAAAAATAATCAGGACCACGAGAATAAGTGAGAGAATAATGGTTTGCTGAACCTCTTTCACTGCCTCCCTCTCAAATTTAGTAAAGTCATACCCGATTCTTACATCATAGTCAGGCGGAATCTCTTTCCTGAGATTTTCCATCCGCTTATAAAATTCGTTGGCAATTGCCACATTGTTTGCACCCGTTTGAGGTACGACTCCAATGATAATCACAGGAAGAAGCTCCATCAGCACAGTTGAGCGGTCATTCTCGGGATAGAGTTCAGCGGTGCCGATATCTGACAGGCGTACAATGTTTCCCCGTTCCTGTTTAATGATCACATTGTTGAATTGTTCGGGAGACTGGAGCAGCCCGAGGGTCCTGATCGTTAATTCAGTCAGGTTGCCCTCTACACGACCGGATGGAAGTTCGATATTTTCACGGTTTACCGCTTTTTCTATATCCACGGAGGTGATGCCGTTTGATGCCATTTTATATGGATCAATCCAAAGCCTCATTGAATACTTCTTTTCACCGTAAATTTTAATGTCGCCAACTCCTGAAATGGTCTGCAGACGCTCCTTTATCGTATTTTCAACCAGGTCGTTAACCTCCATGATATTTCGCTCATAACTCCTGACGATCATAAAAATAATTGCATTGGCATTGGCGCTGAGTTTCTCCACAATCGGAGGATCCACATCCTTTGGCAATAACCTGATGGCCTTCGAAACTCTGTCGCGCACATCGTTTGCAGCCGATTCCATCTCCTTTCCCAGGTTAAATTCAACTGTAATGAGGCTCGACTGATCTGTTGAAACTGATGATAATACCCTGATACCTTCGATGCCGTTAATCGCATCTTCTAAAGGTTCGGTAATCTGAGCCTGTATGATTTCAGGATTTGCTCCCGAATAAGTTGTTGTCACGGTCACAACCGGCGGATCCATCTCCGGATATTCCCTGATTCCGAGGTAAAAAAATCCAACGGCTCCAAAAATCAGGATCAGCAGGGTAAATACCATTGCCAGAACAGGCTTTTTTATGCTCAGTGCAGAGAGGCTCATTTCAGTTTACTTTAATCACTTTCAGGGGAGATTCGTTTTTCACCCTGAGTAAATTGGTCACGACCAGAGTATCACCAGTCACTATTCCCCCAAGAATCTGGATAAATTCACGGTTTCTTACCCCGGTTTTAACCATCATGGATTGGGCCAGCCCATTCCTGATTTTAAAAACGCTGTATCCTTTGATGGATGGGATCAGGGCGGCAGTTGGAATAAAAATGCTTTTATCCATTTCACTAAGGGTAAGACTTACCCTGGAAGAGGTGCCTGCTACAAGCTTGCCGCTGCTATTCGGAGTAATTGCCCTGACAAGCAGTGTGCGTGTCCTTATATCCACGGCAGGCTCAACGGCTTCGACTACGGCTACCTGGTCATCCTGCAGATAATCGGTACGAAAAGTGATGCGGGATCCGACATGCAGATCACGGGAATAACGTTCGGGGATGGAAAAATCGATCTTCATCATTGATATATCCTGCAGATTGGCTAAAATAACACCCGGATTCACCAAGGCGCCTTCACTGACATTCCGCAGACCGATCTTCCCGGCAAATGGAGCGGTGATCCTTGTTTTTGACAGATCAACTTTAAGAACTTCGATTTCGGCCTGGAGGGTCTGACGCAGATTTGATACCTCGTCATATCTTTCCTGGCTGATTCCTCCTTTTTCCAGAAGCACTTTTTCTCTGGCTTCATTGGCCTCTGCAAGTTTAACTTCTATTGACAGCTTATTGATTCTGGCAGCAATATCTGAATCATCCAATTTAAATAATAGCTGCTGGGCTGTCACATAAGCGCCCTCTTTCATATAAATTGCGATGATTTTCCGGGTGATCTCACTCACGATTTCCACTTGTTCATTAGCTCTGAGTGTCCCGATAGTTTCAAGACGGTAATTTACCGAAGTATCCTTTGCAATAAAACCTTCAACAAGAAGAACCGGATTGGTTTTCGATGGGTTTGTCTGATCTTTCCTTCCTGAAAAAACAAATATTTTTAACAATATAAGAATGAAAATCAAGGTCGCAAATCCCAAAATGATAAATATTCGTTTCATGCGTAAAAATTTATTGTCATAGAGGTATAAACACTATTCCGGAACATAAACTCCCGATCCGATAAAAAAATTAGTTCCGGGAATTGGCTCCACATATCCGATTTTCAGCTTTTCTCCTGTTTCACCCGGCTTTACCCAGTAAAATTCAACAAAACCACCTCCCTTACCGGCAGTTTCCGACAATTCACGTATCACATATTTCCCCTTGGTATCCTGGTAATCGTAAAGGTTTTGTCCCTGGAGGTTTTTTTGTGTTGCATGTGCAATATTAATACACTGGTAATTGTACACGTAAAAATAGCCAGATTTATCTTCATAAAACCGGATAGAATCAATATAGAGGCGGATCAGCCGGACCTTTGATGCCGAATCGGGTATAGTCCTGAGAATTTCGCCAATTCCAACAGCCGATGAATGAACCACAGCAACGGCGATTTTTTTATTGGCTGCCAAAGCCTCATCCAGGGATGAGGGTTCCGGATTCTGGGATTTTTTACATGCTCCGCAAAAAACTGAAAGGATCAACATAAAAAAAAACAGACTACGCAAAAATCGTTTCATTGGCAATTAATATTTACTGAAACCGCTAATCCTGATTATATCCAATTCTTCAGCTGTAAAAACACCTGCTTTATATAGTTTAAGATATTGTTCCGATGCTCCATCACCAAATATCAACGCATCATCGGTGTTGACGGTCACCTTCACGCCATGATCGAATAAAATCCGGATCGGGTGTGTCTTATAAGAACGAACCCTTTTCATTTTGATATTGCTTGTCGGGCAAATATTTAAAGGAATTTTATGGTCGGCAAGCCATTTCATCACGGCAGGAGAAGCTGCTGCTCCAAGGCCATGCTGAACAACATCCAGTTCCAGTACTTCAACTGTCTCCTTTACCGAATCGGCAGATCCGAATTCCCCTGCATGAGCCTTGCACTTCATACCAAGTTTTTTTATCAACCGGTACAACTCTTTAAAATTGGCAATTGGTTGTGCAAATTCATCATCATAAAGATCGACTGATCTAAAATAATGATGATCAAGGAAAAGTTCAAAACCATGTAGCAAAGTGCGTAATGATTTGCTGCGGGAAAATCCAAGTTCAGGACAGAAATCTATTTCCGGGGCAATAATCTGATGATAATGTTTCAGAGTTTTAACAATTCTGTCAACAGGAACATTGAACATATTACCGAATAAAACATCGATGCTCATTTCAAGCTTTGTAACGCCATCAAACCTGGCCTGTATAAACGCGGCTTCTACTGCTTTTTCAAAAGCATAAGGCAGTTCAAAAAAAGGACGATATTCATTGGCTATCCAACGGTTCAGATCGCCAATTTCCGGTTTAGCGGCTTTGAACTTTGTCAGTTTTTTACCATAATATTTCTCAATGACCGACCGCTTGCCACCAAGCAGGCAATGGTTGTGCAGATCAGATTTAGGGACTTTTCGTATCTCTTTTATCATTCCGCCTTGTAAAGTTTCCGAAAAATTGAATCCCATGTCAATTCTTAAAATTTTCCGGAAATTCCCACATTTACAATGCCCCTGAAACCAAACCCCCATTCCATAAAAGCTCCCATTTCTTTCCCAATACGAATACCAAATGCATTTACATGAAATGCTGCTGAGATTCCCGAATCAGTGTAGACTGTACTGCCCTGGCGATCCTGCCAAAGAATCAATGAAGCGCCAGCCTGGATTCCGGAATACATAGTGAAAATTCCTTTGTTCAAATAGTAAAAATCAACCCGGGGCATCACAGTAATAAGGTAATAGTTCCAGGTGAGCTCACCTCCTTTCGTCGTCCTGATAAACGTACTGATAGGATTTACGCTGACCCCGGCTCCAACGGCTATCCATGGTTTCAGATGCCGGTGGTACTCAATATTTAAATCTCCGTAAAATGAGCAGGTGTAATCCTTAATCGTATCTTTGAAAATAGTAATGCCAATCGCAGGCCAGATCCCCATAAGTGAGTTCGCCATTTCGGGGGCAGTAAGAGCCCCATAGCCTAGTCGGATTTCATTTTTACCCTGTTTGATTTCCTGGGCGTTAATAGAATTGCTAACCACTAATAGCGCCAGCGCAATTAATAAAAAAGTTTTTGATTTCATAGAAGAGTTTTTTTATCGGTTAACAAATTTTCTCAATCAAAAATAGATAAAAAAACAGTGTGTACTGCTTTTTATTTCGTTGCTCTGGATTCATATAAATTTCCGGATTTCAAAAAAAATTAAACTTTTTTAAAACCAAAAAAAAAGCAGATACCAATGTAAGGTAAAATTATTATATTAGCAGATCAATTAATATTTATTCGAAATCATTAACCAAAAATCAGAACCATGAAAAAGATCATTTTACTTTTTGTCACATTCTTCCTGGTTGGAAGTGCGTTTGCACAGAACAAAGCCTATGTTTCGCTTGGAGCTGGCGTTGGTATTGGCACGGCCCGTACTTATGATTTATATCAGAATGAGACGAAGGTTTATCCTGTTGGACTTGGAAAGGGATTGAACATTAATCTCAGGGCGGGATATTTTTTAAATAAATTTATGGCGATTGAGTTGGGCGTTGCCTATCGATTGGGGTTTAACACCACAGTAACCCTTTCTGAAAGTAGCGGATCCAAAAGCTCAGGCAGCACAGGGAATAACAAATTTTCAGGCAATATGCTTCAACTGGTACCCGCCTTGGTCATCTCCCCCGATCTCGAAACGGGGAAACTAAAGCCATATGCCCGAATCGGCGTTATTGTCGGCATTATGCCCTCTCTAGTTACAAAAATCGATGTAACCAGCTCATTTTCTGCTCACACTGTGGCAACGTTGAAATATTCAGGAGGAGTAGCAATAGGAGGATCGGCAGCAATTGGTTGTGATTTTAACCTGAGTGACCTTCTGGCCATTTATGCAGAGATTTATTATGATGCTCTTAGCTTTGCGCCATCAAAAGGGAAATTCACATCTTTTAAAGTAAATGACAAAGACGTGTTGCCCGATATGACTACTTCCCAAAAAGAGGTCAAGTTTGTGACGGATCTAACCGGTTATAAACCCAGCGATAGTGAACCTTCCCAGGAGTTCAAAAACAGTTATCCGTTCAACAGTCTGGGACTTAATATTGGTGTCAAGATTAAACTGTAAGCGTTTTTTCACAATTTTAATGACACCATAAACTGGTCATTTGGCAGCATTGGGCCATAAGCCCTTGAAAATCCAAATGAGAGGGTTGATTTGAGCAATGAAAACAAAACAATTTCCAGATCAAGCTGAACTCCGGATGAAAAGAAATTCAGCTGAGGCTGGTCATTGGCAATATTGGTAAAAAGACCCTGGCCGAACAGCGTAAAGCGGGCATAGGTTGAATAAAAGCCCTTAAATCCGAAACGCTTGAAACGGATAGGTTTAAAATTGACCTCCGTTGAAATTTTCCCATAATTGAGGGCCGAAATTTCATCAATCTCCATACCCGGAAAACTTGACATTTCGCGATATTGCTGTGCCGGACGATAATCGACATAGTTATTACCAAATCCTCCAAAGTAAAAGTAGGAGTTGGTTTTATCTGATTCCCCAAACGATTGGCCTGCCGAGGTCCTGAACCATAAAGATGAATTCCTTAATGGCAGCAAAAAACCAAAATCAAAGTTGTTGATAAGTTGAGGATAGAATGTTTGTTTTGCAAAACTGGTAAAAGCAAAAACATTCCAGTCATATCCCTGCTCCGGCTCTATAGCGCCGAGCGATTTACGTAAATAACTTTTATGAAAATTAATGGTTCCAACATACAAATTGCGATAATCGGAAGCAATATTCTGATAAAAAGGCAAGGTTTCCAGGTCTCCATAAGCGGTCACTTTGACATAGAAATCGGTTTTTGATGGTGCAAGTCTGTTAAATAGCTTATAGTATTTTACAGAAAATGAGTATCCGGCCCTGCTGAATTTGGTTGGACCAAACAGATCATAAAAATCGGCATAGTTATAATTTGCCGCGAAGGTCCAGTTCCAATAATTGTATTCGGCTGAGAGATGAATCGTTTGTTTGATCGGCAGGTTGGGTTGCGGTGAAAAAGAGAGTTTAAGCACAAGCGAATTCAATCCCATCGGATCCATGAAATTGAGGCGATAACCTGCGGTTACATAGTCTTTATATCCTTGCACGATTGGATACGCGCTTGCAAGCCGCAGTTCTTTGACAGGCCGGTAAAGTTTTTCAACTACTTTCAAAGAATCCAGCTTGATTTTGGATGGCGGCGGTAATACCCATTTTTCAACCTCGGGATTGTTTTCAAATACACGCATTCCGAGAAATTTAATGGGATTGACATCAGGAACGGTATCAATTTTTATCATACAAGGCGCCATCCCATTGGGAGTATATCTGAATACGATCATCGAATCGGGCGAAATGGGCAAAGGCCTGAAAAAGCCGGTTTCAGCGTTAGTCAGTATTTGTACCCTCTGCGTTTCGAGTGATATGCGAAATATATTTGAAACTCCTGTATAGTAGGATGTACCATAGAGATACTTTCCATCAGGAGAAAACACAAAATTGGCGGCTGCGTTATCCTCAAACTCATGTAATACCTTATATTCCTGTTTCCCGGCAAGTAAATCTGCTGTTTTGAAAACAACAAGTTGCTGCCGCCCTGTAACATCTGAAAGTGATGCAGAAAGCAAAGATCCATCAGGAGAAATTGCAGGGTCCGATAAATCTTGTCCAAACGACAGAGTGTAAACGGTCTGGTACTTCTTATACGGTTGAACAAATCTTACGAGTGCGTTACGCCCGCTCATGGTCTGAATGCCCCACAGAGAATGGTCTTTTGGGTTAATTACCAGGTTTCCGCACCGGGAGTACTTTATAAGGTTAGTGGTTTTCCCCGTAATAATATCTATTGATTGAAGTCCGCGCCAATCATTGTTGTGGGTCGAAACAAAAACCCTTTTCAATGAATCGTCATAGGCAATACTTGTTACATAATAGAGCCCAGGACTTGGAACAGGCGCTACACGCTTTTCCTTTCCTGTAGCGACATCAATGGTAGCAAGGTGGGCTAATTTGCCCGGATAATTCATGGCGGCAACAATCTGCTTTGTCGATGGAATATAGTACTGCCTTGATACCGATCCAAGGGTTTTGGATCCTATTGACCGGAAGTCTGTGGTTGGGAACTTCCGTATTTCACGCAGGTTTTCCTTTTGAAATTCATGCTCCCATTTGATCCATTGATCCCATTCACGCTGAATTTGGGTCCCATAAACATGTTTAAACTGGGTAGCATAAAAACGTTTGCTTGTATCGGTCCTGGAATAAAATTCTTTTAGTTTCGGGATACCATATTTATATGCCAGGTAGCTTATAAACCTTGTGCCGTAAAGATATGAATTTACGCCTACCTGAAAATCGATAGTGGTTCCTTCTGTTTCAAGTCCGATTACATTATAAAAATATGTACTGTCGTGCACCATTGTGCGGAAAACCATTTCATCATAGCCGCCAAGAACGCGGCCGATGCCCCCCGACATCCATGTTTCCATAAAAACAGCAATACCTTCATGGTACCAGCGGGGGGAATACCAACGTGGTGTTGTAAAATAGCTGAAAGCAAGTGAAAGCGGGTCGCGGTTATCAGGCGATACTTTACCTCCAAATATTTTCTGCAGGATATTATCGGTTTTTGATGCTTTATCACACATCACCTGGTGGGTGAGTTCATGACTCATAAGCCATTGCATGCGTTCATTTGAGGGAACCACGGAATAGGTGTATTCAAAGGGAGAAACGCCAATATTCAGGAAATTCCATGGAATAACCATTGTTCCGCCATTTCCGACATCCGAAAAATCATTAAAAAGGATATTGGTCTCTCCGCTTGAGGTATAATCCCAGAATTGGTTATGAAATGCCAGGGCATTTTCGAATGACCGCACAGTATGAGGAACGAGATAGGAGGTGTTTTTATCCAGGAAAACCAGCCTGACATTTTGAGTTTCAAATTTTTGGATTTTGATTTTTTGTTGCCCAACTGCAAACATGCTGATTCCGAAAAAAATAGAAATGGCGGTGAATAATTTCTTACTTTTCATAAGCAGAAGGTTTCCACCGCCAAATTAATACTTTATATTCGCTTTGAAAAACTATTTCAAAATCTTTTTGATTTTTTTGTCTTATCTGTCTGAACTCATACCAAGTCCCTGACTTCCGATCTGGGTTACAGCTGCTATTACGCTAACTCCAATAAATTGACTCTGCAACTCCTGTGACATGAGTTCTTCTACATGGCTTAGTTGCAAAGCGCTCATGCTTGATTGCAGTCCGATAGATTGCAGGCTGTTTTGCAGAGAGATATTCGAAAGCACCAGGTTTAATGTCTGGGTAGAATATACGGCCACTGCCTGCATACTGCCAATGGTGCTACTGCCTTGTAAAACTGCGCTTAGCTCCTGACTTGAGAGAACTTTCGAAAGTTGAGAAGTCGCGCAATTCGTAAACTGAAGGGTAGCTCCGTTATAAAGCACAGCAGCAACGGCTTCATTCGTAAGTCCGACCCCTAAGTTTCCACTTTTACCGACTGCTTGCTGTGCGGATATCTGTGACTGAAGAATATTCCCGATCTGCTGGCTTGATTCTAGTTTAACCATTTCCAACTC
Organism: Bacteroidota bacterium; assembly: GCA_037137455.1. GTDB lineage: Bacteria > Bacteroidota > Bacteroidia > Bacteroidales > FEN-979 > CAIVAT01. The sequence goes on from JBAXKG010000058.1 coordinate 14,714, forward strand.
CTTTGAACTTACAACCCGCTGTAAGGTTTGTGCACTATGGACCGCCTGAACCTGCTGTTGTGCACCTACGGCACCCTGACTTCCCTGCAAAACAGCATCATATCCTGCCTGAGAAGAGATAGCTAACACTAGCAACTGCGAGCATAATGGTGCATTCTGCAGCATCCCCGAAAGCTGGATCCCTTTGATCAGCAACTGGTCGCGAATGGACTTCAGACTGGCGATTTCCTTGGTTTTGGCCTTCATAGTTTTATTGGTCAGCAAAAAATTATCCATGCTGACAAGGGCCTGGTTAAGTATAGAGTCTTTCTGATTCAGATTGGCAACATAATTTCCGAAATCACGCATATTCTTTTCAACATCCTGCGACAGATCGGTTGTATCTTTCATATAAAAACATGTCAGCATCCTGATAGTTGTCGACAACGTTTTGTTGTTGTTCTTGATAAAGTCAGAATAATCCTGAAACACTTTTATTTTTGCCGCCTCCGCTGAAGTTGCACCCATTCCCTTCGATTTGAAGGTAATAAGCCCCGAATCAATTTTATTGCTAAGATCCTGTGTGAAGATCGTAAAATAAATCAATCCCTGAATCATTTGCTGCAGTTTAACAGTATCTCCAACCAGCTCGCTACGCAAAAGAATATCCTTGGCGCTCATTTGGGTTTTATGATATTTATCAGCCTTTCCAAAGGTTCCTGATGTCAGTCCCGAGAATACTGTCGGGTAAAATAATGAAATTCCTACGATCAGGATGGCAATGGCCACCACAATGCTTATGATCACTTTAACTTGCTTTTTCATATCCTTATATATTTGCGTAATTATTCTTTATTGACTTGAACTGAATTCTGATAAATAGGTGAATCATTTTGATAAATTTTAAAGTCGATGTTGTGCGGTAAACTATTTTTATTGTAAAGCT
>JBAXKG010000059.1:0-15188 GCA_037137455.1 Bacteroidota bacterium
TGCCGGAAATCATTGCAGAATTTTTCGGTAATGTCGGAAAATTTCAAGTCCTGACCAGCGAAGTTTTGAAGGTGTATTGAAAATGAAACCCATATGTGATGGTCGGCATTACGTTTGCTTACTTCCTTGTTAAAGTAATCAGTAAATGACAATTCTCCGATTTCTTTTTGTTTTAGTTGGTCGCGTTCAACACCGGTGTAAATTTCGGGCTTGTTAAGATCATTGTATCGTTGAAAACGTTTCATTTCGGCCATTTTCAACGTTTCAATATTTTCATTACGCTCAAGAGGCGTACGTGGTTTATCGTAAAGATATAGTTTTAAAAATTCCCGTCGCGTTGGTTTGCCTGTTTTAGGGTTTGGGATGGCAGGATAAAAATCGAGATACAATGTATGACGATCTTTGCTTATCTTTGTCCGGAACAATTTAACTTTTATCATGAATTATATCATTTTGACATACAAATATAATACAAAAGTAGTCATAATAACACTTAATAATGTCATAATAAAAAAATATTTATTATAACATTAAACGAAAATGTATCTTAAAACTATTGATAACAGTAGGAATTGTACAAAATGATAGTAATTTGTTAATTTTTATCGAAAATCATAAACCAATATTCAAATCGTGCACAATATTCTACACAAATTTTTTTTGGTCTTTGCCTTTGTTTTGCTATCTTCCTGGCAAACCAGTGCGCAGATAGGAGGATACGGAACCTACAAATTTCTCGGATATAGCAATTCAGCCCGTATTGCCGGCCTGGGGGGCAATTTTCTGGCTATTAACGATAATGATATAACCCTTACACAGGCGAATCCATCACTTATAACTCCTGCAATGAGCAATAATCTTGCTTTGAGCTATGTGAATAATCCGGGAGGCATTAATTATGGATATGTTATGTATTCATATACTTTTAATAAAGTGGGAAGTTTTGTCGGTAGCCTGCAATTTATGAACTATGGCAATTTCACCGGGGCAGATCCTTCAGGAAACCTGACTGGTGATTTTTCTGCATCAGAATACGCATTAAATGTTGGATGGGGCCGTCAGTTATCACCACTGTTTTCAATTGGGGCCAATGGAAAATTGATATATTCTCAACTTGAATCATATCGTTCATTCGGCATTGCCGTAGATGTTGCAGGCACCTATACGTCAAAAGACCAGTCTTTCACGGCCTCTTTAATCGGGCGGAATATCGGCACTCAGATTGTTCCTTATGTGGCTGGAAACTTCCAACCTCTTCCATTCGAACTTCAGATTGGTTTATCACAGAAGCTCAAACACATTCCACTACGTTTTTCACAGTTACTTACCAATCTTCAGCGCTGGGACCTGACCTATCTCGACGCAAGCGATCCCGCCAATACCCCTGACCCAATCACCGGGGAAGTGAAACAAAAAACAGGAATTGGAAAGATTGCTGATGGTATTATGCGTCATATCGTGATCGGCGCTGAACTTACAATCGCAAAAGCCTTTTCGATCAGGATCGGCTACAATTACCAGCGCCGGCAGGAATTGAAATTGACAAGCAAGGCCGGGCTGACAGGTTTCTCGATTGGCGCGGGACTTCGGGTGAAAATGTTTAATATTAGTTATACACGCGCCTCCTATACGGCCGGATTACCACGGAATTATATCACAGTTGTAGTTAATCTTCAGGAATTTATTAAAAAACAGTAAGATTGCAGGTCTCAATTGATCCTCATTCAGGCTTTTGCTTTGGCGTTGTTTATGCCATTGAAGTAGCTGAGCGTGAACTTAGAAACAATCTCAGACTTTATTGTCTCGGCGACATTGTGCATAACAATATGGAGGTGAACCGGCTCAAGCAATTGGGACTCATCATTATAAACCATGATGATCTTGAAAAACTACACGATTGCAAGGTTTTGATCCGCGCTCATGGCGAACCCCCTGAAACATATAAAACAGCTCTTTTCAATAACATTGAACTGATAGATGCATCTTGCCCTATAGTACTTCATTTGCAAAATGTGATTCACCAGGGTTACCTCGAAATGAAGAAAAAAAACGGACAAATCGTGATCTATGGTAAGGAGGGACATGCCGAGGTAAATGGGTTAAAGGGGCAGACTAATGGAACAGCTATTGTAATCGGTGATGAACAGGATTTGTCAAAGATCGATTTTTCCCGACCGGTTCGGTTTTACAGTCAGACCACTAAGAGCATGGAAGGATTTTATACTATTGTATCACTGATCAGTGATATGATGAAATCTGTAGCACAGGATAAACCTATCGATTTTGAATGGAACGACAGTATTTGTCGTCAGGTATCAAATCGTTCCGGCCAGTTAAAGGCATTTGCAGCCAGGTTTGATGTTGTGATTTTTGTGAGTGGGAAAAAAAGTTCAAATGGCCTGATCCTGTATCAGGTGTGCAAAGAGGTAAACCAAAATACACATCTTGTTTCCAGCAAAGATGATTTGAAGCACGAATGGTTTGGACATTTCGATTCAGTAGGAATATGCGGAGCAACATCAACCCCGATGTGGCTTATGGAAGAGATGGAGAGGGAAATTCAGAAAATCAACCAATGAAATGTATCTGAAAAAATTATTATTATTAGATTTTAAAAATTATTCGCAGGCGGAATTTACTTTCTCCGATAAAATAAATTGTTTTGTTGGAAATAATGGGGTAGGGAAAACGAACCTTCTTGATGCTATTCACTATCTCTCCTTTTGCAAGAGTTTCTTTACAAGCCTTGATATTCAGAATATCAGGCATGACGCAGATTTTTTTGCTCTTCATGGTGTTTTTTTGAGGGAAAACCATGAGAATGATAATGTCCAGTGTATTCAGAAAAGAAATCAGCGTAAACGATTTCTTATAAATAAGAAGGAATATGAACGGCTTGCCGATCATATTGGAAACTATCCGTTGGTAATGATTTCACCGTACGATCGTGATCTGATTAATGATGGCAGCGAGTTACGGAGAAAATATATCGACAGTGTTATTTCGCAGTTTGATAAGTTTTACCTTGATGACCTGATTCAATATAATAAGGCGCTTTTTCAGCGAAATGCGTTATTGAAATCTTTTGCTGAACAACATTTTTTTGATCCTGCCGCTTTGGAAATATGGGATGAGCAAATGATCCGCCTGGGCGAGCAGGTTTTTAATAAACGAAACGAATTTCTCCGGAAATTCATCCCGCTTTTTCAGCATTATTTCCGTTTTTTGAGTAATGGTTCTGAAAAAGTCGATATCAGATATATTTCTCAATTCAGCGGAAATTCATATCGTGATGCTTTTAAGGCTGCTCTTTCAAAAGACCGCGCTGCCCAGTATTGCACGATGGGAATTCACAAGGATGATCTTGAGTTTATGCTGGATGGATTTCCGGTCAAAAAATTCGGCTCACAGGGGCAGCAAAAATCATTTGTCATAGCAGTGAAACTGGCACAATTTGAATACACCAGGAATATCAAAGGTTTTAAGCCGATCCTTTTGCTTGATGATGTATTTGATAAACTCGATGATTTGCGTGTTTCTCAACTCATCAAACTTGTCAGTGAAAATAGTTTTGGCCAGGTTTTTATCACCGATACGAGCCGTGAACGGGTCATTTCTATTTTCGATTCGATGGAAATAGATCATGAGATATTTAGTTTGCCGCTGCCTGCAAATGAGTGATTGAGTGATTAAGTGATTAAGTGATTGAGTGATTGAGTTACTATGAATTGGATGTATGAGAAGATCAAATGAAAAGCCACTGAAGGCAGCTATTGAGGAGTTTCTTGATACCTTCAGGCTCCGGGATAAGTTGAACGAAACCAAGGTGATTCAATCGTGGGAGAAAGTGGTAGGAGAGATGGTTGCTAAAAATACAAGTCAGCTACATATCCGTAACAAGGTTCTATTTGTGAAGGTCAATTCATCTGCACTTCGCAACGAGCTTTTATTTGCCAGGCAAAAAATTATTCAGGCACTTAATAAAGAGGTTGGGGTGAACGTTGTCGATGAACTTGTATTAAATTGAAAACAGCATCATCTTCAATAGAATGATTGAATGATTGAATGATCGTAAATCGTAGATCATTTTATCAGGCAGGAAAGCAGTTTCCCGGTACCAATAAATGCTTCCAGTTTATCACCAACAGTTACCGGACCGACACCTGCCGGTGTTCCTGTGAAAATATAGTCGCCGGCGCGCAGGGTCATGTACCGGGAAATTTGCACAATAATATCATCAAAATCGTACATCATCAGGCTGGAATTGCCATCCTGCACCGTTTTCCCATTCAGGTTCAGGTGAAAACTGATATTTTTCAAATCCTTAAAATCAGATTTAGAAAGAAACCTGCCTACGGGGGCCGATTGGTCAAAGCCTTTGGCAATAGCCCATGGAAGTCCTTTCTGTTTGGCCGCATCCTGAATATCCCTTGCGGTCATATCAAGTCCGATCCCGATTTCATTCCAATAGTTTTGTGCAAACCGTTTCTGGATATTCTTCCCGGCTTTGCATATTTTCATTATAAGCTCCACTTCATAATGGATCTCTTTTGAAAACGGTGGGTAGTAAAATGGCCGGTTACGGATGAGCAAGGCAGTATCGGGTTTCATAAAAAAAACCGGGGATGTGGGGATGGCGTTGTTGAGTTCTTTAATATGGTCAACATAGTTACGTCCAATACAAATAATCTTCATTTTGTGAAACCAATTAAATTCAAAACAGATCGAGTTTTACTGATTCATTGTTAAATCCCCGCAACTTTAGAATTGTCAGGGCTTTTTTAGTGGAGAGCGGGAATTCGCCTCTCATCATCCAGTCATAATAGGATGGTTCATCTTTTAGTACCTGAGTAACAGCCTTACCCTTGTGTTTGCCAAAATTAAAAACTTCCACATTCTTGTCGTTGAAAACAATGTGTCCGATGAGGTCAACGGCTTTTGTGGAATATGAAAAATCGCTGAGCGCCTTGATGTCATTAATCACAGGTTGGATTAAATTCCCCTTCCTGTCCTTGAATGCAACATTGGCATAGCGATCAAGTTGCGCTTTCAATATTTCATAGGTGGCAATAGTATCTGCTTCAGCGCTGTGGGCATTGACAAGTTCTTTTTCGCAATAAAATTTATATGCCGCCTTGAGATTCCTGGGCTCCATTTTATGAAAGATATTCTGGACATCTACAAAACGCCTGCCTTTCAAATCGAAATCAATATCGGCCCTGAGGAATTCTTCCACAATCAATGGAATGTCAAAATGGTTAGAATTGTATCCTGCCAGATCACAATTTTCGAGAAATTGTGCCAGTTCATGAGCAACCTGTTTAAAGGTCGGACAATCCTTTACGTCCTCATCTGTAATGCCGTGAATTGCAATAACCTCTGGCGGAATAGGCATTCCCGGATTAATCCGCAGGGTCTTGATTTTAGAGGTTCCGTTCACCTCCATGCGAAAAATGCAGATTTCCACAATACGATCGGTTGCAACTTTGATTCCTGTAGTCTCAAGATCAAAGAAAGCAATTGGTTTGGTCAGGATTAGTTCCATTAAATAGTTTGATTATTGTCAAAAGTTTCAAGATATTGAACAAGCCTGGCAAGGAACTGTCCTCCAAGCGCGCCATCGATTACGCGATGATCGTAGGTTAAAGAGACCATCATGATCGGTCTGATTGCGATGTAATCTCCATCGGGTGATTCAACGGCAACGACCCGTTTTTTTATTGCGCCCACTGCGATAATAGCTGTTTGTGGCTGATTTATAATTGGTGTGCCCATGATAGTGCCAAACGAACCAAGGTTGGTAAGTGAGATTGTTCCCCCTGAAATTTCATCGGGTACGAGTTTGCCGATCCGTGCACGTTTGGCAAGGTCATTTACCGATTTTACAATGCCCGACAAACTTTTTTCATGTGCATTGAGTATCACCGGTACAATCAGGCTGAAGTTTGGGAGGGAGACAGCCATGCCAATGTTAACATTTTTATGAACAATTATCTTGGTACCATCAACCGAAACATTGACGAGCGGGAAGTCCCTTACCGCTTTTGCAATAGCTTCAATGAAAATAGGGGTGAAGGTTAGTTTCTCCTTTTCCCTTGAAAGGTAAGCATCCTTGTTCTTGTCTCTCCATTGTACAACGCGGGTCAGATCGACCTCCTGAAAAGAGGTTACATGAGGAGAGGTTTGTACCGACTTCACCATGTGGCTGGCAATAATTTGACGGATTCTATCCATTTCCACGATCCGGTCTTCGCCGGGAATAACCTGTTGAATATTCACAGTAGCAGCATCTGCTGCCAATTTCGATGCAATTGCCGGAAGTGATGCCTGAAACTTAAGCGCTAACGGCTTTATACCGGTTTTGCGGTCTTTCATGTAACTGAGCAGATCTTGTTTGGTTAAACGGTCATCTTTTCCGGTTCCCGGAATGGAATCAAGCTCGGTAAAAGAAATATTTTCCTGTGTTGCAATGCTGCGTACAAGAGGCGAATAAAAGCGGGTCGCGGCAGGCTTATCCTCACTGACTATTACAGCGCTTCCATCTTTTTCGATTATTGCCAGAACAGCTCCAACCGGTACAATATCCCCTTCATTGAAGAATTTTTTTAGAAGAGTTCCAGAAACAAGAGAAGGTATTTCGGTATCAACCTTATCTGTTGCAATTTCAACAATTGGATCATCCTCCTTTATCAATTCACCTTCATTTTTTAACCATCTGGTAATGGTTGCTTCGATGACACTTTCGCCTAATTTCGGTACAACTACCTCATAATTTGACATATACAATTGACTTTGTGCTTAAATACAAAAGTAATACTTTTTCTCCGTTTTATTTCCGTCCCAGATTTCTAAATCCTTTGATTATAATATTAAGATCATTGGTTAATTTGTAATCCCGGGTATACAAAAGGTCAAGTCGTGCGATTGCCTCAACCGGCATATTTTTATTTTTAAAAGCATCGAGTGGAGTAAGTACACCTTGTTTTATATCCGGAAAACGATGCGCTTCACGCTCTGTATGAGGCCCGAATCCGACCCATGACTTCCATGCAATCAGAACAGAAAAAATATTTCTGATCAAACCAATCGGATTTCTGACCATGAAAATGGCAAGAGGATAAAAAACAAGTAAGGCAAGCGATACCAGGAAGTCGAGCATACGTTTGTTCCTCCTGTTCGATTTTTTAATTATCGCGTTAATATCTATAACATAAAGATCACCGGAAGTATTGATGGAGTTGCTGCCGATTATTGACAAGCTTTCAGGTGGGGCGATTTTATAGTCAACCTGTTCATTTTTCAATTCCGACATCATATCGATGATCACTTGGGCAGGCACATCTTTGGCGCAGAAAATCACCTCGTTGATATTGTGGATTGTAATTATTTCCTTGATCTGTCCCATATGCCCGATGAACCCATTTGAGTTGTTGCGGTGATGGTGATAACTTACCAGGCCCGTAAATGAAGGATTCATCCCTGTTTGCTGCAGAAGTTCTGATACGCGCTCTGATTCTTCTTTCTCTCCGATGATGACAAAGCGTTTGTTTTTTTCATAATTTAAACGGTATCCATTGATATTCAGCAGATGCAAAATATAGCGTACACTTAACATTATAAAGGTTCCCCATAATGCTCCAAGGATAATCAATGCACGTGAAAAATGGTACTCCTTATTTTGTAGAGAATATAAAACCAGTATTAAGATCGTCCCAACGGTCATTCCCTGGATAATTTTTCGCAACCGGATGGGCTTGTCATACCCACCACTCAGATAGATGCAGAGGAGCCATATGGAAATATACATCGGAACAGCTACATATATAAATGTATATGGATAATGTCCCCCGTCGGGATAGATGAACTGCCGTTCCCAGTAATCTTTAATAATCAGTATACCTGTAAAAATCAATAATGTATCTGCAATTGGCAAAATGATCCGGTAAAAAAAACGTGTAAGTATGGATATGAATGCCCTTAAATAAATGGCAAAATTTATCATAATTGAAAAGGCCCTTGCATTCTCTTTTGAAAAATGCTTATTCGCAAACACGATCATCGCATTGTAAAAAACAAAGACATAATTCAGGCTGCCTTTTTTTGTACTTTCTCCTTTGTAATGAATTATGCGTGTTCCGGGGAAATAATAATTTTTATATCCGGCCTGCGTTATGCGATAACTCATATCTATGTCTTCCCCATACATAAAAAAGTCCTCGTCCAAAAAGCCGGTTTCATTCATTACTTTTTTTCTGATAAGCATAAATGCCCCAGAGAGAACATCAACCACATGAGTTTTATCCTTATCAAGGTATCCAAGATGATAGGCGCTGAATAACCTTGATTTTGGGAAGAGAGTCGAAAGCCCGAAGACTTTAAAGAATGCAACCGAAGGATATGGTAAGCCACGCTTGCTTTCAGGCAAAAATTTTCCTTTTCCATCCAGCATTTTAACGCCGAGGCCTCCTGCGTCAGGATGTTCATCCATAAAGTCAACGACTTTTCTAAGGGTATCATCTTCAACAATCGTATCGGGATTAAGCAGCAGAACGTATTCGCCTCTCGATTTACGGATTGCCTGGTTGTTGGCTGAGGAAAACCCTTTGTTCTCTTTGTTTTCAATCAAATGAACATCCGGGAATTTTTCCTTGACCATTTTCACCGAACCATCAACAGAGTCGTTATCTACAACAAATATTTCTGTTTTAAGACCATTACAGGCATTTTGAACAGAGTGAAGACATTGTTCCAGGAAATATTTAACGTTGTAGTTGACGATTATGATTGAAAGCTTCATCAGGTATTTCGCGATTCGACTGTAAAGTTAAATTATTCAACCAAATTAAAAACTAAATTGCTCCGGCTTCGATCATCAAAACTATTTGTTCTATTGCCTGGTCGCTGCCACCAGGATCATAGTTCGTTTTCAGGTTATATCCGAAAATCCTGGCAAGTGTTTGCCAGATAAATGCCGTAAATCCGCCACGAAGCTCTTTGACAATATCGAATGTTGAGTTACCGGTTTCACGGTAAATCAGTTTTATAAGAATTTTTCCCTGCGAAAATGAAAGATCCTTAATCTCATCCCCAAACTGATTCTCCAGCTCTTTTTCAACTTTCTTGATAAACAATTTTCTTGCTCTCTCTGTCGGGATGGTATCGAGAATGGTTTTATATGCGAGTAGTTTTTGTCCGGCTAATTTTGCATATGGATACACTTTTTTAACATTATGTACAAGTCTGTCGTAACGCACTAATTCTCTTCTTGTCTCGACTTTGATGGGGGGAAAAATGACAACGGGTTTGATATCAATGAGCGCAACTGTGTCGCCATCAATGATTTTGATTGAATTAGTCATTTTTGTTGTATCCTGTGATGAGGCCAGGCTATAACAGAAAATAACTAAAAAGAATGTTAGGATTCTTTTTATCATTAGCGTCCCGGTAATAAAAATCTTCATTATAACGAAAACGAAGCCGGGTTTGGTATTATGCTACCTTTAACCTTGCCATGCTGGTTTTCTGGAATTTTTCTGCAACAAAAGCAGAGGTTATTCGCAGTGATTTGGTTGCGGTTTTTGAAGGTAAATCAAACATGGCATCGATCATAATGCCTTCCAGGATAGAGCGCAGTCCCCTGGCGCCAAGCCTGAATTCTATTGATTTCTCCACGACAAAATCCAATGCATCATCATCAAATGTTACTTTGATATTATCTAATTCAAACAGCCTGGTATATTGCTTTATCAGTGAATTTTTTGGTTCGGTGAGAATGCGTCGAAGTGTTTGCCGGTCAAGTGTATGCATGTATGTCACAATTGGAAGACGACCAACCAGTTCGGGGATCAATCCAAAGGCTTTCAGATCAACAGGAGTGATATACTGCAGGATATTGTCCTTGTCGATATTTTCACGTTTCCTATCAGTTTTATAACCAATTTTATTAGTTTGAAGCCGGTTGGATATTTTCTTATCAATTCCGTCAAAAGCCCCGCCGGTAATAAAAAGAATATTGGTTGTATTTATCTGGATCATCTTTTGCTCGGGATGTTTTCTGCCTCCTTGTGGCGGTACGTTGACGATTGATCCTTCAAGCATTTTCAAAAGCGCCTGTTGAACTCCTTCGCCACTCACATCACGTGTAATCGAAGGATTATCACCCTTTCGGGCAATTTTATCAATTTCGTCAATGAAAACGATCCCCCGTTCGGCAGCTTCCAGATTGTAATCAGCAACCTGAAGGAGTCTTGACAAAATGCTTTCCACATCCTCGCCAACATAACCTGCTTCGGTAAGGGCAGTAGCATCGGCAATACAAAACGGAACATGAAGCAGTTTTGCAATAGTTCTGGCCAGCAAAGTCTTTCCGGTCCCTGTTTCGCCGACAATGACAATGTTCGATTTTTCAATTTCCACATCATCATCATGTGCTGCCTTTGAATGAGTAATTCTCTTGTAATGGTTATAAACCGCTACTGCAATAACCCTTTTTGCTTCTTCCTGGCCAATAACGAATTGATCAAGATGTTTTTTTATCTCAACCGGTTTAAGCAACTTGAAATCGGGAACCTCTTTTTGCCTGGCTGCAGATAACTCTTCATTTAGGATCACCTGGGCCTGTTGAACACAATTTTCGCAAATATGACCATCAAGACCGGCGATTAAAACCTTGGTTTCCCGTTTTTCGCGACCACAGAAAGAACACTTTTCGACAAGCTTCGCCATGATATATTTATTAACTATCCTTTTTTGACCGGATTAGAATTTCATCGATCATTCCATATTCACGCGCCTCTTCACTGGTCATCCAATAGTCACGGTCTGCATCTTTAAGAATGCGTTTATAAGGTTGTCCTGAGTGTAATGAAATTATCTCATATAACTCTTTTTTTAATTTCTGGATTTCACGGGCCGTAATATCAATGTCCGATGCTTGTCCCTCAGCGCTTCCCATAGGTTGATGGATCAGAATTCGCGAATGTTTCAATGCAGTCCGCTTTCCTTTTTCGCCTGCACATAAAAGTATGGCGCCCATCGAAGCAGCCATTCCTGTACAGATCGTTGCCACATGAGGGTTGATATACTGCATTGTATCGTATATCCCGAGTCCTGCATACACTGAACCGCCTGGTGTGTTCAAATAAATCTGTATATCTTTCTTCGAATCAACCGATTCAAGGAAAAGCAGCTGGGCCTGGATGATGTTGGCCACATAGTCATCAATGGGAACTCCCAGGAATATGATCCGGTCCATCATCAAACGTGAGAATACATCCATTGTGGCAATGTTCAGTTGCCGCTCTTCAATAATAGTTGGTGAAATGTAATTTGAAGAGATCGATTTATATTTTGCAAGGGTCAAGCTGCTGATACCTCTATGACCGATGGCATATTTTGAAAATTCGTTCATGGGAAATGAAATTATTGAATTATTGATTGATTTAATGCTTATGTCCGTGGTTGTGATCATGCTCATGGTCATGGTCATGGTCGTGTTCGTGGCTATGATCTTTTTGATGCATGGCTGAGGCTATTTTGATGAATTCATCATAGGTTACCTCCTTTGATTGAAAAGTGATGTTGTTTTTAAAATAATCCATCAGTTTCCCATTATATAGCTGATCATTTATCCGCTGCACCTGCTCCTTATTTTGCATAAATGTATCAATAATTGACTCATAGCGTTTTTGCATCTCCTGATCCATTTCACCCATATTCACCTGGCGTAGCATATACATCCGGATATAATTGCGTATATCTTCATCCTTCACTGCTATATCGTTTTCCTTAATGAGCTTGTTTTCAATCAGCTGCCATTTCATGGAATCAGCAAAAGAAGAATAGTTTTTTTCAATTTCCTCAGGAGTGTACTTCCCTTCGTTGTTTTCGAGCAACCAGCGTTTCAGGAATTCATCGGGCAGGGGCATTTCAGTCTTTTTGACCAAAGCATCGGTGATGGTGTTAAATAAGACTTTATCGGTCTCAGATGAAAAGCTTACAGAGGCATCTTTTCTTACCTGGTCTCTGAAATCTTCCTCGGTTTGCAGGTCAAGGCCCGGATAAACCATATTATAGAAATCGGGGTTCATCTCTGCCGGCTCTACTTCTGGTTCCTTTGGTTCGTCAGCCTTTACTTCCTCTTCGGGCTTGCTTTTGGTTTCTTCGGTTGGAACTACCACCGCAATTGGCTTACCAAACCGCTTACGCGTATCGGCAATATACTTGTTAACCATCTCGTCATCAACCATTATGGTATAACTTGCGATGTCAAGTTCCTCGTCAACAGGTATTTTAAACTCGGGAGTGAGACCGAGATCAAAATAGAACTCAAAAGAATCCTGCTTTTCAAAATCGACAGCTGAATTTTTTTCCATATTCGGCAGAGGATTTCCCAGAATATCCAGTTTCTCATCTTTGATATAGTTCACTAGACTTTCAGAAATCAGCTTGTTAACCTCCTCAGCAAGGATAGCTTTTCCGTACATTTTTTTAATCATGCCAGTAGGTACATGTCCCGGACGGAAACCGGGAATTTTTGCCTTTCGTTTGTAATCGGATATTTGCTTTTCGATGGATAGCGAGTAGTCAGCAGGGCCAATCTCAATTTTCAGCAAGGCAGTCAGTGCACCGGTACTTTCTTTTGTAACATTCATGCAATCTCTTGTATTGGTTGATAAAAAATAAAAAGTTGTGCGGATGAAGGGACTCGAACCCCCACGCCCGAAGGCACAAGATCCTAAGTCTTGCGCGGCTACCAATTACGCCACATCCGCATTAAGGATCTTCCCTCAAAAAAAGGATTGCAAAGTTACACTTTTTTCAGATCGCTATTTCAAGTAAGCTAATGCTGCCTCATAATTAGGCTCTTGAACAATATCGGGCACTTGCTCGCCGTATAAGATCCTGCCATTTTCATCGACAACAATAACGGCACGCGAAAAGAGCCCTCTTAGCGGACCATCGATTATCACTACGCCAAAATCCTTGCCAAAAGATGTATCGCGTATTTCTGACAGAGGAACAACGTTATTTAAACCTTCAGTTGAACAAAACCGGGCATGTGCAAATGGTAGATCTTTAGAGATACATAATACGACTGTGTTTGGGTGCTTTTGCGCCTCAGCGTTGAATTTCCTGACAGAGGTTGCACATACGGCGGTATCAAGACTCGGAAAAATATTTAATACGACTTTTTTTCCAAAAAATTCAGATAATTTAACCTCTGAAAGATCTGTCTTCGTCAACGAAAAATCAGGGGCAAGGGTTCCGACCCCGGGAAGTGTACCAATGGTATTAACAGGATTTCCATGTAATGCTATAGTTGCCATAAGTTGGGTTTTAAATTATTCTGCAAAAGTAACAAATTGAATTTATTTTTCAAAAAGAGAAATTGCATGAATATGAGACAGTAAAGTATGGTAGCATTCAACCAAAACCGATCCGGAGCTAAACTTCAGACATCCTAACATCCTGTGCATCACGCAACGCGTTTCCCATAAGCATGAAGGCAAGCACCATCAACATGATCGCGATGCCGGGCAACACCGCGAGATAAGCGTAGTCCAGCACGATATATCCATAATTTTCTTTGATCATTGAACCCCACGATGGAACGGGTGGCTGAACACCCAGCCCGAGGAAGCTTAATCCGGCCTCCATGAGAATAGCCGAGGCAAAATTGGCTGCCGAAATTACAATTACAGCAGCCATTACATTCGGTAAAATATGATGAAAAATAATACGGAAATCTGAAAAACCAAGCGCACGGGCTGCTTCAACATACTCTTTTTCCCGGATACTTAAAATCTGACCGCGGACGACCCTTGCAACTTCTACCCACATGGTAAGCCCAACGGCAATGAAAACCTGCCAGAAGCCCTTTCCCAAGGCAAAAGTAATTGCAATAACTAATAAAAGTGTGGGAATAGACCACACCACATTGATCAACCACATGATAAGATTATCAATCCAGCCACGGTAATATCCTCCGATAGCACCAATGAAAATTCCGATAACCAGGGAAATCAGAACGGAAATCAATCCTACTGAAAGACTTACACGAGTTCCGATCATCAGCTGACTGAGGTAATCGCGGCCGAAACGGTCGGTTCCAAGCCAGAATGTTTTTTTTTCGGGCATACCGGTCAGGTGTGCGGGTAGCGACTGAACCAGGGCTGCTTCCCCCGGAAGGGCGCCAAATTCAACAAAATAAATTTGTCCGTTTTTGAATGAAAAAGAGCGGATTGGAATGAATTGAAAATTGGTCGTCTTTCCAGAAATCATTGTTTCAAGAAAGTTACCAGTTTTTGACGGCTGCTTGTCTTTTACAGGTAGCATTAATACCGTGAACCCTGGCTTTTTGAGACCAAGCTCAAGATATTGGTCGTTTGCAAAAGGTGTAGAATCAGGCGTAATAAGATACCCAAGGCAGGCAATGAGAACAGAAATGCTTATAAAAATCAATGATCCCAACCCGAGGCTGTTTTTTTTGAACTTTTTCCATGCCAGTGAACCCGGCGAACCTGAAGTTATATCTATTTGCTTATTAAAAAACATGAAGGAAGAGTGAGTTGCGGTTTGGCAAATATAATTTTTTTTGTACTTTTGCAAACGATTATATGGTGGTCGTAGCTCAGTTGGTTAGAGCGATAGATTGTGGATCTATAGGTCGTGGGTTCAAGCCCCATCTTCCACCCAAATTGGAGCTGCCCCCAAAAGGCCGCTTCTTTTTTTTGGCTTAAAACCACAATTGCTATCCGAAAATACTCCTGTTGAAAAATTTATTTTACCTTACCCTGAAAGGTTGATTGATAATCTTCCCATTTAGTAGTAAGGTAGCTATCCTGCCCGAAAAAGTTAAGAACACATTCGAATGAGGGAGCTGGCTGAAATCCCGGAACGGTAGTGATGATCTGTCCCTTTTCATTTAAAAATGTATATGAGGGATACGACATTTTTCCGCGTAGCATCTCATTTGCCAGCTGGTGTGTGCTTCTTCTGGCAGATGGATCCGGGTTGACAAATTTCACTCCGTCAATGTCAACGGTATCCTTTCTTTCAGCATCAAGTTTTACGCAATAAAAATGATCGTTCATATAGGCGGCTATTACCGGGTTAGAAAAGGTTTCCGCATCCATTTTCTTGCACCAGCCGCACCATTCGGTGTAAACATCGATAAAAGTTTTTTT
>JBAXKG010000060.1:0-14969 GCA_037137455.1 Bacteroidota bacterium
ATGTTGTTTTGCTTTTCCATGGCATGTTTATTTACAGGTGAATGTTAATGATCCTATTTGATTTGATTTGATTTGATTTGATTTGATTGTTTTATAGACGTATCGTTTGATGAATGCTTCTGAAAATAAAGGGTTTTACAACGAAAAGTATCTGGTAAATACAAAATGCGGGCCAGAAATGTTTAAAAAATAAAACTATCATACTACAATGGCTAAGTACGTGATATTGAATTGCTAAGAAATTCATTTTCCAAAATTTTGTACTATCCGGAAACAGGTTTGTGCGCTGATGTTTATGAAAGATCAAAAAAAAATGCGTAGGTACGCGATAATGGGTAGATTTTTACCTGAAAATACGGGAAATATGATTATACAGGTTGTTTCCATGCCTTTTAATAGTTATCTATCCGCCATGGAAGTCCGGGCCGATTGATGCCTGCAGGCTAAGCCTATCAAATAACCGCCTGAATTCCGGATTGGTTCTTATGCCGGTCTCTCCCCTCTTTTCTTTCACCAAATTCCCAGGCATCGAGACTGGCGCCCAGCTAATCATTAAACATCATTCACTCAGTCACTCATTCACTCATTCACTCATTCACTCACTGTTTCTGCCGGGGGGCTCTACTTCGATGGAATTTATGCCAACGCGAGGGTTGGGTGGTTGGTGAAATAACCGCATTATCCGCAATTGGAAAATATATTCCTCTGATGATGTTTCAAAGTCACAAATGTGATGACCCCATTATATTGCCATAACAATTCATTTTCATTGATCTGTATTTAACAGAAATATAATTCTTTATAAATCATTTGTTATGTAAATAAATATTTCTCAGGAATTATTGAGAATATCGTAATTTGCATACGATAAAAATATCCGATAATTCATAGAAATTGAACAAAATCATTCATGATAGTTATCTGTTATTTTAAACAAATAATTAAAACGAGAATCATGAAAAAATCATTACTGTTGTCTTTCATCCTTTTGTGCACGATAAGTTTGTTTGCACAAACAAAGATCTGGGGAGTATGTGGAATAGGTGGACCAAACCTTGGTGGTGGAACTCTGTTTCGATGTGACGCAGATGGCAGCAATCCTGTTGTCATGTATGAGTTCGATCTTGCAAGTGGCTCCATGCCATGGAGTCCGCCAATAAGGGCTAACGATGGTAATTTTTATGGCACAACATACGATGGGGGGCAAAACAACATGGGTGTTCTATACCGTTTTGATCCGGTCAATAATGTTTACACCAACCTTGTAGATATGGACGGGGACAATTCTGGATCCTATCCTGTCGCCAGTCTTATCCAGGCTTCCAACGGCAAGCTTTATGGTACCACATCGGAAGGTGGACTCGACGATTCTGGAATAATATTCGAGTTTGATCCTGTGAGTGGGATATTCAATAAGAAAAAGGATTTTTATAATTCCACAACGGGAGGTTGTCCATACGGTAAATTATTTCAGGCTAACAACGGTAAATTATATCAATTACTTATCGGAGGTCCTACGTATCTCGATAAGGGAACTCTGGTTGAATACGACCTTATCCAGGAAACCCTGATCAGAAAAATCACATTCAATGGTACGAATGGCTCATATCCATATGGAAGCCTCGTTCAGCTTGCCAGCGGCAAACTGTATGGCACAACCAATCAGGGAGGGGCAACCTGGTGCGGGGTTATCTTTGATTATGACATAACCACCGAAGGATTCTCTGTGCTCTATACTTTCGACGGACCCAATCATGGCAGAGCGCCAACATCCAATTTAAACATCGGTTTTGACGGAAATTTATACGGCATGACTGAGCTTGGAGGATTGAACGACAAAGGGGTCCTTTTTCGATTCAACCCCGACTCGAACCTGGTTGTAAATCTTATGGATTTCGATGGCGCTAATCTGGGTGCAAGGCCACTGGGGGATCTTATGACAGCCTCCAATAATAAAATGTACGGATTTACCAGTGATGGCGGCACCCAAAATCATGGTGTACTCTTTGAATTTGATCCAGTTTCAAATGTGTTTGCTAAGAAAGTAGATTTCGTTGATTCACTGGGCACCTTTCCTATGTATGGTGCATTATTTGAAGCTCCGTTCACCGTGGGGTTCCACGAATCTCCTTTAGATATTGCCCTCAACATCTATCCAAATCCCGCAACAAATAAGGTTACTGTCACCTTGCCAAAAACAATGACCGGAATTTCCGTAATCATCCTTACTGATATTTCGGGCAAAAAAGTATTATGCCAGGAGTATGAAATTCCTGCTTCACACCCGGTGGTGGAGATCGATGTCAGTACTCTGTCAAAAGGAATGTATGGATTAAGCATAACGAATTATGACAGAAGTCTGAAAAAGAAATTGGTGATTCAGTAGCGTGGACTTCAATCTTCAAAGATCGACTTACTCTGTCAGCAAGTGGCTTGTACCTCGATGGAGGATATAGAGGACTTTTGGTTGAATATACACTGTTCCCAAAATCAATTGTTCATGTAACATTTCCTGTGGTGATCAGCAGAGGTTGGGCAGCCTATGTCACTTCAAAGGAATACTATGAATGAAAGGGCGATCAAATGTACCTGTAACGCTGATGAATAATTTCTCAGTCATCCTGGGTTTAAAGTTTGGCAATTTCAGATTGTTTATTTGGCTTTATTTTCATTAATTTGGAAATCATTAACAAGAAATAAATATAAAACCTTTGCCTAACTTGCTTATTGTAGACGATTTGGTCGAAAACCTCGATCTCCTTTCTTCTATAATCCAGCATAAAAATCTAAAAGCAAATGTGATACGGGCCCTTTCCGGTCAACAGGCGATTGAGAGGATACATGATATTGATCTGGCGCTTGCCATTCTCGATGCCAGGATGGCCGGAATGGACGGATATGAACTGGCATTAATGATCAATGAAGCCAGGCACAATGATAAGGTACCCATTATTTTCATGACCGCAAATTATATTTCTGAAGCTGAAATTATTAAAGGATACAATAGCGGCGCTGTCGACTATATTGTTAAACCATTCATCGATAGTATCCTGGTCAGCAAAATCAATATTTTTCTCGACTTGTTCAATTACAAACTAGAAATTATCCGTGATGCAGCCTAGCTGAAACAATCTGCGCTGGAGCTGGCCCAGGCCAATACAGCATTGAAAAAAAGTGAGGAGAAATACAGAACGGTAGCTGACTATACCTATGACTGGGAATACTGGATAGGTCTTGACGGGCAGGTCATCTATATGTCGCCTACTGCCGAAAAGATCACCGGATATTCAATAGAAGAGTTCATCAGGGATCCGGCATTAATTGACAACATTGTTTTCGATGGCGACAAGGAGCTCTGGGAATCACACATAAAAGAGGAACATAGATGTATGCCCGGAGAGACCGTTCCGGAGGTCAACTTCAGGGTTGTGTCCAAAGGCGGTAAAATCCGCTGGATTGACCATACTTGCAGAAGGATTTACAGCGATGGCAAATGCCTTGGTATCAGAGCTTCAAACCGCGACATCACTGAGAAAGTCGTTATTGAAGGTGCGCTCTTTAACGTAACCATTGAGGAGGAAGAACGGGAAAGGAACCGGTTTGCCGGAGAACTGCACGGCTGTTCTGAACTTTATCAACAGCATTAACGACCTGCAGAAGCTATCTATCAACTTAAGCTTCAACACAAAGGCCAGGTTCAGTCATTTAAGGGAAACCACGCTCTATCGTATCACCACCGAATTAATCAACAACACTTTAAAGTATGCCGGGGCGACCCATGTAAATATTTCCTATTTTTACGCAAGTGAAAAAAACAGGATCAGCTTTACCTATACTGATAATGGGATCGGGTTCGATCTGGCTCTCATTGAAAAAAGGAAAGATGGCCTGGGGTTGTTGAACATTCAGCAACGAATAATGCTTATCAGGGGGGTAATCACAATTAAAACCGCACCCGGTAAAGGGTTTGAAATTTATATTGAAATGCCACTTGACTAAATTTTTTCTGTAAAGCACAGGAATACCAAATAAAATCTCCATGTTATCAACAACCAAAATAATCTTGGTCGATGATCATCTGTTATTCCGCGAGGGGTTGAAACTCCTCATCGAACGGGAAGGGATGGGAGAAGTAATTGCCGAAGCTGAAAACGGTAAAGTATTTCTCGAGTTGTTGGAGACTCATGATCCCGATTTGGTACTGATGGATATTGAGATGCCGGTTATGGACGGACTGGAGGCAATCAGGAAGGCTCTGGCGATAAGGCCGGGGTTAAAAATCCTGGTGTTTACCATATTTTACGAGCGGGAATACTTTGATGCTATGATCAATTCAGGGGCGATGGGTTTTGTTCTTAAGAGCTCCGGAAAACAGGAACTCGAAAAAGCCATCAGAACCGTAATCAGAGGTGAATATTATTTCCAGAAAGGGAGATTGAAATGCTAGTCGAAAGTAATCGACTGTAAACTATTATAAACAAATCAAACCGTACAATTATGAAATCATTCAAACCAGTATTATTCTTGTATTTTCTTGCATTTGCCGTTGGATCTTATGCGCAAAGTGTGCACTTTACTTCCAAAACGCAAAATCTTTTGCAGAAGGTTAAAAATCTGAACAAATTAAAAAGCACATCTGCCCAGACATCAGCCGAGCTTAAAAAATTTTATCAGGTAAGAACGATCAAAGATCAAAGCTATATCGGGGCGCTTATCCAGGTATATCCTGGAATTGATCAGAAGGCCCTCGAAACTTTGGGCGTCATTATCAACTGCAAAATCACAAATATCTGGTCTGTTCTGATTCCGCTCTCTTCACTGGAAAAACTCGGTGATATTAAAGGATTGAAATATGTTGACGTAAATGTCACTGCACATCAGAAACTTGATTCAGCGACCGCAATGACAAAGGTCAACGAGGTACATGCCGGAACAGGTTTGGCCAGGAAATACGCAGGCGACAGCGTAGTAATTGGAATAATTGATGGTGGTTTCGATTTAACACATCCAAATTTTTACGACATAAGCGGCAAAAATCTGCGTATCCTTAGCGCATGGGATCAGGAAGATACAACAGGCTCCCCTCCTCCCGGGTTTAAAGTGGGAACAGAATATGTTGGTCAATCTAAATTACTCGAAAAAAAGCATTTAACAGATAACGATAATCATGGTACCCATGTAGCCGGTATTGCGGCAGGTTCGGGATACCTTAACCCAGGAAATAAATACATGGGCGCTGCTCCTGCAGCATTCTTGATTTTTGTAGAGGCGCCCGTAGCCGATGGTATAAAATACATTTTTCAGAAGGCTGCTGAACTGGGAAAACCAGCCGTTGTCAACCTTAGTCTTGGAACGCATTTTGGTCCTCATGATGGAACATCCCTTCTTGATCAGGCAATTGACAGCCTTGTTGGCCCGGGGAAGATCGTTGTTGGGTCGGCAGGGAATGAGGGAGATAAAAAGCTTCATATAAAGAAGAAGCTTAGCAATGACACCCTCCGAACATTTATTGATCTTGATGATAAAAAGAATTATTCTTCCGGAGCGCTTGATCTTTGGGGATCACCAAACAGTGATTTCGCTGTTTCCATTCTCATTTCCGATACAACAAATAATTTGAAAGTAGTATCAACTCCATTTTTCTATGCATCAAACAAGCCTGCGAAAAACGATACCATGTTCTTCAGCGGCGACACGCTCGCTTATAACATCGCGGGTGTTGCAAAAGATCCCTATAATCAAAAACCCAATTTGCTGGTTGAGATAAATAAACTGGGTAAAAAATACCTGGCAACCCTTGTTGTTACCAGTAAAAACAGCACAGTGGATATATGGAATCAAGGATATTCGCTCTACAATGGTTTCCAAGGTATTGCATTACCTGGTTATACACCGGGAGATGATAGCAGCACTGTCGGAGAGATTGGTGGCACTGCAAAAAAAATAATCACGGTAGGATCATATGTGAGCAAGAACAAATGGACTGACCTGAAAAACAATATTCAGACTTACGATGGTAAAGTCCAAACCCTGGTCAGTAGCTCCAGCAGGGGACCCACTGCTGATGGCAGGACAAAACCTGAGATTACTGCTCCGGGAGAGATGATAGCCTCCTCTGTAAATTCATTTTCTGCTGAATATCAGGAAGACAATAAAAACAGTGTTTTAAAAGCAGAAATGAACAACCGGAAATATTACTATGCAGTCTCTGCCGGCACTTCGATGGCAGCCCCCATGGTGACCGGAATAATAGCTCTCATGCTCCAGGCAAACCCACTTCTTGGACCTGAACGTGTTAAGGAAATTCTTCAGCAGAATGCCATTAATGATGCCTATACAGGTACAATTGGCCCCGAAGGAAACAACAATTGGGGCCGGGGTAAAGTGGATGCCCAAAAATCAGTGGCGGCTGCTTACAAAGTTTTGAGAATTGAAGAAGAGATGCACCGCATCGATATTTCGGCCTATCCAAACCCTTCCAGCGGAATAATATACCTGGCTAACAAGGGAACCAATGGAACAAACGCCGAAATCATCGTTCGTAACATGGTCGGGAGTACAGTGTGCCATCAAACGAATACACGAACCGGGTCTGAACCTTACAGAATTGATCTTTCAGCTCTTCCTGCAGGTATGTATATTATCACGGTAAAGGAAAACACGCATCAGCAGCGGCATATTAAAATATCCCTTACAAGGTAACAGAAAATCAAAGAATAAAAACACCACCTTAATTTCAACATCCTATGAAAAAAACAGGTTTTATCATTCTAATGTTTCTTGTGTTCTCTTACGCTTATTCGCAGGAAACAGCCAATCAGGACATATCCCTTGCAGTCAGGAATTCCCTGTTGCAATGGCTGGAGAAAATTCCTTCGGGGGATGAAACGAACTATGGGTTTCAGAACCGTGAAGAATTTTCACAGGCAACGCTTGGAACGCCCATCCAGGTGTTTGACATGGGGATTGATCCATCCGGGCAATCGGGAAAGGTGAAATACATGGAACCTGCCGGAGAATGGAGAATCCCTGTAATTGTTGATCAGAAGAACCGTGCTGTGGCCACCGTAATTAAACAAAATAATGTCTGGGAGATTGTTGACTTCGGCGCCTCCGGCCTGGCAAGAGAATTGAACGATGTTAAAAGTCACCTGACGGCTGAACAATTCCGCAAGATTAAACTATTTCGCACCTATCAGCCACTTTCAAATTTTCTTTTTTACGATGATCCCGCATCCAATCCTGATTTGATCGTCTTCTTACCATTGCTTTCAGCCTCTGATTATTTTGATAGCCAGGGATTACAGACAACAAAAACATTCACACGCGATAAAGCTGTCAATTCCCAGGTGCTGGAAGTAGAAAAAATTGAACAGAAACAATCGCAATGGTGCTGGGCCGGAGTAAGTGCATGTGTTTTGAACTACTACAAGAAAGATCAACCGCAATGCGCCATTGTAGAATATGCCAGGCTAAAGGATCCGGTTACATTTGGAAATACCGATTGCTGTCTTACCCCCACAGGTAAATGCAATAACCCGAACGGAATATATGGTGGAGCCGGAACCATCAGTGACATTCTTCTCTATTTCGGGAGCATAAAGAACAGGGGACAGAACACCTCAATGAGTAAGACTACCATTACTAATGAAATAACAAACAACCGTCCTTTTATCATTCGATGGGGATGGAAGAGCACCGATTTGGAAAACGGGCACTTCATGGTTGGTCACGGGCTTGTTAATGAAACGCTCTACTACATGGATCCCGCGAAAGGTGAAGGTTTTAAATTTGGCAACTATAATTGGGTTGTCGAAGATGATCGTCATAAATGGACACATTCGCTTGTTTTAGAGACCAGCGCCGGTTTGTCTGAATCTTTTTCAACCATCCAGCAACGCTTTTATCCAAACCCGGCCAGCGGCAAAATTTCATTCAGGGGGGTGCAGAATTCCCAAAAAGCAATGATCGAAATTTCGAACAGCAACGGGAGTATCTGTTATATCAACCCATTTCCCGAGTCGGGAGAGCTCGATTTGTCAGCACTGCCAAAGGGCCTATATATTCTCAGGATCATAACAAATGCTCAATCAATTACAACCAAGTTGATCCTGCAATAATTTATTTATTGCCTGTTATATTTGAAAGATCGCAGGCGTAAAATGGTTTTTTCAAATTGGTTGCTAACAGGTTGAAGTGGTCAATAAAAAGGTGGTTGGTTAAAAAAATCAGATTTTCTCGTGCTATTGAGTAATAGTCTATCTTTACATTTACTATGGATTATCTCTGTCAACAATTACAATAATTTGACCGGCATCATAAACATTTAATTCTTTGAAAAAGCAAATATTACTAATCGCAACAATCTGGGCTGCAACGGTGAGCTCTTATGCCCAATTCTCCTTTGTTCATATGAGCGATCTGCACATTTCGAATATCCCTTTCCAAAACAGCGACACCAATGCACATTATTTCCGAAGTGCCATCAAAGAATTTGCCGGACTGAATCCAAAACCTCACTTTGTCGTAGTAAGCGGCGATGTTTCCAATGTTGGCAATGAGGCCCCCGACGGCATGTATCCAACCATTACCCGTTACCTTTTTCCGCCCACCCTTACCAATCCTGGCATTGGCGACTATTTTATCGATTCAGCCCGAACGGTACCCATTTATTTCACCCCCGGCAACCACGAATACTGGGTAGCCCTTTCACAACAGCCGGTATCAAACGATACCCTGAAATATTATACGAAATATATCACCCCCGACAGGGATTATGCGATCACCACGGAACTTGCCGTGATGGTGGTGCTGCGTTCGGGTCATGATGCCAGTCCCTCCGGAGTGCCCAACCCCGACGACATAGAAGGAAGCGGACTGTCGGACGATCAAATCACCTACCTGAGAGACATCCTGAGCCAGAACAGTACTAAAAGAAAAATTATCGTGTTCCATCATCCGGCCGTCAATGCCATCGGAACAAACTCAGACGGGACTCCCTTTCTCGGTCATGTTTCCGATACGGCCGACAACTCCTTCATCAACAACAGGACCCGCTTTCTGAACATCTGCGATTCAAACCATGTCGACCTGGTGCTTAACGGTCATGAACATCAAAATGTGGCTGCAAACAGAAAAGGAGATACGATTGGGGAAAACTGGCCCTACGGCACCCGCTATGTGCAGACTGCCGCCGGATTTAACCGTTCTTACCGCATTATCACTGTTGAACCTGACTTTGTTTCAGTAAGCAAACCGAAACGAAGCAATAGCACCCCTTTCGGGGTGAATGAGTTAAGCAATTCATTTCACCTCTCTGTTTTTCCCAATCCCGCAAGCGATAAGATCACGATTGGATGCAATCAAAAAGCCACAATGGATATTTTAAAAATCGAAGGGCAGATTATCAGAACAATCAATAACGCAGGAATGCAGACGACAATTGATTTATCTGATTTATCAAAAGGGGTATACATTATAAAAGCAAAGACTGACGCTGGAATTGCGATAATGAAATTTATAAAACAATAAATTCAAATTAAAATGAAAACTCAAATCAGAACCAGGATTTACCTTTTGTCAGCAATGGGATTTTTATTCATGGTGAACAATAGCTGCAGGAAATGTGACAATAATTACGATCCGGTATTTAACGGGGTTCATACTACTCTTGAACGGACCGTTATTCCTGCTAACGTATCTGCATGGCCTGTTTTATATCCTTATGAGGTTTCGAAATATTCCAGCTTCCCGGGTTATGGTATCTGGCATTGGGGCCCGGGGCTTCATTTTCAGAAAAGACTGGATCTTATGTCACCTCAATATAATAGTTTATCAGTGAAAAAAACGGCAAAACTTTTGAATTTCTTTGCCTTCACCGACATCCATATTACCGATGAAGAAACGCCGGCCTCAGCGATCTTTTTTGGGTACAAAGGAGGTCTTATCGGGGGATATTCACCTGTTTGTATGTTGACAACCCGGGTTTTCGATGCTGCCATACGGACGATAAATGTGCTTCACAAGAAAAAACCTTATGATTTCGGAATTTCCATTGGCGATGTCTGCAACAACACACAGTATAATGAACTACGGTGGTATATCGATATTTTGGACGGAAAGTATATCAACCCCGACTCGGGGATTAAGGATGATCCTATCCCCGGACCCAACAATGATTACCAGGACCCATTCCAGGCGGCAGGGCTCGATAAGTCGATTCCATGGTATCAGACGCTGGGCAACCATGACCATTTCTGGACGGGATTGCTTTCTCCGAATGAATATGCCAAATATACCTATACCCACGAGGAGATACTCAATATTGACAACATACTGATCAGTGACCAGTTTACGCCACAACCCTTTGATACCCGTGGTTTCTACATAGGTTCAATCGACGGTAGTACACCTTTGGGAACCATTATCGGCGTAGGACCTACGGCCAGTTTCCCGACCCCTCCAAAGGTACTCGCAGCCGACCCCGACCGCCATTCACTTTCACCAGAAGAGTGGCTGGCTGAATTTTTTAATTCAACTTCAAATCCGAATGGACACGGGTTCAGTCAAACCAATGTAAACACGGGATTCGCCTGCTATTCCTTTGAACCGAAAGCCGACATTCCCATCAAGATCATTGTACTCGACGATACCCAAAGCAACGATGATCCAAATACCAACTTCTATGGTCATGCTTCGCTCGATATGAACCGGTATAACTGGCTTATCGGGGAACTAAAAAAGGGACAGAATGAAGGCAAGCTCATGGTCATTTCTGCACATATTCCCATCGGCGTGCTGCCCATGGGCAATGCTGCCGGCTGGAACCCCAGCGCCCCTGTCACAGAGGATACATTGATTGCCAATCTTCAAAAATATCCAAATTTCTTCCTTTGGATCGCGGGGCATCGCCATCTGAATACCGTTACCCCATTCCCCTCGCCCGACCCTACCCATCCGGAATTCGGTTTCTGGCAGGTCGAAACCACCTCATTAAGGGATATGCCCCAGCAGTTCCGAAATTTCGAAATCGTGCGGAATAGCGACAATACTGTTTCGGTATTTACTACCAATGTCGATCCGATCATGGAGGATGGCTCTTTGCCTGCTTTATCCCGCTATTATGCTGTTGCGGCTCAGCAGATATTCAATGATTCGAAACAGTATGCGCCTTCCTGTGCATACAACGCAGAACTTGTCAAACAATTAACTCCGGAAATGCAGTCTAAAATACAGAACTTCGGATCATCGATTAACGAGTAATTGTTGATTTAAATAAATACCCGGGCAGGTTGACACTTGCCTTGCCAAACCTATCTCAAAACAACCTGTATTCCGGATTGGACCTTACTCAGGTCTCTCCCCCACTTCCTTCACCAAATTCCCAGGCCTCGAAGCCGGCGCCCGAAGTTGAAAGTGGACAAGCCGGAGCATCTGACAACATTAAGCCGGTTAAAATTGACCACCTCACAGGCCTGAAAGTAAAACAACTGAACTGCTTCACAACGATCGGCCAGGGATGGTTTACCCCATCGGCCTGTCCAGTAATTATGAGCGCAGTTTAAATTATTTGCGGATGATCACCTTCCTGTTGATTACACCGGATGCGGTTATAATTCTGAGAAAATAAAACCCATCATTTAATTGTGCGGTATTGATGGTGCATTCAGGAACTGGCTCAGGCAACTTTATATTCATGATCTCCCTGCCTTCAATATTATTCATCTGGTATCCTGAAATATACGCCTGCCTGTCAAGGGAATAAATAATCAGCCTTTCAGATGCGGGGTTGGGATATATTGTAATTCCATCAGGAGAATCCGTTTCACCAATCCCAAGCGGATTTCTTGCAACACCTATTTTGATCTGGTATGTTCCGGTTTCACCGGTATATTCAGGAGAGAGATGGAACAGAACAGTACCTCCGTTGTTCATCACGATGTTGTGCGGTATGGTGTCGTCAAATACGGCCGACCAGTTCTTCCCGTCGGTTGAGTATGACCAGATCCCGTCAAGGGTATAGCCATGTGAAGGATCACTCCGCTCATCATAGAGAATACCGGATAGCACATAGGTATATCCCTCCGGCAGGGCGATTTTATAAAAATCATAATCAAGGCCGTTGTGACAATTTGCTCCATTAGTCATGATTACCGCAGGATTTGTTTCGAAACTTACCGTCAGGGCTGTAGCAGTCTCCTGCGTGTTGTTTGATTCATACTGGTCTGCAATAAGCGGTACCGCAAGGACCCATATTTTTACAGGATTTCTGTACACACTCGATCCGACCAGTTCCCATTCCGTCGCTCCTTCAGGCAGATACTGCAGTGCCAGCAAGTACGTGCCGGTATTCACATTCAGACTTGGAGTGTTGAATGTAAGTCCGTTCGTATGTTCCTGAGAAGGAAGGGTAAAACCTGTTTTTTCTTCGATAACATTCACAGAGTCTCCGTCGACATCGAACAGTGAAAGGGCAAGTGTGCCGTGCAGTTCAGCAGGTCCGTTGTTTTTTATTTCAAGTTGAATACTGAGCGGATTACCCTTTGTTATGATTACGCCGCCACCGATATTCATGTTTGAATACATCTCAATATCATTCTGATTGACGATTTTGATCCGCTTCTCGCTCAGGTATGAATTGGTGTCAATCACATCCTTCCAGTTGCTGTCGCCCGTGCTGTAATTGATTCCGACATAATACGATCCGGGCAGCATGGCCGAAATCCTTTGATTGGTAAAGGTGATCCCCGAAGGGAATTCGGCTCCGGGTTGAAGTGTGACCCCTTTAAAAACCTGGACATAATCGATAAAGATGTCGTTGGTATCAAATACAGCAGCACTAATGTCACCGTTGAAGACCACCGGGTCGTTGTTGATGATGTTGGTATGAAATGAGATCGTGTCTTTATAGTTGATCGTTTCTGATTTAAAGGTGATGGGGGCGCTCATGTAAAGCTTATAATACTTATTTCCGCTGCTTTTTGTATTCCCGGGTTTGACTCCCAGGATGGCATGCTGTTTTGAATTATAGGCGCCTGTTCCTCCTCCGATACCACCCGTTCCCGGGTTGAGGTTATCGATCCGAAAGTCTCCGTCAGACTTTCCTCCCCATCCCCAGTTGATATGAAAAAAATCGCCCATAATGTTGGTAGAGTATCCATCGAGCACAAAGCAGTGACCTCCGTCGCCGTCTAATCCTCCATAAATGATTGGCCTTTTTGCATCCAATTCTGTCTTGAGCATGGAGGCCCATTCAATATCGCTGTAATTGTCCTTCTGAACTCCCTGCAGGGTGCTTTCATATCCAAAATAAGTTTTAAGGGCATATTCGGTGCAATGAATGCGAGGCCAGCTTCGGGCTGTGATGATTTCGGCAGTACTGCCTCCGGCCGATGATATATTATAATTCATTTCAACGCTGACCCCGCAATGATACATCAATTTTGCCACGGCCCCATTTTGTCCCTCCAGCTTATTTGGCATTGATTTCCAATTGTATGTAGTACCTGAAAAATTGGCCCCCTGTTTCCCGTATAACGGAGTTAGATATTCATGATGGTTGATTCCTGAAGGAGGCCAATTGTGGTACTTCATGACCATTGCCATGGCCGTTGCAACACATCCCGTCACCGTCCACTCCCCGGTAAAAAAATTTCTCGGGCAAAGTGTATTATAATAATAGGGACCCTGGTCCCATGTCGTTGTCATCAGGGGACTTACTCCCTGCTGTGACCCTGGAATCTGTGCAGATGGATTACTTTTTGAAAGTGAGGCCCATTCCGACCTTATTTGCGGAGTGGCATCAAGTCCTGCAGTTATCGCAAAGCTGATCTGATTTCCATAATCCTCCAGCCATCCGGCAAGGTTGGCCGGCATGTTATCGGCAATAAAAGCTCCTTCTGATGAACTGGCCAGAACCGGATGTACCGCGTCATCGCCTGAAATAATGATAAAGCCCTCCGAACCATTGATGTTATAAACATAATACAGGGGCGCCGGCGAGGCATTGGATTTTGTAGTGGCCGTTCCCTCAGGAGCATAGCAAATTTTCAGGAGAGCCGTTTTTCCGTGCTGAGAGAATGCAGGGGTTGAAGCCAGGTAATTGGCCGCAACAATGCGGGCATCCTTTTCCTTAACCGTTGTTGCTTGTGAATAGCCAAAGAACAAGCAGACTGTCAACAGAGTCAATACCGGTTTTTTCATATGCGTGCGTTTTAGCAGATCCAAAATCTGCATAAATCTACAATTAATTTCTAAAATAAGAATATCTGTTAATATCTGGATTTTTTGCAATCTATCACGACTTGCTTGTTTCTTCCAGAAATATTTCAAGAGCATCTCTGCATGCAAATTTTAGGCCCTGGACAATGCTCCACATATGGAATATATGCCAACGTGAGGGTTGGGTGGTTGGTGAAGTAAATTACAAACACCACGTTTCGCTATCAATTTCGCCATCTGATTTCAGGGCAGGTCTGATTATTCCTGCTATGATGAGATAACCTTAGTAATTTCTCAATTTGCTGTGTTTACTTGTGTTTTAGAGATAACCACAAATTTTGAATCATTGCTTATATAGATTCCTATCAGATTGGTGGCGTTATAAAAGAAAAGTGAAAAATATGTTAGATTCGACATAAAACCATATAAATTTGTTATGTAATAATACAGATAGGGAAAAATCTGAATCAGGTATGGAAAAAAAATTCGTCAACACACAAATAATCTGTTCTTTAAAAACATTTCTCAGGTTTAGCTAAGGTCAAAATAAACTGACTCATCAGTTTAGCCAAATGTTACCAACCATACAAAAGAAAATGTTCCCAATATGCGAACATTTGATTATCTTTGCATTTTAATTGGCTAAATGGAAAGAATATTTGCAAAAAGCACGTTGAGAGAATATTGGGAAAAGAATCCTGATTGCGAACAATATTTAAAGACATGGTACGACACAGCAATGAGTTCAG
>JBAXKG010000061.1:0-14492 GCA_037137455.1 Bacteroidota bacterium
TCACCTTGTAATTTGCGAAAGCTGCCGGATTTCCGTCTTTCTGATAAATAAGGTCTCCGGCAATGAAGAAGCCCATGATCGGGGTTTTGGTTCCGCGCAAAGTATCTTTTTTGGAAACAAGCGGGCCAGTGAAATTCAACCCCAGGCGGTTATATCCGAATGCATCTAAATACTGGGAGGTTTGAAGGTCAACACCACCTGAGAACTCTTTTGAAGGGCCTTTGGTAGTCACGTTAATAATACCGCCGGTGGCATCACCATAAGCTGCCGGCGTTCCCCCCAAAATTACTTCAACCTGTTCAATGGCGCTCTGCGGCAAAGCCTGGCTGCCTGTAACACGCATACCATCAATGTAATAAACTGTGCCGGCAGTACGAGCCCCACGCATACTCGATATTCCACCATTTGCATCGGTTGTAACACCGCCAATGGTAGTAGCAACTGCAGTAGCAGATTTATTAGCCATTTTCGAAATTTCTTCAGAAGTTACAGTGCCGCCAGAGGTAGTCTGGTCTTTGGAAATCAGTGGCACCTTATATTCCACAACTTCAATTTCCTGGAGGGTTGTTGTGGAGGTTTCCAGTTGGAGATCCTGGAAGGTAATCTTATCAGGCATGATGATAACACCCTTGTACATGAAAGGCTTATAACCAACAAAACTGGCTTTCAAATCAACTCTGCCGGGGGGAATTGGTTTGATTTGGAAGTTTCCATCGAAATCGGATGTAGACCCGCCAACCTGAACGCCTCCTACTTCAACAACAATATTGGCAAAGGAGATCGGCTCTTTTGTCGTCTTGTCAACGATTTTTCCCTTGAGGGTTCCGGATCCGGTTTGTGAAAATACCAACAAGCTTGTTGCCAGTACAAAACCAATAGTAAATAGTAAATTTCTTAACATACCATGAAATTTTATGTTAGATTATCAATGCGCTTTAAAAGGCGGTAAAAATAATAATTATTTAAAACAGAATTAAAATATTTTTAAACAGTAATTCAAATATATAACCATTCTAAATTAATTCATAGTCTGTTGAATGAAAAGTTTTAAACGATCGGCAAACCGAAGAAAATGCAAGGCAAAACTTAAATCTCGTGGTGAATCAAAGTTGCATTTTTCGATTAAAAACTATTCGGGTACTGAACTTTATTCCTTCACAATAATTATGTAAATATATACTATTTTTGAAAACAGAAACGTTATCATGATTAATTTTAAACAATGTCAGTTTTCACCAGCAACATAAACGTCAAAGTATTCCTTATCTCAGGAATCATTTTTTTTCTTACCGGGTCCTGTAAAAAAGAGGAGCAGCAGACTGAAATTCCCTATGTTTATGTTAATATCAGACTGAATCCAAATGGAACAGAGTACATTCATCTAAATGTGGTAAATGGGTGGGAAACGGTGTATGGTGGATACAACGGATTACTGATTTTCCGGAAAGCTATAAATGAATTTGTTGCCTTTGAACGGGCTTGTCCGTATGATCCTCTCACCACAGGAGCAAAAATTGTTGTCGACAAATCAGAGATTACCTGTTATTGCCCTGTATGCGAATCAAAATTTATCATGACCGATGGCACCCCTTATGATGGCCCTTCTTATTTTCCTTTAAAGCAATATCAGACTGTGTATGACGGAAATATGTTGTATATATCCAACTAGATGAACCTGACCGGAATTTAGTATCTGTAATGCTCAGGCTTATACGGCCCATCAATATTGACATTCAGATAGTCAGCCTGTTCCTGTGTGAGCTTGGTTAATTTCACTCCGATTTGTTCCAGGTGCAGCCGTGCTACCTCTTCATCAAGTCTTTTGGGTAAACGATAAACATCTACATCATAGTCGTGCTGCCATAAGTCAAGCTGTGCCAGGGTCTGGTTAGTAAACGAGTTCGACATCACAAACGAAGGATGTCCGGTGGCGCATCCCAGGTTAACAAGACGTCCTTCGGCAAGGAGATAAATGGCTTTCCCACCGGGATAGATATACTTATCAACCTGCGGTTTAATGTTGATCAATTTTATTCCCGGCCAGTTGGTCAATTGTTCGACTTGAATTTCGTTATCAAAATGGCCTATATTGCAAACTATTGACTGGTCCTTCATCCTGAATAAATGTTCCGCCGTTATAACATCTTTATTTCCGGTAGTTGTAACATAGATATTTCCTTCGCTTAGGGCATCTTCGATAGTGCTTACTTCAAACCCTTCCATAGCAGCCTGAAGTGCACAAATAGGATCGATTTCGGTAACAATCACGCGGGCGCCATATGAACGCATCGAATGGGCACATCCTTTTCCAACATCTCCATAACCAAGTACCACGATTACCTTGCCTGCAATCATCACATCAGTGGCACGCTTTATCCCATCGGCCAGAGATTCACGGCAGCCATAAAGGTTGTCAAATTTCGATTTTGTAACGGAATCATTCACATTGATTGCGGGTACAAGCAAAGCGCCTTTTTCTTTCATCTGGTACAAACGATGAACACCTGTAGTTGTCTCTTCTGAAACTCCTTTCCATTCGGCCACAGTACGGTGCCATCGGGTTTTATCTTCGATATAAATATCCTGCAATTGCTTCATAAATGCTTTTTCATCAGCATTTTCTTTAATAGCCTTCAGCAATTCAGGGGTTTTTTCGATTTCGAAACCTTTATGAACCATCATTGTTGCATCGCCGCCATCATCAACGATAAGGTTCGGACCATTACCATCAGGAAAACTCAGGGCCATGTTGGTACACCACCAATATTCATCAAGTGTCTCCCCTTTCCAGGCGAAAACCGGGATGCCTTTTGCGGCAATGGCCGCGGCAGCATGGTCCTGCGTGGAGAATATGTTGCAACTGGCCCAGCGAACATCAGCGCCCAGTTCAATCAGTGTTTCAATGAGAACTGCCGTTTGAATAGTCATGTGAAGGGAACCGCTTATACGCGCACCTTTCAGGGGTTTTTCTGCGGAATGTTTATTACGGATCGCCATTAATCCCGGCATCTCCTTTTCAGCGATTTCGATCTCTTTACGTCCCCATTCAGCAAGAGACATATCGGCTACCTTATATTTCAGGGTGTTTGATAAAACTTGGTTTTCCATGTAAAATTTCAGTTACGTTAATTTGGGGGGCAAAAGTACTGAATTTTTCAATATCAGGATAGGATTATGTCGTATTTTTGCCCCCTGATAATATTAATTCAATTTTAAAAATATGCCCTTTATAAGGGAAATCAATCCTTCAGATGGGATCAGAGCCGGTATCTGGCTAATCACTGAAACCGCCGGAGAATTGCATTCTCTCGTTCAACTAAATGAACCTGAGCAAATCCTTTATCAGTCATTCAAAAATGATCTTCGTAAAAGACATTGGCTGGCTTACAGAGCTCTGCTCCGGCAGCTAATTTCTCCTTTTCCTTCCGATATAAGCTATAATGAAAACGGCAAACCATTTCTGAATTCAGGCAGCCACTATATTTCAGTATCTCATGCGGGAGAATATGCCGCGGCGGTTTGTTGTAAAACAAATCCGGTCGGAATTGACATCGAGCAAATAAAGGAGCGGGTGGAGCGGGTGAAAGAACGCTTTCTGTTAAAAAAGGAGGTCGATTCCATCTCAATTACAAACCGGCTTGAACATCTTTATGTACATTGGTGTGGCAAGGAGGCGCTCTATAAATTGAATGGCACGCCGGAACTTGATTTCAGAAATGATATTCATATTCATCCATTTGATTACCTTTGCAATTCTAATCATACATGCAAGGCTACCCTCACCGTTGATGAATTCCCGCAAGAATACAAGCTGTATTACGAAAAAATAGAGAACAATATGCTGGTGATTGCATATTAATTTTTTTGATTTTTGATATAATGACATCCGATATATACAAAGAAATAAAATCCCGCGTACTTGTCATGGATGGCGCCATGGGAACGATGGTACAGCGTTACAAGCTGGATGAGGCTGCATTCAGGGGTGACCGGTTTAAAGAGTTTTCGTTCAACCTCAAAGGCAACAACGACCTCCTTGTAATTACACAACCCCAGGTAATACTCGAAATTCACAAGGCCTATCTCGAGGCCGGCGCCGATATCATCGAAACTGACACATTCAATGCAAACCGGATCTCATTAGCCGACTATCATCTTGAGGATCTCGCTTATGAAATAAATCTCACCGCTGCAAGACTCGCGAAGGAGTCAACAGAAATATTTTCCAGACTTTATCCGGACAAACCACGCTGGGTTGCCGGCTCCATCGGGCCCACCAGCAAAACGGCGTCCATGTCGCCCGATGTACAAAATCCCGCCTTCCGGGCCGTTAGTTTTGATGATCTCTATAATGCCTATCGTGAACAAGCGAGAGGATTGCTTGATGGCGGAGCTGATATTCTGATTGTAGAAACCATTTTTGACACCCTGAATGCAAAAGCCGCCCTGATTGCAGTGTTCGATGAGATCAATGACCGGAAACACCTGAAACCTGAAACCTGGAACCTGGAACCTGGAACCACAATCCCGGTCATCGCCAGTGTGACCATCTCCGATAAAAGTGGCCGCACCCTCTCCGGCCAGACTCTTGAAGCATTTCTCTATTCAATAATTCATTTCGATCTTTTTGCGGTCGGATTAAACTGTTCGCTTGGAGCTGCTGAATTACGCCCATTTATTGAAGAATTGTCGACAAAAGCTCCTTTTCCCGTCATTGTATATCCGAACGCGGGATTACCAAATCAATTTGGGGAATATGATCAATCACCGCGCGAAATGGCAGGCTATGCCCGGGATTTCCTTGATAACTGTTTTGTGAATATCATCGGGGGTTGTTGTGGTACAACTCCTGAACACATAAGGGAATTTGTGCAAATGGCAATGAAAGCCAAAGTCAGACCGGTCCCTGAACGCTCCCATGAACTCAGGCTTAGCGGACTTGAACCACTCAGCATATTTAAGGGAAGCAATTTCATCAACATCGGCGAACGAACCAATGTGAGCGGTTCCAGGAAATTTGCGCGGCTCATCAAAGAGGAAAAATATGAAGAAGCCCTGTTAATTGCCCGTCAGCAGGTCGAAAACGGAGCCCAGGTCATTGACATCAGCATGGATGAGGCAATGCTCGATGCTGAAAAATGTATGGTGAATTTCCTCAACATGGTGGCTTCCGACCCGGATGTGGCAAGAGTTCCGATTATGATCGATTCATCTAAATTTTCGGTCATCCGGGCCGGATTGAAATGCATCCAGGGAAAGCCGATCGTTAACAGCATTAGTTTGAAAGAGGGGGAAAATGTTTTCAGGGAACAAGCCTCCATCCTCCGTAAATTCGGAGCTGCAACTGTTATCATGGCGTTCGATGAAAAGGGTCAGGCAACTACATTCGAACAGCGCATTGTAATTGCACGCCGCGCTTATGATATCCTTACAAAAGAGGTTAATTTCCCACCCGAAGATATCATCTTCGACCCCAATATCCTCACGGTGGCAACCGGTATCGATGAACATAACAACTATGCAGTTGAATTTCTGAACACCGTCAGGTGGATTAAGGCAAACCTGCCCTTCACACATGTAAGTGGTGGTATCAGTAACCTTTCATTCTCCTTCAGGGGAAATGATCCTCTTCGTGAAGCGATGCACTCCGCTTTCCTTTATCATGCAATAAGGGCTGGTCTCGACATGGGTATTGTAAATGCCGGGGCGCTGCCTGTATACAATGATATTCCCAAAATACTTTTGAAACTGGTTGAAGATGTGATATTGAACCGAAGGAAGGACGGGACTGAGAGATTGCTTGCCTATGCCGCCCAGGTAACTGATTCGGGTAAGAAAGAAGAAACAGAGGCTAAATGGCGGTCGCTTTCAGTGATTGAACGCCTGATGCATTCGCTGATCAAAGGCAATGCAGAATTCATTGATCAGGATATCGACGAAGCCATGCCCCTGTTTGATACAGCCCTGAAAATAATTGAAGGCCCCCTCATGGATGGAATGAACCAGGTTGGCGACCTGTTTGGCAGCGGGAAGATGTTCCTGCCACAGGTTGTTAAAAGCGCCCGTGTAATGAAAAAAGCTGTCGCCAGGCTTACTCCGAGATTAGAAGCTGAAAAAGCAGCTATGAAAGGCAGCCCCCGGCATAATGGAATAGTTTTACTTGCTACGGTGAAAGGCGATGTACATGACATAGGGAAAAACATTGTTGGCGTTGTGCTGGCATGCAATAATTATGAAGTCATCGACCTGGGTGTCATGGTCCCTGCCGAAAAAATTCTGGACGCTGCTAAAGAACATCAAGCAGATGTAATTGGAATCAGCGGATTGATAACCCCGTCGCTCGAAGAGATGGTTCATGTGGCAAAAGAGATGGAGAGGCTTAAATTTACAGTTCCGTTGCTGATCGGAGGCGCCACTACCTCCGACATACACACGGCAGTTAAAATAGAGCCCCATTATTCGCAATCGGTTATTCATGTCAAAGACGCCTCGAAAGCAGTGGGTGTAGTATCAAACCTGCTTTCAGATGCATCGAAAAAAGATTTTTGCTGTTCAGTTAAAAAGAAATATGAGGGAATAAGGAACAGTTATGACAAAAAAGCAGATTATTCATATGTTTCGCTCGCTGATGCCCGTAAAAACCGGTTGAAGATCGTCTGGAAAAACCACAAAGTTTATAAGCCTCAGTTCATCGGGAATAAGGTGTTTTTCGATTTCCCCCTGGAGGAGATTCAACATTTTATAGATTGGACTTTCTTTTTTCATGCCTGGAAAATGAACGGCAAATACCCGGCTATCCTTACCGATCCGGTTAAAGGGGCCGAAGCATCCAAACTTTTCTCTGATGCCCGGCAAATGTTAAAAGAGATCACAGAAAAGAAAATGCTGATTGCCCGCGGTGTGATCGGACTCTATCCTTGTAATTCGATAGGCGATGACATTGAATTGTATTCTGATGAAACACGTTCGCAGGTTATCAGCACTTTCCGTTTCCTGCGGAACCAGCAACTCAAGGATCCCGGACAGCCCAACCTCTGCCTTTCCGACTTTATCGCCCCCAAAGAATCAAGTATGGTCGACTATATAGGCGGCTTTGCTGTGACAACCGGTTTGGGAGTAGAGGAATGGGTATCTGGTTTTGAACAGGAACTGGATGACTATAATGCGATTTTAATCAAAATCCTGGCCGACCGCCTGGCTGAGGCCTTTGCAGAGTTGATGCACCATCGGGTCCGCACCGAATTCTGGGGATATGACAAAGAAGAGAAACTCGAGGTTGCTGATATGATTCGAGAGGAATATCAAGGTATCAGGCCTGCCCCGGGCTACCCGGCATGCCCCGAACATTCTGAAAAACGTGCGCTTTTCGATTTGCTTGGGGCCGACAAACAGGTGGATATCAAACTAACAGAAAATTATGCCATGTACCCCGCGGCATCAGTAAGCGGAT
Source organism: Bacteroidota bacterium (assembly GCA_037137455.1). Classification (GTDB taxonomy): domain Bacteria; phylum Bacteroidota; class Bacteroidia; order Bacteroidales; family FEN-979; genus CAIVAT01. Next base: position 7,451 of record JBAXKG010000061.1, read on the forward strand.
TCTATTTTTCCCACCCGCTTTCACAATATTTTAACATTGGTCGCATCTCAAAAGATCAGTTGACCGATTATGCAAAGAGGAAAAATTTTAGCTTCGAACATGCAGAAAAATTGTTGAACACAAATCTGAATTTTTAACCATGAAAGTCATAGACCTGATAAATAAATCGGATAAAACACTTTTTTCTTTTGAGTTGCTTCCCCCTCTGAGAGGAAACAATATCAGCAGTATCTATCGTACCATCGACCCATTGATGGAATACAATCCTTCATTTATAAATGTTACATACCACCAGGAGGAGGTAGTATATAAAAAACACGAGAATGGCCTTCTCGAGAAAAGAACGGTCCGGAAACGTCCGGGAACAGTGGCCATTTCTGCTGCAATCAAATATAAGTATCCATCGGTCGAAGTAGTTCCCCACATCATCTGCGGTGGTTTTACGAAAGAAGAGACCGAATATGCCCTTATTGATTTCCATTATCTGGGCATTGATAACATCCTGGCATTACGTGGCGATGCGCCGAAAAATCAACGGACCTTCATCCCTGAAAAAAACGGGCATGCTTTTGCAAACACGCTGGTAGCACAAATTACCGACATGAACAAGGGCAAATACCTGGATGATGAATTGTTGAATACATTCAGTACCAAATTCTGTGTTGGCGTGGCCGGATATCCCGAAAAACATATCGAATCGCCTAACCTCGCCTACGATATGAAATACCTGAAAGCCAAGATCGACGCCGGAGCAGAATATATCATAACCCAGATGTTTTTCGATAACCGGAAATATTTCGATTTTGTGGATGCCTGTCACAAGGAGGGAATAAACGTACCCATAATCCCCGGACTCAAATCAATTTGTACAATCAAAGAAATAAACGCACTTCCCCAGATATTCAATATTGACATTCCCGATGAGCTTGTTAAAGATATCATGGGATGCAAAACCAATGAGGATGCTTTTAAAGTCGGCATCGATTGGAGCATCAGGCAATCAGAAGAGCTTATCAGATTCGGGGTTCCGGTGCTTCATTATTTTTCGGTCGGAATCTCCGAGAATATACGTCAGATCGCAAAAGCAATATTTTAAGCTGTTCATATGAGCAACTATCAAAAACTACAGAAGGAAGCTTCTGAAGGAAAAAAGAAATTTGCAGTTCTGATCGATCCTGATAAATACACCCTGGAATCGTTGGGACGGGTTGTAAAACTATCTGTTGATGCATGTGTTGATTATTTTTTTTTAGGTGGAAGTTTATTACTAAAAGACAACATTGAACTATTTATATCCTATATCAGGCGCCATTCGGATATTCCGGTATTGCTTTTTCCGGGAAATAATATACAGCTAAATAACAAGGCTGATGGAATTCTTCTGCTGTCGCTTATCTCAGGACGAAACCCTGATATGTTGATTGGACGGCATGTGATATCAGCTCCATATTTAAAAGCCAGCAGCCTTGAGATTATCTCCACCGGATATATGTTGATCGAAAGCGGCTGTTCTACTTCTGTAACTTACATGAGTAATACCTTTCCTATTCCTTCGAACAAAGTAGATATTGCATGGTGCACCGCATTCGCAGGCGAAATGCTGGGAATGAAACTGATTTATATGGATGCCGGAAGCGGAGCTCAAAATCCGGTTCCAGCATCGATGATAAGCAAAGTGAAAGAATCCATCACACTTCCATTGATCATCGGCGGGGGAATTTCAACGCCCGAACTTGCAAAAGCCGCCTTCGATGCAGGCGCCGATGTAGTGGTGGTTGGCAACGCAATCGAAAAGGACCCCGCCCTTATTACACGGATTGCAGCGGTAAGATAACACAACTCTCTCAATGGCAAAATATGATTCGTTCTTTTAAATCATAAATCGTAAATTCTATGTTTATGTTCAAACTTCCATCCCTCCTGGGGCTCACCTTGCTCCTTCACTTATGTGCCATGGCCCAGTCCCGGCTTCTCACTATCGAAGAGGCCTCAAATATGAACCCGAAGCTGAATCCGGCAAATCTCACCCAGCTCCAGTGGCTCCCTGAAACCCGGCAATATGTGTGGATAGCAAAAAACAGCCTGATCAAAGGGAACACGACAAACGCCGCGCGGGATACCATAATACGCCTTTCCGAAATAAACCTGATCCTGAAAATGAACAAGCAGGACACCCTGAAACGATTTCCTTCCGCAACCTTTCGAACTTCCGATCAGTTTTACTACAACAATGGCAACAAGCTGTTTATCTGTGATCTCCTGAGAAATACGGTTACTGTAGAGAATTCCTGGAATGACAAAGCCGAAAACCCCGATGTCAATAAGGGTAACTACCTGGTGGCATACACCGTGAATAACAACCTCTATATTTCGGAAAAAGGAAGGGAGACGGCCATCACCAATGAAAAAAACCCTGGGATTGTCTATGGATCTAACAGGGTGCACCGCAATGAATTTGGCATTAATAAAGGAACGTTCTGGTCGCCAAATGGTCATTTTCTGGCTTTTTACCGCATGGACGAAACTATGGTTACCGACTATCCACTTGTCGACATCACCCAACGAATTGCGACTGTCAAACCTACAAAATACCCAATGGCAGGCATGACAAGCCACAAAGTCACTCTCGGGATTTATTCAGTTGCCACCGGTAAAACCATATATGTGCAAACCGACTCAACCGCAATAACAGATCAGGTATCCGGAACCGGGCATAAGGTTTCCCCAATCGAATATCTGACCAACATCACCTGGGGTCCCGATGAGAAATTCATATATATCGCTACGCTCAACCGCGATCAGAATTTTATGCAACTTAACCAATATGATGCATCAACAGGAAAATATGTTGCAACCCTGTTTGAAGAAAAAAATGAGAGTTATGTCGAACCGCTGCAGGGCCCGAAATTCATTAATAATGATTCCGGAATGTTCATCTGGGAAAGCCGGCGCGATGGGAACAATCATCTATATCTTTACGATATCAAAGGAAACCTGATCAAACAACTAACCAAAGGCCCCTGGGAGGTAACCGATTTTCTGCAATTTGACGAAGCCGGCGCCTGGGCATTCTTCATCTGCAATAAAGACAATCCCCTCGATCGCCAGCTTTACAAGGTCGATTTGAAAAAAGGAGATATTTTTAACATTACAAAACAGCCAGGAACCCATGATGCAAAAGTATCAGACGATGGTCTTTTTGTGCTTGACATTTTCAATAGTCCCCTAATTGCCCGTCAGATTGAACTGCTTAATGATAAAGGAAATAAGTTACAAACTTTGCTCGCCAATGTCAATCCTCTGAAAGAATATAAACTCGGGCAAACGTCGATTTTCAAACTTAAAAACCAGGATAGTACGGATCTTTACTGCCGCCTTATCAAACCGGCAGATTTTACTCCGGAAAAAAGATACCCGGTGATTATCTATGTTTACGGAGGACCTCATTCGCAACTGGTCACAAATTCATGGCTGGGTGGCGCCGGGTTATTCCTCAACTACCTGGCCGATCTGGGATATGTGGTCTTTACCCTCGATAACCGCGGAACATCAGGCCGGGGACGAGACTTTGAGCAGGCCATCTTCCGCAACCTGGGCATCAACGAGGTATCCGATCAGATGACCGGCGTGAAATGGCTCAAATCATTGCCTTTTGTTGATTCCACAAGGATTGGAATTAATGGTTGGAGCTATGGCGGTTTCATGACCATTTCGATGTTCCTGAAACATCCACAAGCATTTAAAGTTGCAGTATGCGGCGGTCCGGTTACCGACTGGAAATATTATGAAGTAATGTACGGCGAACGCTATATGGACACCCCCGAAACCAACCCTGAAGGCTATAAAAATGCCAGCCTGCTCAATTATACCAAAAATCTTAAAGGCAAATTGCTTATCATCCACGATGACCAGGATGATACTGTTGTTCCTCAGAATTCGCTCTCATTTCTGAAAAAATGTGTGGATGAAGGCAAACAGGTCGATTTTTTCTTCTATCCGGGCCACCCACACAATGTCAGGGGAAAGGACCGGGTACATTTAAACCAGAAAATGGTGCAATATTTTCAGGAGAATTTGTAGTTATCAACAAGGGTATTATGAGTTTTATTATTGTTGAAGTCATTTAAACATTTTCATTCAAAAACAGCAATAGTTGAAAAAAAATCGTAACTTGGCAGGAATCCCATAAAATACATTCTGTGAAAAACAACCAAACAAGGAAGAACGACGTATTGACAAACAGGATGAACCAGGCCAATCACCGGCTCAGTGTTCCAAACTCAAAATTATTGACAGGGTCGGTGACCGATAAATTTCCCATTGTACTTGATGGCGGTAAAACAATTATTTTTATATCTGATAAAGAAAGGGAATCGGAAATAAGGGCAAGGTATGGAGTGCGAAGGAGATAGGCATTCACTAATGTCGTTGAAGTAATCTTACAATAAATCAAGTATTTTAGGAAGAAAAACGATAAATCCTTGCATTATGATCTTCTTTGATTTAGATCTTTAATCCGTTGAAGGCCTGTCCAAAACTTTTTATTCTTTGTTTTATAGTGAATTTTTGATGCTTCATTTAAGTTTCTTTGATGCCCTCAGGATCCAATGCACCTAAATGTTTGGATTGCCGGCGCTGATCATTTTGTAAAGTTCTGAAATATTTACCATCATCCCGATATTTAAGTACACCCAAATCAAGAAAAATTTGGTTTTGAGAACACCATAATGTATATTTGTATCGTAACCGGCATCATATTCATTCAAAACCTTATTGTATGAAAAAACTATTTGTTTTAATGGCCATATTATCGGTTTTAGTCTTATCCCATTCATGTAAAAAAGATACAACCGCTGATGTTACCGACATTGAGGGCGCCCAATCATCTATGGGAGTCGTTGGAACACTGGTTCATGGCTCCGCCTTATCGAGTGTTGGAATCACCGGACTCACTGCCTCGGTAGTCTCACTGTCGAATGGTATTTCTTCATATTCAGGCAGTTGCAATGTTACAAATCCGACCATTAAAAACATTCTTTCCAATATTCCCGGAATCACTATCAATGGAGATAGTGTTTCAGGTAGCGGTTTTCAATTTAAATCAACAGTTGAAGGGGTGCAAAGTTATGTGGGATTGGCTCCCGGCGTTCTGGTGAAATATGCTTCAAATGTTGGCGATACATATCCTGTTGGTTCTACCGGGAGATTACGAACAGTGATCAGCAAATCCACAACGGATGACTATTTCTACGGTTTTATGCTGATTAAGGTTATGGAAATCGAAGAACCCACCAGCGGATTGAAAAGTTTAGGTGTCTCCAAAATAACCTACGTGGCAAACCATAAATTCGGATTGGTAGGAATTCTATTTAATTTCACAGACGGAACCTCTGCCAAATTTCAGGTAACCACAAGTTCTACTAATTAAAACAAACCCCATTCCCTGAATGTAGATGAATCATTTTCTTTTACCCCACAAATTTAAATGGATCGGGGCATTTTTGGTTTTTGCTGGTCTTGTAGGATTGATTTTCTATATTTGGTTTGATTTCAGATTGATCCTTCCGGTTTTTGCCATTTTCTCGTCGTTTCTTGAAGTTAAGATTTTTGCGACCGTGCAGACTAATGTTGCAGATGAGTTGCTTTTATTATCATTCCTTTCAGGGTTCTTTTTTTTGGTATTCTCAAAAGAGAAAAGTGAAAGTGAAAGTTTGGATCAAATACGTTTCATGGCATTTTCGAGGTCAATCCTGGCAAATACAGTTTTACTTTTGTTTTCAATCCTGTTTATTTATGGGAATGGGTTCCTTGCTATAATTCTTTTGAACCTTTTCTCCATATTCATTTTTTATCTGATCTTTTTTTATTTTTTGAAACGAAAGGAATTTAACTCTTTAAAAGGGGGAAAATCATGAAATCGATTTTATATGGGGGAGTACGACACCTTCTGGAATTTGGATTACCCGCATGTGAAAGTTGCCGGTCTCTTTGGGTTATTTCTTAATATGCTTTTGTATTAACCCCACCAATTCATCTTTGTCAATGGGTTTTGAAATGTAGTCGTTGCATCCTGCATCTATGGCTTTTTGCCTGTCACCTGAAAGTCCATAAGCTGTTTGTGCAATAATGATTACCTCCTTGTTAAACTGACGGATTTGCCGAGTGGCTTCATATCCGCCCATTCCGGGCATCCTGATATCCATCAGAACCAAATCAATATCAGGGTTATCACGGCAAGCCTCAATGGCTTCAAATCCGGTTTCTGTATGTAAGATTTCATGGTTGTTTTTTTTGAGTATTGAGGTGATCAGGAAATTCGAGTTTTCGTCGTCTTCGACAATTAATATTTTCAGGTTTTTAATTTGAGCTTCCATATCTTTTGCAGAAGCAACATTTGCAATAGCGCGTTGTTCCTGCTTGTTTGTATTGTATGGAATGGTGAAATAAAATATGGAGCCTTTTCCAGGTTCACTATCTACCCGGATTATTCCACCCAGCATTTCAACATACGCTTTGGTAATTGATAATCCCAGACCAGCCCCCTGATAAGCATGTGTATCGAAAATATCAGCCTGAATAAATCGTTCGAATATGGCTTCCTGCCGGTTTTTGGCAATTCCAATACCTGTGTCTTTCACAAAAAACTCAAGGTATTCTCCCTTTTTCTCATACCCAAATTCAATTGAACCTTCAAAGGTATATTTAATGGCATTTTTGACGAGGTTGGTCAAAATGGCATAGATTTTTTCACGGTCTGTTTCAATGATCGCTTCCTTTGTCGTCAGAGAATTTTTAAAGAATAATTGCATTCCCTTAACTTCAACTTCTGGTTTGAAGAAGGTATAAATATATTCTATCTGCTCGTTAATATTCGACTCCTTGAGGACAACGTCCATCAGCCCGGCTTCAATTTTTGAAATGTCAACAATATCGTTGATGATGTTGAGCATACGGGCACCACTTTTCTCGATGATGCGGATGTAATTTTGCTGCTCCTCACCTGTCAGGCCAGGTTCTTTCAAAAGTGAGGCAAAACCCAGGA
>JBAXKG010000062.1:0-14422 GCA_037137455.1 Bacteroidota bacterium
TCCTGTGCCCTGAGAGCATGGTCCATTGACTCAGGAAGTTTTGATAAAAAGTGGTAAGTAAAAACAAGCGAATAGTGTGAAATTCCTTCTCCGTATTTATAATTCAGTTTTTCGGCCAGGCTGAGCGCTTCTAAACCAGGTGCTAATGCTTCCCTGGGATTAACATTGCGCATTTCATAACAAATGGTTGCAAGTAGTCTTACCTTATTGGTATCTTCTTTCATATGAGGCAACTCAGCATAGAGTGAATCTATCAGCACCTTGTATTCTTTTTGGGCATTTGTGATCTGGTAAAGGGCCAAAGCCAACAGTGATACAATGAAAATTCTCATGTAAAGCATTTTTGCGTGGTTAATATATAAAATAATTCTGGTCATACTTAATTATCAGGCAATTGGAATCGTTATCGTAAATACACTTCCTTCGTCGACCTTGCTCTCAAAGGTTATTTGGCCGTCATGTTTTTCTATGATTCCATGGCAGATTGCCAGGCCCAGCCCGGTTCCTTTTCCTACTTCTTTAGTGGTGAAGAACGGGTCGAAAAGTTTATCTCTGATCTTTTCAGGAATACCAACACCGTTATCGCTGATCACAATTTCCACCTTCTTCTTTTCGTTTTCATCAATCATTTTTGTAGTGATCATGATCTGAAATTGGTCAAACAGATTTACAGCTTCTGGCTCTCCTGGTCGGGATGGCTTCTCCTTGATTTTTTGGTCGATGGCATCAATGGCATTGTTGAGCAGGTTCATGAAAACCTGGTTGAGCGGGCCGGGATAACATTTGACGAACCTGACACGTTCATCATATTCTTTCACAACGCTGATCCGGTCTTTGATTTTGCTGTTAAGCAGAAGAAGGGTAGATTCAATCCCATCAATAATGTCTGCTTCTCTCAATTCCGTGGAATCCAGCCTTGTGAAGTTGCGTAACCCCTTCACGATCTCCGATGTCCGTTGCACCCCGGTTTTGATATCTTCGATCGTTTGAGGAATGATCTTAAGGAGTTCATCCATATCCAATTCGTTAGCAAGCTTTTGCGCCCCGGGGGGTAACTGGTCGATTGCGCGAATGATCAGCTGAAGATCTTCATAATCTTTCTGGAGGCTGATGGCCCCGGAATTAATAAAATTAACCGGGTTATTGATTTCATGTGCAATCCCGGCAGTAAGCATCCCAAGGGATGCCATTTTCTCTGACTGGATAAGCTGTGACTGGGTTTTTTTCAAGTGTTCCAAAGTGTTTTCTAATTCTTCATTTTGACATACAATTTCTTCTTTTTGATGCACAACTTCAGCAGTTCTTTCTTTTACGGTTTTTTCGAGTTGCTTTTGCCGCTGGCGCAGTGCAGCAGTTCTCCAGCGATAGAGCAAGAATAATGAAACAAGAAATAAAAGGGTGGTCAAAGAACGGAACCATGCAGTTTTATACCATGGCGGGCGAATGTTGAAGGTGTAGTTATATTCTTTACTCCAGTAACCATCGCTGTTCATTGCTATTACTTTGAAGGTGTATGTGCCTTGGGGTAAATTGCCATATGGCGCTTCGTTACGAACGGTAAGGGCGCTCCAGTTTTCATCGAAACCTTCCAGCTTATACTGATACTTTACATTCCGGGGTCGTTTTTGAGTAATGCCGATAAAATTGAATGTCAGAAAATTATTGTTGTATGCAAGACTTAAATTCTCAGGTAAAAAATACCATTTTGAAAGACTGTCAAAACGAATGTCCCCCACCTTAACGCCATTTCCTAAAACAATGCTGGTATCCTTTTTCTTTTCATAAAGAGTCCATGGAATATTTTCATTAAATAATTCAATGTTTGTTAATTGAATGCAGGGGCCCACAGTATCGGTCATGTCCCCTTCAGGGTAGTATGCTGAGAGCCGGTCGTTGGCCCCAATCCATATTGTGCCTTGTCTGTCTTCGCACATCGCGCCTTTTGAAACTCCAATGCCTAAAAAACCATCCTCATACATATAATTTTTAAAAAAAATATTTCGCTCCCCCCCGATGGCATAAAATGGAAGCTTGGAAATGCCAAAGCGTGTACCAAACCAGAGATTTCCGCTTCTGTCCTGAAGGATATTCGAGACATAATTATTGCAAAGGCCCTCTTTCTCGGTAAAATGGGTAAACCATTTGCCATCCCGGCTAAGTTTTGAGACTCCATTATTTGTGCCGAACCAAAGATTTCCACTTTTATCTTCCTTTATACAATTCACCCCATTTGAATTCAGCCCTTCTTTAATCGTAAAATGAGTAAAAATTTTTCCATCGTATTTGGTTGCACCTCCGCCAAAAGTGCCAAACCACATATTCCCGCTTTTATCTTCAAATGTACACCTTACATAATTGTTGCTTAGACCTTCTTTAACTGTAAACTGTGTAATAATTTTGCCATCACGACTAAGTCGGGAAACCCCTGTAGTGGTTCCGAACCAAAGATTTCCGCTTTTATCTTCAAATATATTCATGATATAATTATTGGTAAGGCCATTATTAGTATTGAAATTAGTAAAATTTTTACCATCATATTTCGATAAACCGTTAACAAAGCCAAACCATATGTTATTATTTCTGTCTTCTAAAATTGAAAAAACAGAATTATTGGTCAACCCTTCCTTCTCTGTATAATGCTTAACACTCTTACCTTCCCTGCTCAGTTCGAAAATCCCGCCATCTAAAAAACCAAACCAAAGGTTACCTCTTTTATCATTCATAATGGAATAAACCGCATTATTGCTCAGAACGATATTTTCGGTAAAATGAGTAAACATTTTTCCATCGTATTTTGACACTCCTCTGTCTGTACCAAACCAAAGGTTTCCACTTCTATCTTCTAAAATAGACGATATATAATTATTACTAAGGCCTTCCTTAACAGTAAAATAGGTAAAATTTTTGCTATCCCGGCCAAGCTGGTAAACACCGCCACCTTGTGTGCCAAACCAAAGGTTTCCGCTTTTATCTTCGATACTACACTGAACAATATTACCACTCAGGCCTTCTTTCCTGGTAAATTGGGTAAAATTTTTGCCGTCGTATTTCGATACACTGCCACTAATAGTACCGAACCAGAGGTTTCCGCTTTTATCTTCCAAAATACTGTAAACCATATTATCACTCATGCCTTCATTCTTGGTGAAATTTGAAAAACTTTTACCATCATATTTGGAGGCGCCGCCCTGAGTGCCGAACCAAATGTTTCCACTTTTATCTTCCAATATGCATATCACTGTATTACTGCCAAGACCTTCTTTTTGGGTATAATGAGTAAAACTTTTCCCATCCCGGTTAAGCCGTGAAACACCTCCTCCTTCGGTGGCAACCCAGAGATTCCCGATTTTATCTTCCAATATGTTCCAAACATAATTACTACTCAGGCCTTCTTTCTCAGAATAATTAGTAAAACTTCTCCCATCATATTTCGAAATACCGCCGCCATAAGTCCCGAACCATATATTCCCGAGTTTATCTTCCAAAATGCTCCAAACCAAATTATTGACCAGGCCTTCTTTCTCTGTATAATGAGTAAACATCTTCCCATCGAATTTCGAAACACCGCCTAATGTTCCAAACCAAAGGTTTCCGTTTCTGTCCTGCAGCATGCACGATACCGCTCCGTGTTTTAATCCTTGCTGCTTTCCAAAAGTGCTGAAGTTTTGCGGGTTTAATTCTTTGCTATAGGTGTCTTTGGCAACAACAGCTTCGGGGATGACTGTGGCAAGCGGGCGAACAATGGCGGGAACAGTTTTGGGAAGTGAAAATCCATTCTGTCCGGGAATGCAAGCCCTCGGAGTGCCTGCTTTCACTACCCTGGGTTTGCCAACCGGGTGAATGTTGGTATTGATAGTGATAACCTCTGGAGTACCTACTTTCACAACGGTCGTTGTTCCAACCGGTACAACAACTGGTTCAGATATACTGTCGCGGGGAACTATATATCCTTTTGCCTCAACTACTTTTGGAATAATATCTCCAGATTGTGTTTGCTCCTGCTGCCGGGTACAGGCAGTAATGATGAGCAGCAGGGAGAGAAGATACCGTTTGCTATGGTTCATATAATATTCACAAATTCAACATTGTAAAAATATGATTTAATTCCAGGAATATCAAATTTACCGTCCAATGCCTAAATGTTATTGTATATTTTACTTTATGGTGGCAATTGAATACTGAATTTTCAGAAAAATCATTTTCACAGTTGACTTACAGGATAATAGTTCGTACATTTAACGACTCAACATATATCCATCCCATGAAAAAACTTTTGACATTTTTAGCAATTGTGTTCTTTGTCGGACAGGCAGGGGCACAAACTATGGAACTCCTTCAAAAAAAGGATTTCCAGGCGGAAAAGAAAAAAATCTATGAAGGAATCAATGCCTCCAGGAAGCAATTGAACGAGGTCAAAAAGGTTGATGCGAAATTAGCTAAGTCTATTGACGACATTACCCGAACTATTAAGGTCAGTGAGGCCCAACTGGTAGTTATCGCCGATTCGCTGTCAAAAACAAGCGTTAAGGTAAATTCATTGAAAGAACAGGTCGATGCCCGGAAATTGTTTTCCCATGGCTCCCTGATACTGATGTTTATTATCATTATTATCCTGCTCGCCATTGCCTTCCTTTTGATACTCATATTCAAAATGAAAGCTGACAAGAACCATCAATCAATTATCGACCTTTATAAAAAAACAAATGAAAGGCTTGACATGGAAACAAAGCGTCTTGCAGGTGACATGCAAATAAACCTGGAGGCCGTGAGTTCATTATCCGCTGAAATGAGTCAAAAATTTTCAACAGCACTTTCCTCCCTTGAAGCCACGAACCAACAATTTGAAAAGCAATTGAATGAGGATCTTTCCAGACTCGAATTAAAGTTCAGCCCTTACGGACCAGAGATAATTGAACTAAAGGACGAACACTTCAAAGCAACTCGAAATCTCGATGATAAGCTTCAGATATTAACACATGAAACAGACCTTTTAAATAATAGCATTAAAGCTCTTTCAGCCAAACTTGAGGAGGAGGTCAGGATGAAGCGGAAATAAAATAAAAAATGTAATTTTACCGCTTTGATGTGGCTGTTCTCTTGACCTGACTAATTCCATGCAGCGGATTTTTGAAAAAATTGAAGAAATTATCAACGGACAAATACCTGCCGCGTTGTGTATTGTTATTGAAACCAAGGGATCGACGCCGCGCAAAACGGGAGCCAAAATGATCGTATTTACCGACGGGTCAATTTATGGCAGTATCGGGGGTGGAAGCGTAGAAAATGAGGTGGCTCAGATGGCAGTGAAACTTATCAATTCCGGGAAACCAGCTAAAGTTTCCTTCAATCTCGATAAAGACCTGGGCATGCATTGCGGAGGAAAGATGGAGGTTTATATTGAACCTTTGCACCCAAAGAACAAACTTTTCATTTTCGGTGCCGGCCATATCGGAAAATCCCTGGCAACATTTGCCCGCGAAATGGAATTTTCAGTCACCCTGTTTGATCCAAGAGAGGATATTTTTAAAGATGCAATATTTTCAGGATTTAATATTTTTAATAAAGACTATTTTAAGGCTATCGATGAGGCGGTTTTTGATGAAAACACTTTTATCGTCATTGTAACTCCGAAACATATTTCAGATGAGGAAATTTTGGCCATGGTTGCAAGAAAACAGCATGCATACCTCGGCATGATCGGAAGCGCCCGAAAGGTAGATTTGCTGAAAAAGCGGTTTCTTGAAGAAAACATCCTGACCTACGAAGAACTTCAGAAAATTGACATGCCAATTGGAATAAAATTCAAGGCGGAAACGCCACAGGAGATCGCCATCAGCATACTGGCAAAACTAATTGATGTAAGAAATTCCAGATGAAAGATACCATCAGGTTTGTCTTTGATAATCGTATTGTGGAGGTTGGATTTTATGAATCTTCAGGATTCAAGCCAACAACCACAGTATTAAATTATCTTCGTTCTTTGCCCGGACACAAAGGAGTAAAAGAGGGTTGTTCTGAGGGTGACTGCGGCGCATGCACAGTAGTACTTGCCGAAATAGGTCCGGATGGTAAACTTGCATACCGCACTGTTGATTCCTGTCTGGTCTTTCTTCCGATGATACATGGCAAGCAGCTTATTACTGTTGAAAACCTGGCGATTTCCGATAACTTTTCCAGGATTCTTCACCCTGTTCAGCAGGTGCTGGTGGAGACAAATGGCAGCCAATGTGGATATTGCACACCGGGAGTCGTCATGTCGCTCTTCGGGTTATTTAAAAACCACAGGAGCCCTTCCCGTGAAATAATTGAAGATGCCCTGACCGGAAATCTTTGCAGGTGTACGGGCTACCAGTCCATTCTTAAGGCTGCCGCTAAAGTTGGCGATGAAACTTCAAAGGACCATTTTTCAGAAAATGAACCACGGGTGATTGGTTTGTTGAAAGAAATTAACTCCGATAAGGCACCTATTGAACTCAGGACAGAGAGTCAATGCTATTACAAACCGTTCAATGTTGCAGAGGCACTCAGATACAGGAAGGAAAATAAATCGGCTGTCGTAATAAATGGCTCAACCGATGTGGCTTTGCGACAAACTAAGAAAAAAGAGTCGCTTCCTTCGATCATCGATCTTTCGGGAGTGGATGAAATGAATTATTGCCTCGAAGATGATGATCATTATATATTAGGCGCCGGCGTGACCCTTGAAGCTCTTAAGTCTTTTTCTGAAGAAAGGCTCCCCGCCATTTTTTCTATGCTAAAGGTATTTGGTTCCCTGCAAATCAGAAACATAGCAACCCTGGGTGGTAATGTTGGCTCCGCATCCCCCATTGGTGATTTGTTGCCTTTGCTGATCGCCTGCAGGGCCTCTGTCAAGGTACGGTCAATAAGTTGTGAGCGTAAAATTGATATTGAAGATTTCATTTCAGGTTATAGAAAAACAAACCTGGGAAATGATGAACTTATAACTGAGATAATTATACCAAAACCTGCTATTGAAACCACGATTTTTTCGTACAAGGTTTCCAAGCGGAAAAATATGGATATATCCACTGTTAGCGGAGCTTTCAGAATATATAAAAAACAGGGAATTGTACATGAAATTATTCTTGCTTTTGGGGGTTTGGCTGAAATTCCAAAACGTGCGGTGAAAACGGAAATTTTTCTTACCGGCAAAGAATGGTCACGACATACTATTTCAGATGCCATGCATATTTTTGACCAGGAGTTTGCTCCAATCTCTGATGCTCGGGCAAATGCTGAATACAGAAAGAGCGCCGGCAGAAATTTGCTGATGAAATTTTTCATTGAAACCACAGACTGTTCCAAAAGTGATGGAGAAGTATTTATAATTGACACCTCTGACAGAGACAAAATTCTGATATTCAATCATGTCGAAGATAATTTTACTTTTAAGCCGACCTATTCGAACCCTGATGAAACGAATGTGAAGCATGCGACCGGTGAATCTGTATTCATTCAGGATATACAGGTAAACAGTCAATTGCTCCATGGGAGAGTAGTATACAGCAAATATGCCCATGCTGAAATTCGACAGATTGATATTTCGAAAGCAGTTACAATAAACGGGGTACATAGTATCGTTCTTGCCAATGACATTCCCGGAGAAAACCAAATGGGGCCTGTGATCCATGATGAACCGTGCCTTGCAGAAAACGAGGTAACCTTTATCGGGCAGGCCATCGCCCTTATTGCCGCCGAAACAGAAGAGGCCGCTCTGGAGGCTGAAAAGCTCATTAAAATAGATTATGCTCCTCTTCCTGCCATCCTGGATATTGAGTCGGCGATGGCTGCTAACAACATACTTGCACCTGCCCGTAAAATTGAACGCGGGGATGCAGCGGCGAAAATGAAGAGCGCTCAGCATATAATAAAAGGAGAACTGAAAACCGGCGCACAAGAGCATTGGTACCTCGAGACACAAACCGCGCTTGCCATTCCCGGGGAGGGGAGGGAAATTACAATGCATGCCGCGAGCCAGAACCCATCCGAAACTCAGGCAATAGTTGCTGAAGTACTGGGCATTTCAAAAAATGAGGTTGAAGTGGAAGTGAAACGTATCGGCGGAGGTTTCGGGGGAAAAGAGACGCAGGGAAATCACGTGGCTGCCTGGGCTGCATTGCTTGCACATGCAACAAAATGCCCGGTAAGGATACATCTTTTTCGCGATGATGATCAGATAATGACTGGCAAACGACACCGCTTTCTTTCGAGGTATGAAATCGGGTTCAACGATCAGGGATTGATCCTGGCTTACAAGGTGGAATTGAATTCAGATGCAGGTTCTTCGACCGACTTGTCTCTTGCCATTCTTGAAAGGGCCATGCTTCATGCAGATAATGCTTATTATCTGCCAAATGTTTCGATAACCGGACAAGCCTGGAAGACCAACCTGCCATCAAATACTGCATTCCGCGGATTTGGCGGGCCACAGGGGATGGCAGTCATCGAAAATGCTATTGACCAGATTGCCCGGTTCCTTAAGAAGGATGCTTCAGAGATCAGGTTCCTGAATTTTTACCGGACCGATGAAAACGACATTACCCCTTATGGCGAAAAGGTGAAAAACAATCATCTTGTCAGAATGTTCGACAAGCTGGTTGGCACATCAGACTATCACTGCCGCAGAAAGGAAATCGACAGGTTCAACCTTAATAATAAGTTCTTTAAGAAAGGTCTTGCCCTCACTCCGGTGAAATTCGGGATCTCTTTTACCACTGCCTTCCTGAACCAGGCCGGGGCATTGGTAAATATATATACCGATGGAACCGTGCTGGTCAACCATGGTGGAACAGAAATGGGACAAGGTCTGCATACAAAAATAACTGCTATCGCATCAGGCGAATTGGGTATCTCACCCGAACAAATCAAGGTGAACGCTACAAATACATCCAAGGTGCCGAACACTTCTCCTACCGCCGCCTCCTCGGGAAGCGATCTCAATGGCATGGCAGTAAAAAATGCCATAGACATTATCAAAGAAAGGTTGAGCCACCTGGCTTTAGGTGAACTAGCGATGCGGTATCCCGGGTGTGCTTTTCATAAAGAGAATCTGACATTCCGGGAAAATTGTATTTTCGATAAGGAACATCCTTCAAATAAAATCCCCTTTGATCAACTTTGTAACCTGGCACGTCTCAATCAGGTAAGCCTGAGCGCCACAGGGTTTTATAAAACACCGGGGATTTACTTCAATCGTGAAACCTGGCAGGGAAATCCCTTTTACTATTATTCATATTGCATGGCTGTTTCGGAGGTGATGATTGACATCCTGACTGGGGCTCATCGTTTACTGCGTACCGACATATTACACGATGTGGGCGATTCGATCAATGAGCTTGTTGACAAAGGGCAGGTTGAAGGCGGATTTATTCAGGGAGTAGGCTGGTGTACCACCGAGGAGATCAAATGGGACAAGGAGGGCAACCTGCTGACCCATTCACCCGATACCTATAAAATTCCTACAATCAATGATATTCCGGAGGATTTCAGGGTTGAATTGTTAAAAGATGTGCCAAATCCAGGCACAATCCACCGTAGCAAGGCAGTTGGAGAGCCACCGTTCATGTTAGGATTGTCGGTATGGTTAGCCATAAAAGATGCCATTTCAGCCATTGCAAATCACAAAAAAGAGCCTGATTTCTCATTGCCCGCAACCGGCGAAGTAATTTTGATGTCGGCGGAAAAATTGAAATAACTGTCATTTTAATACTATAATTCCTTGAAAGAGCTACTCACAAAAATCACCTCATTAGCGGAAACCTACAAAGATTACACCGCCGGGAACCTTTCGAAACTCGTTAAAATCAAGTCACTCAGCACGGGCGAACAGGCCATGGCCATAGAATTGAAGCGGCAGATGATAGAAGCCGGCTTCGACGAAGTGAGGATTGACGGCCTTGGAAACGTGATCGGCCGCATCGGAAATGGTAGAAAAATTCTGGCATTCGATGGCCATATCGACACTGTGGATACCGGAAACCTGGCCAATTGGACAAGTGATCCCTTTTCAGGGGAAATCAGCGATGGATTTGTACATGGCCGCGGAACAGTTGACCAGAAAGGTGGCCCCGCTTCGTTTGTGACAGCAGGACGCATCCTGAAAGAGCTTGCATTCGACCGCGATCTCACGATTTACTTCACAGGAACAGTAATTGAAGAGGATTGTGATGGGCTATGCTGGAAATATCTGGTGGAGGAAGAGAAGATCATCCCCGATTTTGTGGTCATCACTGAACCCACCAATCTGAATATATACAGGGGCCAGCGTGGAAGAATGGAGATTACAGTTACCTTTAAGGGTATATCATCTCACGGATCGGCGCCCGAACGGGGTAAGAACGCGATTTACATGGCTTCACGGGCATGTTTGGAGGTTGAAAAGCTGAATGAACGTTTGAAATCCGATGATTTTCTTGGAAAAGGCAGCGTAACGATTTCCGAATTTATTTCCGGGAGTCCATCACTTTGTGCCGTGGCCGATTACGCGCGCATTCATCTCGATCGCCGGCTTACCTGGGGCGAAACCAAAGAATCAGCGGTGGCTGAAATTGGTGAAATCCTGAAAGATATGGATGCTGAAATTGAGGTGCTGCAATATGAGGGAACTGCATATACGGGCCGGCATTTTGGCATGGAGAAGTATTTTCCCACCTGGAAAATCGAAGAGGACCATAATCTGGTAATCCGTGCTCAAGAGGCTTTTGCCGGCCTTTTCGACAAAGAGCCCATAACCGACAAATGGACCTTTTCAACCAATGGCGTCACCATAAATGGATACTATAAAATCCCATGCATTGGCTTCGGGCCCGGAAATGAGACGCTGGCGCATGCACCAAATGAAAAAGTTCCGGTTAGCGACCTGGTGGCGGCTTCGGCATTTTATGCCGCGTTAGCCTATTATTTATCGGAATAACTAGAAAAAACAGATGAACCAAACTATCAATGTACTAAGAACGATGGCCGATACTTCTACGGAAGACCTTTATGGCAAAGACTTTCTTCTGACCTGGGAAAAGGGCCGCGAAAATCTCGAGACAATACTTTCGGTAGCTGAAGACCTGAAAATGCTACGCGAGCAGAACATCTCTCCACGTTGTTTCGACTCAGGGCTGGCAATTTCGCAGTTCCGGGATAACTCGACCCGAACCCGGTTCTCCTTTGCTTCTGCTGCTAACCTTCTGGGCCTGACCGTTCAGGATCTCGATGAAGGCAAATCGCAGATCGCCCATGGTGAAACCGTGCGAGAAACATCGGCGATGATCTCCTTTTTGAGCGATATCATTGGTATACGCGATGACATGTTTCTTGGCGCCGGAAACGCTTACATGCGCGAAGTTGGCGCCTCTCTTGACGAAGCCTTTGCCGATGGCGTGCTGCCGCAGCGCCCGGGTATCATCAACCTGCAATGCGACATCGATCATCCCACACAGTCCATGGCCGATTTGCTTCATCTGAAAACAGTTTTTGGATCACTGGAAAAATTAAAAGGGAAAAAGATCGCCATGACCTGGGCCTATTCGCCGAGTTACGGGAAGCCGCTCTCAGTGCCACAAGGCATCATCGGGCTTATGACCCGGTTTGGGATGCACGTTGACCTCGCCTATCCCGAAGGATACGGACTAATCCCCGAAGTGATTGAACTTGCCGGAAACCAGTCGAAAGAAAGCGGCGGAAGTTTTCGTGTGGTCAATTCAATGGATGAGGCATTTACAGGCGCCGACATCGTTTATCCAAAAAGCTGGGCTCCTTTCAACGTCATGCAGCAACGTACCGAACTACTCAGGAAGAACGATCATGATGGCCTTAAAAGTCTCGAAAAGGATTGCCTGGACAACAATGCAAAGTATAAAAACTGGGAATGCACCGAAAAAAACATGCTCCTGACTAAAAATGGCAAAGCCCTTTACATGCACTGCCTCCCTGCTGATATTTCAGGAGTTTCCTGTAAAGAAGGTGAAGTTGCTTCCACTGTTTTTGAACGCTACCGGGTTCCCCTATACAAGCAAGCCGGGTTTAAACCCTATATCATCGCGGCGATGATGCTGACCAACCGCTTTGAAGATCCCGCCAGGCTTTTGAGGAATCTTGAACACCGTGGGAAAAACAGGGTTTTTTAATTTACGATTTACGATTTATGATATTTTTCCAAAGTCTTTTTGCCTGGACTTGTGACTCTGCATGAATTGCTTTTTCATCAACCTTGAGTATTTTCCCATTTTCCACGATTAGCCTACCCTGCGATATCACATGGGCAACATGCCTGGATTCGATCCCGAACAGAAAATGTCCATAGAAATTGTCGGGAGTCAAAGGGGTCGGGGTATCATAATCAAGAACAACAAGGTTGTTTTCACCATCTCCTTCGAATCCATTGGAATGAAGATAATTATGCACATTCCTGAATCTTCTGTAGGTTTCTCCATAATCGATTTTGTCGAAGTTATGACCGGCAAAAAAGGCTGATTTTGCGCTACGCAACATATCGCTATGCATGCCATCGGTACCGAACATGATCTGGTGGCCCAGTCCTGTCGAGTTAAAAAAACCAACTGAATTGTTAAGATTGCTCTCCATATTTTGAACCACCCAGGCAGGCGATGATTCAACCAGGCTGCGCTCATTATCATCAAGATGAAGGCAGTGAGCGAGGATGGTCTTTGGAAATTGCAGCACCCCGCTGTCTGAAAGCCGTTCTATGACCCGTTGATGGTACTTTTCCCGGCAATGTTCCTGATCTGATTTATCTTCGGCCACATGAATATGAATGCCCGATTTTGTTTGTGCTGCCAGTCGAACCGCCTGTTTCAATGTTTCATTACCGACTGTAAATGAAGCATGTAACCCAACCAAACCTTGTCTTTTCGACAGGTAATTTGATGTTTCGGTCAGCCCTTTCTGAGCGATTTCCTTACCATCGCGGTCTGAGATTTCATAACACAGAAGGTGCCCTATGCCAACTTCATCAAAGGCCTGCGCGATGGTTTCGAGGCTTCCATCAACTGCATATGGCGATGCATGGTGGTCGATTACAAATGTCACCCCGTTCTTTGCACAGGCCATCGCCGTAGCGAGGGTGCTCGCCCTGATCATATCGAGGTCAAGCGCTTTATCCAGGTTCCACCAGACATATTTCAGGATCTCCTGAAAATTTTCTGGATTTTTTTTGGGCGCCGGCATCCCGCGGGCAAGAGCTGAATAGACATGATGGTGGCCATTGGCAAATGATTTTGTGATGAATTTGCCGGAGCATTCGATGGTTTGACGGACTGATCCGGAATCGTGTGCGATGGGATTTATGAACCGAAAAACACCGTTAACACCCTGTTCTACAAGTATATCTGTTTGACGGAATTCCAGCGTTTGCCAGTCGATATAGGTGCCGTTTTTAAGAAGGATCATAGGTTGAAAGAATTATTCATCATATTCAATGGGTTCATCATCATGTAAATCGACCACCATGGATTGGTACGAAACCTGGATCCATTGGGTAAATAACTCATAAGTCAGCGGGGCGGGCCATTTTAAATCATCGGTGATCCAGTTGAAAAGCTCTTCCTCAAAGATTTCCAGATAGTTTTCCATGATCCAATCATTGAAATCCTCTTCTGTTTCGAGCTGCTCAATGAGATAAACAGTTGATTCATCATAGTTTGACGGATCCCTGTAGTTAATAGGATGTCCCGGGTCCATTGAATTTACCCAGTCGATCATGGGTTTCCTGGCGGAAACGGTGATTGCATCGCGGTTGATGGATTGCATAGATATTTATATTATGGTTGTAAAGTCATTCTGATTTTAACCAGATTTACTCATTTCAATAATCCTGGAGAATTCTGGTATAGTTAAACACATTACTGCCAAACGAGGCTGTATGATCAACCCAATCCCTGCCAGCTCCGAATCTTGCTTTATTTCAACCAATAAAACCGGGTTTGTAAAAGTCTCCACCGGCTCAAAGGTAACAGAAATCCATCGAGGGTCAGAAGTCGTTGGGTCAGGATGCGCCTCCTGAATCACCTTCATTACGCCCATAATACGATGATCTTCCTGGCTATGGTAAAAAAGAACGGCATCTCCTATCTTCATTGCCTGCAGATTGTTCCTGGCCTGAAAGTTCCGGACCGAATAAATTTCAAACTTCCCGTTTTTCAGGCAATCGTTCCAGCTGTAGCGGAAGGGGGCGAATTTTACAAGCCAATAGTTCATCTCTCATTATCTCTTATAATTCTCTTATAAATGACTAATTTTCTACTACAATTTATAAGAGGTTAATGTGTTAATTTCCAGAATGGTTTGGCATCTGTACCCGTATTATGAATATGGTTTTCTCCTTTAAGTTCTTATAGTTGAAAAAAGAAAAGAAAAATAGTATTATACTATATTTCAATTCCTTACATTTATT
>JBAXKG010000063.1:0-14376 GCA_037137455.1 Bacteroidota bacterium
AACAATTAAATCCCATAGATTTTCCAACATCTCTTGAGTCATATGTAAAACAAGCTATCCCATTGCTTGCAAAATATTCAGCAATACTCACGAAACGAGGATTCCAACTGTTCGGAACGATTATTATCAACGGAACTTTTTTGTCCGTTTTTGGAAAAATTAGTACACCTGATAGCTGAATTCCATTGCTTTCAAATTGCAAATCTTTTTTGTCAGTTTCATAATGGTTTTGGGCAAATATTCCAATGTTTGAAATGGAAATAATGCAAAATAGAAAAAGTTTTTTCATCTTAATTTTGTTTGATTATGTGATAGTTTTAAAATTATATGCTCCGTTGCTGTGTCTTAAAATAGGCGCTAACTCATTAATAACCGCAACTTGATACATCACTGCTTGTCTTTTTGTTTATTCAGTTTGTTTAGTGCTGCCTTTGAAGGTTCGTGACCGGGATTGATATTCAGAGCTTTATTGTAATTTGCCTCGCTGATTCACTATTCCCTGTTTTTTGGAATAACCGTCCCGGGCAATAAAAATTAACTTCAGAATCAGGATACAGGCTGATCAGATATTTCATGATTCGATACTTCCCGAATGTGACACTATCTTGTGCGAACAGGTTCAGGTTCATTAGCCAAAGAATGAGCAAAAGGTTCTGGTTTATCATATCGGAAGCCTTCATATATCAACTTCGTCACAAAGGAAGTAAAATTAAAGAGTCTGGTCGACCTGTAACAGGTAAATGGACTATTTTTTCACAAAAAGGGATGTTTGGATCAACCAATGGCTTTTGACCTGTATTCGACGGGAGTCAGATTGGTAAATAATTTAAACTGGTTATTGAAGGCCGACTTTGAATTGAACCCCACCTGGTAAAGGACTTCGAGGATGGTGAGTTTGCTGTGTTTTGAATCGGCCAGAATCTGCATGCTCTCTTTAATCCGGTATTCAAGGATATAGCTTTTGAAATTCTTTTTGAACGATTCGTTGATTATTTGAGACAGGATTCTGGGGTTTACCGAGATCTCACTCGCAAGAGATTCAAGAGTAATATCCGGGTTCAGAAATGGTTTCTGGGTTTCCATATAGGAATTCAATTTTTGCAGAAACTCCGATTTATCGGGTTGCGTAAGCTTATTGTTTTTATACTTCGCAATCACATAATAAACATCTGGTTTTAGCAGGAGAAAAAACATGATTGTGTTGATAAATAAAAAAACAGTCAGGGCATATATACTAACGGTATAGGCACACCAGCCGGGCCTCTGCAGGATCATATATGTGGCGAAAGAATTTAAATTCACGATCCAGATAATGATAAAACCAACCAACAGAATCTGAAGCCACCGGTTGTGGGAAGAGATTAAAATACTCTTATAAAACCCACTGAGGCTGATGGTTGTTGATTTCATGCTTAACAGGGAGAGTACGATGTATGCCAGGTTGTGGGTCAGGATCAATACGGTGTCTTTCAGATCAATGATGGATTCCCAGATGACAAATTGATTCAGGTCCCTGTAGTAAATCAAAAGGTAAATTATGGCGCCTGTAAATGGCAGAAAATGGATTGAATTGCGATAATTCAATATATCCTTTCGTTTGAGAAATGAATTGACATAGAGGTACAAGAGCGGGCCGATCAGAAAAGAAGTTTGCCTGACCATAAAAAGTGTTTTATGCCAATCCATGAAATATTGCCAGGCAAACGAACTTGTGGCAAAAGAATAGAAGATCTGAAGGCTAAAGATCGCCAGGAGGATAGCCAGTATTTTGTTTTCGAGGATGAACCCTCTTTTATTGACAAAGAAGAACAATGACAGGATCATCGCCAGGAAAATGCTGATGATGGTCAGGAAAGTAAAAAAGCTTAGGGTCATAACGGGGTTCTTTTCTGGTCAGCGAATTTAAGCCGTGGTGCAACTGAAAGGAAATTAAATCGGTCACCCTGTGAATATTTCAGGTAAGGGAAGGATGAATCCTGATGAAAGAGGTGACGGTTGACTGGAGATATTTAACGAGAAGCGTGTCGCATAATGCCTGACGTGTTTCGCGTAACAGGGTATCAAGGTGACAGGGACGTAACGAGTGACGGAGGAAATTTTCAACAAAAGCATCACTTTTTCACCGATTTCACCACAAGCAGGCTGACGAGACCCAGCAAAATCAGCCCGGAAAGGACAAATGCCCACACATTTATAACTCTTGACTCAACTTCCATCGCATAATCCTCCAGCAGGAAAGCCATTGGAAATACATCCCATGAAACCCGGTTGCCGTTCAGCACGGAGGAATTGGTTCCGGTGATCAGCCCGGGCATTTCGGCCTCTGTATGGAATTCTTCCATACCTAACAAATTTAGGATGAATCTGGTTTTCTTGTCAAACTCACAGAACAACGGGGGCTTCAGTTCCTTGAGGCGATCCACGGCAGGTTTGCCTGTCCACCTGCGGTACGCATCGATAAATGCCGCACCTTCCTTGATTTTATCATCCGAAAGGGCAATCCGGATGCTGTCGTGGAATTCATGTACCCTTTTCGCATCCAGTCGCGGATCATTCAGTTTCCGGATCCCGTCGGCCAGGATCTTTTCGACCTCCGCGGCGGCCGATTCAACAAGGTATGTCATCACTGTATCTTCGGCCGCCTTTCTCCTAACGCTGTCGGCGGGGCTTTGAATGGAATGTTTGCGGGTCAGCCAGAGCATATCCTGCGGTTTAACATAGTCTTTAAAGGGAAGGACGGTGAAAGGGTTGGCCGCGGTGTAAACCTCCTTGTACTCGATATAAGAGTAAAAGAATCCGAACCTTTTCCTGATTTCGATATGGCGCACCAGTTGCTTTTTCCAGCTTGTATCCCTGCTGATTTCAGCTTCCACCTCTTTGCTTTCCTTGAAATGTTTCGTATATGTAACGATATATTTTCCTTTGCCTGCCGTATCCTTTTTCGATGTCATCACCCATGAGGTGTCGAGAGGATACGGGAGCTCCTTTTTGAAGGCTTCAGCCGAATCGCCGGAAACGGTGATCATGCGGGTGAAGGTGCCGTCGTTGTTCACAATGGTCCTGACAGTTATCTCCCTGCAGGCGCTTAGGGCCAATATTAAAACGGCCAGTCCGAAAATCAGGTGTCGTGTTTTCATTTTTTGTTTTTTTGATCCAATCGTTTCTTAATAAATGTAATGGATAGCTGGGTTCTTCCCTTTTCCGTTAACAAGAGTTGTTCAATTTCGGAAAAGGAGATCCCGGCCTTGCTTATATTCACTGTTGATGTTAACTGCAACAGGTCGGTATAACGGGAATCCGATCTGATCTCAGAAAACTGAACTTCCAATGAGCTGACTTTTTTGACGATATCATACTGCTCGTATCCGAATAGAAAAAAAGTGGCAACCGAAGCGGCGACAAGCAGGCGCGTAAGGAGCAATGGAATAGTAAATGTCTTCTCCGGTCTCTCCGGTATGAAGGCCATGATGTTACTGGTGAGCTCCTCTGGGTCACGGAGTACCGGTTCCGAACGGCGAACCAGTTTCATTACTTCCCGGGCTTTCAAGGCATCCGCGTATGCCTGGCTGCACGAGGAGCAGGTATCAATATGTTGCCTGAGGCCGGCATCAGCCGGAACATCTTCAAATATCATCCTGTCCAGAATTTCGATGGCATCGGTGCAATTCATTTTATGCTCCTTTCTTTTTCCAGTATCCTTAACAGTCTCTCCCTGACGCTTTTCCGTGCATAGTAAAGGTTACTTTTCACAGCGTCTCCGGTCAGTTCCGTTATCGTTTCCACCTCTTCCGACGACATTCCTTCGACATCGCGGAGGATGAAGACCACCTTCTGTTTATCGGGAAGAGTTCCTGCAAGTCCTTTGATCAGCATGGCCATATCATGGTTGTCGGCAGAGCTTCCCTGATCGCGCTGTTGTATTTCCAGGAGTTTTTGTGAGACCAGGTCGATCGGGATCAATTCGTGCCGGTGCATTGTCCGCAGCCGGTCGGCCGAAGTGTTCGTCAGAATCCGGTACATCCATGGGATGAACTCCCTGGAGGAGTCAAAAGAATCGAACTTTTGCCAGATTTTGATGAAACTTTCCTGAACGGCATCTCTTGCCTCTTCTTCGTTGCCGAGGATCCTGAATGCAAGCCGGTATGCGGGTTGCTGATACATCTCTACCAGTTTTTTGAATGCCTTTCGATCTCCATTCCTGATACACATTATAATTTCCTGAAGATTCTCCGGCATCATTTTCTTTGTTGCTTCTGATATATATACGGTGAAATTAACAAAAAGTAAAATATTCGGTATATTTGGAGTGAGTGAAAAAATCAATCGACGTCAAGAAGGCTTTTTTGCCGATGATTTCCCCCGATAAGGATACTGCTATGGCTTCAACAAAACCGACCTCGACACGGTGATCAAAGCCACCGGCAGCAACACCAGGCGGAGCAATGCGTTTTTTTGAATGATGGAATTCAGCTAATGTAAAATTGAATATTCTGGAAATAATTTGTTGCAACATATAAAAAAGTATTATTTTTGCATACCGATCGTTCAGTATTTTAATCATGAAAGAGACAAGGGATTTTATTATCGATGAGGCATATAAGCTTTTCCTGACCCAAAGTTATGAAGCCGTGTCGATAAGTATGATCAGTAATGCAATTGGCTTTACCAAAGGAGCCCTTTACCATCATTTCAGAAACAAACAGGAATTATACCGTGCCGTGATCGACAAGCATTTTCCCATTACCAGCGTCACGGTCGACCTGGATAACATCACAATGGAGGAATACACAGGCATATGTATCGACCATACCCATAAGATTCTGAAGGCTATCTTCGGGAACGAGGAGAAATTCATTCCTGTCAATTACCTTTCCCTCATTGCCGATTGTTTCAGACATTATGAAGGATTTGCGGAAAATAAAGCCCTGGTCATTGATAAGGCTGTAAAAGATGTAGAGGTTGTTCTGAAAAATGCAATCAACAGGGGAGAAATACGTGGCGATATCAACGTTAAAGTAGTGGCCCTTCAGTACTTTTCCCTGAGTATCGGCCTTGCCGGGGACCTCATCAGGAACAGTTCCGTAAAATCGGCCATGAATTCCCTGAAAGACCAACTCAACCAGCTGTATTACCTTCTTAAAAAGTAAATTTTTTTATACCGTAACATACCGTTCGTTCAGTATGTATCATACCAATCGTTCAGTACTTAAATGAAAATAGATCCCCGCGATTTAAACAAAGTCAATAACATGATAAATACAGAAATATGAGAAAGATGATCATTCCCGCGATGGCATTGTCCATGCTCATTGCTTGCAATCCAAAACAAAATGAGGATAGCCTTACGGTAACAAAACAGATCTGTGTAACGACCGTCATGGTGAAAAAGGAAAAGGTGGTTGACGTTTTGGGCTATAGCGGAACAATAGAAGCGTATCAAAGCGTACCTCTGAACTTTCAAACGACCGGAACCGTGCAGAAAGTACTGGTGGATGCAGGTGACATTGTGCATAAGGGCCAGCTGCTTGCCACACTGGATCAGACCGATGCAAAGAATATGTACGAAATCACGCAATCGCAGTTCCAGCAGGCCAAGGATGCCTACGACAGGCTGAAAACGGTGCACGAAAAGGGAAGTCTCCCCGAAATAAAATGGGTTGAGATGGAATCCAAACTGGAGCAGGCCATTTCATCACTCAACCTGGCAAAAAACAATCTTGACAAATGCAATCTGTACGCTCCGGTAAATGGTGTGATAGGGCGGCGTAACACCGAGCCCGGAATGTCTTCAATTTCTATTGCCTCTGCTCCCCTGGAACTGGTGGATATCAGGCAGGTGTACGTAAAGATATCTGTTCCTGAAAACGAAGTGGCCAAAGTCCGCAAAGGAATGAATGCGCGTTTTACCGTTTCGGCATTGAATGATGAAGTGTTTAAAGGGGAGGTGGCCAATATCAGTCCGGTAGCCGACAGGATATCAAGAACATACGAAGCGAAGATCCTTGTGCCTAACCCGGATATTTCACTGAAACCCGGCATGGTGTGCGATGTGAAAATGGCAACCGCCATGGAAAAAGAGATGATCCTTGTTCCTTACCAGAGTGTTTCGAAAGACAGTGAGAACAACGCTTATGTTTTTCTGGCCGATCCCGTGGCAAAACGGGCAAGGAAACAGGTCATTAAACCCGGGCAATACCAGGATGCGGGCCTGGAAGTGATTTCGGGACTTGAGCCGGGACAGATCATCGTGTTCGGGGGTAAAGAAAAATTGTCGGACAATAGTTTAATCACCTGGTAATATGGAACGGAAGAATAAATTCTGTGTGATTGAAAAGGCAATGCGAAACAACAACATTGTTGTTATCATTACCTTGGCTTTAATCATTGTGGGAATTGTTGCACTTATCAAAATGCCCCGCAACGAGTTTCCCACGTTTACCATACGGCAGGGGGTCATCGTGGGAGTATATCCTGGCGCTACCTCAGCCGAAGTGGAAAAGCAGCTTACAACCGAGGTCGAAAATTATATTTTCGGATACCAGGAGGTGAAAAAGGCCAAGACCTATTCCTATTCCCGTGAAGGGATCATGTACCTTTTCGTTGAATTGAACGATAATGTAAAAAATGCCGACCAGTTCTGGTCGAAATTAAAGCACGGACTGGCCGAACTCAAGATGACCCTGCCCTCGGGAGTCATCGCCCTGATCGCCAATACTGATTTCGGTGATACCTCTGCCCTGCTCATCACCTTGTCGTCAGATACCCGAAGCTACAAGGAACTCGGGGAGCAGCTGAAGAAACTCGAAACCGGGATCCGCAGGATCCCTGCCACCTCCAAAGTCAAGCATTTCGGACTCCAGAAAGAAAAGATCTTTGTTAATGTAAATCCAGTACTTCTTAACGAATATAATATCAAATCACTGTCACTGCTGGGATCTTACCAGGCCAACGGAATGGTGAGCTATGCGGGGAAACTGGATGACGGAAGCGCTGTTATGCCAGTTCATTTTCCTCCCAATTTCGAATCAGAAAAGGATCTGGCCGAACAGATCGTTTACTCCGACCCCAACGGCAATGTGGTAAGACTTAAGAACATCGCCACCATCGAACGTAAGTATGATAAGCCCGATAATTTCATTCGCCAGAACGGGAAAAAAACCATCCTGCTTTCCCTCGAAATGCAGCCTGGAAACAATATCGTAGAGTACGGGAAGGAGGTGAACAAAGCCCTGGATAAGTTTAAAAAGCATTGTCCCGAAGGGATTGAAATAGCCACGATATCGGAACTCCCAAAATACGTAAGCGAATCGGTGAATAACTTTTTACGGGAATTCCTCATCGCCATCGTTGCAGTGATCCTGGTGACCATGATCCTGCTTCCTCTGCGTGTCGCATCCGTTGCGGGGATCACCGTCCCTATTTCGGTGATGATCACCCTGGCCATACTGTACTTTGTGGGGATCGAACTGCATACTGTCTCCCTGGCCTCGTTGATCCTGGTACTCGGTATGATTGTAGACAACTCCATCGTGGTCATCGATAACCATGTCACTAAAATAGACCTGGGTATATCTCCATGGCATGCGGCCATTAAAAGCGCCATGGAGCTGAGGGCGCCGATCATTGTCGCCACCCTGGCCATCCTGGCTGCCTACATCCCCCTTGGTTTCATGGTGCCGGGAACAGCCGGTGAATTCATGGAGACCATTCCCTGGGTAGTAACCATTGCATTGGTGGTTTCGATCCTGGTAGCCCTGTTTTTAGTCCCGTACCTTAATTTTATTTTTATCAAGCGTGGTTTGAAGAACAGTAAAAAACCAGGCAGCACCTCTTTCCTTGACCTTTTGCAGAACTGGTTCGATTATTCGCTCGACCATGCCTTCAAACATCCCGGGATAGTTATAGGCACCGGTATCGTCACGGTTATCCTGGCCATGCTCCTATTTTCAAATACCACCCAGCAACTGTTCCCCGAAATGGAGCGCAACCAGTTCGCCGTTGAGGTTACCCTGCCCACGGGTTCTTCCCTCAAAGCCACACAAAAGGTGGTCGACAGCCTGGAATCCATACTGATTAAAGACATAAGAGTGACAATGGTAACCAGTTTCATAGGGAGCAGTTCACCACGCTTCCATGCTGCTTACGCTCCCAATATGCCAGCAACCAACTACGGTCAGTTGCTGGTCAATACGAAATCGGACAAGGCAACGAGGGAGATCGTAAACGATTACATGCCCAGGTATTCTGATAATTTCATCAATGCATACATAAAATGGAAGATACTCGCCCTTTACCCCAGCAAGTCTCCCATCGAAATAAGGATCTCCTCCGATTCAGTGAAAGATATCCGCCTGGTTCAGGAAAAGGTGAACAAGATCCTTGCCGGTACCCCGGGCCTGGCCTGGGTGCGCAACGACTGGGATCAGCCCCAGCAGAATATCACTGTAAACCTCGACCGCGACAAGGCAAACCGCATGGGTTATTATAAAAGCCTGGTGGCGACATCCGTGATGATCGGTCTGGACGGTATCCCCCTTACCACCATTTGGGAGGACGATTACCCTGTTGACGTCTTGCTCACCCAGGATCAGACCTCTGACAACCTGCTGAAGACAGTCCAAGACCAGTATATCACCTCTCCCCTGAATTTTTCGGCCATTCCCCTGAGGTCCATGGCAACTTTCACCCCGGGATGGTCGGAAGGTACAATTGCCAGGCGCAACGGGGTGCCCACCCTGGTGATCCAGGTCGACAACGAACCAAAGGCATCCGCTTCGGCCATTTTTAATAAGCTCAGGCCGCAAATTGACAAGCTGGAGTTGCCTTTGGGTACATCAATTAATTGGGGTGGAGAATACGAGGCCCAGGAGGAAGTTTTTGTGCCAATGGGAATTGCTCTGATGGTAAGTATCCTGTTAATCTTCTTTATCCTGTTGATCCAGTTTAAAAAAGCCAAGATTGCTTTGCTTATCATGAGTGGGATGCTGCTGACCCTGCCGGGTGCAGTCGTAGGTTTAAAACTAATGGGCTACCCGTTCAGTGTGACTGCTTTTATCGGCATCACCAGTCTGTGCGGAATGGTCGTAAGAAACGGGATAATCCTGATCGATTACGCCCGCGAATTACGGGAAAATCAAAGAATGACCACCAAAGAAGCGGCCATAGCCGCCGGAAAACGCCGGATGAGACCTGTCTTTCTCACCTCCGCCGCCGCGGCAGTCGGGGTAGTACCCATGATCATAAGCCGTTCTTCCCTTTGGGGGCCTTTGGGTACCGTGATTTGTTTCGGACTGCTGTTTTCCATGGTACTTACCCTCTACATACTTCCTATACTTTACTCGCTCTCCTACAGCGATAAAGAGAAGAAACTCCGGTTCTGGACCTTGCCCGGGAATGTAAAAATGATCATGATCGGTTTACTGCTGGCAGTTCCCTCGCTCATAACCACCGGCCGGGCCCAGTCCATTTCACTGGATTCCTGTAAGCAGCTTGCCCTGCAAAACAACCGCAAAATCAAGGAAGCAGAATTGCAGATAAAGGCATCGGAGCAACAAAGAAAAGAGATCTTCACCAACTTTTTTCCGAAAATCAGCGCTACCGCCTTAGCAATGCGTACATCCGACTACCTGCTGAAACTGGAAACGCCAACTATGAACCTGCCGGTTTGGGACGGTATAAATCCGGGCCAGCTTGTGAACCCAACCCAATTCGCATATTTCCCGGCACTCTCAATGGGCCTGGTTGATTATATGAATACCGCCGCCGTTACCGTTGCCGTACCGGTTTATGCCGGTGGAAGGATCAGAAGAGGGTACAAGCTTGCAAGGCTGGGCGAACAAGTCAATGTGTATCAAAAAGCAATGACCCGCGATGAAGTATTGTTGAGGACCGAAGAGCTGTTCTGGACCTTGCAGTCGCTCAATCAAAAGAAAAAGACCCTGCGAAGCTACAAGCTACTGCTCGACTCCCTTTACCGTGATGTAAGTAATTACAATTCTGCCGGCCTGGCGCAGACAAACGACCTTCTAAAAGTACAACTGAAGCAGAATGAGCTGAAGACCAGCCTGCTGAAACTCAAAAACGGGATCAATCTTACCATGCGCGCCCTGTGCCAAAAAATCGGACTGGCTTACGACAGTAATCTGGTATTCACCGCTCCAACCGACTTGCAGTATGCAGCCCTTGTAATCCAGGACCCTGAACAGCTTGTGAAAAACCGTAGCGAATACCTCTTGCTGAACAAAGCAGTAGAAGTCAGACAGGTTCAAAAAAAGCTGGCTGAAGGCGAATACATGCCCCAGCTCTCGGTGGTTGGCGCAGGTTTTACCTACGATGTTATGAACAAGACAACTAACAATGCCCTGGGTCTCATCAACCTTAGCATTCCTATCACCGATTGGTGGGCTGGAAGCTATAAGATCAGAAAGCAGGAGATCGAAGTCCAGCAGGCCGAAAGCTCCTTGCTGGAGAACACCGAATTGCTGGTTCTTCAAATACGCCAGGCAGCCAATGAGGTCGAGGAGACCCGCTACCAGATAGGCGTTTCCCAAGTGTCGGTGGAACAAGCCACGGAGAACCTCCGCATCAGCCAGGACAATTACAAGGCCGGGATCATAGGGATCTCCGATCTGCTCGAAGCCCAGGCAGTTGCCCAGCAGTCGAATGACAACCTCACCGATGCCAGGTGCCAGTTCAGAAGCAAATTAGCGAAATACCTGCTTATGATAGGGGGTTAATCGTTACATTTCAATTCTACCATCCTGTTTTGATGCTGCCATCGATGATCCCAGCTTTGATGTTTTCGATTGCGAGGTTCACACTATCGGGTATCTGCGATTCATAATCGTGCCAGGGAGCCATTTGAACGCCCTGGTTTGCCAGGTTGCCAGTGTAGATGCCACCGCCGTTGAAGTTGCCATCGACAAATGATTTTACAACGGCGAAAATAGCATTATCAAGGCTTTTCATAGCAGAGGAGATCAAAATATCAGAAACCTCAGGGAAAGAAAGAAACTGATCCACATCCACACCGATGCCCTGCTTTCCGCGTTCTTTAGCTTTTAGCAATGCCCCGTTGCCGGTTTGTCCGCCCACACCAAACATCACATCTGCGCCGAGGGTGATGAGGCTGTCGGCAAGATAACCGCCCAACCCCGAATCGATAAAAGTTCCGGCGTAAACTCCATGATAGGCGACCGCCTTTCCATATTCCTTGTTAAATCGTTTCAACCCATTCAGGTAAGGCTCTGTAAACTGCCTGATCGGCGGAATCTCCAAAGCACCAACGAATCCTACCATTGGATTTTGGCTGTCATTATTGAATGCCCACCATGCTGATAAAAAGCCCAATGGATATGCAACTTCATCCACATCGAATAATATGCTCACTACGTTGGGCAGGGGTTGCGATATTTCTGCATCCACCAGCACAAACCGCGTGGCGGGGTGCTTTTTGGCAGATGCCACCACTGCATCATTCCACATATAACCAACGGCTATAATTAAATCGAAGTTCAGGTTGCCATAGTATTCCAGCCTTTCCTGATAGCGGTTGGTGGTTGTATCGATGTTATATTCACATGAGATGGTGAAAACCGGTTTTGCCTTTTCGAGCCCGGTTTTGCAGCTTTGGAGGAATGAAAGATCGTCAAAGGTAATACCCTGGGCCAGCATTGCTATCCTGTTTGTTCGCTGCGGCGTATTTTCTTCTTTACTGCAAGCTGTTATGAACCACAGGGTTCCAATTATTAACCATATAATGAAGCCTGTTGGTTTATTCATTTTGAAACAAATTTTGGCAAATTTAATCAAATGACTGTTTGCAGGAGGTGTTTTTTCCAGGCTCAGAATCATAAGTTAAGTAACGATAATGAGTGTTTTCCTGGTTGTGATTACGAGGTATGGCCTTTGGGCTTCTTCCGGATTAAGCAGGAAAAACCAATAGGATGTTTCCTTTTCAGTGTTATGGATGGGATTAATATAGTTCAGGGTTTATCGGCAGTGCATTTGATACCGGCCATCTGAGATGCCTTGATAATGGCCTCAACCGCAATATCTGTTGTTTGCTTCTGGGATTTATCTGATTGCACTGAAACAACGGTTATTTGTGTCAGTCCACTTTCAAGTGAGTCAACTTGCATGGAAACTTTATAGTTCCGAATGGTGAATTCCACAAACCGTTTTGCATTGTCACTGCTGCTGATCTCAAACTTTTTATTGGTTGTCAAAGTATCCATAATAGCCTGGTAAACCCGAAATGTCCGGGCTTCAAGAATCACCGTGGCAACATCCGCCTCGCTGGTTCGCATTGATTTGATTTTTCTTGCGATCGTTACGAATTGTGAATGAACCGGTGCGGAAACAAGAAAAATAAATCCGATCAAAAGAAAAATATAATATTTCTTATACGTTGGCATCTTGATTCTGTTTTATCACCCAAGGTCAGGGGGAATCAGTAGCAAAGATAATAAAATCAAACACTTTTATGTAATCAGGAATCAATCAAAATTCAGACCTAATAATTTAGGGCTTCAGAAATAGAATTTTACTTCCGGGAAAAAGGTGATCATACTATCCGGTTTTTGCAAAAAAATGCAAACTACAAAAAATATTATATATTTGTATGGGTTTAAAGGCTCTTCATTTATAAAGTGCTGTGAACTAAACGGGAACGACGAAAACCGAAAAAAGAGTAGTCAGTCTTAATACTTCAAATTATGCACCTATTAGCTATCTCATTGTTAACTATTCTTGCAGGCACTTTGTTGCTGGCAAAATTCAAAAAAGAGATGCCTGGCAAATGCTTTGCCTTTATCTCCTGGTTCTTTATCGTAGTGGGATTCATCCTTTTCATCGGCTTTATTGGAGGTGCGATCTGCAAAATGAAGCATCATTGTAGTACTGATCAGAAAAATTGTCAGCATGAGATGATGATGAAAAATTGTCAGCATGAGATGATGATGAAAAATTGTAAACCCGGGATGCGGGGTGATTTATGCTGCCCACAAGGCATGGATAAAGAAATGTGTTCCAAAAAAGCAAGGTGTATGTCGTCCGACAGCACTATGAAAGGCTGCCCCAAACATATGGCGGGTGATTCTACTAAAATATCGCCAACAAAAAAATAAATCCAAATTCATTTTCTTGCGGCCCTGATCTTGGGCTTGATAATAAGATAGCTGTAAAAAGAGTGTCTCAGGATATTGAGACACTCTTATTTTCATTGTGTTGTAATCTGTGCTCTTGCTTTTTGGAGCCAGAAGTACCAATCAAGGGAATAGAGATCAGGATCATGTTTTTGCAATAAGTCATTGGCAGCAGCCTTTGATTTCGGTGCATGTAACAGGTAATCCTGTCCGGGTTTCCAATTTGCCGGAGTAAGTACATTCAATTTTTCGGAAGTTTGTAATGCAATAAGTGTCCTCTTTATCTCTTCAATATTTCTTCCGACATCGGAGGGATAAAAGAAAATGGCCCTGATCCGATCATTAGGATCGATTATAAATACCCCTCTTACGTCTCTTGTAATACCGGTATAGGAATGGATCATTCCATACTTCTTAGAGACTTCCAGCTTATCATCGGCCACTAAGGGAAAATTAATTTTATGTGTTGTCTTCCCTTTGTACTTCACTGCTTCTAATGACGTTACCCACTCAACATGGCTTGCAAGTCCATCGGTAGATACAACAACCAACTGAGTTTCAAGTTTTTCAAAGTCTTCCTGTATCGAGGCAAGCTCAATAATTTCGGAACTACATACTGGGGTGAAATCAGAAGGGTGGCTGAAAAGTATTTTCCACTTCATGACATAATCGTCAGGGAAAGTAATTTTCCCTTTAGTAGATTCCGCAGTAAACTGAGGCGCAAATTCCCCCAGCAGGGGTATCCGGGTTTCCTTGTTTTCCTGCGACCAAATTTGGTTTGTAGAAAATAAAAGAAATAATAGGATTACAAATATAGTTTTCATTTTGGTTTATTTTTATTTAGATTAAATAAATGCAAAGATACTCTATTTATTATGCGAAGTCAAGAAAAATTATAAAAAGATTAAATAATTTCGGCCCGAACCCCCAGTTTAGCCACACGTTAGCCCAAATTTTTAAAAACATGCCATTCCATGAACAAAATTGAACAATTGTACATATGCTTGTACTTAATAATGTACAAGAGCAATTGGCTGAAAAGTGTGGCACCACCAAGACCTATATCTCCCTTATTGAGATTTAGACAATGCTTATCACATATCAATGGGCTACAATTATCCCGGTTTTGGGGGATGTAACTGCCCTAAACAGGATGGTTTTTCGATTCGTTGTGTGAAGGACTAGAATAATCCATAAATAATACAAAAATTTTTATCAATAAAGGAATACA
>JBAXKG010000064.1:0-13705 GCA_037137455.1 Bacteroidota bacterium
CAGGTTTCAGGTTGCAGGTTTCAGGTCTCAGGTTTCAGGTCTCAGGTTAAATTCAACATCCCTGAAACTTGCAACTTGAAACTTGAAACTTCTAAGGTACTTCAACTGTATTTAAAATCTCATTGATGATGTCTTCGGTCGTGATATTTTCAGCCTCGGCTTCGTAGGTAAGGCCGATGCGGTGACGGAGAACATCATGGGCAATGGCGCGGATATCTTCAGGAATCACATAACCGCGACGCTTTATGAAGGCATAAGCTTTTGCTGCAAGTGCAAGGTAAATGCTGGCCCGGGGAGATCCGCCATAGCTGATGAGCCCAACGAATTTATTAAGTTTATAATCGGCCGGAAAACGGCTGGCAAAGACGATATCGGTAATATAATTCTCGATTTTTTCATCCAGATAAACCTCGCGGGTGATGGCGCGTGCGCGCATGATATCCTCTGTTTTAATAATCGTATTTGTTTTAAAGGTTTCGTTCCCGATATTCTGCCTGATAATCAATTTTTCTTCCTTCTTATCAGGATAGCCAATCACCACTTTGAGCATGAAACGGTCAACCTGCGCTTCGGGTAACGGATAGGTGCCTTCCTGTTCAATCGGGTTCTCAGTTGCGAGCACCAGAAACGGTTCAGGCAAAATAAATGTTTCATCGCCGATGGTAACCTGGCGTTCCTGCATTGCTTCGAGTAAAGCGCTCTGAACTTTTGCCGGACTACGGTTTATTTCATCGGCTAAAATGAAGTTGGCGAAAATGGGCCCTTTGCGCACCTTGAATTCCTCCTTTTTCTGACTGTAGATCAGGGTGCCTATTAAGTCGGCCGGCAGCAGGTCGGGTGTGAACTGGATGCGGCTGAATTTTGCATCGATGCAATTAGCCAACGATTTGATTGCCAATGTTTTTGCCAATCCGGGAACTCCTTCAAGCAGAATGTGGCCATTTGCCAGCAAACCAATCATAAGGCGTTCAATCATCTGTTTTTGGCCGATGATCACCTTGTGCATTTCCATTGTCACCATATCGACAAACGCACTCTCTTTCTGGATCCGTTCGTTCAATTCTTTTATGTCGGTTTCAACCATAATATTGATTTTTTGAGGGTGCAAATTTATCAAATGAAAAAAACATAGTGTAAATAATGATGTTAATATTTGTTAACCATTTCGTTAAAAAATTGTTAACGCGATTGCAGATTTCAGGTTTTATTCATGATGGTACGATTCTCCACGCAGGATGGTGAGCGCCCTGTAAAGCTGTTCGGCAAAAAAAAGCCGAACCATCTGGTGAGAGAACGTCATTTTGGAGAGGGAAAGTATAAAGGAGGCCTGTTTTTTCAGAGCAGTGTCAAATCCGAAAGGGCCGCCAACGATGAATAACAGGTTTTTACTACCGGAGATAAATTGTTTGTTCAGGAATGATGCAAATTCAACAGAGCGCATCTCTTTCCCCCGTTCATCAAGCAGTACAACGATATCACCCGGCTGAATATTTTTATTGATCATATCCGCTTCCCGCAAAGTTTGCTCAGTTAGTGAAAGCGTTGCAGCATTTTTCAGGGCGGGAATTTCGATCAGTTCAAATGGCACATACCTTTTGATGCGCGCTTCGTATTCACAGATTCCTGCTTTCAGGTAATCTTCTTCGGTTTTTCCAATAAGTAAGAGGCGGATTTTCATGCGACTATGGTTTGTTTTTTAATAGTCACATGGAAAGTCAGGAGGTCATTCGCGGTTTGCATTAACACGGTCGGGATGGATATTTCATAATTCTGATACAAATATGAGGAATTCGCCCGAATTTTTGTAGCTTTGTGGAAGCAAATGTCACGAAAATAAATTGCAGGTAACTTCTAAAACATATGAAAAAAAATTCCTTAAGATTGGTTGCGGTTATTATCCCGGCATTTCTTTGGATGGGTTTTATTTCCAGTCAGGGGCCTGAGGAAACTGCAACGCTGGTTGCATCGGCCATCCAGGCTAGTAATGCAACAGACATTTCAAAGTATTTCAATTCAATGGTCGATCTTACCCTTCCTGGTTACGATGATTCATATAGTAAGGCTCAGGCAGGTCAGATTATGAAAGAGTTCTTTTCACAAAACCCCGTGAAAAGTTTTAAAATCAATCGGCAGGGATCTTCTTCCGATGGTTCGCATTATTCAATCGGCAGCCTCGACACCGGCAAGAAGGTATTTCGGGTCTATTTCCTTCTCAAATCGGTGAATGGCCAGAATCTTATACAGCAGTTACAGGTTCAGGATAATTAATTATATGACCATCGATGAAATAATTGACAAGGCTCTTGCCGAGGATATCGGCGATGGAGATCACACGACTCTTGCAACGATACCAAAGGATGCACAGGGTATGGCGAAGTTGCTCGTGAAGGATAACGGGATTCTGTGCGGGGTGATCCTGGCCGAACGGATTTTTCACAAAGTCGATCCTGCATTGCAATTATACATTTACCATTTTGATGGCGCTTCAATCAAAAAAGGAGATATTGTTTTTGAGGTGAGAGGGAGGAAAGCCTCAATTCTGAAGGCAGAGCGCCTGGTATTGAATTTTATGCAACGGCTTAGCGGGATTGCCACGGCCACGAGTGTGGTTGTCGGGAAACTTCGCGGACTGAAGACCAAAATTCTGGATACACGTAAAACCACACCTTTGCTCCGTTCACTTGAAAAATACGCGGTAATAACGGGAGGTGGCGAAAATCACCGTATGGGCCTTTTTGACATGGTCATGATCAAGGACAACCACGTTGATTTTGCCGGTGGGATTGTGAAAGCTATTGACGCAGTGCATGCATATTTCGTTAAAACGGGAATAAAGCTGCAGATTGAGATTGAAGTTCGAAATTTTGATGAATTACAACAAGTACTTGATCACGGACAGGTTGACCGGATCATGCTTGATAACTTTTCCGTTGAAAACATGAAGAAGGCCGTCAATCTTATTGCCGGCCGTTTTGAAACCGAGGCCAGCGGGGGGATCACAGAAGCAAACGTACGGACCTATGCTGAAACCGGGGTGAATTACATTTCGATGGGGGCTCTGACGCATCAGATTAAAAGCCTGGACATGAGCCTCAAGGCAGAATAATATCAACTGACATGCCTGTTAAAAAACGCCTCATCGATCGATTAAAGACTCGGTTTCCTGTTTCCTGGGCGCTGAAATTTTCTAAGCGGATTATTCTGCCCGGTTTTGATGGGCTTCCTCTCTATGATGTGGCTGTATTTTTCATCCGGGGGTTAACGGAGGGTTACATCACTTTACGTGCCGCAGCAATTTCTTTTTCTGTTTTCCTCGCTATTTTTCCCTTCCTGATTTTCCTTTTCACAATAATTCCCTTTATTCCGATTGATAATTTTCAACAATCATTGTTAGGGATAATCAAGGATTTTATGCCCCACCTGGCCTTTGAATCTGTAAGAGAAACTATTTTCGACATTGTAACCCGGCCACGGAGCAGCCTGTTGATCCTCAACCTTATATTGACTCTCTATTTTTCGACCAATGGAGTGAACAGCCTTATCGAAGCCTTTAATAACACCTACCACGATCTCGAAACCCGATCAAATTTCAAGCAGTATCTGGTCTCCGTTTTTATCGTTCTGATCAACAGCTTTTTACTGATTATCGCCATCGGACTGATCACCTTTGGATCTTCCCTTTTACATTGGATACTCCCCTATCGCATCGAGAGCAGCGTGGTTGTGGTTTTCCTGCTTCAGCTCTTGCGATGGATGATCATCATCGGATTGTTACTGACAGCCATTTCATTTATATATTATCTCGCGCCGGTAAGGCACAAATCGTTCCGTTTCTTTTCAGCAGGATCATTGCTGGCAACGATCCTCATCGTGATCACCACTCTCGGATTCAATTTCTATGTCGATAATTTTTCGAGTTATAATGCCCTTTATGGATCACTTGGCACGCTGATGATTGTACTGGTTTGGATTTACATAAATTCGATAAGTCTTATTGTCGGATTTGAGCTCAACGCAAGTATAAGGACGGCGGGGAAGACGTGAGCAGTGAGTAGTGACACTATTTATTGAGATATTTTTTGAACATAGGGATAAGTTCTTTACGGTAGGCAAAGTATACAAGCGCTACGGCGGCGAGAAAT
Organism: Bacteroidota bacterium; assembly: GCA_037137455.1. GTDB lineage: Bacteria > Bacteroidota > Bacteroidia > Bacteroidales > FEN-979 > CAIVAT01. The sequence continues at coordinate 4,143 of JBAXKG010000064.1, forward strand.
TGTCCGACTTCGATCTGGAATTTCAGGTGCACCGGAGCCAATGTTTCTGAAACCAGCACAATTAAAATAAAAATTACCGGTGTATAAAAAATTTTCCATGCATTAAGTTTAAAGGTGTACACCTTGCGACATTCGAGGTACATCAGCAAGGCCTGTACCGGCTTAATCAGGAAGTTGGTCCATACCGCGCCCATCAATCCGAAATTTTTGATAAGCACAATACCTGTCACCACGCTGAATATTGCGCTGATGAGGAATACACGGGGCAGCGCTGCTGTTTTTTTGAAGAACATCAGCGGGGCAAGGAACATATAGAACCATATCCTGGTTGCATATCCGGCGGCAAGGATGGCCAGAAAACCAAAAGCCTGGTAATAAACAGGTTTGAAAATCACAAGGGGTATGAGAACTGGCGCCATTATCACAAACAGCGGAATCAACAGGAGAAACAATGCAGTGATACCATTATAATACCGGTTGATCTCCATGGTACTTTCATGCAGGTCATTATCCTTCCATATTGAATATATCTTTGGGTTAATAGTACTGATCAGACCTGCCATCAACAGTTCGAGGCCGATGACAATTTTTACTGCAATGTCGTAAATGCCAACATAGGTAGTATCGCCCATCAGGCTGACTATGAGGAAACGGTCGATATAAGTCACCACCCAGGTTAGCAGGGCATAAATTACGATAGGCGTGCTGTAGGTCAGAATATTTTTTACGTAAGCCGGGTTCCATGAAAGTCCGTATTCGCGACCAACCAATGAAAGTGAAAAGGATGCTACAACCACGGCAGGGATAAGGCGGCCCAGGATTGGACCGTAAAGGGTAAAGGGGAACATGTAGAGAATGGCGAGCGATCCTCCGATTGTGAGAAGAAAATTGGAGATGTTGAGCCAAAAAAATCTTTCGGGCCGCTGTTGATACATCAGCAGGCTGGAATATGTTTTGAATATGCTGTTAAAAACTCCGGAGATGATCGTAAAAAGACCAAAAGGAAAAAGTTCTATAAAATCGCTGCTTTTAAACACGAAGTTGAAGATGCGGATTCCGCCCAGTGAGAATATAATAAAGGTAAATGCCCCCAGCATGGCGATGCCGATAAAAACAGTTCCAAGGAATTCGCGCAATTTGGCTTTGTCGTTTTTGTAGTCGAAGTACAGCACCGATACCGACATATCCATCCCATAGGAAGAGATGATCTGGATGAAATACATCAGGGCAATGTACAATGCGTTTATTCCAAACTGTTGCGGGGTTAAGTAACTTGTAAACCAGGGGAGCAAAAGAAATCCCGATGCATAGGGAAGCGCACCAACTGTGGAGTAAATTACAGAAGATTTAAAAAAGCCACGGGAAATCATACCTTTATGCTTATTGGGATAACGGTTAATTCATCTAAATATTTATTATTAGCTTTTTAAATCAATTCCCTGAAAACTTTGAGCACACGATCCTCACGGAGTTTCAGGGTAAAATTAGAAAGAATATGCAACGTTGCCTGATCTCCTGAATTAAGGTTTAGCGCCTGTCGTGTAGCCGTTTCCAGTTCGGCAACATCACGTTTCATAACCAGTATACCTGTATCACCAATTACATCAGGTATTCCGTTTACATTTGATCCAACAGGGATACAACCACAAAGCATTGCTTCATTAAGGGTATTGGGCATACCTTCGGTGATTGAGGCCTGTACAAAAACAGTCGCGCTGTTATACTCTTTGAATAAAATCTCATCGGGGCAAAAAGAAAATATCAGTTTCAAATTTGCTACAGAACTAATCTTATAATGTTCTTCGATCCACACCATGAATTGTTTTTTGATCCCGATGAGAGTAAAATGCAGATCAGGATTCCGGCGTGCCATGTCGGTAAACAGATCGAAGCCCTTGTTTATGAAATCGGCGTTACTGTTCATGGTACCTGCCGTGAGCGCTTTCATCGGATCCTTCGGAATGGTTTGATCACGGTAATATTTCGCGGTATCGATGCCATTTGGGATAATAGTCATGGGAGTTTTAATTCCCGGGATATAATATCTGATGCCATCCTTTTTTCCATCGGGGGTATAGTAAAAATTTTCGTGGTAAAGCAAGGATGCATGGTTGGCGATTATCATGTTTGCGTTGCGGAGTGCATATTTCACAAACCGACCCCGCCACTTTTTACAATAAACCCCTTTCCCTAATTCGGGATAGCAAACAGCCTCCTGTCCGCCGGCGAAGATGATCACCTTAACCCGAAACAACCTGCCAAAAAAAACCATCACGGCTGCATGATAATCACCGAACCAGGTAACCATCGCCGCGCTTCCATTTACATTACAAAGAATAAAAAATATGAGGTTGACCATTCGCACGATGACATGCAAACCGGAATTTTTATTTCCGATCAAAAAAGGGATTACACGATAATTCTTTTCAAGGATCCGTTGGTCGGTCAGGATAAAAGATGAATTTGCATGTTTGATATAAAGGATTTTTTTCATCGGCCTGGTGACTCAGTGGTTTGATGAATAGGCCTTGATACAACGTTCAACACCATCCTCAAAGGAGATTTGCGGGAACCATTCCATCTCCCTGCCAGCCTTACTGATATCGGCAAAAAGGTCAAATATCTCATTTGGGCGTATCAGCGCTTTCGAATGATATACCTTGTTTTTCCCACTGTATTTTAACACCAGAAGAATTATTTCTTCCACACTTTTTGAATAGCCGCTACCCAGGTTGTATATTCCACGGGGTTTCTCAATTGAGAGGATCAGCGCTCGTACCAGATCGTCGATGTATATGTAATCGCGTTTAGGGCGGAGGTCAGTCACCTCGACCAATTTTATGGCCGGGTCCATTACCTTGGAAATTATTTCGCTGATCAGGAAATGGTCCGGCTGGCCCGGTCCGTAAGCATTGAAAGGCCTTAAAATGGTGACCGGTAAATTGTAGTGTTTTGCATAGAACTGGCAGGTTGAATCGGCAATAACCTTGCTTTGGCTGTATGGATTGTACGATTTTACCGGATGATTTTCATCGATGGGAAGGTAGTCGGGTTCGCCATACAGATAGGAACTGATATAGGTCAAAGGGCTGGCTGTTTTCCGGCAAAACTCAAGTACATTGACTGTTCCCATCACATTCACCTGAAAAAAAGCAAATGGATCTTTCCAGCTTTCAGGAACGAAAGTTTTTCCTGCAAGATGAAAAACATGATTTATTCCTTTATCAGAAAATGGATTCAGCGCCTTTTCAGAAGTGATATCTCCGTGCATTACATCGAATTCAATCACATTATGGCCTATTTCACGAAGTTTCCTCACCAGGGCGCTCCCTAAAAAACCCGCGGAACCGGTAACAAGGATTGTACTCACAATAGTTTATTGAGCATTTCGATATCTTCATTGGCCTTTTCATAATCATCGGGACGGCCAATGTCGAGCCAGTAACCGTTATAACGAAAAATTTTTGCCGGGCGTTTTTTGTCGAGAAGGGTGAGCATAAGGTTGTCGAATCCAAAATGGGTTTTTGGAGGAACATATTCAAGCACATCCCTGTTCATCACATAAACCCCCATGCTTACATCGAACATATATTCGGGTTTTTCGCGGAAACCAGTGGCCACAAGAGAATCAGGATCAATGTCGATGACACCGAAATCGATTTTTGTTTTCCTTGAATAAGCAGATACCGTCAGTAATGCATTGCCTTTCAGGTGGTAATCGTACAATTCGTGAAATGGCAAGTCGGTGAGCAGATCGCCATTCATCACCAGAAAATGTGCTGGCAGCCCTTTTATAAGTTTAACCGGCGCCACGGTACCCAAAGGTTCATCTTCGAGAGAATAGTTGATTTTTAATCCAAAGCGGCTGCCATCGCCAAAAAAAGCCATGATGATCTCGGCAAAATGGTTAAGGCAGATAAACACCTCATCCACACCTTCTTTTTTGAGCCGGGTGATCAATATTTCAAGGATTGCTTTTTCGCCCACCGGAACCAGGGGTTTCGGTATTACGGTGGTATAAGGCTTAAGTCTTGTTCCTTTTCCCCCGGCTAAAATTACTGCTTTCATAGGTATTTTTTACCTGTATCACACCCCAAACCGGGATGGCGCACCTGCGATTAAATATTATAAATATCTGTTTTATACAAAGCCATGTTCCGGGGTTCCCTGAACCAGGCTATGGTTTCTTCAAGGCCTTGATCGAGCGTATACTGAGGATTCCAGTCGAGGAGATCGGAGGCTTTTTTGTTTGCTGCCCAAAGACGTTCCACTTCGCTTTTTTCAGGACGGATGCGGTCATCAGAACTTTTTATTATGATACTGGTTCCAACTATTGCCGCAATTTTATGTGCAAGGTCGCCGATGCTGATCTCGTAGTTACTGCCAAGATTAACAACTTCACCCAAAGCTTTTTCACTTTCACCGGCTTTAATAAATCCAATTGCTGTATCACGAACGAAATTGAGGTCGCGGGTAGGGGTTAACGAACCGAGAGTCAGCGTTTTTCGCCCGGCTAAAATCTGTGTGATAATAGTTGGAACAATAGCTCTGGCCGATTGACGCGGGCCGTAGGTGTTGAATGGACGAACCACTGTGACCGGTATTCCGAAGGAGCGGTGAAAAGTAAGAGCCAGAAAATCGGCGCCTGCCTTGGTTGCGGCATATGGCGATTGCGGGTTTACGGGATGCTCCTCGGTTATTGGAACAAACTGTGCAGTTCCGTAAACTTCGGAGGTCGAGGTATGAATGATTTTCTGAATCCCGAGTTGCCGGGCGGACTGGAGCATATTCAGCGTTCCGCGAACATTTGTATCGACATATACATCGGGTGAATGGTAGCTATATGGAATGCCGATGAGGGCTGCAAGATGGAAAACAACTTCGGCGCCTTTCATTGCCTCCGACATTCCATTAGGATCACGGATATCGCCTGAAAAAATTTCAATGTTCTTCATTATATCAGCAGGAAATGAATCGAGCCATCCCCATCGATTGAAAGAATTATAATGTACAAATGCCTTTACATTGCAGTTCAATCTGACTAACTCTTCCACCAGGTGACTTCCTATGAAACCTCCTGAACCGGTAACAAGTACATTTTTATTTGCAATTTTCATAGAAACAATGGTTGAATGAATATCAAGCCAGCCACAAAATTAAGATTATTTTCTATTTTTGCTATGAAATCAAATTCACACATTCCAACTACCCAAGGCAAATAAAGGAGCGCAGGTTAATTGGTCAGACATCAGGGGAGAATTTTCCGGGAAAAAGTCTCATGAAAAAAATCAGTATTTGTATTTTCCTTTTCCTTGTTTCATTTTTTGCCTTTTCCTCAATAGATACAGAGGAGGGGGATTCAATTCAGACAACCCGGAATATTGATTCGCTGAATATTCTTGCAAAATATTATTTTGACAAATACGATTACCTGAAAACTCTTGAATGCAATTCTCAAATCGCTGATATTTATTATCGTCGGGGAGATATCGAAAACTATGCGAAAACTTACGACAAGGTAGTGGGGGCTTTTATTCAGATTAAGGCCTTTGACCTTGCAGAGAAACATATACGGATAATGGACCAGATTTCCAGGAAGACTTTAAATCCGAATATCCAGGGAAGGGTTTGGGCTAACAACGCACAAATTTCCATAGCCAGGGGTGAATATGACAATGCCATTCGTAATATTTATCTCGCTATAGTTTATTTTCAAAAGGCAAAATCGTCCTGGATGGAAGGAAGATCATATAAATTACTGGGAGATGCTTTCTTACAAAAGAAACTTTACGACAAGGCTATATTTGCATATAAGACCGCAAATTTTTTTTTCTATCAGATCCCGGATGACTTCGAAATTTCAGCCATTTACACACGTATTGCACATATTTACCAGGTGTGTAATGACAATCAGAATAACCTGGGATACAATTTAATGGCCCTGCATCTACGGGAAAAGATGGGCCAGACAAAAATGATCAATTATTCCTACCTTAATGTTGGAGAGGCTTATTGGTTGTTAGGGCGAAAAGATTCGGGAATGATATATATTATGAAGGCTCTGAAGCTGGCTGAACAAAACAATAATACTGATCTTCTGAGAACAATATATAGTGGTCTTTCCGATTTCGCAAAAAAGGAGAACAGGTTCAAGGATGCACTTCAATACTACACAAAATGTATTGAATACCGTAAACAGATGGATCAGGAGCGAACCAGGTCGGAGTTTGCACTTTTTTCTGCCAAGCGTTCCATCATTTTAGCTGAAGCGCGTAACGATATTTTAATGCATCAAAACCAGATTCAGGACCTGGAGTTTAAAAAACAGAGAATCCGGACATTTGTTTATGAAGTTGCATTTCTTACACTTTTGGCGCTTATACTTTTTATAGATTTTTTGGCCAGGAAAAACCGCAAACGAAAAAACACTTTGCAGGTCCTGAATAAACTATTGAAAAAAGAGATTCATGAACGTATTGAATCAGAGGGAAAACTCCACCAGAGTGAAGAGATGCATCGTTTTCTGACAGAAAATTCCTCCGATGTAATAACGTTGCTCGATACTAACATGCGACGGTTGTATATCAGTCCGTCATGCGAAAAGATATTTGGATATACTCCGACGGAAATCCTTCGAATGAATGGTCCGATTGATTTAATTGCACCATCGCATCAAATGATGGCGAATTACCTGATGGTTGAATTATTCCGCAACAAAAAGCCAGTCCAATTCAGGTACAAGGCTTTAAGAAAAGATGGTTCGTGCTTGTGGGTAGAAGCTAATATAAATCCGGTTCTCAATTCTGAGTCGGGTGAAATAAAAGAAATTATTACTGTCATACGCGATATCTCAGGGCAGATGATTCATGAGGAGGAGCTTGCTGAGAATGCAAGGCAAAAGGAATATCTTTTAAAGGAAATACATAACCGTGTTAAAAATAATTTTGCTATCCTCGTGAGTCTGATGAATATGCAAACAGACCAAACTCATGATGCGGAGATCAACAGCGCGATTAACGAACTTCAGCTTCGGGTGCGCACCCTGTCGCTGGTACACGAGCAATTATATAAAACTCAAGACATAAGCATTATTCCTTTCGATGATTATCTGAGGCACCTGATAATGATCATTTCCAGTTCATTTAAAAATGACCGTATCAGGATTGAGACCGATATAAGGCCGTGCGTGATCGCCATTGAAATGGCTTTGCCCATGGGCCTGATTGTAAACGAATTGATAACAAATGCATACAAGTACGCTTTCCCGGGAACCCGCTCAGGAACAGTTTGGGTGAAACTTATGCCAGAGGATAATGGAGATCACAGTATTTCAGTTTGTGATGACGGAGTAGGCCTGCCAGATGATTTCACGATGAAGGGCACCCAATCGATGGGGTCTCAAATCATACAGATTTTATTGGCACAGATTGAGGCCCGCCTCGAAGTCATGGGCAAAAACGGGGCATGTTTCCGAATCCTGTTTTCAACAAGAAAAGAAAAATAAATTATGGAAAATCAAAATTTTAAAATTGCAGCCATCGGCGCCGGCACAATCGGAACAGCGCTTGGCAATATACTTGCTGAAACCGGCAAAGAGCCAATCCTGCTTCATTCAATAGAAGCACAACTCGTGGAAGATATTAACCAGACAAGGATCAATTCCAGATATTTTCCTACACTTCATCTAAACCCGGAGCTTCATGCCACTACCGACGACCGGCTGTTGGAACATTGCAGAATAATTTTCCTTGCCATCCCTTCAGTGATAATGATTTCTTACCTCAAGTCGATAAGTGTGCACCTGCCGCCTGATGCCCTGTTTGTAAACCTGGCCAAGGGATTTGGCCATAGACATCGAACCATCGTGGAATGTTTGAAAGATGAATTTCCAAACCCCGTTTGCACCATGAAAGGTCCCAGTTTTGCACGTGAAATAATTAACCAGCAACCTACCGGATTTACTCTCGGGTATGAGAAGAAGGAGCAAATTTCGATAATCCCTGAACTTTTTAAGAATACGAATATTCACTTTGATTTTTCAGATGATATCCGGGGTGTGGAAATCCTGAGCATCTTGAAAAATATTTATGCAGTGGTTATGGGTATTGTCGATGCCCAGTTTAATTCACACAACCTTCGGTTCCTGGTCCTTACCAAAGCCTTTCGCGAGATGCGACGGGTATTGAGGCTGTTCGGCGGCAATGAGGATACTCTTTTCAACTATTGTGGTTACGGCGATTTCGGACTTACTGCACTGAATGATCTCAGTCGGAATCGCACCCTTGGACTTCTCATCGGTAAAGGTTTTTTTACCGAGCATGTTTCACATGAACTTGTACTTGAAGGAAAAACCGCCGTGAATGTATTTTATGATGAGATCTCTAAAACCATGTGCGTAAAAGATCATTTTCCGATGATTGCAGAACTTCATCGCATTTTCAACAGCAAATATGACATTTCAAGCTTTGTCGAAACTATTCTTTCTTTCAGTGAAGAATAAAATTCAGGGTATTGCAAAATATTCCATCAGAACTAACACAGGCTCCAAATGACCATGAAGGATCAAAAGCTCACCGGGCAGAAATTTTGGGAAGGTTACTGGGAAGCCAAACCAGGAAACAAAGGAAAAAAAACCAATCTCCTGATCAGGGAAATCCTCAGGGTTTTTGATCGTGAACTACCCGATACTTCCGGGCTGACCATCCTCGAAGTTGGTGGAGCCAATGGTGAGTATCTGCTTTACTTAACCTGCCATTTTGGGTACAAGGCCTATTCGCTTGATTATTCCAGGGCGGGAAATGAGCAAACCCTTGAAACTTTTGCCAGGGCAGGTGTACCTGTAGAGGTTTTTGAACGGGATTTATTTGCCGACAACGGTGATCTTCCAAAGTTCGATATTGTTTTTTCACTTGGGTTAATTGAACATTTCGATGAACCTTTAAAAGTGGTTGCCAAGCACCTGGACCTTTTGAAACCCGGTGGAATTTTGTTGCTTGGGGTTCCAAATTACAGCGGGATTTACAAAAAGGTTTTACACTGGCTGGCTCCATCGATAGAGCAAACCCACAATATGCAAACCATGGATCTGTCGACCTGGAAACTGTTCGATGAAAAGCTGCCGGTTGAGCCTTTGTTTAAAAGTTATGTAGGAGGATTTGAACCCCTGAACATGAAGAAGCTGGAGGTGAAAACAGCCGGGAACCGGATCATATACTTTTTCATCCGTGTATTGATGGTTTTGTTTTCATTTCGCCTGCAATTTCTTCGCAGGTTCAATTCAAAATTCATCAGCGGGTACCTTATCGGGATTTACCGAAAGAAATAATCCTATTTCCATTTGCATGATTCTTAAGTCTGGATCATGCTTCTTTGCCAAATTATTCGTATCTTTGCAGCGCTTCGGGGCTGACCGGTTTTGACAGCAAGGGAGTGGGATTGTAAGCATGCCGAGTGTTCGTAAGCCGACCTCGTAAAAAGTCAGTTTACACAGCCTATAAACGGCGACAATTATTCTTACAGACTGGCTGCTTAATTTTAGAAATTAGGCGCGTCTTGTCTCCCGG
>JBAXKG010000065.1:0-13667 GCA_037137455.1 Bacteroidota bacterium
GAGCATCAGTGGGGGTTATTGCCAGAATGCCATCAACTTCTGAGACGATATTCTGTTCATAGTTCTTTAAGGTTTTCGCCAGATGACCAATGTACCATTTTTTTAAAGGATTTTTTGTCTCTTCTGAAACACGCTGCCAGATGAGGTGTTCAATATTGTGGGCACGCAAAACAATTCTGGCGTGGGAATGTGCCCGTATCACGGGGATGTATGGGCACATAAAAAGGGTTTCCAACTGTACAACATCATATTCTTCTGCCAACAGCGCTGCAACAACTCGTTTCCGGAAAGCATCGGAAATGAAGCGTTCCACGTGATAGGATTTTCCTGTAAAAAGATTTAAAAAGGCATCAACCGGTTTCAGTCGCAAATCCACATCGATGAGTTCGATTCCTGTTTTTTTTCGGTAGGGAGCAGGGACACTGGTTTCCGGAATATAATATTTATAGGAGTTGACAGCAAGCACCTTAACCTGGTGCCCGGCATCAACCAAACCCCCGATCAGCATGTTCATGGCCATCGGGCCACCCTCTTTTGGGGGCCAGGGTGATTTGTTGCACAGGAACAGAATTCTCATATCCTTTGCTCCGGAAGTTTGAAGAGTTTGTTGAAAAAACGGATCCAGGCATCCACATCGAGCAAAGAGGCATCGTTAGTAGATTTTATCGTCAGGAATATTCCGATTGGCATCAACACGGCTGATGCGAACCATATTCCCTGCCAGGGAGAAACGACCCCTTCGGCAGCATATTTTTCACCCACGAATGAAATGACCCAGAACATAATGAAAAAGAGGGTAGAAATAACGGCTGGCATGCCCAAACCGCCTTTCCGGATGATTGCTCCGAGTGGGGCGCCTATAAAAAACAGCAGAAAACAGGCAATGGAAAAGGCAAACTTTTTATGATAAACAATCTGATGTTTATAAATCAATTTGTTTTTGTTGTACAGGTTGTCCTGGTTGGCTTCAAGGGTTTGTTTGGCCGACATGGCGGCGTTACGGGCTGTTTCAAGAATTTTGAGCCGGTCGGCAGTTTTGAAGTTTACAATCACGCTCGAGTAAAACCTTTTGGGTTTATCCACCGTTTTATTTTGTTTGTTGTCCAAATTTGAATAAAACTGCATGCTGCTCATGTAACTCTGTTGATAATTTTTCTGGTCAACCGAAAGTTGTGACTTTATCGAGTCGATTGAAAAGCTTAACTGGTTAATGTTCTGCATCTCGTAATTTTTCTTGAAAAGGCTTTCATCCGTGCGTGTCAGCTGAAATGCCGAAAGGTCGAACATCTGATATTGCTCTTTGAATTTCGTTCGTTGAAAAGGCCGGGTGATCTCATGCGATCGCAAATCGATACGTTCTTCATAATTGGTGCCATTGTACAGACGGAAAACCAGGAAACGTTTATCGGGCGACAATTCCATTTTTCCCCATTCGGCAGTGGTAAGAGAAACATTCCCCATGTGCTTCGTATGATCGTAAACCATAACATCGCGGATTGTATTTCCATCTTTCTCTTTTTCACCTACCCTGATAACGAACCCTTCGATACCATCGTAAAAAACCCCCTTTTTCAGGTTAAATGCCAGTTTTTTCTCACGAACATCATAAAGAAGGGACAAAGATTTCAAGTTGGCCATGGGCAGTACCACATTGGAATAGTAAAAAGCCAGGGCGCTGATGCAGATTGAAACAATGATAAGCGGCCGCATGATCCTGCTCAGGCTGATTCCGGCAGCTTTGATGGAAACAAGTTCATAGTGTTCTCCGAGGTTCCCGAACATCATAAGAGATGAAAGCAGAATTGCCAGTGGCAATGCAAGGGGAACGAAGGTGGATGAAAAATAAAACAATAATTTTACAATTATATACCACTCCAGACCTTTCCCGACAAGGTCATCGATGTATTTCCAAAGAAATTGCATCAGAAGGATGAAAAGAGCAATAAAAAAGGTCATCACCAACGGACCGAGATAGGATTTCAAAATAAAACCATCTAATTTTTTCATGTTCAACTGATGTTCCACTGCAAAGATATGTATTAACGATAAAGTTTAAGTTGTATTTTTGTCTCTTAAAACATTGGTTGAAGATAATTCGTAGCTATAATTTGTGAGGAAGGATATGATTATTGCCATAATGGAATTGAAATATAAATTGTGAACGAAATGATTTTAACTGAAGTTACAAGTAGAAAAACACACCGGCAGTTTCTCGAACTTGTAGAAAAGATTTATCTGAACGACCCATTCTATGTAAGGCCACTTGATGTTGAGGTTGAAGCTGTGTTTGATCCCGGCCGGAACAGTTTTTTCCAGCATGGCGAGGCAACGCGCTGGATCCTGATAACTGATGAAGGCCAGGTGATTGGCCGTGTTGCTGCTTTTATTAATAAGCGCAAAGCTTTTAAGTTTCAGCAGCCTACCGGCGGAATGGGCTTTTTTGAATGTATCAATAACAAGGAGGCGGCTTACATGCTTTTTAACCAGGCCCGCAACTGGCTTGCTGCCCGTGAGATGATGGCTATGGATGGCCCGATAAATTTCGGCGAAAATGATGTGAACTGGGGTTTGCTCGTTGAAGGGTTCATCCACCCGGGATTCGGGATGAATTACAACCCGCCCTATTATAAGGAATTCTTTGAATCCTATGGATTTAAATTTTATTTTGAGCAGGTTTCCAACCATCTCGACCTTACCAAGCCGTTTCCCGAACGTTTCTGGAAAATTGCTGAATGGTGCATGCGTAAACCGGAACTCTCTTTCCGCCATTTTACCTATGACATGGCCGATATATACATCAACGATATGAAGGAGGTGTATGACGATGCCTGGAAATTTCATGAGAATTTTACCCCTATGGATGTGATCACCCTGAAAAAGGGACTTGAAAAAGCAAAATCTTTTGTCGATCCGGAGATGATCTGGTTTGTATATCATGAAGCAGAACCCATTGCTTTTTTAATTCAGTTTCCCGATGTTAACCAGATACTCAGGCATCTGCACGGGAAGCTTCACATTTGGAATAAAATTAAATTTCTCTGGCTTAAGTACCGGAAAACCATCACCCGGACCCGAATTGTGATAATGGGTGTAAAACCTAAATACCAGCGTTATGGTGTGGAATCCGGGATTTTTTGGCACCTCAACGAAAAGATGAAGCATAAACCACATATTACAGAGCTTGAACTTTCGTGGGTAGGCGATTTCAACCCGAAAATGCGTGCGTTGCACGAATCGGTCGGGGCTACCTTTGCCAAAAGGCACATTACCTACCGAAAAATCTTTTCTGAGGATGTTGAATTTCAGCGATCTACAATTATTCCTGTCGATACCAGGGAGAAAGCTTTACGGCAGGGTGTAGAATAGGAATATTTCATTATTTGAAGTGTCAGTTTGATCTTTTTTCGACGCCAAGACCACAAAGGCGCTAATTTGCGTTGGGGATTATACAAAATTTGAATTTCCCGATACTTTTGAATACATTTGTGTCGGAATCCGAAACCCATGACGAAACAGAGAGTTTATATCGATACTTCCGTAATTGGTGGTTATTATGATGATGAATTCAGTTTAGATACAATCAAGTTCTTTGACCGGATTATAAATGAGGATTTTCAGGTTTATTTGTCTGAAATCACCAGACTTGAATTACTTCCAGCCCCAAAACATATTCAAGATGTTATCAACCTTATTCCTCCGAAAAGCTTAATTATTTTAGAATTCACAGATGAATCAAGGCAACTGGCTGAATATTATGTTAATGAAAAGATTCTTGGAGCAGCGAGCATGGATGATGCCTATCATATTGCTATTGCCACTGTGAATCGAATTGATGTGCTCTTAAGTTGGAATTTTAAACACATTGTTAATTGGGATAAAATCAGATTATTTAATGCCATTAATATGAAAAATGGTTATCCTGCAATTGATATACGAAGTCCTAAAGAATTATTAAAATATGAAGACTGAAATTAACATTCAAAAAAAATTTGATTCCGTTTTATATTTCAGAAAAATAAAGGAACAAATTGCTAAGGAGCTAGTTGGCAAATCCTTTCAGGAACAGAAGGATTATATTAAAAAAGTCCTCTCTGGAGAAATTAAACTCAATATTTCCTTTTAAGCAGCACAACGCTCAACAAGCAACTAAATCTAATTTGACATGCGTATCTTTCGTGGGTAGGCGATTTCAACCCGAAAATGCGTGCGTTGCACGAATCGGTCGGGGCTACCTTTGCCAAAAGGCACATTACCTACCGAAAAATCTTTTCTGAGGATGTTGAATTTCAGCGATCCACAATTATTCCTGTCGATACCAAGGAGAAAGCTTTACGGCAGCAGGAAGGTGAAAAATAATAAATTTCAAATAATTTTTTTTGTAATTTTGGAATGTCAAGGGTCAGAATAATGAATTTTGAATTATATTTGTGAGTAACAATTTTATTTGTCAAACCAAAAACCAGAACCCATGAAAAAATTTTTACTTTTTGCTATTCTACTAATTTTTGGAGGGGCTATTATTGCCCAGAATCTAAAACACTCAAAACCGGTAAGTTTTAAGGGACAGGCCATTCCTGCAGTTGCAATTGACGATCATGTGTTGCCACAGCAACCCGGTAATTTCTTTACTCATTCAAAGGCCACGCTGGAGGATATAATTGGAAGTACCCGCTACGATGCACAATCAAATGCAGCTATTCAGAACCGCCTGATAGTATGGCCCGATGGATCTATTTCGGCTGCATGGACAAAAGGAGAGGGCGAACCTGGTTATACAAACCGTGGAACAGGTTACAATTACTTTGATGGTACTGCCTGGGGGACTGCTCCTGAACAACGCGTTGAAACTGTAAGATCGGGCTGGCCAACCATGGACAAGTGGAATGGAAATGGTGAGATGGTTATTGCGCATACAAGTGTTACCGCGCCTAATAATAAGCTGGTGGTGAATACCCGGCCTGTTAAAGGTACCGGTAGCTGGACAGAAAGCACTATCGCCAATCCTACTGGCGTTACAAGTTTATTTTGGGCCAAACTAATGACCTCCGGACCAACCAATAATTATGTTCATCTGCTCGCGCTCACGGCCCCGGTCGCCAATGGTGGCGTTAAATACATGGGCATGGATGGCGCTTTGCTCTATTTCCGCTCGCTCGACGGAGGCGCCACATGGGACAAAAGCGGGGTTATTTTACCCGGAATGGACTCATTAATCTATTCAGGAATCAGCGCTGATACCTATAGCTGGGGCACCCCTCATGGCGATACCATCTATTTTGGCGTGGCCGGACACTGGTCAGAATCATTCATCATGAAATCGACCGATAACGGAGCAACCTGGACCAAAATAATGGTGTTGAGCAATGCAAATTCAAAAGTACCTGCCGGAATAACTTATGTACCGTCTTTCTATTCCGGTGATGGTGCCGTAGCTGTTGAAATGGATCATTCCGGCGTCATTCACATGGCATTTGGGAAGGGTGGTGGCTATCAGACCGGCACCTCCAAGTATATATTGGTAAATGTCAACGGCCTGATTTACTGGAATACAACCATGCCCATGGTACAGGACAGCCTTGATCTCGACAGCCTCGCAGCCCATGGAAATTTGCTTGCTGCTGTTTATAATGGCCCGAATCCCGGCGATACCATTATCGCTGCACCCAGTTACAGGGTTGGCCTTTCGAGCCATCCCCAGATAGCGATTGATGATTTTGACAATTTTTATTGCCTGTACAGCGCGGTAACACCGGGTAATCCCTCCCCCGATCCATATAACTATCGCCATATTTGGGCCACTGTAAAATTCCATGACAAAGATACCTGGTCCGAGTTGATGGATCTGAATGAAGGAGCATTGTACATGTTTTTAGAGTTCGCATTTCCGAACATGGCCAAATATGTTCTGAATGACAACCTGAATGTGATTTACCAAACTTCTGAACAACCAGGCTCGGCGGTACAGGTAACTACAATTGCCGTGCATAATAATAATTATGAACATCGCGTTATCCCCATTTCAACATTCTGGCCAACCGGTATCGGGAATAGCCAGGCTGTTGTAAAAAACTCAGTTGGCCAGAATTTCCCAAACCCTGTTAAGGTCGCAACTTCATTTACCGTGAATCTTGAGAAACAGGCAAACGTAATTGTTGAAGTTTCAAATGTTATGGGGCAAAAGGTCATGAGTATGGACAAGGGTGTTGTGAACAGCGGTGCACAAAAATTCACCATCGATTGCAGCCAGTTTACTTCAGGCGTTTATTTTTACACTGTTAAGATGAATGGCGAATCATTTACCCATAAGATGATTATTGAATAAAGATGATTGTTTGATAAAAACAACATGAGTGTAATTAAAAAAGGCTGTTCCTGTGGGGCAGCCTTTTTCATGACTTTTCATAAAAAAAATGGTTTCAGGGAATATGTATTAATCCATTTATTATATTTGCACCCAAACTAACCAAAAACCAAAACCCATGAAAAGATTGTTACTTTTTACTATTATCATTATGTGTGGTGCCTCTGTGATGGCTCAGTTCAGGCCTGCAAAGATCTCCAAGGCGTTACAAAACAGGTATGTTCTTGAAACACCAGCCATAGATAATCAGAGCCCGTTTAATCAAATGGGGAACCCTGTAGTTAATACAAAAGCCGCATTGGAGGATATCCTTGGTTCATCCGCAGCATATGATATGCAATCCAATTCCTCCAGCATGGAACGCGTGATTTGCTGGCCTGATGGAACCGTTTCTGCTACCTGGATGATGGCAAACGTTCCAACTTCTTATTCCGATCGCGGAACCGGTTACAATTATTTTGATGGCACCGCCTGGGGCCCTGCTCCGGCTACCAAGATTGAATCAATCAAAACCGGTTGGCCAAACCTTTGTCCCTGGAATGGAAATGGTGAACTCGTTATTGCACATAATTCAACTTCAAAACTGGTTATGAGCACCCGTCCTGTAAAAGGTACCGGCGCCTGGACCCAGACATTGGCCCCTACCGGCCCGATTGGTTCAGCCGGCGCTGCATTAAATCTTCTCTGGGCAAGGGCTATTACCAATGGAGATAACAATCAGAACGTTCATATAATTGTTATGACCATGCCGGTTGCAAACGGTGGAATCAAATACATGGGCATTGATGGTGCACTGATATACTATCGGTCGACCGATGGAGGAACAACATGGGATCAACAAGCCGTTCAGTTACCTGGTCTGGATTCATTACATTTTAATGCTTTCGGGGGTGATGATTATACATGGATTGAACCGCATGGCGATACAATCGCCTTTCTTCAGGGTGATACATGGAATGGTACTTTCCTGATGAAATCATTTGATAATGGCACCACCTGGACAAAGCAGGATGTTTTGACTGCTTACTATGCCAAGAAATTATCTACTGACATAATTCCGACTTTTTACGGTTGTGACGGAACAGTGGCCGGCGCAATGGATAAAAACGGAATTTTCCATGTTGCATTTGGTCGAATGTATGCCAGGCAGGATGCAGGAGGATCATGGTGGAATGCAGGAACCGACGGTGTTGTTTACTGGAATTCCACAGAAGCTCCATTGGATACGGCCATGATGGCAGATCTCAATCTCATTGATGCAGCGCATAAACTGATTGGTTATGTTGTTTCTCCGAATACTGCCGGCGACACCATCATTGATTTTCCTTATTACAAAGGTGCGCTTTCTTCCTATCCGCAAGTGACCATTGACGAGTTTAACAACATCTATTTCCTGTGGTCAAGCGTTACGGTAGGAAATCCTGATCCGACACCTTACAACTACCGTCACATATGGGGTCGTGCATGGTTCAACGGACATACTGAATGGACTGAGATGATGGATTTTAACGCTGATCTCTTTTCCATATTCATGGAATTTGCCTATCCTGAAGTTGCGAAAACCTTGAAGAACAACAAGCTTCAATTGCTTACTCAAACCTCTCCTCAACCTGGCTCAAATGTTGCCGCTGGTACTACCTATCCTGCAGTACCAGTTCATGAGGTGAGTTTTGACTACCGCGAAATCCCCACCTCGGCATTCATTCCGACTGGCATTCCAACAGCAACCAATGTTAGCAGGAATTTTGTTGGCCAGAATTTTCCGAACCCGGTAAAGGTCACAACTTCATTTACAGTGAATCTTGAGAAGCAAGCAAATGTAATTGTTGAAGTTTCCAATGTTATGGGACAGAAGGTCATGAGTATGGACAAGGGCGTTGTGAACAGCGGTGCACAAAAATTCACGATCGATTGCAGCCAGTTAACATCAGGCGTTTATTTTTACACTGTTAAGATGAATGGCGAATCATTTACCCATAAGATGATTATTGAATAAAGATGATTGTTTGATAATAACAACATCAGTTTAATTAAAAAGAGAGGCCGTCTCAAAAGGACGGTCTTTTTTTTATTAGTTTCAGTTAATTCAAACGTCAGTCACCACAACTCATCTGCGGCTATTGCTCGATGGCAAGTAAAGTTCATAATACAGCCAGGACCGCAATAGCCTGAGGCTGATCATGTGGTGACTGACGTTTTTTTTGCTGCTTTAATGTTAGAACAGAAAAAAAAATGGCCTAACACGACCATTTTTCATTGCTAAGAGATACCAGTCACCGTATGAGCGGCCTTGACTGGGGCGATCACAGACTAATTCTCACGATAAAACTGTAGTATTGACCCAGGCTTAGATGCGGTGCGGTGACGAGGCCTGCCCGGCCTGAGGGCATAAAGAATAAAAAATGGGTTCCGGGAAGTATATATTAATCCATTTATTATATTTGCATCTAAATTAACCAAAAACCAAAACCATGAAAAAAATTTTACTTTTTACGATTGGGGTCATGTTGGGGGTAAGTGTGATGGCTCAACTTATGCCTGCAAAGATATCCAAATCCTTACAGAACAAGATGGCCACAACGAATAAGGTCAGCGATCTCCCGAACACATTCAGTCAACCCGGCAATGCGGTGGTTAATACCAAAGCCGTGCTTGAAGAAATCATTGGCGCCTCCCGGTATGATATGCAATCCAATGCAAGTATGATGAGCCGCCTTTATCTTTATCCCGACGGATCACTCTCAGGAACCTGGACTTACGGGATGATTGAAACGAGTTACACCGACCGTGGAAGCGGTTACAATTACAGCGATGGCACCACGTGGGGGGCTGCTCCTTCTGCTCGTCTTGAAACTGTAAGAACCGGGTGGCCAAATATCAATCCGTGGATGGGAACCGGTGAATGTAACGTTTCACATAACTCCACTACGTCATTGGTACTGAACACCCGTGCGGTCAAAGGTACCGGCAGTTGGACACAGACCCTGCCTCTTACATCACCAACAGGAATAACCGGCCTGGTATGGCCCAGGGCTATAACCAACGGTGACAATTTTCAAAATATTCATATCATCACAGTCGGTCAGGGAAGCCTGGGCGGCCAGACTGCTGCCTTGCTCTATTACCGTTCGCTCGATGGCGGCGCCACATGGGATAAGATGGCTGTCGTTTTGCCAGAGCTTGATGGTACATATTTCAAAGCAATTGGCGGTGACGATTATGCATGGGTCGAACCCCATGGTGATACCATCGCTTTTGTAGCCTGCGGAGGCTCGACCGATGCCTTTTTGATGTGTTCATACGATAACGGAAATACCTGGACCAGAACGATCATCATGCAAAATAAATACTCTCTCAACCCGGCAGGAACAGCTACCGGAGACTACATTGCTGGTGACGGTTGTATTGCAGGCGCAATGGATAAAAACGGAGTGTTCCATGTGGCTTTTGGCCGTATGACATGGGCGAATACTGGTCTCAATTATTATCCGGGGACCGATGGCCTCGTTTACTGGAATTCAACCCAGCCCGCTCTTGATACAAACATTATTCGCAATTTTGATTCCTGCTATGTCCATGACCTTTTACTTGGTTATGTTGTTACTCCGAATTCTGCAGGCGACACCATTATTGCTTTTCCAACTTACGGTGTATCGGTCTCTTCTTTCCCGCAGATAACTATTGATGATTACGACAACATTTATGTTCTCTGGCAGGGACTGACTGTTGGCAATCCCTCTGCTGATCCATATAACTTTTGTCATGTATGGGGACGTGCATGGCTAAGTGACAAAGCGAAATGGACCGAAATGATTGACTTCAACACCGGGTTACTCTATTTGTTCCAGGAATTTTCATATCCGGCTGTTGCCAAAAGTCTAAAGAACGATAAACTTCAAATGATCACCCAGGTATCGTCACAACCCGGTTCAAATATTAAAGATACGGCTATTCCTGTACATGATGTAGACATCGTGTACCGCGAAATTCCCACCTCCGAATTCATCCCGGTTGGAATTGATAACACGGCTGTTATCCGCAAAAATGCTGTTGGCCAGAATTTCCCGAACCCTGTTAAGGGCACAACTACATTTACTGTGAATCTTGAGAAACAAGCAAATGTAATTGTCGAAGTTTCCAATGTTATGGGACAGAAAGTCATGACCAGTGATAAAGGGCTTGTTAACGCCGGTGCACGTAAATACACCATCGATTGCAATTCACTTACTTCCGGTATCTATTTCTATACTGTGAAAATCAATGGCGAATCTTTTACACAGAAGATGATTGTCGAATAAAGATGATTGTTTGATAACAACATCAGTTTAATTAAAAAGAAAGGCCGTCTCAAAAGGGCGGTCTTTTTTTTATTAGTTTCAGTTAATTTAAACGTCAGTCACCACAACCATTTTTCATCGCTAAGAGATACCGATTGGCATCACAGTATCGAAAAAAATTAAAATTTATGCAGGTTAAACGAAATGATCTTTAAATTTTGTAAATTTGTTTTTATAAAATTATGAACCACTAATTTCCTGAGTATGAAAAAATCTACCCTTTTCCTTCTGGCCATTTGCATTCCGGCAATGGCTATTGCACAATCAAAGTATGCCAGATCGCCCGTACAATCGATTCCGGCGAAAGCGATTAAAAATCAAATTATGCCTTCTCAGTCAGTGAATCCAATAACGAATTCAAAAGCTGTACTGGAAGATATAATTGGTACTACCGTGTACGATATGCAAACCAATTCTGCAATTGACACTAGAATAACTCAATATCCCGATGGGAGTATGGCCGGCGCCTGGACAAGAGGTACGGCAAACAGCAATGATAGAGGTACCGGTTATAATTACAATGACGGAACTGCATGGGGGGCTGCCCCAACCTCCAGAATTGAAAACGACCGCACAGGATGGCCATCATACGCGCCTTTAGGCCCGACTGGTGAAATCGTGATTGCACATTTGAATGATGGATTAAAAATTTCAAAACGTACAGTTAAAGGGCAAGGAACCTGGACCCAGAGCGTTTTGATGGGGCCGGCCGGCGCTACTGATATTTCATGGCCCAGAATTATGACAAATGGCCCTGATCACAACAATATTCACATGCTGGCTTCTACCTATGTTCTTTATCAGGGGCTTGATCTTGCCTATCTTTACTACCGTTCACTCGATGGAGGACAAACATGGGATAAAAATGGCATAATACTGCCCCAGATGACCTCGGCTGATTATGATGGCTTTAACGGCGACCAGGTTGCTTGGGGAACTCCTCACGGCGATACTATTTATTTTGTTGCTTCCGGCCCCTGGGTTGATACTTTTTTAATGACATCGTTTGATAATGGTAACACCTGGACAAAGACCCCGATCTTGAGCAATGCCAATAAAAAGTTGCCTTCAGGAACTTCCGAAGTACCACCTTTCACCATGTCGGATGGTTCGTGTGCAGTTGAAATGGACAATTCAGGTGTATTCCATGTTGCTTTCGGAATTGGCGGCGGTTATATGACTGGTGGAACTTACTATATTTACACTAATGTTAATGGACTTGTTTACTGGAATTCAACTATGACGATGGTGAAAGACAGTCTCGATATGGATATCCTGACGGCGGATGGACAATTGCTGGGTTTTGTTCCCGATGGCCCAGGCCCCGGTGATACAATTGTTGGCGCGCCAAGTTACAGGGTTGGCCTGTCCAGCTTTCCACAAATATCCATTGACGCGATGAATAACTTATTTTTCATCTGGTCGGCAGTTACCCCGGGCAATCCTTCACCTGATCCCTTTAACTACCGTCATATCTGGGGCAGAGCGAAGTTTCATGATAAATCACAAATGTCTGAAATGATCGATTTTAACGAAGGCATGACCTATATATTTTATGAGTTCGTTTATCCATCAATGGCCAAGAATATTATGAATGATAAACTTGACATAATGTTTCAATCCGCTTCTGAACCTGGATCAAATATCGTTGATCCCACAATTCCTGTGCACGAATGTAATATTGAATACCGTGAAATTCCTGTATCAGCATTCTTCGCGACCGGTATTGGAAAGAATCAGGCTGATATCGCAAATCCGGTAAGCCAGAATTTTCCGAACCCGATGAAAGAAACTACCAGGTTCAACGTGAGCCTCGATAAACCATCCAATGTTCTTATTGAGGTTTCAAATGTCATGGGTCAAAAAGTTATGAGTATTGATAAGGGCGTTATCGCCGCTGGCGTGAAGCAATTCACCATTGACAGGAAAGAACTCACCTCCGGTGTATATTTTTACACTGTAAAGATCAACGGAGTTTCCTTTACACATAAAATGATTGTTGAATAGCTTGACTTATAAGGATTAAAGTTTAACGACAACATTAACAGTATGTTTATCAGCCCTGCGGGAAACCGCGGGGTTTTTTTATCTTTGCATCAAATTTTCAGAACATCAAATGCTCTACCTGGAAATAAAGTATCTTGTCGGAAAGGAGATCAGTCTTGAACTGAAGCAGAAGTATGTTATCAATGGCATCCTGCTGTATCTTGTATCGACTATTTTCGTCACCTACCTTGCCTTTGAGAACGCTATTACGCCTGAAACATGGAACTCCCTGTTCTGGATAATTCTGCTTTTTGTGGCAGTGAACGGGATTTCAAAGAGTTTTGTCCAGGAAAGTCCCGCGCGACATCTTTATTATTATACAATTGCAAGTGCGCAGGCTGTTGTCCTTTCAAAGATCATTTATAACCTCTTCCTGATGGCAATTCTATCGGTATTGGCTTTTGGTTTTTTCCTCCTTTTGATGGGTAACCAGGTTGTTAATATTCCTTTGTTTCTGCTGACATTACTTCTTGGCAGCCTTGGATTGTCATCGGTACTTACCATGGTCTCGGCTATTGCCTCGCGTGCCAGTCATAATTTTTCACTGATGGCCATCCTGAGTTTTCCGATTGTGCTTCCCTTGCTTGCTACCCTGATGAAAGTATCACGGACGGCATTAAATAGCATGGATTGGTCAGGTTTATCAGGCTTTCTGGTAATTCTGCTCACAATCAATGTTGCAGTTATCGCCTTGGCATATCTGTTATTTCCGTACCTTTGGAAAGATTAATGATTTGAGAATTATGATTTACGATTTGCGATTTGAATATGTATAAAATTGGATCGAATCCTGATTATCAGGTATTGATTGATAATTCCACACCTACGGAGCGGAAAACAACATTATATCCCGTGGGCTACCAAAATGGAACTCCTACGGAGCTCATAGTTCCAGGATTCCGGAATGATCGAATTCAATAATT
>JBAXKG010000066.1:0-13216 GCA_037137455.1 Bacteroidota bacterium
TTCAAACCAAAATTACGCCACTGATTATGGGACTCAAAATTGAATATCGCACTAACCATCCGTTTTATAATTGAAAATCCAATTTTTGGCATCAAAAGTTGATTTTTGTAGTAAAAATTGCAAAATCACCATCAAGCCCTAATCTTATTTGCAAAAAATCAGATAAATTCCTTTTGTTTTGGAAAATAATCACATAACTCACTCCGAATTCCCACCATTTGCACTGCTCAACTCTGTTCGTAATTCAAAATTCGTAATTCGTAAATTACAAATGCCACTTTCTTCCTACCTTTATACCCCGAAAATTGATAAAATATGCTCCGAACTCATACCTGTGGAGAACTCAACATTGTACATGTGGGCCTTGAAGTGACACTGTGCGGCTGGCTTCAGCGTTCACGCGACATGGGGGGCCTCACTTTCATCGATCTGCGCGACCGTTATGGAATTACGCAATTGGTCTTTAATCTTGAAGTAAACAACGCACTCTGCATTGAAGCCCGCAAACTTGGCCGCGAATTTGTGATCTCTGTAAATGGGAAAGTGGCCGAGAGAAGCAATAAGAACCCCAAAATGGCCACAGGCGATGTGGAGATCCTGGTCAATAGTTTCACTGTGCTTAATGTGTCGAAAACTCCGCCTTTTACTATTGAAGACAATACGGACGGTGGCGAAGAGTTGCGAATGAAATACCGCTACCTCGATTTGCGGCGAACTGTGAACCGGAAAAACCTGGAGTTGAGGCACAAAATGGGCACAGAAACCCGGAATTATCTGAATAACCAGCAATTCCTGGAAATAGAAACGCCCTACATGATAAAATCGACACCCGAAGGCGCACGCGATTTTGTAGTTCCTTCACGCATGAACCCCGGTCAATTTTACGCTCTTCCTCAATCACCGCAAACATTCAAACAACTATTGATGGTAGCCGGGTACGATCGCTATTTCCAGATCGTGCGGTGCTTCCGTGATGAAGACCTCCGTGCCGACCGCCAGCCTGAATTCACCCAGATCGATTGCGAAATGGCTTTCGTGACCCAGGAAGATATTCTCGACACATTCGAAGGGCTTGCAAAACACCTTTTCAAATCAGTCCTGAATGTTGAAACAGGCAAATTCCCAAGGCTTTCTT
The DNA here is from genome assembly GCA_037137455.1 of Bacteroidota bacterium. GTDB lineage: Bacteria > Bacteroidota > Bacteroidia > Bacteroidales > FEN-979 > CAIVAT01. Next base: position 1,136 of record JBAXKG010000066.1, read on the forward strand.
ATGATCAGGCTATTAAGCTGTATGGATCCGACAAACCGGATATCCGGTTCGGTATGACCTTCACGGAATTGAATGAATTGGTAAAAGGGAAAAATTTCAAGCTTCTCGATGATGCAGAATTAGTGGCTGGGATAAACGCCAGTGGGTGCAGCGAATATTCACGCAAACAGGTTGATGAACTGACAGATTTCGTTAAAAGGCCACAGGTTGGGGCAACGGCGTTGTTTTACATCCGTTGGGGCCTTGATGGGACTATAAAATCATCGGTGGATAAGTTTTACACTGTAGAAGATCTGACAGCTATTGTTGAAAAATTCAATGCTAAACCAGGCGACCTGATCCTTATCCTGGCAGGGAAAGAGGCAAAAATCCGGACTGCATTGGGAGTCCTCCGCCTTGAGATGGGCAAACGAATGAACCTGATGAAGCCCGGTGATTTCAAGCCGCTTTGGGTAGTGGATTTTCCGCTGTTGGAGTGGGATGAAGAAACCCATCGTTTTTACGCAAAACACCATCCTTTTACAGCGCCAAAACCCGAAGATATCCCGTTACTTGACACTGACCCAGGCGCCGTTCGCGCCAATGCTTATGACCTTGTGATAAATGGAACCGAAATCGGCGGCGGTTCTATACGCATTCACAATAAGGATTTGCAAAAGAAAATGTTTTCGGTATTGGGCTTTTCAGATCAAGATGCGGCAGATCAGTTTGGATTTTTAATGAATGCCTTTGAATACGGCGCACCGCCCCACGGAGGCATTGCATTTGGTTTTGACCGTTGGGCTACGATTTTTGGCGGCGGCGAATCCATCCGCGATTATATTGCATTTCCGAAAAATAATTCAGGCCGTGATGTTATGATCGATTCTCCTTCAGCTATTAAAGAAGAACAACTGAAAGAACTGCAGATTAAACTTTCGAAATAATTGTTATTTCGATCCCTTTTCAAATGCTTCGCGATCTTCTTTTGAAAGACTTTTACAATCCAGCATGGCTTCATTCAGATATTTGCGAAAATCTTCATTGAATTTACCGGATTTGGCTTTTTCACCGTATTTTGTCCTGAAATTCTGGTAAAGAATGGCCATTTCAGATTGAACGATTTTATACTCCTTCTGAAGCTTATTGACCATTAATGAGTCGGATGGATCGGCTGTACGCAGATTTTTCATCGTTTCCAAGCTCTTGCACATTACATCGGCAATCTTTTTTGCATCGATTTTAAGATCCTTGTTTTCACTTCCGCAGCCAGAAATTACCAGGATTCCTGAAATCAGAACCAAAGATAAAATAACACTGATTTTCATAGGTGGGGTTTTTTGGCAAAATTAGCAGTTTCTATATTATTTCAGTAACATGTATCATCATCTCTTCATCCGGATCACGCATAGCATTGATGAGCTTACACCCGGCGAAAGTGTTAATGTCTTCAACATGTATATCCTTTTCTATAACCCGTCCGGTTGCTAAAAGCCTGTTCCTGCATGTGCCTTTCAGCAATGGATTCGCGGGCGTGAACCAGTCTGTGCCGTCGAAAAAAATTAGATTCGATATGGTTGTATCGGTAATATGGCCGTTTTTTACAATAATAACTTCATCGCATAATCCGCGAAGTGCAAATAATGATTCCAGTAATTCACGGTCAGTATATTTCAGATGATAATCAATTTCGGGGCAATTTATCAGTTTCAACGACCGGATGATGTTTTTTTCGTACGCATGAAAGCCTACGTGTTGAATTTCAGGGCCATAGTGAATGTTACAACGCAATACTCCTGTTGCCGATTCAAGCGGAACAACAAGAGCCGATTCGAGAATAACAGGTGTACTAATCTGCCAGATCTCCTGCCTGGCAAAGTTCATACGTTTCTCATGCCATGCCAGGTGCAGTGGTATACCATTTTTCACGCAGACCGTTTCAAACAACAGGGACATATACCTTTTTTAACATTTCATCATACTCATCCCTTAAATTGCTCAATGCAGTTATTCCCCCACCACTTTTAAATGTCAGGCCACCATCTTTCTGCTCAATAAAACGTATTGAAACAGCCGAACTCAACGAATGTCCATCGAAATAACCGAATATTCCAGTATAGAACCCACGATCGTATAATTCAACATCGCGGATAATTTCAACTGTCTTCTCTTTCGGGGCGCCCGTCACAGAACCTGCAGGTAGCAAAGCAAATATAATTTCTCCCAACCTTTTCAAATACGCCTGTGGCAAGTCGCCGCGAATTTCTGAACTCATTTGGAGCAGCTCTCCACGGTTAGTGCGAATTCGATCAAGGTAACGAAATCTTGTAACTTTCACATTGGTGGATACCATGGAAAGATCATTGCGGATGAGGTCAACAATTGTATTGTGCTCAAAAAACTCCTTTTTATCGGCCAATAATCGCTGTTCGGCATCCGGAACGGCGGCATCAATAGTTCCTTTCATCGGGCAAGAAAATATGCCTGAATCCTTTATTCGAATAAATGCTTCCGGTGAAAACACTACAAAGAGTCCGGGAACAAAAAGTTTAAAAGGGGCGCGACTGATATCAAATATTTCGGGCAGTGAAAGATTTGATTGCAATAAAGTTGGAAAGGTAAGGTTGAGCAGGTAAGTATCACCTCTGTTCAAGTGAAATACCACCTTTTCAAAGGCGGTTTTATAGGTTTCAAAATCAATCGGAAAAAAATCGAAGTTTAATGGATCTTTTGCCTCGGTTTTCGCCGAGTTTTTTATTCCCCCGATATCATATCGTATTCCTTTGATATCAGCCTCTTGAGGCGATAACACAAAACCATTTTTTCCAACAAAATCTATGGCAAATAAAAAAGAATCACCACGCCCGGCAAAATGATTAATTTTAGCGATGATTTCTTTGCGTTTGATAAACATGATTATTTAATGAATTTTTATCAATCGTCAATCGTCATTTGTAAATATCAATATGCATCTTCTCCTGCTCGACAATCACGACTCATTTACCTGGAACCTGGTTGAGTTATTGCGCAGGACTGGCAAAGTTAACGTTAATATCATTACTCCTGAGCAACTCAAAGTCAGTGAGCTGGAGCGGTTTGACCGAATTATGTTTTCACCGGGCCCCGGTTTGCCCGTTGAACACCCTGCCATGTTTAAAATCCTGAGAACCGTTGAACATCTGGATAAGGGAGGCCGTAAAATAATTCCAGTATTTGGCGTTTGCCTGGGCATGCAGGCCATGGCAATTCATTTTGGTGGAACACTATATAATCTCCCGTTAGTTGTACACGGCCAGCCAAGAAAATTGAAGATCCTGCGGTCAGACTATCCCTTTTTAAGCGGAATCCCCGATGGCTGTGAGGTGGGACTTTACCACTCCTGGGCTGTCGACCCGATTACCCTTCCTTTGTGTCTTGAAACGCTGGCAATCACACTTGAGGGCACTATAATGGCGCTGGCCCATAAAACGCTTCCCATTTGTGGCGTTCAGTTTCATCCCGAATCGATTATGACAACCGTTGGAAAGCAAATGATCCTCAACTGGCTATCCAAATAGATCAATAATGGCTTATCTTATTATCCTCCCGGCAGGTACACTAACCCACCAGTTTATTCGACAATTCGTACCTTTGTAAAAAAATTCGCGTTTGCAAAAGATCGAAATTACTGCTCCTGTTGGTTCCTGGGAATCGCTGATTGCTGCCATTCATGCCGGGGCCGACTCTATTTATTTTGGGGTTGGAGCGCTCAATATGCGTGCCCGCTCATCGAATAATTTCACTCTTCGCGACATGGGTAAAATTTCCCGGATTTGCCAAAAGCACAGCATAAGCAATTACATTACCTTGAATGCGGTCATCTTTGACAAGGAGTTAAAGGAGATGAAACGTACGATAGATTCGGCTAAACATTACGGAGTCAATGCTATAATTGCCACCGATCCTGCCGTGATCCAATATGCGAGTTCTATTGACATGCCTGTTCACATGTCAACACAAACCAACATCACCAACATCGAGGCCTTGAAATACTGGTCGCGGTTAGCCGATGTAATGGTCATGGCCAGGGAAATAAGCCTTGAACAGGTTGCTACTATTTCCCGGGCTATAAAACGTCATAAAATAAAAGGACCATCGGGGAAACTGGTTCAGATAGAAGTATTTGCGCATGGAGCCCTTTGCATGGCAGTTTCCGGGAAATGTTACCTGAGCCTTGATTATTACAATTCTTCTGCAAACCGGGGCGCATGTTATCAGCTTTGCCGCAGGGCTTACAAGGTTACCGACAGGGACACGGGTATTGAAATGGCAATTGATAATGAGTATATAATGTCGCCCAAAGATTTATGTACCATTGGATTCCTTGATAAAATTGTCAGGGCCGGCGTTTCTGTACTAAAAATTGAAGGCCGCGGACGCAGTCCGGAATATGTCAAAACGGTTGTTTCATGTTACCGCGAAGCAGTTGATTCGATTGCAGCTGGTAAATTTGTACCGGAAAAGGTCAATTTATGGACAGAACGGCTGAAGACAGTATATAACCGTGGTTTTTGGGATGGTTATTATCTTGGCCGGAAAATGGGCGAATGGGCAGAACAGCATGGTTCCATTGCCACGGAGACAAAAGAACACATAGGCAAAATAACGAACTATTTCACAAAGCTAAAAGTTGCTGAAATCAAAATTGAATCAGGCCAGCTAAAACCCGGCGACCGGATCTGTATCCAGGGGCCAACCACGGGGGTGATATACATGACCGTTCCTGAAATCCTGGTCGATAAGAAACTTGTTTATCAAGCAGACAAAGGAGAACTCTGCAGCATATCCGTTGATTTTTTTCTTCGCCGGGCCGATAAGATATATAAAATGGTTTCAAAGTCAACCTGATCAAATATGTCCCCATCTGGCCTCCCCAAATTCGGTATTTTACAGAATCTGCATACCCACACCAATTTCAGCGATGGATCGGATGATCCGGGGGTTTATGTTCATGAGGCAATCCGTCAGGGGTTTTTATCACTGGGTTTTTCTGATCATTCGCCATTACCTTTTGACAATTCTTTTGCCCTACGCGAAGATCAAACCGAAGAATATTGCAAAACCATCCTGTCGTTAAAAGAACAATATTCTGAGAAAACCATCAATTGTTCCGAAATCAGGAGTCGTGAAGGTCAGAAGAATGATAACAGTACTTTTCCTTCTCCCGGTATCAGTATTTTTCTTGGCCTCGAAGTGGATTTCATCCCGGGAATGGGCCATACGCCCGATTATTTTAGGAAGAGGTTCCCTCTTGATTATTACATTGGCTCGGTTCATCTGGTAAAAAATCCAGAAGTTGAAGAGCTATGGTTTATCGATGGGCCGGTAATAAAGACTTTCGATAATGGCCTTGCCAAAGTTTTCGCAGGTAATGGACGAAAGGGGGTTACTGCGTATTATCGGCAGATACAGGAAATGGTTTCGACCTTTAAACCCGATATAGTTGGTCATCTTGATAAAATAAAAATGCATAACTGGGATCGGTTTTTCTCTGAAACAGACTCATGGTATATTAAACTTGTTGATGACACCCTTGATATAATCCGTGAAAACGGATGTGTGGTGGAGGTCAATACAAGGGGCATTTACAAAAATCGCAGTGACAGCCTTTTTCCCGGACCAGCTATTCTGGAAAAGATAATACAAAGGAAGATACCGGCATGCCTGTGTTCCGACGCTCATAAACCCGAAGAAATCGCAATGTATTTCGGGGAGGCTAAAAACGAACTGCATAAAATCGGGTTTCGCGAGCTTATGTACCTGACGCCCGGAGGATGGACAGCTGAACCAATTTTCGTTTAACCTTATAAATTAAAATAACCCACATCAAAAATATGTTTATTGTCAAAAGGTTTTCATTCACAGATAAAAGCAGTATCGTTTTACGAACGTAACGGCTTTAAAAAAACAGGGGAAATGTTTAAAGAGGCCGGGATCGAACATATTCTAATGATTCACACTGTATTTTGACGATTTACACAGGGCCATACATCAGGGATAACACGGCCCTATGGGTTGGTTTTAAAAGTTCATCTTACTCTTTTCGATACATTTGCAAATACAACAGCGCTAATCTATGATCCTTGTCACTGGAGGAACAGGCCTTTTAGGTTCTCATTTACTTCTCGATCTTGCCAGGGCAGGTAAATATGTCTGCGCCATCAAACGCCCAAACAGCAACACTGAAATGGTGCGTAAGATATTCTCTTATTATGTTTCGAACCAGGACGAGCTATTGTCGAAAATAAAATGGATTGATGCCGATTTGATTGACCATGGCGCCATGGAGGATGCGATGAACGGGGTTACTGAAATTTACCATTGCGGAGCTGTTGTTTCCTTTTATCCGAAAGACCATAAAGCCATGCTGAAGGTTAATATTGAAAGCACGGCCAACTTGGTAAACCTGGCCATTGAACATAAGGTTTCGAAATTCTGTTATGTGAGTTCGGTTGCAACATTGGGACGAGCTGAAAACAATGATTTATGCACCGAAGAAAGCTATTGGGTTCCATCGAAAAAAAATTCGATCTATGGCATCAGCAAATACGGCGCTGAACGAGAAATATGGCGTGGGATGGAGGAGGGGTTAAATGCCCTGATCATCAATCCATCGGTAATTTTGGGCCCGGGATTTTGGCAGGATAATTCGGGGTTATTCAGGTTGGTGTGGGAAGGTTTGAAATACTATACCCGCGGAATGAACGGCTATGTGGACGCGAGGGATGTCAGCGAAGCCATGATCAGCCTGATGGATCAGAAAAAGTTCGGACAACGGTTCATCTGTTCAGCGGAGAATTTGTCTTACCAGGATTTTTTCGGTTGCATAGCTAAGCATTTGGGGAAACCAGCCCCTTCTATTAACGTTCCTCCTGCAATGACCTCTATCGCCTGGCGTGTTGAGGCCTTTCGTGCATTAATAACCGGGTCAAAACCGGAGGTGACACGTGAAATGGCCACTACCGCATCGCAGGTTTATTCATATTCGAGTGAAAAGCTTCGTAAAACCATTAACTTTGAATTTCGTCCGGTTGAGGAATCGATCAGGGAGATTTGTGGGTTTTACCTTAAAGACCTGGCGAATGAGGGATGACTAAAGACAAATGACGAATTCCCTTGATTTAATTCGCCATTCCGCGATTTCACCAATTTATTTTATGAGGTTTTTATAGTGGTAATACCGCGTCATAATATCATCCACAAAACCTTCTGTTTTGTAATCAACTGGAAAGGAATCAACTGAATCGGGTTTTGCAACCGGATTTTTTTTTGAACGGCGTAAAAGGTAGTAATCCACATGGCCGTTCCATCTGTTTTTGTCTTTCCCGAATTTCTCAGCTTTGGCTCTGGCCGCTAACACCTTTCCAATGCCGACGTTGTAACAAGCCAACACAAAATATATACGTTCGACCGGATTCTTAATTTCGTCAGAAAGTTGTTTGTCAAGATATTTCAGGTATTTTACTCCGCCAATAATTTGATTTTCCGGTGTGGCCGCACTGTCGATACCGAATTTTGCAGCAGTCTCCGGCATAAGTTGCATAAGCCCGCTTGCATTGTGCGATGAAATCTGCCCTTGCCTGAAGTTCGACTCCTCATAAATAAGCGAGGCAACCAACCGCCAGTCCCACATCACTTGCCTGCTCTGTTTCCTTATTGCGTCATCGAATGGAGAGAGCTTATTTCCAACCAATGAAAAATATTCACTTTGCATGAACCTCGTGATCCGGGGGTTATCAAAATATTCGAGATAAGTTTTTTTCAGTCGCCGCGATGCTTTAATCTCATTAAGCCAGCCATCTAATTCGGCGCGAAGGGAACTTGATGAAATCTTGATTCCCCATCCGTATGAAAATAGCGGGAAGGCAAGCACTGAAATATTAATATTTGGGTAGACCCGGTGAAATACCATGGCCAGGTTTTCCTGGCAAATGGCAAAGCGGATAGTTCCGGCAGATACACGTCTGATCAATTCTTCAGGGCTAATATCTGCTTCTTCTATCAGGATTGCCTGTCTGCCGGTTATTTTATAAAAAGCATGGTATTGGGCATCGAAAAATGGATTTTTTTGAACATAAACCGTATCCTCCGGAAAGTCGTTCAAGGATTTAATCAATCCCGGTTTTGAACTGTCAGAATTTTTGGACTTTCGTTGAACCAAAACAAGCCGCGTCTCACCCAGCTGAGTGGAAAACATGACTGGTTGGTTACCACCATTTAAAATCGGAAGGTTCAGGGCAATAAGATCGGCTGCATTGTAATGCATGTAATATCCAAGTTTTGAGATATTGTTGCTGGCAATAACCCTGAGAGGGACACCGAGATGCTTTGCAAAAGATTCAAGCAGTTCGAGCTGGTATCCCATGGGTTCGCCCCGATAGATAAAATAATTGAGGGTATTTCTATCGGTGAGGGCGATCAGATAACCACGTTCCCGTATACGGATCAGGGAATCTTTTGAGGATTTATCTCGAGGATAAATGTTTCGTATAACAAAAAAGACAATCACAATCACCGCCATGCCTATGATAACGGTTCGGGGGTTGATTAGTTTTATGAATATCTTATTCAAAATATTGATTTAAGCTACTTTTCGGTATCTCCAGATGGCCAGGCTTACAATGCAAACGGCATAGATAACCAATGACCAGAAATGCCGGCTGATGTCAGCAAAATCAGATCCCTTGAGCAGCACCATCCTCATAATTTTGATAAAGTACATTACCGGATTAAGCCTGTCGAGGTTTTGCGCCCAGAGCGGCATGCTTTCGATGGAGGTAAACAGGCCGCTCATAAGGATGAAAATCACCATGAAAAAGAACGAAACCAGCATTGATTGCTGTTGCGTATTCGTGATGGTAGAAATCAGCAAGCCAAACGACAAAATTACAAAAAGGTAGACTGATGCCGCCAGAAAAATTAATCCGAGGCTTCCTTCCATGGGAATATTAAACAACAACTTGCCGATTGTAAGGCCGAAAGCAAGTTCAAAAAGACCGATTATCCAAAAAGGAGTTAGTTTACCGGCAATGAACTGGATTTTTTTGATCGGGGTCACGTTGATCTGCTCAATCGTCCCGATCTCCTTTTCACGAACAATGTTCATCCCCGACAGCAGAAGTCCGATAATTGTAACTAGCAGTACTAAAATTCCCGGAACCATATATGTTTTGTAATTCAACTTGGGATTGTACCAGTAGCTGGAATCGGTTTGAATAAACCTGACAGCAGACATCATATCAGGATTTGTATTTTCAATCGTCACCTCCCGGTTATAATCCAACAGGATCATGGTTGAATAGGCATTGGTGAGTCCGGCGCTCTGGCCGTTGATTGCGTTGATAATAAACTGGACCTTTGCCTTGTTATCTTTAAGAAGCCTCTTTTCAAACTCAGCAGGAATATGAAGTATCATATCGATATTTCCATGTTTCATTTCATCCTCAGCCTCCCGGTATGAAAAGAATGTACTCTGGATCTGATAAAAAGGCGACCCCTGGAATTTGCTTACCAGCTTTCGTGAGGTACCTGACAGATCAAGATCAACAACCGAAAGACGAATGTGCTTCATTTCGAAAGTGGCTGCATTTACGAGGATAATCAACTGGACAATCGGGACAACAAAGATGATAGGCAACATTGATTTGTTACGGAAAACCTGTAGAAACTCTTTCTGGATTATATATAGAATTGTTCTCATCAGCCAAGTCGTACGTTGAATTTTTTAATGCTGAGTGTAAGGAAAAACGCTGTAAATCCTATCAGAATAAGCGTTTCGCACCATACATATTCAATTCCGTTGCCCTGCAGCATAATGCTCTTAATTATTGTAATATAGTATTTTGGGGGCATCAAATAACAAAATACCTGCAGAATTACCGGCATATTTTCGACCGGAAAGATAAAGCCACTAAGCAGGATTGTCGGAAGCATAAGCGCCACCAGCGAGATCATCATGGCTATCTGCTGGCTGTTGGTGATGCTTGATATCAGAATTCCGAGAGAAAGGGCCATGCAGATATAGAGAAAACTTTCGAGGAGCAGCAGGGTGATGCTTCCAATGATGGGCATGCCGAAAACCAAATTTCCCAGGAGCAGTATGATGCAGGCATCGATAAAGGCAAGAAAAACATATGGGAAAACCTTGCCAATAATAATCTGCGATGGACGCATCGGGGAAACCAGCAGCAACTCCATTGTTCCCAGCTCTTTTTCTTTAGTGATTGACAGGGATGTCATAAGAGCCGAAATCAACATCAGCAGCATGGCCATCAGCCCGGGAACGAACATATAAACTCCCTTCAACTCTCCGTTATACATCATCCGTACTTCAGGAATGATCTGCACAGGAATATTTTCAGAATTCATGGAAACCAGGTAGTTGCTGATTATACCGCTGGCATAATTTACCAGCATGTTTGCGGTATTCGGATCGGAGGCATCACCGATTATTTGAATATGTGCTTTTCCTGTTTTCTCCAATTTTTTTGCAAAATCCGGCTCATAAATCAGCGCCAGTTTAACATTGCCCTGTTTGAAAACCTGGTCAATTTCGGCCACGGCATTCAGGTTCTGTTCCAGGATAAAATAACCAGAAGAAAGTATCTTATCGCTGATCTTGCGGGTTACCACATCCTTTGAAGGATCGTAGATTGCGATTTTTGCATCCTTGATTTCATTGGTAAGCACATACCCGAATAACATCAGTTGTACCGCGGGCATACCAAAAAGGATCATCAGGGTGCGATAATCCCTGAAGATATGGTAAAACTCTTTGATTACAAATCCACGGAACCTTTTCATACAATCTCCTTGTTGGTGATCCAGAAATAATAGAACCGCGAGGCCGATATCAGCAATGGCACTCCCATGGCCACATAAAAATTATACAGCCAGGCTTTGCTGATTATATCCAGAGTACGTAACAGGATACCTCCTGAAATCATGATGGCCATCATCAGATAACCCCGGATATTAAAAAACGAGAAAGCACATGGATAGGGGATGTTAAGTCCCTTGATCCTTTTGATGTGTTTTTTAGAAATTTTTGCAAAAAGCAGAATATAAAAAAGTCCCCCAAAAATCAATCCTCCGGTCAGGCGCCAACCAAAGTACTGACCATGCTGAACGAGATAATTCAATCCCCGGCCTGCTAGAACTCCTCCAGCCGCGGTCCATGCCAACCCGGCAATAAAAAGCAGGGTATGCTTTCTAACCGAAGGTTTATATTTTTGCAGTATCGTTTTCATCCCCTCGCCAGCTTTATAAATACCCCATTCATCGAATCCGCCCCGAACTGCCGTTTCAGGTTGTCGGGTGTGTCAAGTGCCGCAATCCGGCCATCGACCATGATTGATACCCGGTCGCAGTATTCCGCCTCGTCCATATAATGGGTGGTTACAAAAACAGTGATCCCGTCATGAGATGCTTCGTAAATCATGTCCCAGAACTGTCGTCGGGTAATTGGGTCAACCCCGCCGGTTGGTTCATCCAGGAAAACAATCTTTGGGTTATGAAGGAGTGCAACCGAGAAGGCAAGTTTTTGTTTCCATCCCAGCGGGATATCCCGGATCAGTTTATCACGGGCATCTTCAAATCCCAAACGTTGCATAAGGGCGCGCGTGCGCGAATCGATCTCATTTTTTCTCAATCCATAAATTCCACCGTAAAACCGTATATTTTCGTAAACTGTGAGGTCATCGTACAACGAAAACCGCTGGCTCATGTACCCGATGTTTTTCTTCACTTTTTCGCGCTGGGTATAAATATCAAAGCCTGCAACAGACAATTTCCCGGAGGTAGGATAGGATAAGCCGCAGAGAATCTTTATTGCAGTAGTTTTTCCTGCGCCGTTTGCCCCAAGAAACCCGAATATCTCACCTTTTTTTACCTCAAAAGTCAGATGATCGTTGGCAACAAACGATCCAAATTTCTTTACAAGATCCTTAACGGTAATGATATTTTCGGGGGTCGGGGTCATTTGGGTGTGTTCATCAACTCCATAAAACAATCTTCGATGGTTGCTTCAATGGGTGTTATTTCCACTGATTCATGTTTGTTTTT
>JBAXKG010000067.1:0-13020 GCA_037137455.1 Bacteroidota bacterium
CAGATCAGCAGCACTTTCCTGACATGTATCATTAAAAACAGCAAACATAAAAATGCAGCAAATTACCAGGGCGAATATTCAGGAATCGGGCTCGACAACATTAAGGAGAGCTTAAAGTTATTATATGAGGATAATTTCCAGTTGAATATTCTTGATAAGGAAAGTGAATTTGAAGTTGATCTTAAAATTCCATTATGAAGATTCCCTGTATTGCCATTGACGATGAACCACTGGCTGTAACAAAGATATCAGCATATATTCAGAAAACACCTTTCCTGGAATTGGTGGCTGAATGCCGGAGTGCATTCGAAGCCATGGAGATCATCAACAACCGCAGTGTCCAGCTCCTTTTCATTGATATCAACATGCCCGACCTGAGCGGATTGGAGTTTGTAAAATCATTGACCGACAAACCCTATATCGTGTTTACTACCGCCTACAGTGAATATGCTGTGGAAGGTTTCCAGGTTGATGCAGCAGACTATTTGTTAAAACCAATTACCTACACCAGTTTCCTGAAAGCAGCCAACAAGGTGAAAAATCTTATTGATTTAACTGCTACCAGCCAAAAAGAAAGCATCAGGGCAACAACCAGTCATTTGTTTGTAAAATCAGAATACAAACTCATCCGCATCGAACTGGACGACATCAGGTACATTGAAAGCCAGCACGAGTATATCAAAATACACCTGGTCAACAGTAACCCCGTGATGACGCAGCTGAGCCTGAAAGCGATTGAAGAACAGCTTCCATCCGAACGGTTCATGAGGGTTCACCGGTCGTTCATAGTCAATCTGAAGAAAGTTTCAGTAATAGAGAGGAACAGGATTGTTTTCGACGGCAAAGTACACATCCCCGTCAGCGATCAGTACAAAGAAAAATTCCAGGCATATATTGACGGGAATTTTGTTTAACAGGTTCAATTCTTCTGTTGTAACAAGAAGGCCCAAAGTGGGACCTGATTTACCTGGATTTTTATTTGGAAAGAAGTTACAATCATTTTACATTCGCCTTTAAATTGCAGAAAAAATAATCGTGAAAAGTGATAAGTAAAAAATAAGCTATGACTGAGGAACATGCTTTTCAAAGAAGATTGAACCTGTTTGATTCCACTGCCATTGTAGTGGGTTCGATGATCGGTTCGGGAATTTTTATTGTAAGCGCCGACATTGCCCGCATGGTAGGATCGCCGGGTTGGCTGATGACTGTGTGGATAATCACGGGTTTCATGACCATTTTTGCTGCATTGAGTTACGGGGAGTTGGCCGGAATGTTCCCAAAAGCTGGCGGACAATATGTATATCTTAAGGAAGCATATAACCCTTTGACCGGTTTCCTTTACGGATGGACTCTATTCCTCGTAATTCAAACAGGTACCATCGCGGCTGTAGGTATGGCATTTGCAAAATTTTCAGGAGTTTTGATCCCATCCGTCTCAGAAAATATTGTATGGGTCAAAGCGGGGTTTTTTAAATTTGGCCCGGTGCAGCTTGTTGCAATCGGATCAATAGCTTTTTTAACCTGGATCAACACAAAGGGTATCCAGGAGGGTAAAAAAATTCAGAATGCGTTTACATCCGGAAAATTTGTTTTATTGGTTTTGTTTATCATAATCGGATTGGGTTTTGCCGCTAACCAGACTTCCTTTCAGCTAAATAATATGATCTTCTGGAATCCTGTTCAGGAGGGACCAGGCGGGGCTGACATACCACTTTCGGGAATCGCCCTGGTAGCCGCAATTGGCATGGCTATGGTAGGAAGCCTTTTTTCATCGGATGCCTGGAATAACATCACTTTTACCGCCGGAGAGGTGATAAATCCAAGAAAAAACATTCCACTCAGCTTATTTTTAGGGACCCTTGTTGTTACCATTTTATATCTGCTTGCAAATGTTGTTTATATTACTGTACTCCCGGTTCGTGGTGACCCTGCAGGAACTGATATCGCTGCCAGGGGAATACAATACGCTTTAAACGACCGCTTAGGCACAGCCGCTATTTCCGGTATTTTCGGCAATTATGCAGTACTGATAATGGCCGCGTTCATTGTAATTTCGACCTTCGGGTGCAACAACGGGCTGATTCTGGCAGGTGCAAGGGTTTATTGGGCGATGGCTTCCGATGGGATTTTCTTTAAAAAGGTCGGAATCCTGAATAGCAAAGGTGTTCCCGCAACCGGGCTTGTAATACAAGGTTTTTGGGCCGGATTGTTATGCCTCTCCGGAACCTATGGACAATTGCTTGATTACGTTGTTTTTGCAGTTCTCATATTCTATACGCTCACTATATTCGGATTATTCAGGCTGAGAAAAAATCGCCCCGACCTGGAAAGACCTTACAAAGCCTTTGGTTACCCGATTATTCCAATGGTATACATATTATTGGCGCTTGCAGTCATGATAATCCTGTTTATTTACAAACCAGAATATACCTGGCCAGGACTGATCATCGTTATTATTGGCATTCCGGTTTATTTTTTATGGAAGAAAAAGCAGGAACCGGAATATTGAGATGAAAAAACCTTGAAAGCATTTATATTATTGTCGATTGGTATTTTTTGGTCACTGGTTGCATATTTTTCATCACAAAATTTATATGCCCAGTGTCCTGTCTCAAATTCTGCCTTCGGGGATGGTGAGCAGATCAGTTATTCCGTTTCATACAACTGGGGGCCGGTTTGGGTCGATGCAGGCGTTGTCACCTTCTCTGTAACAAATGAGCTTTACCTCGGTAAACCAGCCTGGCATTTTAAATGCACGGGAAAAACATATTCAACATATGATATCCTTTTTAAGGTTCGTGATTATTATGATTCATGGGTAGATCCCATGACATTTCGATCGATCGATTTCAGGCGGTATATTTATGAAGGGGGTTACTCCCTTTTAAACACATTAAAATTTGACCATACCGGGCAAAAAATAATCTGCAACACAAAGAGCAAAAGTAACCCTCAACGAACCGACACTTTAATTATGAGGCCTTGCGTGTTTGATATGCTTTCTGCAGTCTATTACACCCGAACGCTCGATTTTCGACAAATGCGTCCGGATACGAAAAAATCAGTTACTGTTCTTATTGATGATGCCTATTATGATATTTATATCCGTTATATTGGGAAAGAGGTCGTTGAGGCCACTGATGGCAAAAGATACTCATGCATCAAATTTTCTGCAAAAATGGTGCATGGCACAATTTTCAGGGGAAATGAGGATGTACTTGTATGGGTGACCGATGACGCAAATAAAGTTCCTGTATACATCGAGGCAAAAATCATTGTAGGGACCGTGAAAGCCTACCTGAAAGAAGCTAAAAAATTAAAGAATAACATATAGATAAAAATAGTAAATGAAACTGATTGCTGACAGTGGTTCAACCAAAACGATCTGGATTTTGCTTGAACAAGATAAGGTAAAGAATACCATTGGCACTGGCGGGTTAAATCCATATTTTCATAATTCTGAAAGTGTGGAGGCTGTTATCCGCGCCGATCTGGTTCAATTCCTTAAAGAAGATAACATAAGTGAAGTTCACTTTTATGGCGCCGGGTGTTCAACTGAATACAACAATAATATGATCAGGGATGCTATTCTCCTTTTTTTCAGAAAAGCTGATGTGTATATAAACCATGATATTCTTGGCGCTGCCCGTGCCTTATTCGGCCATGGGCAAGGTATTGCCTGCATCTTAGGTACTGGTTGCAATTCCTGCTATTTTGACGGAACATCATTACACTCGAAAGTTGACTCACTTGGATATCTCTTTGGCGATGAAGGTGGAGGATCGCACCTTGGAAAAATGTTTTTGGGCGCCTATTTAAAAAAACAACTTCCAAACGACCTGCGCGATCTGTTTGATAAACAATATGGATTAACATTAGAGGATATACTTAATTCCCTTTATAACAGACCCTTTCCAAACAGGTTTCTTGCATCGTTCAGTTTATTCTTGTATCCGAACCGGGAACATCCTTTTATTAAGGGATTAATTTCAAAATCATTCAGGGATTTTTTTCATGCACATGTAAAAAAATATGATGATTATAAAACATATCCGATCGGCTTTATCGGATCTATCGCCTTTATCTACAGCGAAATTCTGTCAGAGGTCGCCAAACAGGAGGATGTTGCAATCTCCAGGATTTTATCCTCTCCCATTGAAGGCCTGGTAGAATATCATTTGATGAATCCGGACAGATGAAACCGAAATTACTATAAACCAATAAAGGGGGATAATTCGGGAAGTTCAAGAATTGAGTGAGCATCTTCGGGTTTAAACCATTTATAGTCCGGATCTTTCCTGAACCAGGTCAACTGACGTTTTGCATACCTGCGGCTATTGGTTTTAATTTTGTCAACTGCATAGTCCAAAGAGGTATTTCCTTCAAAATATTCGAATAACTCTTTGTATCCAACAGTATTCAGTGCATTCAAATGCCTTAAAGGATAGAGTTGACGGGCTTCTTCAACAAGACCATCTTTAATCATGGCCTCTACCCTGCCGTTGATCCTTTGATTCAGTATTTCCCTGGGAAGATCAATTCCAATTTTAACGATCCTGAACCGACGGGTTTTCATTGTATTTGTGCGTAATGTGGAAAAGGGAACTCCTGTAGCGCGGTAAATCTCAAGCGCCCTGATCAGCCTTGCCGGGTTGGCAAGATCAACAACGGCAGCATACTCTGGATCAACAATTTGTAATTCATCCTGCAGTGCCCTGATCCCCGATTTTTCCAGAATCATATTCAATCTCACACGAATTTCATGATCGGGATCAGGTAACATGTCGATGCCATGGCAAACAGCGTTGATATACAATCCCGATCCACCTACCATCAAAACAACAGGATATTGAAGAAAAAGATTGTCCAGTAATAAAAGAACCTCTGATTCAAACCGCGAAACATTATAGGGATCGTGAATTGACAAATGATGTACAAAGTGATGAGGTACTGTTGATAATTCTTCAGGTGAAGGCGCAGCTGTACCTATTTTCATTTCACGATAAAACTGTCGCGAATCAGCAGATATAATCCTGGTGCCCAGCTGACGGGCGAGTTGTATTCCAAGCGTTGTTTTTCCTACCGCTGTAGGGCCTGCAATAACCACTAATAACCGGTCATCAATAGTCATCTGAATCGCGGTCATAGCCAGATAATCTCTTATCCAGACTCTCAATATCCTCGTAATCTTCTATGTGTTCGATCTTTTCATCCTCATCTCCTTCATTCTGCCCGTCATAGGAAAAATCGTTATCGCCGGCAGCGTTGGAATCAAGTGTTTCGAAGAGATGCTTTTCTTCCTCTGCATTTTCGATCCCGGCACCAAGTTCATTTTCGATGGCAGCTAATTCCTGCTCATCTTCAACAATTTCATCGAATTTAGCAAGTTCTTCAATTTTAGGTAGCGGAACTTTGGGAGGAATAATTTTAGGGATAATCACTTTGGGAATAACCGGCGTAGTTGGGATTGTTTTACTTTGCTCTGCTTTCTTAGGTAATTCAGCAATTCGTTTAATGCATCTCGGGTAATACGGGAAGCCATCGGATTCAAAAATTTTAAAAAGTTCGATATGAAATGAAAAATGATCCCTTCCTATAAATTCATAAATCATCTTCTGGTGAGGGTCTTCGATATAATTTTTTACTTTTGAAACTTTCATCAATGGGAGCGCCACAAAATCAGTTACAACGCGGTCAAGATCATCATCGTATTTGCGAACCTGGAGTTTTTCAGCTTTCAATGTAATTTCCTTGTCCTTTTTATATTTCTTGTCAGTCATAAAAAAAGAGGCACGGTCACAATGAAGAAGTTCGGTCGATTCCATCATAATATGATGAAAATCAAGGAAAGTCTGATTAGGTTGAATTTCAATTTCCCTCAGAAACCCATCATGTTCTTCACATGTAATCCGAAAACGATAAATCAACATGATTATTCCCTTTGTTAATCCGGGTCAAAAATATAAAATTTCAAGTTCAAAATTCAAAAAAAGCTTCAGATCTCTTTTCTGTTCAATCCGAGTTTTAAACCCTCTTGTAACATCAAGTTATAGGCAGCCTCATAATCATTGGGAATTACGCCATCGATTATGGCCTCTGTGATAGCATCTTTAATAATCCCCACTGATTTTGAAGGCGCTATCCCAAAAGCCTGCATTATCACCTCCCCTGAAATGGGTGGTTGCCAGTTGCGTATACGGTCCTTCTCCTCGATCTCTTTCAGTTTTTCTTTAACGATCTGAAAATTTTCAAGGAAACGTTTCACTTTTTCAGGATTTTTTGAAGTAATATCTGCATTGCAAAGGAGCATCAATTTATCTATGTCATCACCTGCTTCGAAGAGGAGTCTGCGTACTGCCGAATCGGTCACCACATCTTCGGCCAGTACGATTGGCCTGAGATGGAGCATTACCATTTTTTCGACAAATTTCATCTTGTCATTCAGTGGAAGCTTAAGTTTCCTGAAAATATGCTGGACCATCTTCGCTCCTTTGAATTCATGGGCATGAAAAGTCCAACCTGTTCCTTTGATAAACTTTTTTGTAAGAGGTTTGGCAATATCATGAAGTATAGCAGCCCACCTTAGCCAAAGATCATCAGAGACTTCAGCCATATTGTCAAGGACCGCAAGGGTGTGATAAAAATTGTCCTTATGTCCTTTCCCATCAATGACCTCGGCGCCTTTGAGTTCACAAAATTCAGGGAATATAAGTTTCAGCAAACCGGTTTCATCCAACATTTTAAATCCTCTCGAGGGAATTGGGGACTGAATTATAAGATTTAATTCATCAGATATCCGTTCCATTGAAACAATCGAAATGCGGTCGGCATTCCGTCTGATTGCTTCAAAGCAGGATTTTTCGATTGTGAAATCAAGTTGGGTCGCAAACCTGATGGCCCGCATCATACGTAAAGGGTCATCAGAAAAGGTAATATCGGGATCAAGCGGTGTCCTGATGATTTTACCCTCAAGGTCATTGATACCATTAAAAGGGTCAATCAAATTGCCAAATCTATCTGCCGTCAAATCAAGGGCCATGGCATTGATAGTAAAATCGCGGCGATTCTGATCATCTTCAAGGGTGCCATCTTCCACGATAGGTTTTCGCGAATTCCGCCGGTATGATTCTTTACGCGCCCCCACAAATTCAACTTTGTATCCACTATAACTCAGCATGGCAGTGCCAAAGTTTTTAAAAAATTTCACCGGGATATCGCCATCCAGCTTTTCGGCCACTTTATGTGCGAAATCGATGCCACTCCCCATTACCACGATATCGATATCTTGCTTATTGTCGCGTTTCAGAATAAGGTCCCTTACAAACCCTCCGATTACAAAGGCCATGACCTTCATTTCATCAGCCACAACTGATACAATTCGAAAGACAGGATGATCAAGATAAGGTTTAAATGTTTCCATCGCATGAAGCTGCACCAAAAGTAAGAAATTAATAAGAAGATGCTAACAATAATGATGCAATTGAAACAATTTGTATATTTTTGGCCAGCTATTTTATCACAATCATATAACCAGTAATCAAACACAAAATTCACCAATAAAACTTTATCATGTTACGAGGACTACTCCCCCGGGAATATGCCTTTTTCGATTATTTCGAAAGGCTTATGAGCATTAACATCCAGATCAGTATTGAATTTCTGGCTATGGTAAAAGAGAAAAAACATCCTGAGGTTGCCACGAAAGCAATCAAACGTCTCGAGCGTGAAGCGGATAAAACTGCGAAAGAATGTATTGATCTTTTGCACAAGACATTCATCACACCAATTGACCGTGATCAGATTTATCAATTGGTAAAAGGTCTCGATGATTTTGCAGATCAGATGAATGCAGCCACATTCCGTTTGTTTTATTATGATATTGAAGAGCTCCGGCCCGATACATTGGAATTCGCAAAGATTATCCATAGCAGTAACCTGGTACTCGAAGAAGCTGTAAAAGATCTCAGAAATACTAAGAAGAACAGCAAAATGATCAGGGAAAAATGCGCCCAGATCCATGAACTCGAAAATCAGGCTGATGATATTTCAAGGATCGCCATTGCCAATCTTTTCAAAACCAATGATGTAATGGTTATCATAAAATGGAAAGAGGTTTTTGAACGTCTCGAGAAATCCGTCGACAGGGTTGAAAGAGTGGCAAGTACTATTGAAAGTATCCTGATTGATAATGCCTGATGACTTTTACAATTCTTTTATAAAATATTTATGGATTCAATAATAGTTATTGTTGTCATAACTATCGCGGTTGCTCTTTTATTTGATATTATCAATGGATTTCACGATGCGGCAAATTCAATTGCCACGATCGTTTCCACAAGAGTACTATCTCCTAAATTTGCTGTTTTCTGGGCAGCATTTTTCAATTTTGCCGCGATGTTCATTTTTGCTCCGAAGGTTGCCAATACCATTGCCAAGATCGTGATTATTGACCCGGCTGATCCGGCTTTTCTTTATATCATTCTTACCGGGCTTATCGGAGCGATTATATGGGATTTGATCACATGGTGGTACGGGCTCCCATCCAGCTCATCTCATGCACTCATCGGAGGTCTTGTTGGGGCAGGTATGGCATATAAAGGTTTGAGTATCATTCACTGGTCAAAAGTTGCACAAACAGCCACATTTATTCCTGTTGCTCCATTGATCGGCGTGATACTTGGTTTTGGTTTTATGCTGGGTTTGATATGGATATTTCATAAAATGTCGCCAAAGAAGGTCGATAACGTTTTCCGCCGCGGACAGATTTTATCAGCAGCATTGTACTCTCTTGGACATGGAGGAAATGATGCACAGAAAACTATGGGCGTGATCGTTGCATTGTTGATCGCTGCAGGGATTTTTACACCGGATGTAAAGCTTTCCCTAATGAATTGGGACACACTGTGGATAATATTGGTTTGTCATATTGCCATGGCAATCGGAACTGCTCTTGGAGGTTGGAGAATTGTAAAAACCATGGGAATGAAGCTGACAAAATTAAAACCCGTTCATGGTTTTGCAGCTGAAACATCTGGAGCTCTTACTATATTTCTGGCGACCGGTCTTGGAGTTCCAATTTCAACCACACACACCATTGCCGGTTCAATTATCGGAGTTGGCGCTGTAACGAACCTGACGGGGATCAAATGGAAAATAGCAATTAATATTGTGATAGCCTGGGTTCTCACTATCCCTGCATCAGCTATTGTTTCCGCTCTTTGTTTCTGGCTCGCGCAGGCTCTTCACCCCGGATTCTGATTCGATCAGAATTGCAAAAAAAATTGTTGTAACCATCTCTGGTAATATGCTTTTAATGTATATTTGTTAAAAAATTCACACTCAATTTCACGAATAAAATAACACTTTTATGGCAAAGAGAACAATCGTAGCCATGCCTGGCGACGGCATTGGCAAAGTAGTGCTTAATGAGGCCATCCGCGTGTTGGATGCAGCCGGTTTTGATGCAGAATACGTTCATGGTGATATTGGCTGGGAATTCTGGTGCAAAGAGGGCGATCCATTTCCTGCGCGTACACAGAAACTCCTGGAACAACATAAAATCGGTCTTTTCGGCGCGATTACATCAAAACCAAAAGATAAAACAGAAGCCGAACTGGATCCTGAACTGAAAGGAAAAGGACATGTTTACTACAGTCCTATTGTAAGTATGCGTCAAAAATATGACCTTGATATCTGCATGCGTCCTTGTAAAACCTTTACAGGCAACCCTTTGAATTTTATCCGTCGTGGTTTTGGAGGAGTTATTGAAGAGCCTGTGATCGACAGCATGATATTCAGGCAGAACACTGAGTGTTTGTATGGTGGCGTTGAATGGACAAATCCCCCCGATCAGGTATATGACGCCCTCATGACCCATAAAAAATTCAAAGAGAATTTTGCATGGTGTCCCCGTCCGGAACTGGCAGTTTCAACGCGGATCTTTACGAAAAAATACACGACCAGGATAGTCAAAGCCGCTTTCGAATATGCAAAGGAAAGAGGTTTTGATACTGTGACGGTTTGCGAAAAGCCTAATGTAGTTCGTGAAACTTCAGGTATGATGCTGAAGGCAGCCCACGAACTGGCAAAGACCGAATATCAGGGTATAAAAGTACAGGATACCAATATCGATGCCCAGATGATGTGGCTCACCAAAAACCCCGAGATTTACCATGTAATCGTTGCAGGAAACATGTTCGGAGATATTGTTTCCGATGGTTTTGCAGGCTTGATCGGCGGACTTGGTTTTGCATGCAGCGCCAATATCGGCCCGGAGATTGCAGTTTTCGAGCCCACCCATGGATCTGCTCCAAAGTATGCAGCGTTTAATCCGTCAATTGTCAATCCAACAGCCATGATACTTTCAGCCGTAATGATGCTCGAACATATAGGCGAGATGGAAATGGCCGCGAAGATTTCCAAAGCAGTTGCCAAGGTTGTATTAGAAGGGAAAGTAATGACCTACGATATGATGAAACTGCCCGGCACACCTGAAGCATTCAGTAAGGGAGCCGCAACCACTCAACAGATGGCTGATGCAATCATTGCTAAACTGAAATAAATCATTCAACAATTCAATAATTCAATAATTTAACAATTCAACAATTCAACAATTCCAAATATGACCGATACTGTAAAAAATCTTTGGCCGGAGTTGCTGTGGATCCAGGATCCCGACCTCCGTGAGAAAACTGCAAAAACATGGGAACTGGCGCTCGAAAAGAGCGTTTTGACACCCGATGATCTGAATAAAATTCCTTTTACTTTGCTCGCCGGTCCCGACCTGAAGGTATCATTTATGGCACACAAAAGATGCGTGGTACATGTGGCGCGTGATGCAGGAAACAAGATGAATGAATTTTTCAAGGATGATCTGCCGGTAAACATGGATGTGCTTATTGCCGGCGCTATCCTTGCCGATGTCGGTAAATTGCTCGAATACGAACTGGATGTTACCGGAAAATCATTCCAGGGGAAATACGGCAAATACCTCCGTCATCCCTTCTCCGGTGTCTCTTTGGCTGAACAGTGCGGTGTTCCTGCTGCGGTATGTCACATTATTGCCACCCATGCAGGTGAAGGCGATATGGTGAAACGCACGACTGAAGCCTTTGTGGTTCATCATGCCGATTTTATGACCTTTGAACCGTTCAGGGAGAGATTAAAATAATTCAATCACTCAATCACTCAATCAATAACCTATGACAATCATCGAAAAAATCATCTCAGCCCATTCCGGCCAAAAGTCAGTAAAGCCTGGCGATATTGTTGATGTTATCATCGATACCCGCGCTGCACGCGATTTTGGAGGTGCAAACGTTGTAAAGAACCTTCTTGACAATGGTTTGACTATTGAGGACGCCAGAAAAACAATTTTCACCTTCGACTGCAACCCGGGAGGTTCGGATCAAAAATATGCGGCAAATCAGCATTATTGCCGGCAGTATGCGCGTGAAAATGACATCAGGGTGTACGATGTGGATGCCGGGATCGGAACGCACCTTGCCATCGACAACGGACTTGCATGGCCGGGGAGTACGTTTGTTTCGACCGATTCCCATGCCAATATAATGGGCGCAATTGCATCCTTTGGCCAGGGAATGGGCGATCAGGACATTGCTGCGGCCTGGGCAAAGGGAGCCGTGTGGTTTAAAGTTCCATCCTCAGTAAAAATCAACCTGACTGGAAAAAGGCCTGCCGGGTTATCAGCCAAGGATATTGTTTTGAATCTCCTCTCAATCTTCGGAGCCAATAAACTCCTGGGATATTCAGTTGAAATATATGGTGAAGAAACTGAAAACCTCACCCTCGCTGAGCGGATCACAATTGCTTCGATGGGTACTGAAATGGGCGCCATTATCATTATCTTTCCTACCTCTGATTCGCTACTCCGTGAGTTGAAAAAGTCAACCGGTAAAGAGTATCCATCAGTTACTGCCGGTGTTGATGCGAAATATGAGAAAACCTTCGAAATAGATATTAGCAAATTCGTAGTGATGGTAGCTAAACCCGGGCATCCTCATGATGATATTTCGATCGATCAGGTTCGCAACATGAAAATTGATTCGGGCTTCATCGGAAGCTGCACCAACGGACGTATTGAAGATCTTCGTGTTGCCGCATCAGTACTTAAAGGCCGGAAAGTAGCCCCGGGCGTGGTACTTAAAATCGTTCCCGCTACTGATGCCATTTGGAGAAAGGCCATGGATGAAGGTTTAATTCAAATCTTCAAAGAGGCAGGGGTTATGGTTTCCAATGCAGGTTGCGCGGGTTGTGCCGCCGGTCAGGTTGGTCAGAACGGCCCTGGCGAAGTGACTATAAGTACCGGAAACCGGAATTTTGAAGGAAAACAGGGAAAAGGATTTGTATATCTCGCCTCCCCTGAAGTTGTTGCAGCATCAGCGGTTGCAGGATTTATCACGACTCCGGACCTGATCCCTGCACACCCTGCAGAATTTGGGAAAACAGGATCCATTAAATCTACGGTTAAAGAAAAAATCAGGAATAAAAAACAGACTGTTGTTGAGGGAAGCGTTTGGATTATTCCAAAAGATGATATTGATACCGATATGATTTTTCACAACCGGTACCTGACTATCACCGACATTAAGGAGATGGGACAATATACCTTCGATAACCTCAAGGGATTTGAAGATTTTGCTAAAAAGGCCAAACCTGGCGATATTGTTATCACCCAGAAGAATTTCGGCGCCGGCAGTTCCCGTCAGCAGGCCGTAGATTGCTTCCTATCACTTGGGATCAGCTGCATCGTGGCCGAATCATATGGCGCAATTTATGAACGTAATGCAATAAATGCAGCAATGCCCATTCTAACCTATGCACCTGAATCGCTTGCTCTGGTTGATCTTCAACACGGAGATGCAATAAAAATTGATTTCGTTACAGGAGAATTGACTAACCTGAGAAGCAAGAAAACTGCACTCATTAATAAGTTCTATGATGCCCAGCTGGCAATTTATCAGAACGGGGGGCTATTATAGAGTGATTGAATTATTGAAT
>JBAXKG010000068.1:0-12934 GCA_037137455.1 Bacteroidota bacterium
TGGAATGTGGCAGGGTTGCGCCATCTGCCGCAAATTTCCAACCCTGGCATGTCATTGTGATCCGTGACTTTGAGACAAGAAAAAAATTGGGTGAAACCTATAACCGTCAATGGTTTATACAAGCTCCCGTGATACTGGTTATCTGCGGCGATCACCAAACAGGATGGAAAAGAGCCGATGGGAAAGATCATACCGATATAGATATTGCCATTATCATTGATCACTTGACACTGGCAGCCGCCGAACAAGGACTCGGCACTTGCTGGATCTGTAATTTCGATGCACAGCGATGCGCTGAAATAATGGCATTACCGCCAAATATAGAACCCATTGCCTATTTGCCTTTGGGTTATCCCGGTAAAGAACCCGATGACAGGAACCGGCATCTGATCAGAAAAAATATCAATGAGTTTGTTCATTGGGAGAAGTTTTAAAAGGTACCAGAATAATAATAATGTGAAAACTTAAATAAAAATCACTCAACAATTCAATCATTCAATCATTCAATCATTCAATCATTCAATCATTCAATAATTCAATCAATATAGTATGCGTATCATTGAATCAATCAAAGAATCTATTGATGTAAAACAGAGAATTCTCACTAATTCTTTTCTGATCAGCGAGATCCGTAAAATTTCCGTTGCGTGTACCTCTGCATTTTCAAGGGGAAACAAGGTATTGCTATGCGGAAACGGAGGAAGTGCGGCCGATGCCCAACATATTGCTGCTGAACTTTCCGGACGGTTTTATTACGACCGGCCACCTTTGCCGGCAGAAGCATTGCATGTGAATTCATCATATCTTACCGCAGTGGCCAATGATTATTCTTATGAGGATGTGTACGCCCGGCTTATCAAAGGAATTGGCAGGCAAGGAGATGTGTTGATCGGTCTTTCCACATCAGGAAATTCGAAAAATATAATAAGGGCTTTTGAGGTTGCCCGTGAGTTGCGTATAACAACAGTAGGGCTTACCGGTATTACTGGCGGTAATTTGGCAGGTTTATGCGATTTTATCATCAATATTCCTTCTCAGGATACACCCCGGATACAAGAATCTCATATTATGATTGGTCACATCATTTGTGAGCTGGTTGAATCGACATTGTTCCCAAAAGAGGCCTGATCGTGGAGGCAATTGTCCTTGCCGGAGGATTCGGTACACGTTTGCAGAAGGTGGTCAGCGATGTCCCAAAATCAATGGCATGCATCAAAAACCGTCCCTTTCTTGAATATCTTTTCGATTATCTTATTTCACAAGGAGTTTTAAAAATCGTACTTTCAGTTGGATACAAGCACGAGATAATTTCGGACCATTTTAAGGACAAATATAAATCGCTGGCAATTGACTATGCGCTGGAAACCGAACCTCTGGGTACAGGTGGTGGGGTTCGACTTGCCTTTTGGAAAATTGATGGCCCCCGTGCCTTGGTTTTGAATGGAGACAGCTTTTTCAGGGCTGATTACCGGGCGATTCTTGAGTTTCACATGAAGAAGAAAGCAGATGCAACGCTTGCATTACGCAAACTTAATGATACCGCCAGGTATGGAAGGGTTTCATTAAACCGCGCCAAACGTATCACCGGATTCGAAGAGAAGGGGTTATCATCCGGCCCTGGATATATAAATGGAGGTGTTTACATAATTGAAAAATTGTTTCTTATGAACTCTGAATTCAGAGGGCGTTTCTCTTTGGAAAAAGATTGCTTCGAACAATATTGTCCATTTTCCGGAATGTATGGATTCCAGTCAGATGGCTATTTCCTTGATATTGGCATCCCTGAAGATTACCTGAAAGCACAACATGAATTTGCATCATTTAAAGATTGATCGCAGCTGGTCGCTTTTTCTCGACCGCGATGGGGTAATCAACCGCCGTATCGTGGATGATTATGTCAAAACCTGGGATCAGTTTGAATTTTTACCCGGCGTTCTCGATGCTTTGAAACTGTTTCATCAGATTTTCGGCAAAATTATAGTTGTCAGTAACCAGCAGGGTGTCGGGAAAGGGTTGATGGCCAAAATGGATGTTCATTCTGTTCATGACCGTATGATGGAAGAAATTAGAAATGCCGGTGGAAAAATTGATGCTGTGTTCTATTCCCCACATCTTCAATCTGATGGTTCAATTATGCGCAAACCCAACATAGGCATGGCCTTGAAAACACGCATACAATTTCCGGAAATCCGCTTTAAAAAATCGGTGATGGCCGGCGATTCTATTTCCGACATGTTATTCGGCAAACGTTTGCGGATGATTACAGTTCTTATATCACAAGATGCAGAACTTGCACGAATACATCCAAAGCAAATCGATTACATTTGCCCCGATCTGATTTCCCTTGCCAATGCGTTGTAAACCTTACCTTTTTTATCATCTAAATAATTTTTCCACTTGAGTCCTACTATTATCCTCTTATGTTTCCTGGCCTACACGGCGCTTCTTTTTGTCATTACCTGGATAACTTCGCGCAAATCGACCAATCGCAGCTTTTTCCTGGGAAATAAAGCATCGCCATGGTTCGTGGTGGCTTATGGAATGATAGGGGCTTCAATGTCGGGGGTCACATTTATGTCGGTTCCCGGATGGGTAGGCACGGCCAATTTTTCCTATATGATGGTGGTGATCGGCTATGTTTTCGGATATCTTACCATCGCCAAAATACTTCTCCCACTATATTACAGGTTAAACCTTACCTCGATTTATTCTTACCTCGAAACACGGTTCGGATTTTGGTCGTACAAGACAGGCGCTTTTTATTTCCTCCTGTCACGTACCATCGGTGCATCTTTCAGGATGTTCCTGGTTGTGAATGTACTTCAGATTTTCATCTTTGACGCCTGGAATGTCCCTTTCTTTGTTACGGTCCTGATATTTATCATTCTCATATTGTTATACACCTTCAAGGGAGGAATAAAAACAATTATCTGGACCGACACTATTCAAACGACCTTTATGTTGTTTTCGCTGGTAATTTCCATTTACCTGATTGTTGACAGTATGGGACTAAACCTGGGAGAAATGATCGACAGGGTTTATTCCAGTTCCTATTCAAAAATGATTTTCACCGACTGGAGCGATAAGCGGTTTTTTATCAAGGAGCTTTTCAGTGGAGCTTTCATAGCTATTGTGATGACCGGGCTGGATCAGGAGATGATGCAAAAAAACCTGAGTTGCCGTTCGCTAAAAGATGCTCAGAAAAACATGTTTACCTTCACAGGGATTATGGTATTCGTCAATTTCGTAATCCTTTTCCTTGGTGCAAGTTTGTACCTGTTCATTTCTGATAAAGGCATTCAATTGCCTGCCAGGACCGATGACCTCTTTCCTGTTATCGCGATAAACCATCTTGGCCCGATTGCCGGATTGGTATTTCTCATCGGTCTCATCTCAGCTGCCTATCCAAGCGCCGATGGTGCTCTTACATCTCTGACAACTTCATTTAGTATCGATTTCATGGGTATCAATAAACGGACTGAACTCACGGAAAATGAAAAGAAACGGATCAGGCAAATAGTTCATATTGCATTTGCAATAATCCTGCTGATGGTAATTGTTTTGTTCAGGGCTATCAACGACAGAGCAGTGATTGACAAGCTTTTTACTGTGGCAGGATACACATATGGCCCGCTTCTCGGCTTATATTCGTTTGGACTATTCACAAAATTTTCGGTCCGCGATCGCTGGGTTCCTTTGATTGCACTGATTTCTCCGGTGATATGCTTTTTCCTCAGTGAGTATTCTGTTAATATCTTTCACGGATACAGATTTGGTTTCGAACTATTGATTTTAAATGGATTTATTACATTTGTCGGGTTACTGATTTTCCGGAAGAAGGTGGAACTGAACCTGGAAAAGTAGTAAAATAAACAGTTTTACATTTTGAATTTAAGTTAAACCTTAATTTATTCTACCATGGATACCTTACGTTTTAAAGCTCTCGAGATGGCAATGACCCGCAAACAGCATGTGGTAGATTTCCCAAATCTGAAGGCTTCCGAATATTTTGGCGAACTTACATTTAACAAGGCTGCAATGCGCGAATATCTTACAGAAGAGGCCTTCAACCAGGTGATGAACTCCATTGAAAAAGGGGAGAAGATCAACCGTAAAATTGCTGACCAGGTTGCAGCCGGGCTTAAAGCATGGGCCATCAGTAAAGGAGCCACACATTACACTCATTGGTTTCTGCCTCTGACAGGCGCTACTGCTGAGAAGCACGATGCTTTTGTTGACCCGGTTGAAGGAGGAAAAGGCATAGAGAAATTCCGGGGAAATGAGCTTTCCCAGCAGGAACCTGATGCATCAAGTTTTCCGAGTGGTGGAATCCGAAGCACCTTTGAGGCCCGCGGTTACACGGCATGGGATCCGACATCACCGGCATTTATCACCGACCGTACCTTATGCATTCCAACTGTTTTCGTTTCGTACACTGGTGAAGCTCTTGACTACAAAACCCCTTTGTTGAAGGCTATCTATTCTATTGACAAAGCCGCTGTTGATGTTTGCCAGTATTTTGACAAGGATATAACCAAGGTCTTTGCAACATTGGGATGGGAACAGGAATATTTTCTCGTCGATAGTGCATTGTATCTGGCTCGTCCCGACCTGGTGCTGACCGGAAGAACTCTTTTTGGTCACTCTTCGGCGAAGGATCAACAACTCGAAGACCATTATTTTGGGACCATTCCTCAGCGGGTGTTGGCATTTATGCAGGAATTTGAGTACGAAGCACATCGTTTGGGCATACCGGTGAAAACCCGCCACAATGAAGTTGCGCCTAATCAATTTGAATGTGCGCCGGTTTTTGAAGAGGTGAACCTCTCTATTGACCACAACCAGTTAATGATGCACCTGCTTGATGAGGTGGCCAAACGTCATGATTTTACGGTTTTGCTTCATGAGAAACCCTTCTCCGGGGTGAATGGTTCCGGGAAACACAACAACTGGTCATTGGCGACAAATACACGCGAAAACCTTTTGTCACCTGGAAAAACAGCAAAAGAAAATCTGCGATTCCTTACATTTCTGGTGAACATAGTGAAGGCAGTGCATGAACATGCCGATCTGATCAGGGCGATAATTGCCTCACCGGGAAACGATCATCGTCTTGGAGCCAATGAGGCTCCGCCTGCTATTATTTCAATCTTTATCGGAACTCAACTTACGCAAATGCTTGATGCAATTGAAAAGGCTGATAAGCATGTTGTCGTAAATACCGAGACCGACTCCGGTTTGTTGAAAAATCTACCCAAAATTCCCGAAATTCTACTGGATAATACCGATCGTAATCGAACCTCGCCATTTGCCTTCACTGGAAATAAATTTGAGTTTCGAGCAGTTGGTTCGGCCCAAACATGTGCCCCGCCTATGATAGTGTTGAATCTGATTGTCGCCGATCAGCTCCGCAAATTCAAAGTTGAGGTCGATGCCATGATTGCTAATAAAGTGAGCAAGGATGATGCGCTTTTCCAGGTAATCAAAAAGTACATAAGGGAATCCGGAAAAATCAGGTTTGAAGGAAATAACTATTCTGATGATTGGGTGAAGGAGGCTGCCAAACGTGGCCTTTCAAATCGTAAAACAACCCCTGAAGCATTAAAGGGATTTGTCGAAAAAAAATCGTTCGACTTGTTTGAACGGAACAATGTACTTTCAAATCGGGAATTGACTGCAAGACATGAAATCAAACTTGAAAATTATACAAAAAAAATCCAGATCGAATCACGCGTGCTGGGTGACCTTGCCGGAAACCATATTATTCCGGTTGCTATCCGTTATCAGAATACCCTGATCGAAAATGTGAAGGGTTTGAAGCAGGTGCTTGACTTGAAGACATATGGAAAACTTTCGCAAAACCAAATGGAAACAATCACTGAGATTTCGGAGCATGTCGATAAAATAAAAACTTTTGTATCTGCGATGATAGAAGCACGAAAAGAGGCCAATCAGCTGAATGAAGTTGAAGAAAAGGCTTTTGAATATTGCAATAAAGTTCTTCCGTACTTTGAAAAAATCAGGTATCATGCCGATAAGTTGGAATTACTGGTAGATGACGAACTATGGCCATTGCCAAAATACCGTGAACTCTTATTTACACGTTAATATTAAAATTATGATGAAGACCATAGCCTCAACTATTATGTTGCACCTCATGGTTGCAGCTGCTGTTTTTGCTCAGATCAACGTGTTGCGCATCGATAACAATGCTTCGCCGCAGACAAATGAGGGAATTTTTTATTCACTTCCCCGCACCGTGGTGAAAATTGATGTGAAGATTGACCGTGTCGAAAATTACAAAGGTCCCTATGCCGATTTCGCACTTCGGCTTCTGGGATTAAAAAACGTTATTTCAGCAAATTCTATTTATTTTAATATCAGCGACATCACTATTTCAACTTATCCTGAACCCGATCCCGATCAATATTATTTTGTAGAGTTGAGTGATAAATTATTGAAAGGGGAGAAGGCAGGCATGCTTTCGCTGAGTGATGCCGGGATAATACTTGGAACTCTTACGACAAGTATTGATACCCTGAGCAATTTGACACGACAGGTTAAACCTGGTAAAACTCCTGCTGATGCTGATAAAGATGCATTCGGAGAACTGTTTAAATACTCGGCCGATGTGAGTGTATTCGAGAAGGTAGATACCATCATCCGGAAAATCAATATCGATACCATGACAGTTGAACGCCAGTATTATCAGCGGACAATAGTCGAAAAATCGCCAGAGCAGAAAGCAAGGGAAGCTGCCGACTACATTTCAAAAATCAAGGATAATCGTTTTAATCTGATCAGTGGCGCACAGGAGGTTAACTATAACAGGGAGACTCTTGAATACATGGATACCCAGTTGAAAACAATGGAGAAGGAGTATCTTAAATTATTTACTGGGATCAGCTTGCAAAAAAGTTTAACCTTCAGTTATAAGTATATTCCAATTCCCAACCAGATCAATAAAGAAATTCCGATTTTCAAATTTCTGAGATCCAAAGGGATTATAGACCTGGATGAACAAGGTGGAAAAGTAGTTACCATCAATATTCAACGGGTTGGAAATACCAATACTGTTGCTACTTACCTTAATAAAGCCCAAAATGAAACAAAAGTGCAGGGCTTTTCTTATCGTATTCCTGAATTGGCAAGAGTGACGGTGAAACTGGATGAAAACACTCAGGAAGAAACTCAATGCCTGGTCTCGCAGTTAGGGGTTGTCACAAACTTGCCTGCCGGCAAATGGAAAGTACAATTTCACAAGGAAACAGGTGGGATTAAAGGTTTGGAAATTCAGTAACTGGCCTGTTTGATTTTAACCAGCTTTTCAAGAAGGTTTTCCAGCAAATCTATTTGAAGCATATTTGCTCCATCCGATTTTGCTTTGCCCGGATCAGGATGAGTTTCAATGAAAATACCGTCGGCGCCAACGGCAATAGCTGCTTTCGCCAGAGTTTCAATCAGATCCGGACGCCCGCCTGTAATCCCCGATGGCTGGTTGGGCTGTTGCAACGAGTGGGTAATATCCACTACCACCGGAACGCCATTAGCCTGCATCTCGGGAATATTCCTGAAATCGACTATCAGGTCATTATAGCCGAAGGTGGTTCCACGTTCGGTCAGCATCACATTCGAATTTCCTGTTTGAAGCACTTTCTGGATGGCAAATTTCATTGATTCGGCTGAAGCAAATTGCCCCTTTTTTATATTGACGATCTTTCCAGTGTTTCCGGCGGCAACCAGCAATTCAGTTTGACGGCAAAGAAATGCGGGAATCTGCAATATGTCTGCATACTCTGCTGCCTTCGCGGCCTGCTCTTCTGTATGTATATCAGTAAGAACCGGAATATTCAGTTTTTGGCCAACTTCTCCGATCAGTTTCAGCGCTTTCTGATGACCTATGCCTTTAAAAGAATCGGAACGCGACCGGTTGGCCTTTTCGTATGAGGCTTTAAAGATAAATGGGATGCCCAGCCGGTCTGTGATCTTTTTTATTTGGACTGCTATCATCATGGGCATTTCCTCATTTTCAACCACACACGGTCCGGCGATCAGGAAAAAACGGTTATGTTTTAGATTCTTCAGATCGGAATACAAGGAGCTATTCATATATTAGAGTTTCAAAAGTTTCATAAATTTCCCATCCAATTTCGCTATTTCGCAATCACGCTGACTAATATTTGTATTTGTTCTTCCATAAAGCTTTAAGCCTTGCTCTGATCTCATTTTCCCGCTGGTTATTCTGGGGATCATAAAATTTTGAACCTTTAATCTTTTCCGGTAAAAACTCCATTTCAATAAAATTGTTGTCGAAATCATGGGCATATTTATAATCCTGTCCGTAGCCGATCTTCTTCATTAAACTGGTTGGGGAATTGCGAATGGGCAATGGAACCGGGAGGTCGCCAGCCTCTTTAAACGATTTCTGTGCATTTCTGATGGCAAGATACGATGCATTGCTTTTTACGGAACAAGCCAGATAGATGGCTGTTTGGGAGAGAATCAGATCACATTCAGGATATCCGATCACATCTACAGCCTGGAAACATGAGGTTGCCAGCAGAAGCGCGTTGGGATTGGCATTACCAATATCTTCGGAAGCAAGTATCAACATACGCCTCGCAATGAACTTTGGATCTTCACCGGCCTCGATCATGCGTGCCAGCCAGTAAACTGTGGCATTGGGGTCGCTTCCACGCATCGATTTGATGAATGCCGAGATGATGTCGTAATGCATCTCCCCGGTTTTATCATACATGGCAAGGTTCTGCTGAATTATTTTAATGGTATTTTCATTAGTGATCCTCACTGGTGAACCCTGCCTGAGTTCAGTTGATACAACCAACTCCAGCGCATTAAGAAGTTTGCGTGCATCACCCCCTGAAATTCTTAGAATTGCTTCCGTTTCGGGGATTTCTATATTTATTTTCAAACTGTTTTCCAGGTGGATTCGTCCCTGCTCCAACAATTTGAGCAGATGATGCTCTTCCAATGGTTTCAGTATATATATCTGACAGCGCGAAAGGAGTGGCGAAATGACCTCAAATGATGGATTTTCGGTTGTTGCGCCAATGAAAGTCACAATACCTTTTTCTACAGCGCCCAGGAGGGCATCCTGCTGTGATTTGCTGAAACGATGAATTTCATCGATGAATAAAAACGGACTGTCACTGGCTTCCCGCGCTTTTGCGATCACTTCCCGAACATCTTTCACTCCTGAGCTTACAGCGCTCAAAGTATAAAATGTTCTGCTTAATTGCTTTGAAATTATGTAAGCCAGAGTAGTTTTTCCAACTCCCGGTGATCCCCATAAAATCATTGAAGGAACATTCCCCGAATCAATTGCCCTCTGCAGAATAGCTCCTTTGCCTGTCAGATGTTCCTGGCCCAGGTAATCTTTTAATGAATCGGGACGTAATTGTTCAGCTAATGGTACTAACATGAAGCAAAGATAGTTTTAAATCCTGTTCATTATTTTACCTGTTTTGAGCAAATTATCTGTTGATAACTCTGATTTCTTAATAAATGTTAAAATTTTTCTCCTTGATTATCAGCATAATACATGAAATGTTAAAAAATGTTAAAAAAAAATGATTAAAATATTTGGTGGATATACTTGCATTGCTTTATCTTTGCATCTGAATTTTAAAAAATCAATAGACAAATGAAAAAACTTGCAACAATTTTAGTTATCGCTGCAGCAGCTTTCATGTATTCATGTGGCCCAAGCGCAAAAGAAATCGAAGAAAAAAGAATCGCTGACTCTATCCTGGTTGCTGATTCTTTAGCAATGGTACAAGCCGAACAGCAGAGAATCGCTGATTCAATTGCTAAGGTTCAACAAGAGAAGATGATTGCTGACTCTATTGCTCATGCTGATTCCGTGAAGAAATTCCCGAAATTATTCAAGAACAAGAAAAAGTAAGCATCAAGCGTAAAAAATAAAAAAGCCCCGGATTCCGGGGCTTTTTTATTTTACAGGTATACCATGTAATCTGTTCTACAAATTCTTGATCTCACTGATTAGTTTCTGCAGGGTGGCTTTCGCATCTCCGAATAACATACGCGTTTTTGGCAGGAAGAACAAGTTGTTGTCGATTGCAGCGTACCCTTTAGCCATGCTGCGTTTCATGATTATAGTACTTTTAGCCTCCCAAACTTTGATAACAGGCATACCGTATATCGGGCTTGAAGGATCATCCTCGGCTGCCGGATTAACGACATCATTTGCGCCAACGACAATAACCACATCGGTATTATTCATTTCATTGTTGGCATCTTCCATTTCCTGCAACTTTTCATAGGCCACATCTGCTTCTGCCAATAAAACATTCATATGTCCGGGCATGCGGCCTGCAACAGGATGAATACCGTATTTTAATTCTACCCCTTTTGAGCCAAGCAGGTTTTCTAATTCATGGCAAAGATGCTGCGCCTGGGCAACTGCAAGGCCGTAACCAGGAACAACAAGCACCTTCTGCGAATAGCTTAGCAGTACGGCTGCATCACTTAATGAAATTTCCTTTACCGTTTTATCACCGGTATCGACTCCGGCGGCTGAACTTCCTCCAAATGCGCCAATTATGACGTTCAGGAGTGATCTGTTCATCGCTTTGCACATCAGTATGGTAAGAATGGTTCCGGAAGATCCGACAAGAATACCGCCTGTTAGCATTGCCTGGTTATTATACAGAAACCCTCCCATTGCTGCGGCAACTCCTGTAAAAGAGTTTAACAGGGAAATAACAACAGGCATATCAGCGCCACCGATCGGCATCACAAAAGTAACACCATAAATTAACGCCAGTCCTGCCAGCACATATATCATCCAGTTTTCACCGGCAACCGGCGTTTTGAACATGGTAAAAATTACGAATGCCACCAGAATGAACAAAAGCGAAAGATTAATATATCGAAGAACCGGATTTTTGATATCACCAATCCGCTCATCCAATTTCCCAAAAGCAATCATACTGCCGGCAAACGACACGCCTCCAATCATCAATCCCAACAATATTGCAAGCGCTTCACCATTCACCATCGTGGCTACTTGCTGATCTGCAAGCGCAGTCTGCATCCTCGGAAATTCCATCAGGGAAATTAAAGCTGCACATGCGCCCCCCATCCCGTTAAACAATGATACCATTTGCGGCATAGCAGTCATTTTTACCTTCCTGGCTGCCAGCCATCCAACAACAGTTCCGATGATCAGCGCACAAACAATCCATCCAATATTATTTATTCCCGCGTATGTGCCATCTTCCATCCTTATTTTGTGGAAGAGGATAGTAAACAAAATGGCCAGGCCCATTCCGGCAGCAGCCCAAAGGTTCCCGCTGCGGGCCGTATCAGGATGGCTCAACTTTTTCAGCCCTAAAATAAAGAGCGCTGAAGCAAGAATGTACGACATCTCGAGAATCGAAATATAATCAGAAAACTCGATATTCTTTGTCAGGGTTACAATCGTTTCCATAAGCTCTCCTTATTGCTGTTTTTTCTTTTTCTTAAACATCTCAAGCATTCGATCGGTTACCACGAAACCGCCAACCACATTCAGTGTTCCCAGCACCACCGCAATAAAACCAAGGATCATGGATAACAGGTTGCTGGCATGTCCCATGACAATTATGGCGCCGATAATCACAACACCATGAATAGCGTTGGCTCCCGACATTAAAGGTGTATGTAGAACCGATGGAACATGCGAAATCACTTCGATTCCCAAAAAAATGGATAAAATGATGATAAATATCGCTTCACGGTATTCCAGAAAAAATTTTAATATTTCATTCATAATCACCAGGTTTATTGATTAATTAAAGCTTTTAAGCGTTCATGAACAATTTCCTTATTGTGGGTGACACAGGTACCTTTTACAATGTCATCGTCCCAGTTAAGGTTTAACTCTCCTTTTGAATTGATCATAAGCTTTAAAAAATTGATCACATTCTTGCCGAACATCTTGCTGGCATCGGTGGGCATCTCGGAAGGGAAAGATGAATTCCCGATGATTTTCGTACCATGGAAGATAAAGGTTTCATCGTTTTTGGTCATTTCACAGTTTCCTCCTGATGATGCTGCCAGATCGATGATTACTGAACCTGGCTTCATAGCTTCAACAGTTTCACGTGTTAGCAAGACCGGGGCTTTTTTACCTGGAATTTGTGCGGTACAGATCACCACATCTGATTTTATGGCATGATCATGAACTGCTGAAGCCTGTTTTTTCTTAAAATCATCTGACTGTTCAACGGCATAACCGCCGGCCGATTTGTCGTCGACTGCACCCTCCACCTCAACAAATTTTGCCCCCAGACCAACTACTTCTTCTTTCACTGCAGCGCGTACATCGAAAACCTCAACAACAGCCCCCAGTTTTCGCGATGTGGCTATTGCCTGCAGGCCTGCAACACCGGCGCCGAGAATCAATACTTTCGCCGGCGTGATTGTTCCTGCCGCAGTCATGAACATTGGAAAAAACTTGGGTAATGAGTTGGCAGCAGTCAGTACGGCTTTGTATCCCGATACTGTCGCCATTGAAGAAAGAATATCCATCGATTGGGCACGACTCGTGCGGGGAATTACATCCAGGCTGAAACTGGTGATATTTTTCACCGATAGATTTGCGATCAACTCCTTGTTGAAAAACGGATTCAGTACTGCCAGAAAAACTGTTTTTTCTTTAATATCAAATAATTCAGCTTCTGAAGGAGGATTGATTTTAATGAGCATATCGGATAGGGCAATTACTTCAGTCTTTGTTGCAATTTTTGCGCCGACAGCTTCGTAATCAGCATCAGATGCAAATGCCCTCATCCCTGCATCATGCTCAACATAAATTGTGACCATCATTTTCGTTAGCGACAAAACTGCTTCGGGAAGCAGGGCGACACGATTTTCAGGTACCTCTTCTTTTAAAATTCCAATTGTCATA
>JBAXKG010000069.1:0-12146 GCA_037137455.1 Bacteroidota bacterium
TATATTTCAAAACCAATCAATAAAGATAAACTTTTGAAAATGTTAGCGGAATACCTGAAAAATTAATAATTTTTCTAATTTATTGAAGTAGTTAAAGGCGTGAAAATTAAGTTTTTTTCACCTCCAGAGAAGGTCGATATAACTGGTATATTTGCACAAAGTAAACCATCATCTTCAAAACCACAGGCTAAAACTGTTGCCCGTTTTGAAATTATTGCCCAGGCAACGTATTTTCGACTATCTTTGCAGAGTGAATATTAACACACATCCTTTTCCATGATCAGAATGTCAGCAGAACTATCAGGCAGACAATTAGAA
The DNA here is from genome assembly GCA_037137455.1 of Bacteroidota bacterium. Taxonomy (GTDB): domain Bacteria; phylum Bacteroidota; class Bacteroidia; order Bacteroidales; family FEN-979; genus CAIVAT01. The sequence goes on from JBAXKG010000069.1 coordinate 319, forward strand.
ATCATTGAAGCCGCAGGAAAAATCCTGACATCCTCAGGGGTTGGCGGGTTAACAATAAAAAACCTGGCGAAGGAGATGAAGTTTTCTGAAAGTGCCATATACCGTCATTTTACAAGTAAAGAGGAAATTATTATTGGCATGCTGACATTTTTGGCTGACAGCATCGATCAACGGTTATCCAATATCGCAGAATCCCCTGATCCTGCAGAACAATTTAAAGCCATGTTCCGGGAACAGTTCAGGTTCTTTAATTCACATCCTCATTTTGTTGTAGCCGTATTTTCCGATGGACTCATGGAAGAGACCCAAAAGATAAATAATGCCATACTAAAATTAATGAATGTTAAAATGAAATTTTTGATGCCTGTCATCATGGAAGGACAGCAAAAAGGTGTTTTTACAAATGCCATTACAACCGATGAGTTGGTTCATATCGTCATGGGGACATTCAAACTTCAAATGTTTAAATGGAGAACCGCCAATTTTCAATTCGATATCATCCGGAATGGGGAAAATATGATTCAATCCATCCTTGCGGTCATAAAAAGTAAATAATTAAAAAATTTATCCAATGATGTTAGTAAATATTCACAAACATAAATTTATCTTACTGCTTTCCCTTATGGTACTAATTGCCGGGACTGCACAAGGCCAGGCATGGACATTGCAACAGTGCATTGATACAGCCCTGGTACACAACAAGAGTTTGCAAATAAGCCAAAACTCCAGTGAGGTTGGAGAACAGAGACACAAAGAGGCCCAGGCGAACTTAATTCCCAAAATAAATGTCAATGCCGACTACCGCTACTATGCCAACCTACCCTATCAGTTTATGCCCTTGTCGGCCTTTGGAGGACCAGACGGGCAGTTTAAAGAGGTGCAGTTTGGGGTGCCGCATAATTTCATTGCCAATCTTCAATTGACCATGCCACTCTATAATCCGCTGGTATATGGTGCCATCCAGTCGACGAAGATCGGATCGGAAATCAGCGGATTGCAGCTTCAGAAAACAACGGAGCAAATCTATTTTGAAATATCCAATTTATACTACAATGCACAGATCCTGAACAGTCAGCATGCGTTCATCGACAGCAACCTCATAAACAATAAAAAATTGTTGAAAAATTTGCAATTGCTTAAAGAACAATTGCTTGCAAAAGGCACTGATGTGAGCAAGGTTCAGTTGCAGATTGACCAGCTGACCAACCAGGGTGAAATAATCGGGAACAAATACGAACAGGTAATCAACGCATTGAAATTCACCATGGGTATCGCCGGGGAACGCTCCGTGGGCATAACCCCTCTTTCACGGTACCATCCTGAAAACAGGGATTATAAAGGTGCCTCTACCATTGATATCCGTCTGTTGGAAACACAATCGAGATTGCTGGTCAGCGAACTCAGAACATTGAAAAATTCCCGACTGCCGTCACTTTCATTATATGGCTCCTATGGAACAACGGGATTTGGTTATGACCAGGCGCCGGATGAGTTTTTAAAATTTTATCCAGTAAGTTATGGCGGTCTTCAATTGACCTATCCCCTGTTTAACGGGACCATCACCCAGCGAAAAATCAATCAGAAAAAACTGGAAGTCAAGAACAGTGAACTCCAGCAGCGCTTAATCACCGAGCAAACCAACATGCAGATTGATAATGCCCGGCAACAAAGGATGGTAGCACAACACTCACTGGAAACCACCCTCTCACAAATTGCGCTTGGTCAATCTGTTTACGGGCAAACAATTTTGCAGCAAGCGCAAGGGACGGCAGGTTTGCCGGATGTTCTTCTGGCTGACAATGCATTGCGCGAAGCTCAGCAAAATTACCTTTCAGCGGTGGTTGAATATCTGAAAGCAGATCTGGAATTAAAAAAATTAACAGGCAACATATTAAATAAATAAGCAATGAAAAAAGTCCTTTATATCATCGTACCAGTCATGTTGTTCGCCCTTGTGGTCATTCGATTAATGAATAATAAAGAAACAGCACAGCAACAAGTTTACACCTACAATAAGGAAGAAGCCATCCATGTGAAGGCTGACACCTTGCATCTGGAGGATGTTGGTGCTGATTATTCGTTTTCGGGCACTTTTGAACCGAATAAGGAGACGAAACTCAGCGCTGAGATCCAGGGCAAGATTATTGCAGTTTTTGTGGATGCAGGGAGCAATGTAAAAAAAGGGCAGCCCTTGTTGCAATTGGATAATTCATTGCTGAAGCTGCAACTTGAATCAGTTGAAGTTCAAATTGAAGGGCTGGAGGCTGATGTGAAGCGTTATACGATCCTCACACAGGCCGATGCCGTTCAGGGTGTGCTGCTGGAGAAAGCCGAACTTGGTTTGAAATCGGCCAAAGTTCAACGAAGCACCTTGCTGGAACAGATCAGCAAAACGACCATCGCAGCGCCGTTTGAAGGAGTCGTTACAGCAAAACTCACAGAGGTGGGAGCCTATGCAGCCCCGGGTGTCCCGTTACTTCAGATTACAGATATTTCCCAATTAAAATTTACGGTGGCCGTTCCCGAAGCTGATTTGAATCTGTTCAACACCAATGCTTCATACCATGTGGTTGCAGATGCCATTCCTGAGATCATTCTTTCGGGGAAGGCGACCCTGATCGGAAGCAGGGCCAATGCTGCCAGCAGCTTTCCGGTTCAGTTCACCATTAAAAACACCCCCGGCTTAACAATTAAAGCCGGCATGTTTGGCAAAGTGTTATTGGCAGAAAAAAAAGGAGGTAGCCGCATGATCATTCCTGCGTCTGCCATGGTCGGGTCAACCGTTCACCCGCAGGTTTACCTGGTTGAAAACGGGAAAGCAGTACTTAAAAATATCACCATCTCATCAAGAAGTAAAAATAATGCAGTCGTGAGCGCCGGATTAATCGAAGGCGATGTAATGATCACCGGCGGGTTCATCAACCTTTTTGACGGGGCCAATGTAAACGTAAAATAAACCAGCGAACCATGAATATCACACAAATATCAATCAACCGTCCTTCGCTGATCATCGTGCTTTTCAGTGTACTGACCCTGGCCGGATTTATCGGCTTTAAAAATCTGAGTTACGAACTGATGCCCGATTTCAATCAGCCGGTAGTCGTCATTAAAACACTGTATCCGGGAGCAGAGCCACCTGAAGTAGAAACTTCAGTTTCGCGCAAGATCGAAGATGCACTCTCGAACCTTGAAGGCGTGGACTACCTTGTAACAAAGTCACTTCCCAATGCCTCCATCATCATCGTCAACCTGAAATACGGTACCGACCTGGGCAAAACCATGCAGGATGCCCAGCGCTACATCGACAATATCCGCAAAGATCTGCCTTCGGATATCCTGAGTCCCGTTATGAGCAAAGTTTCGCCCAATGATTTACCGATCATGTCGGTGAGCGCTGCCAGTAATTTGCAGGGAACAGCATTTTATCAAAAGATGAAAGATGAATTCCTTCCGCAGATCCAGCAATTAAAGGGCGTGGCAGAGATTACACTGTTGGGGGGCGAAGAGCGGGAAATAGAGGTAAAGGTCAACCAGGAAAAGTTGAAGCTGTATAAAATTTCACTTTCACAGGTCACGGATGCCATTAACCGTTCAGGGCTGGATTTACCTGCCGGGAAAGTTCAAACGACCACCGACAATAATTCCGTTCGGTTAACCGGAAAATTCTCAACTATCGATGACATTAAAAATGTGCAGGTAGCCATGCCTGTCCCGGGGAGCCCGGTCTATGTGAAAGATGTGGCAACCGTTACGGATGGAAATAAGGAAATCACCTCCATCAGCCGGTACAATGGAAAGAACGGGATCGGGTTATTAATTAAAAAGCAAGGCGATGCGAATGCGGTTGACGTTTCAAGGCTGGTTCGGGCAAAATTCAAATCCATTGAACAGCAATATGCCACTTCCGGAGTGCAATTTGTGATCGCCGATGACAGCACCGATAAAACGATCGCGGCGGTTAACTCTGTTGTTTTTGATTTGTTTTTAGCGGTGATCCTGGTTTCACTGGTCATGCTGTTGTTTCTGAGAAGCTTCAGGAATTCGCTTATCGTCCTGATTGCGATTCCAACCTCCCTGGTAACTGCTTTTGCAGTGATGTGGATCCTGGGTTATACGCTCAACCTCATGACACTTCTGGCCATGTCATTAATCATAGGAATTTTAGTTGATGATGCCACTGTAGTTCTGGAAAATATCCAACGCCACCTGGATATGAAAAAGGAAAAACGTGTCGCGGCATTGGATGGGCGGATGGAAATCGGGTTTTCCGCATTATCCATCACACTGGTGGATGTTGTCGTATTTGTCCCAATATTGTTTTTGCAGGTTTTTGTGGCCAATATGCTCAAACAATTTTCAATCGTGGTGGTCACTTCAACACTCACCAGTTTATTGGTCGGCTTTACATTGACTCCCTGGCTGGCTTCGAGAATTGGCAAATCGGAGGACTTGAAACCATCCAACTTTTTCAATCGTTTTTTACTCTGGTTTGAACACAACCTGCAGAAATTCATCACATGGTATGGCAAGCAACTGGAGTGGGCGCTTACGCATAAACTCATCTTCGCAGGAATGGTGCTTTTGCTGTTTGCATTTACCGGGGTGATGTTTAAACAGGGCATCATCGGCAAAGAGCTCATTGCAACCGGCGACCAGGGGAAATTCAGGCTGAACCTGGAATTTGATAAATCAACATCCGTTCAGCAGAACAACATCCGGTCGAGGCAGATTGAAAACTTTATTTTGCAGCAACCTGAGGTGGCAACCATATTCAGTAACATCGGAGGACCAGGCACCGGGATTGGCAGTCTGGGCGTGGGTGCTTCCAACAAAACAGAATTTACAATCCAGTTAAAACCTGCCAACGAACGAAACAACCGGCCGACCGAAGTATTTATGAAGCAGTCACGTGAAGCGCTTCAAAAACAGTTCCCGGGGATCAACTATTCCATGGCTGCACTGGGGTTGATTCCGCGCACAGCGCCCATTGAGTTGACTGTAAGCGGCAGTGATCCTGCACTGGTTATGAAAACCGGCACAGTCTTAAGATCTGTGATCGAAAAAATTCCCGGAGCCGATAATGTGCGGTTATCTGTCGAGGAGGGAAGCCCAGAATATAAAATCATTCCCGACAAGGATAAAATGCAACGATTTGGATTAACTACGGCTTATGTGGGCATGAATATCAGAAGCGCCTTTACAGGGAACGATGATGCGACTTTAACCGAAAAAGGGACGGAATATCCGGTAAGGATCCGGCTGGATGACTTTAATCGGGAAAATTTTGAAGATGTCAACAGGCTGACCATTGTAAACCCCATGGGTATGCCCATTGAGGTAAAGCAATTTGCGGAAGTAGTACAGGATAACTCCCCTTCTTTACTCGAACGAAAAGACCGTCAGCCGGCTGTGACACTCACTGCTGAGGCCCTGGGCCGACCTTCGGGAACGGTGGCCGACGATGTGGTGGCCTACCTTAAGAAAAACCCATTGCCCGAAGGCATCCAGATGACATGGGGCAGCGACATTAAAAGACAGAATGACAGCTTCGGCGCCCTGGGGTCGGTATTGATCATTTCGTTCCTGCTGATCTATCTGATCCTGGTTGCGCTGTACGATAGTTTTATCTACCCGTTTGTCGTGTTGTTCTCCATTCCGGTGGCCGTAATCGGGGCTTTCCTCGCTTTAAACTTAACGATGAGTAACCTGAGCCTGTTTTCATTGCTCGGGTTAATCATGCTGATGGGGCTGGTCGCAAAAAATGCCATCCTGATCGTTGACTTTACCAACCAGTTAAAAGCGCAGGGTAAAAGTGTGAAAGACGCACTGATCATGGCCGGTAAAGAGCGTATGCGCCCCATTTTAATGACCACCCTTTCGATGGTAATCGGGATGTTGCCAATCGCACTTGCAAAGGGAACGGCCAGTGAATGGAAGAACGGACTGGCCTGGGTCATCATCGGAGGATTACTTTCGTCACTAATCCTAACGGTTTACCTGGTTCCGGTGGTCTATTATGCCGTGGACAGAGTGAAAGAAAAATTCAATAAAAAAGTAAAATAACCGCAAGTTTTTTGATTTTTCGCAGTCTAATCAGTACAGCCATAAGTAATTTTAAAACCATATAATATGAAAACTATTTCAAAAACCCTGGTGACTGCCTTCTTTATCACATTCATTGCCAGTACAATCTATGCACAAAACAATGCAAATGTAAAAGATTCAACCACCCCCTCTCTGACAACCACTACCACCCGTGGAAAATTTGTTGATAACAACAAGGACGGGGTTTGCGATAACTTTGAAGCAAGGGGGCAATCAGGAAGAGACGCTAACTTTGTCGATAAAAACGGTGATGGTGTATGCGATAACCGGGGGACGATGGGCAAAGGAAACGGAAGGGGCAATGGTAGCGGACAAGGCTACCACCATCGCCATGGTCAGGGCAAAGGACAAGGAAATTGCTATGGGGGTGGGAAAGGTCGTTGCAGAGGCAACCAGCTCTAGTTACCTGCTGTCATTAAAAAAACCGGGTACTCCTTAATTTTATCAGCTGAAACCTCTTTCCGGATAACAAAACAAGGATCAATTTGAATATAATGGAATTCTTGTTGAAGGAAAATTGATTTAAGTTTCTCCGGGTCAAATCCACGGTGAACGCTCATGTCACCATCATGAAAAGATCCGTCCTCCTGGTAAAGGTCTGCAATTGCCAATATTCCACCGGGGGTCAAAAGATGATAGAACTTTTTAATGATGGCATTTATATCCTTGATATGATGCAGTACCATTTGGCTATAGATGATATTGAACGGATCACCACTGCATTGATCTTTTTCCAGGTTTAAAAACAATGTTTTGAATTTCGAATGGTCCCCTGCTTCCATCTTTTGTTCAGCCATTTTCAGCATTTCCCGGGAATTATCCATCAATGTAATCTCCGAAAACATTTCTTTCAAGTAGAAACTGAGCAAACCGGTACCTGCTCCAAACTCCATTGCTTTCATTGCAGGTTTTTCCTGAATCAACTTTTTAAGGCGATCGGCAATAGCAAGTGTCCGTTCAATATGCATTTTGTTTTTATCCCAATCCTGGGCTTTCTGATCAAATTCGTTCATATTTGTGCAAACTAAAAAGTTTTCAGGTTTTCCGGTTTTTCCGGCACCCCAATATTTGCATTCAGATACCCCATGTGCTTTTTTGAAGGATCATATTCTACTCCCATTATATCCAGCAATGTTTCAACGGAAACCTGATGGAGTTGCATTCCTAAATCCCATGGATCCATTCCCAGTACCAACCCAGCCATTTCTTCATATGTCAAGACTGGTATTCCGTATCCATCATTTCCATATGTTTTACCCGTCATTTCTGCAATTACATACTGCCAGCGATCCAGAAAAAAAGTACATCCCGGACAATTGGCAACGATAAAATCGGGTTTATAAGGCTCCATTGATTCAAATTTTATTTTTGAATTAGCCAGAGAATAACCCCGATTTTCTTTTACAATGTAATTCCTGAAGCCAAATCCACAGCAATGACGTCTTTCGGGGTAATCAATAATTGTTCCTCCCCAGGCTTCTACCATACCGGCAAGAACATATGGATATTCCGCTCCACCAATACCTTTTTTGGGGAACATCTTAGCATAATGACATCCGATATGTTCTACCACTCTTAATGGTTCACCGGTGTTATGGTTGGTCAGTTTGTGCTTGGATTGTTTTGCAATCTCATTCCTGTATTTATAAATGATGTCACTGGTATGAGCAATATTTTCTGGAATGGCAAACTCCCTGCCCGTGGCTTCTTTCAGTTGGTTGTGTGATTGAGTCAATGTATCAGGAAAGTTTTTCCAGGTTTCGATCACTTCAGAATAAACACCAAAGGAGGTAACACAGGACGGGACAAAATTTTTGTACCCAGACTGGTTCATCAGTGAGAATTGGCGAGCGACAACAGCTCTTGTGGTTTCAAAAGGGATTAAAGCTGAATGATAGGCAATACCGGTGCATGTGGTCTGATGGGAATCGTCGAATATATCTATATGTAGATAATCTCTTAATATTTTGAGAAAAGTAATTTCAGAACCCGGGAAGAAATTTTGCCGGATACAGCTCCGTGCAAAATAATAATGATCATCTGCAATATCTTTTTGATATTCATTCCAAAGCCTTTGTTTCCCTTCAATCTTCATAACCCTCCGATTTTGGAATGACCTCACCATTACAATATTTTTCAATATCATCAAACCGCTTGGTTGCCCCGGTGACTGCAAAAATCCGCTTTAGTTCTATTAAATCCTCATCGCTTATTTTCCGTAATGTACCGTTCCCAGCACCCTTGTAATTTGCACCAAGTCTTTTTAAAATGCTTCCGGCATTATCTCTGTACCATTGCCATACAGGACCTTGCTCCGGATGTCCGTCCAGGTCGATTTCATCCAGGAAAACACAATAACCAAATTTAATAAGGGTGTCACCAACTATTCGCTTGACTTCAAGCTGTTGCTTTCCTTTTTCCGATTTTGTAAAGCATCCGAGATCCTGGGACAGATTTCGTAAGGATTGGACTATATAACCCGGGGTATTATTTCGCGGGCAACGTGTTTTGCAGCTTAGGCACTCTCCGCAGTACCAAATGGTATCAGATTCTAAAAGAGCTAAAATATCATCCTCATTGCCCCTTTGAACCGTTTCAACAATAATCCTGGGATCGTAATTATAAAAACGGGCAGCAGGGCAGATCGCCGTGCAAGTGCCGCAGTTGATGCAAGCATTTAACCCCTCCTGAAATCTTACATCTTTCTTTAATAATTCCACCAGGCTCATGATCGGTTAAGTCTATCCGTGGTCGTGAAAAAACCAAATTTAACGATTACTCATGATGGCTGCAAGCTTCCTTATCACTGATCAATTTATCCGCTAAAAACAGCTCAACAGCTTTCCGGGTTTCAATCTGAGTGGTGTTATAGATCCTTTTACCGGCATTGGTAAGGTCGTCCACTAACCGGCGTCCCATACCTCCTGCAATCACTACTTCACAATCATTAAGAGCATCCAAAATTCTGTTGTGAGAATGTTGGGCATGTTCTTCATGCTCAGCACCATGATGCTGATGTTCATGATGTTGCCCTAATGCATGAACGGTAAAGTTGTTGAGTCGATACTCCTGATTGACAATCTGACTGTCAGCAACCTCAAAAATGGTAAATCCTAACGTTCTTCCAAAATGTTGACATAAATAGGTTCCTTCGTCACTGGGAATCGCGATTTTCATTTTTTGATCCTTTCTTTTTAAGATATAATTGATGATGATAACTGTTTTCCCTAATCATTTTTTTCCCACACTGGGGACAAACGTTTTCTCTGCATGGCACACCCGGCTTATGAGGAATCTTTGTATTGCAATGGAGGCAAATACAAAAGCCGGGACCTTCTTCCTGTTGTTGGTGATTCATATCAATTGTTTTTTTTGATATTGGTCTGATTTTATCGGATTTGCAATATGAGCAAGAGAAAATCTCCTGTTCACTAATCAGAAGCTTATGACATTCTTCACAGCGGTACCAGAACTCGTCAGTATGATATTCACCGCCTTCTATAAAAATTGCTTTCCCTTCTACAAAGGCATCAGCAATGGTCCGCCTGGCTTTTTCATAAATCCGTGTCAGGGTTGGACGCGACACAGCCATCTCTTGGGCTGCCTCCAACTGGGTCATACCCATATAATCCAGCAACCGTAAGGCTTCATACTCTTCGAAAAACAGAATAACCGGTTCAAGATCGGAAATCGGAATCCCAAATGGCTTGAATCCCTCCATTAAGGGAGGATGGGTTACATTACGTTTTCTCTTTGGTCGTGGCATTATACTTCAAGATAAATAATATTTATGAACATAAATTCAATGAGCATTCCGACTTAAAGGAACAGGAGATAATTCGTCATTGCAGGAAGCAAAGACAAAATCCGCCTCCATCATTTTTTCGCGGCTTTGAGAGTACATGTCCTCAGAAAAAACTTCAACTTTAATAAATAATTTGACATTTCCAGTCTTTACGATTTTACCGACAATTTCAAGAATTGTATTTGGTAAGATCGGTTTTAAAAAGCGGATATTCCCAATCTTTACGGTGATCATACGCTGACGGGTATACCGGGTTGCAGTTATAAAGGCCACCTCATCCAGCCATTGCATGGCTTCTCCCCCGAAAAATGTTCCGTTCGAATTAAGGTGTTTGGGAAATACCACCTTGAATTGCTGCGTTTGAAAGATATTATCCGGAATATTATTTTTGTTTGTCAAAGCTTGATATTATTTGCTTTCTCTTAATAATGCGAATGATATCTCCGACTGTTTTGCTGCAATCGGTAAGCAAGGTCATCTTAATATCATGATTCACCATTTCCTGCTGAACTCTTGTGCCGAAGTTCGCTGAGATAATATGTTTAACGTCCTTCGCAATCAAACACTTCAATATTGCCTCACCGGCGCACTCCCTTTTTTCCTTGTCACAGTTTTCGAAAATTTCAATGGCACCTGTTTCATCATCATAAATATGGAAGAAACAACACCTTCCAAAGTGACAGGCAACCGGAGAGGTCAGGTCTTTATCCTGGCCAGAGATAGCTGTTTTCATAAGATAGGTTTTTATAGTTTATTTAAACCATATTGTAACCTTCGCCCTTTGCCTTTTCCTCCGCCTGATTTCCGTTTTAATCCCATTCCTATTCCTAATTGGCTTGCATCCGACTCAGGAGTTGTGTCGGCAGGTTTCCTGCAACGACCTAAACTTCTTCCAGTACGTGGGCCTTTACCCTCAGGACCGGTATGATTCATTCCTGGCATAGCATTTATATTTTTTACAAAAATACAACATATTTTATCATTATGAACAAATGTTCATTACTTTTGTAAAATATTTCATTATATCTTTTTAATAAAGGAGGTTATTATGCCAGGATTTGATCAAACAGGCCCTTTTGCAAAAGGTTCCATGACAGGCCATAGAATGGGTCGTTGTAAGAATTTCGATGTTAAGCTGAACGAGCAAAACATTCCACCTTCTGCAAACCAAAACGAACAGCAACCTGAAAACTATCGTGGGAGAGGATTTGGAAGGGGAAGAGGATGGGGCGGTGGCCATGGGATGGGGCGGCAAAACCGTTTCAGAGGAGGATTTTGAAAATTAACGAGAGATTATCAGACTTCTCGCTTCCATCAAGGATGTTATTTTATCCCGTTTGACCGATCATCCGGAATTATATTTCATCCAAGATATTGATCGACAAACATTGTAATTCCAGTAATCATGGAAAAAATAAAAATTGGTATTATCATATGCGACCGTTACCGGAATTGTGCAGGAAGTAAATGCTTAAGATCATTTCAGAATCGGGAAGGAGCATTCTCCATGTATAAAAACCAGGAAGTCGAAGTTGCTGCTTTTACAACCTGCGGCGGATGTCCGGGGGGTAATATCGAGTGTGCACCGGAGGAAATGAAAAAAAACGGAGTCACACATATCCACTTTGCAACCGGATTTATTGTTGGTTATCCACCCTGTCCTTATATGGAGTACTTTGAACAGTTCATTACGGAAAAATATGGGATGAAGGTTGTTTTTGGGACACATCCTATACCACAAAAGTATTTTATTACACACAAAAATCTCAAGACCTGGGAAACACCTTTTTTTAAGAAAATTATTCAACCTACAATAACCAATGAAGAAACGCGACTAAACTATGATTGATAAAAACAAACAAATATGAGCGAACTATTTGAAAAGATCCCCATGGAAGGGGTTAAAAACATCATTGTC
>JBAXKG010000070.1:0-11591 GCA_037137455.1 Bacteroidota bacterium
AACTTTTAATTTAGAAGGTGAGTTTTAAGTTTAAACTAAAATCACGGGTTGAAGGTAGTGGTCCTGTAGAATATCCCTGCAAGTTTCCTGATCCCAATCCTGATTCAGGATCAGCATAAGGCATGTTCTTGAAGATGATCCAAAGGTTTGAAGCTACAGCTGTCAGTGTCACGCCCGTGATGAAAGTCTTTTTCAGGATGGCGGAAGGTAAAGAATAAGATAATGAAACCTGGCGCAGTTTAATATAACTTGCATCGTAAACAAAAGCTGCATTCGGAAGCCTTGAATACCCGAAGGCGCCATAGGTTGAAGCGGCTAATCTGGTTGTGTTGGCTTTTCCATCGGTTACGAGGTGACCGTTTACGACAGTACCGATAACACCAGGATTGATAAATCCACCACTATTCGACGCATATCCCTTGGTTTTGTCGGCTGGATCAACCCATTTAACAGGATCCCTGACAGGATTGCCAAGATCGTTAGTATATGAGGTCTCTTTAGGCAAACCGGTTGCCAGTCCATAATACATATCAAGAGAGAATACGTCTCCGCCATACTGAGCATCGATTAAAAAGCCTAATGACCAGTTCTTATAAGTCAGGGTATTTAATAAACCCCCTTGCCAATCGGGGTTTACGTTTCCGATCACTTTATCAGAAGTAGCTGTTCTCAGATAGGCTCCGTTTGCAGCATTTACTGCCTTTTGTCCATCTTCGGCATAAACGTAATCAGTTCCATAGATAACGCCATAGGGTTGTCCGACCATTGCATTGATTGTAACACCTCCCTGAAATGATCCTAACCTCAGGTTGTTCACGCCTTCTAACAGGCTTACAACTTTATTGCGGTTCATTGACCAGTTTAAGGTGAGATCCCATCTGAAATTTTTTGTTTTGACAGGAACTGCATTGAGGGCTAATTCGACACCCTGGTTTTGAATCTCACCGGCATTAATGATTTTAACGTTATAACCGGTACTGGTTGTTACGGGAAGTGGAAGAATCTGATTAATGGTATTGGTTTTATACAGCGCCAGGTCAAAGCCTAACCTACGACCAAGAAAATACATTTCAAGACCGCCTTCAATACTTTTGGTATTTTCGGGTTTCAGTTCAGGGTTTTTCTGGGTTGTAGGAACAGCCGTTGTTAAATTGTTAAATGGCGATAATACAAGGTAGTTATCAACCAACTGATCAAATCCGGGGCTATTGCCAACCATGGCATAGTTTAACCGCAGTTTACCGAAGGAGAGCCACTTGGCGCTCGGCATGATATTGGAAAAGATGAAACTTCCGGCAACTGACGGATAAAAATATGAATTATTATCTGCAGGCAGAGTCGATGATTGGTCACGTCTGATGGTTGCATCAAGATAAAGGTAGTTTTTAAATCCTAACGATGCGCTAAGGTAGATCCCGTTAACCCTTACAGATGAAGCAAGTTCCTTTGAAAGGGGCAGAGGTCCTGCGCTGTTTTGTAATGAATAGAGTTCGGCAACAGATAAACCACCATTTGTTGATGAGATCAAACGGGAATAGTTGGTTTTTCTGATGTTCATACCCAGCACGGCCTTCAGGTTAAATGATTTCGACAGATCCTTGTTGAAATTGGCCATTACATCATAATTGAATTCGCTGAAGTTAATGTCCCTTCTCATATATCCTGATCCCTGATCGCTTCTGCCTGCACTGCCATCAGCTCCTGTGCCGATACCAAATGTGCCGGGAACGCTACCAACGGCTCTTCTTTCTTCCTGAAGTTCAGTGTAGGTGTCAACCGAAAACCTGCCGAAAATGTTCAACCAGTCAGCGATTTTGTATGTTACGGCCATGTTGCCTATGAAACGGCTTCTTTGATCGGTTTCATAGTTTTGATTCCTGGTCCAATATGGGTTATCCCAGTAAATGGGAGTTGCATTTGAAGGGTCGGCATAGTTCCAGGTTAAGTTACGTTTTGTGAGATCGTAAAGTTCCTTCTGTTGTTTAATATCAACATTGACCTGATACCACTGACGGAAAGATCCCATAATGTTATCGTTGTAACCGGTTGAATTACGTCCTGTTGCCTGGTTAAGTGAATAGTTCCCGTATCCTGAAACAGTTAACCTGTCGGATACATTCCAGGTGCCATTCAGAGCTACACTGTTCTTAACCAGTTTGCTGTTAGGCAATAAACCGTTTTGTGTAAAGTTTGTATAAGACAACCTGTAATTACCACCGCGGAAAGCATTATCAATGGCAAGTGTATTTACAAAAGTGGTTGGTTTTTGAAAAAAGGTAATAGGGCCGTTTGCTGCTGCAACCCATGGGGTGGCTTTAAGGAAATTAGGAGATTGAGGATCAACTGCATCTCCCTGATAAACCATTAAATTTGGATCAAATTTGGCTCCATAAGAGGCATCTTCTGATGTTACAGACCATTGGGTCAGTTTGCTGGTCAGAGGGTCTTTCGGATCAACCGTAATTGTACCATCGGCATTGATATAACGCATATACCAAAAATTACCTGGCCCATCATAATAGTTTCCATAGCCTCCGCCATAATCTTTTTGATAGTCGATAAAGGTGCTCTTATCAACAAATCCCATTGTTGCACTGGTATTGAATGTAACACCAACGCCTTTTCTTTGTTCTCCAACAGCCTTTACTCCTTTTTTAGTAGTGATCATGATAACGCCGTTTGCAGCCCGTGAACCGTACAAAGCTGTTGCGGCAGAACCTTTCAAAACGTTAATCGACTCAATATCTTCTGGATTGATGTCGGAAGCGGCGTTGCCATAATCGTAGCCTGTTCCGGCCTGTTGCTGGCCAACTGAGTTGGTGTTGTCATTACTGACAGGAACCCCGTCAATAACAAACAGCGCCTGATTATTGCCGGTTAATGATTTGCTACCACGTAAAAGAACGTTGGTTGAACCACCCATATTGGTAGTTGTTTTAACCTGCACACCAGCTACTCGTCCAGAAAGGGAGTTCACGAAATTATCTGTTTTGGAAATGTTGAGCTGGTCGCCCTTTACCTCCTGAGTTGCGTATCCCAGTGATTTTTTTTCACGGGGAATACCGAGAGCTGTAACAACAACTCCTTCAAGTTCCAGAACACCGGCTTGAAGAACGACGTTTACAACATTATCAGTACCAAGTTTTATTTCCTGGGTTACCATTCCAACATAGGAAACCAGGATAACATCTTTATCCTTAGGCACATTGAGGGTGAACTTCCCGTCAACATCGGTAATTGCCCCGACAGCAGTGCCTTTAACGAGGACGGTTGCTCCCGGAATTCCGGAGCCATCATCAGAACCCGTGACCGTGCCCGTAATTGTTCTCTGGGCATTGGCGACTTGCAACCCTATGAAAAGCATAAGTGCAAGGAAAATCGTAAATTTTCTCATACAGTTTGATTTTTGTTAGTAAATGTGTTAATAATCAGTGATATAATAAAAGAACTTTGTAACGGTGGAAAAAATTCCACCATCTGTGGGGTATATATATAGTGACATCTTTCCAATTATGGATTGATTTGCTTTGCAATTTTAAGCAATACTTTAATCTAAACCAAAAAAAATTAACAAAAATTTAATATTATATTAACAATTGTTAACATGTGAAGTGATTTTCGTTTGAATGTAAAAAAATACAGCAATCAACAAAGCATATAAAAGGCTGATTGATTGCGTTTTAATGCAATCGTCTGAAAAAAATCCCGAACAATGGCAGGAATAAAATATATATAGCAGTGGTAGTGACTTCGATCTGAGGTTGAAAAGATTGGAAGATTGCAACGATCAGGCATGAGAGTGAGAGAAGATAAAATCCTGTTTTTCTCAGGTTCCATATCAGGATACTTCCGGTAAATGCCAGGAGATGAATCAGAAATCCGGCAATAAAGATGAGCATTATCTGAGTTTTCGAATATATTTCAGATGGGGAATATTGATTAATAACATTTGTGACCCATCCCGACCAGAAAATTCCTATGAAAAAGAGGATAGAAAGTATTGAAAAAAAAACGTAGGAGAAAAGGCATAGGATAGTCAGAAAAACCGGCCTGGATGTTACCGGGACGGGTTTTGGTTGTTTTATTGGACGGATTTTTTCTTTCATGAATCAGGACATATGTTTCAGGTTCATGCTGTAGAGCAGAACGAAAAGGCCTGAAAAAAGAAGATCGGGAATTCCCGGACTATTATAATGCATGAAATACATTGGAGCTAAAACCAGCAGGATCTGAAATATAGTATAGATGTGGAATCCCATTTTTTTCAACCGCATCATAAAAACAGCGCCAATTACCGAGCCGGCATAACATATTCCGGAAACCAGGAAAAAAACAGGTTTTGCCTCCATAAGCATTGCAATTCCGGGCAATGAAAATTTTTCAGCAAATTCTTGCGCAATCTGTACGAAAATGTCATAAAACCCGGCAATGACAAAGCTTGAAAACATATTCATCCCGCTGCCGATAAAAGTAAGGATACAAAGCACAGTGAGCAGGTTCGGGCGCTTAGGAGTGGTTTCAGGAAGCAGGGGAAGTGCGTTTTCTTCCATGGATCAGGCGTCGAATTTTGATTTATCTCCGACATATACTGCATTTCCAAAGCCCAGAATAGGAATGAAGATAAACCGGAAAAAGAACAGTCCTACAGTAAAACCGGTTCCCTTACCAAAACTTTTTGATAATCCATTCAGAATGATGATATATATCACCAGGTTTACAAAAGGAATAAGCATTAAAAGCAGATACCACCATGGTTTTCCTGCAATTTTTATCGCGATCAGATAGTTGTAAATCGGGATAATGGCAGCCCAACCAGGTTCACCGGCTTTTTGAAACATATACCAGGCGCCTACGATCTCGATTACGGCAACCATAATACTAAAGATGATGATGGGCACGATGATGGCCACTAAAAAAGGCCAAAACGAAGAAGCATCTGTGATTTCCATAGGTTTAAGTTTTAAAGGGTTAATGAATGACGATTTATTCCAAAGATCCAACTAATTTTTCAACTTCCTCCAGGATTTCGCAAGATTTCACAAGATTTTTCATGGCATTATGATCGGGGTAAAGGGGACGGTCTACCTCAAGGAAGGCCACATATTTTCTGATCACCTCTTTTGCTTTCGAAACACCTTTCCCGAATTTATATTCCCTGAAATCGAGTGCCTGGGCAGCCGCCATTAGTTCTATCCCCAATATTCCGTAGGCATTGTCGAGTATCTGGAAATTTTTCAACGCTGTGTTCATCCCCATTGACACAAAGTCTTCCTGGTCGGCAGCGGCAGGGATCGACTGGATGGAAGCCGGGGCCGAAAGGATGCGTTGTTCAACGATTTGCATATCAGCGGTATATTGGCTAAGCATTAGTCCGCTGAACATACCTGCTCCCTTAGTCAGAAAAGCCGGAAGACCGACACTCAGGGCAGGGTTGTTGAGCCGGTTCATGCGACGTTCGCTCATTACGCTCACCATGGTGATAACATAACCTGCCATATCCATGGGAACGGAGACAGGTGAACCCTGAAAATTGGC
Source organism: Bacteroidota bacterium (assembly GCA_037137455.1). Lineage (GTDB taxonomy): Bacteria > Bacteroidota > Bacteroidia > Bacteroidales > FEN-979 > CAIVAT01. The sequence goes on from JBAXKG010000070.1 coordinate 5,536, forward strand.
CCCGGACAGTTGCAAGTTTTCATCGGGGAAGAAGATCGGGTTATCGCCCACTCCGTTTAGTTCAATTTCAACTTGTGAACGTGCATATGCCAGTGCATCATGTGCCGCGCCGATTACCTGCGGGGTAGAACGCATCGAATAGGCATCCTGGACTTTGCATTTAACATTGCCTTCAACCAGATCGCCGCCGGTTACACATTTCAGGATGGCTGCAGCGCTACGTATTGCTCCTTTGAACCCTCGTATTTCATGAAGTTTTGGACTATATGGGCGCATGTTGGCCTTCATAGCTTCGAGCGACATGGAGGCAGCGATTTCAGCCTGTTTCAGCCAGTTATTGGCATCGAACAGGAAGAGGGCGCTCATTGCGGTTAGTACATTAGATCCGTTAATAGTGGCCAGTCCGTCGCGGGCCTGCAAACCGGGAATAGCTATTCCTGCTGCATCCATAGCATCTTTGCCGGGCATCAGTTCTCCCTTGAAGTATGCCTGACCTTCACCCATCATAAGAAGGGCAATCTGCGACATTGGGGCTAGGTCGCCACATGCGCCAACTGAACCCTTCTGGCAAACCATTGGGGTAACGCCCTTATTAAGCATATCAACCAGGGTTTGGGTAATTTCCAGGCGCGACCCTGAATTACCGTGGGCATGCACATTGATACGCCCTAACATGGCGCCGCGCACCCAATCAAGAGGCATCGGGTCGCCGATACCGGCTGCATGGTTGTATATAAGATACTTTTGGAAATCCTTGACCTGGTCATCGTTCAAAACCATTTCAGAAAATTCTCCAATTCCTGTATTTACGCCATACATGATTTCATGGGCCTGAATTTTTCGCTCGAGCATTGCCCGACATTTATTTATACGTACGATAGCGTCAGGATGCAGTTCTACTTTTTCATTGTGGCGGGCAACTCTAACAACATCTTCGATTGTCAGGCCTGCACCTTTTATAATTAATGTCATATAATTTTTAATTGAGTGAATGAGTGAATGAGTGATTAGACAATTATAAATCGTAAATCACTTCTCACTCTGCCCCGATAATCATGCTTCGGGCGTTTAGTCTGGCGGTTGCCCAGGTTTTTTTTACATTTTTCTTGGTCATGATAATAATTTTATAACCTCTTCAAGCGAGTAAGGTTTCTGTTCTCCTGAGTGCATATTCTTCATGGTAATCTGGCCGGTCTCCATTTCATTCTTCCCGATCAGGATGACAAATGGAATGTTTTTCCGGTTGGCATACTCCATCTGTTTTTTTAGTTTGGCAGCATCCGGATATATTTCTGATGCGATGCCAGCATGACGGAGGGTTGCGAGTAGTTTGAGGCAATATTTTTCCTCATCTGCCCCGAAATTAACAAATAACGCGTGGCTGGAGGCTTGGATGGCCGCAGGAAACAAGTTCAGTTCATTCATGACATCATAGATCCGGTCGGCGCCGAAAGAGACACCGACCCCCGACATTCCCGGCAATCCGAAAATCCCGGTGAGGTCATCGTAACGCCCGCCACCACAAAGGCTACCAATTGCCGCATCCAGCGCTTTTATTTCAATGATGGTCCCGGTATAATAACTCAGGCCGCGGGCCAGTGTGATATCGAAGTCAAATTTATTCTTCAGGTTAAGATCTTTCAAATGTTGCAAAACGGTTCGCATTTCATCCAGTCCCCTGCGGCCGGTCTCCGAATCTTTGAAAAACGCAGTCAGTGTCTCAAACTTATCCTTGATCTTTCCCTCCAGGGCCAGAACAGGCTGAAGTTTTTCAATGGCTCCGTAGGTAAGGCCTCGCTCAACCAGTTCATCCGTTACCTGATCCATGCCGGTTTTGTCCAGTTTATCCATGGCGACCGTAATATCGGTAAGCTTTTCCGGGGCTCCGATGGCCTCGGCGATACCAGCAAGCACTTTTCTGTTGTTCAGCCTGATCATCACATTGATGCCAAGCTTTGTGAATACGACATCGATGATCTGTGCCAGTTCTACCTCGTATAACAACGAGTTGCTGCCAATCACATCCACATCGCATTGGAAGAATTCACGGTAACGGCCTTTCTGCGGGCGGTCGGCCCGCCACACCGGTTGAATCTGGTATCGTTTGAATGGAAAAACCAGCTCATTCTGATGCTGAACGACATAACGGGCAAAGGGAACGGTCAGGTCATACCGGAGACCCTTATCAGCGATGTGTAAGGTAAGGTCGGTGAGACGTGATGCTGGATCGAGGAATCGGGATGCAGATTCGGGCAAACCATCGAGGTAATTTCCCGAATTTAGGATTTTGAACAGTAGTTTATCGCCCTCTTCACCATATTTTCCCAAAAGGGTCGATAGGTTTTCCATGGCAGGGGTTTCGATAGGCTGATAGCCAAAAACCCTGAAAACTTCCCTGATAATATTAAAAATATAATTCCGCCGCACCATTTCGGCAGGAGAGAAATCACGTGTTCCTTTGGGGATTGATGGTTTTTGTGCAGCCACATGCATCTGTTTGTGCAAATATAGAAAAGATTTTCTCAGTTTATCCCCTCAACTTCTTATACTTGATCCTGTGTGGTGCATCATCACCTATCCGTTTTTTCTTATTATCTTCATAATCGGAGTAGGAGCCTTCGAAGAAATACATTTGCGAATCACCTTCAAATGAGAGGATATGTGTGGCAACACGGTCGAGGAACCACCGGTCGTGGGATATGATCACTGCACAACCGGCAAAGTTTTCGAGGCCCTCTTCCAGTGCACGGAGGGTATTCACATCTATGTCGTTGGTGGGTTCATCCAGCAGCAATACATTGGCCTCCTCCTTCAGGGTAAGGGCCAGATGTAACCGGTTACGCTCTCCACCGGAAAGTACGCCGCATTTTTTCTCCTGGTCGGCTCCGCTGAAGTTGAACCTGGCTACATAGGCTCTGGCGCTCATGGTCCGGCCACCGACCTGCATATTTTCGGCCCCGCCTGAAATAACCTGGAAAACCGTTTTTTCAGGATCAATAGCCGTATGGCTCTGGTCGACATAGCCGAGTTTAACCGTATCACCTACTTTAAAGGAGCCAGCATCAGATTTTTCGGCGCCCATAATCATGCGGAAAAGGGTTGTCTTACCGGCTCCGTTCGGGCCGATTACCCCGACAATTCCGGCAGGGGGTAAAGAAAAACTCAACCCTTCAAAGAGAAGTTTGTCATCGAAAGATTTCGACACGTTATGGGCTTCAATAACCATGGTCCCCAGCCTCGGTCCATTCGGGATATACAACTCCAGGCGTTCTTCTTTCTCCCTGACATCTTCATTCATCATTTTTTCGTACGCATTCAAACGGGCTTTGCCTTTTGCCTGACGGGCTTTAGGCGACATTCGCACCCAATCAAGTTCGCGTTCAAGGGTTTTGCGCCGCTTGCTTTCAGTCTTCTCTTCCATGGCAAGCCGGTTCGATTTCTGTTCGAGCCACGAAGTGTAGTTTCCCTGCCACGGGATGCCTTCGCCCCGGTCGAGTTCGAGAATCCATCCTGCTACATTGTCGAGAAAATACCGGTCGTGGGTGATGGCAATCACGGTGCCTTTATATTGTTGTAAATGCATTTCGAGCCACTGAACCGATTCGGCATCCAGATGGTTGGTTGGCTCATCGAGCAAGAGGATATCAGGTTCCTGCAGAAGCAATCGGCACAGAGCAATGCGCCGGCGTTCGCCACCAGAGAGATTTTTTACAGGAGAATCAGGCTCAGGACAACGAAGCGCATCCATTGCACGTTCCAGTTTACTGTCGAGATCCCAGGCTTCATGCTGATCGAGTAACTCGGTAAGTTCACCCTGCCGTTTGATCAGCTTGTCCATTTCGTCATCGCTAAGTGGTTCTCCAAATTTATTGTTCACCAATTCATATTCTTTCAGGAGGCCCACAACCTCATGTGCTCCCTCTTCAACAATCTGACGCACTGTTTTTGTGTCATCGAGCTGCGGATCCTGTTCAAGGTAACCAACTGAATAACCGGGAGAAAATACTACCTCTCCCTGAAACGATTTCTCAACACCGGCAATGACCCTGAGCAAGGTCGATTTTCCTGATCCGTTCAGGCCGATGATGCCGATTTTTGCGCCATAGAAAAAGGAGAGGTAAATGTTTTTCAAAACCTGTTTGTGAGGAGGGAATATCTTGCTGACACCCACCATACTGAAAATAATTTTACGATCGTCTGACATATTTTAAATAGCGAAAAGGTGAAAAAGCGAAAGTATTTATTGAAAATTTTATTTTTTACGGTTACCTGTTTTGTTGGATCAATGCTTCGATTTTTGCGGTTTCCCTTTCCCAGTTGAAGTTTTTATGAACAAATTCATAGCCGTTTATAGCAATCTGTCTGGCTTTCACGGGGTTGTTGAGCAACATCATGATTTGGGCCGCGTATTCTTTTGGCGTTTGAGCCACCAATATATCTTCTCCATCACGGGCATTCAATGCCTGGAAAGCCAGGGGAGAGCTTATGCATGGAACCTGCATGGCCATGGCTTCAAGGATTTTATTTTGCAGGCCTGTACCGATTTGCATCGGGGCAATGAACACGCGGGCGCTTGCATAACATTCGCGAATGTCGGGTACCCAGCCGCTTACTTCGACTCTTTCCGATTTAAGTACCATTACCCTTAAATGCGGACTGGCGCCGGCGATGAGCAGACTCAGATCGGGCTTAAGCTTTAAGACTTCCGGCAAAATTTTGTTGACAAGGAATTCAGCGCTTTTTATATTAGGCGGGTACCCCATGTTGCCTGTGAATACCAGGTCGTATTCCTTTACACGTTCCATTGGTTTGAAAAAATCAGTATCCACTCCGTTTGCAACCACTACTATTTTATCGCGGTCGGGATGAGGTATGAGGTCGCGGTCGGGTTCCGAAATTATGATCCGGTTATCGAATGCCTCAAATACATCATGTTCGTAACGTATTAAGCGATTGTATTCAATCCTGAGGAAGGGTTTCAGGTAGAATGGTGAGGTGGCGAGCCTTCTTTCAACACCTTTTGAAAAGACATCCTGATAATCGAGTGTTTTGGGAATCGGGATTCCCCTTGCATATTCGGCAACACGGATCAACTGGCAAAACAGGTGGTCGGGTTTATATTCTTCAATCAGTTTCCTGATCTTTGCTGCCGAGGATGCATTATAAAAGTAACCGACCTGTAGAGGTTTTCCCGAAAATAAGGTCTTGAGCAAGTTTAAGGCAATGGTGATTTTCGAAATGGGAATGATGAGGATGGTTTTCACATATTTTTTCAGCACCGGGATGGCATCCTCATGCAGAACTCTGTCATTCAAAGCGCAGAGGATGATCTCATGGTTTTTCGAAAGTTGCTTTATCTGATGAAAAGCCCTTAATTTATCTCCTTTTTCAGTGGGGTAGGGAACCCGTGGCAGAATAAAAAATAATCGCATGAAGGTAGCTTGCAGAAGGCAAAAGTACAAAAATCTGCTTCATCCCCCGGGTTGTTGATAAAAAGCAACCAGTTTTTGTATCAGATTCTTTGAATTATAGTCTGTTTCAATCAATGTACGTGCCCGTTTTCCGATTTTTATTCCAATTTCAGGGTTGCTGACACACATGGAGATCATTTCGAAGAATTCGCAGGGCGCATCAGCGATAAGGATATTTTCACGGTTTGTATAATTTATCCCTTCGGCGCCGATACTGGTCGAGATTATGGTTTTGCCGGCAGCCATGCCTTCGATGATCTTCACCCTGATGCCGCTGCCCGAAAATAGCGGAACGATCATGATGGCCTTTGAGGCAAGAAAGGCGGAGGCCTCCTCAACTTCTCCAACCACTATTACATTGCGAATATCAAGTGAGCTCATCCATCCCGGCATTTCCCGACCGGCAAGGTAATATTTCAATTCAGGAAATTGCTTGTGAACATCGGGCCATACATTTACAAGAAACCACCTGATGCCCTCATGGTTAGGGATCCAGTTCATCGAGCCTAATGAAAAAAGTGATGGGAATTCAATTTCGCCGTCATGATGCCGGTATTTTGCCGGATCAAGGCCGAAGGGAAGATC
>JBAXKG010000071.1:0-11572 GCA_037137455.1 Bacteroidota bacterium
GTTTTAAAAACAGTTCTTGAATTATGTCCGGAAAAATCAGAAACAGTTTGCCTTGCATACATTGTAACCGGTGATAAAGAAGTTAGGGAAAAAATCGAAGGCTTTGATTGCATAACCGTTGATGGTTGCCCAAAAATGTGTGCCTCAAAAAATGTCTCAATATCCGGAGGCATCGTAATAGAAGAAATTAAGGTACTTGACACAGTGAAAGAGCATAAAGGGAAAAACTTTGGTTCACCAACACAGATTGATGCTGACGGCGAAGTTGTAATAAATGAAATCGCGGAGAAGATTGCGAAAAAAATAAATGAAATAAATTAAGGAGGAATATTGATGTCAGTTTTAAAAGTTGGCGTATTATCATGCAGTGGTGAGGAATGTCTTGGTGGAACTATTTCAAGGCTCGCCACGAGAAAAGTTCTTGAGGAACTTAAATTCATTGATACGGTAACGCTCTGTCTGCCGCTATACCTTGCAGGGGGCGAAGAAGAAAGAAACTTTGCAAAAGTGTTTCCGACAATATCGGTTGACGGCTGCGATAAACTTTGCGCTAAAAGGAGCACTGAAAAGTACAGCGGCAAAATCAATGGTTCTTTAGATGTTTCGAAAATAATAGGAACTGAAAACGCGCTTAACACAAAAATCGTCAGGAATAAAGATCTTACAGATGAGCATCTTCAAATGGTAGATAAAGTTGCCAGTGAGATCGTAAAAATGATTGGCAGTATCAGTCCGGATTCCTATTCTGGAAAATCTTTTCGTGGTTGTGGTTGCGGCAACGAATGATAGATAAGAGTTTTTGCATTAATTATGTAAATAGATACGACTGCTTTGTTTTACAAAATCAAAGCATAATTTTCTTAAACTTTTCCAGTTATTTTCAGGCAATAAAAAAATAAATAAAAATATTTTAACGCATTATTACGTTATTTCAAAATTTAACGTATATTTACGCCATAAAAATAATCAAACTCCATGAAAATCATTCAAAACATCTTAGTATTGGTTCTCCTTTCTACAGGATTGAGCCGGGTAAACGCACAAACCACCTCTGAAATTGCATCTGCCAATAAAGCTGGAAAAAACGTATTTCTTATTGCTTACAACGCACCCGGCGCTGATCTTGACAAAGCAGTGACGATTGCCAATGGCGCAAGAAAAAATCTTACTTCGACTACTGCTGTTGTGAAAATGAATACTACCGATGCTGCCAATTCAGCCTTGGTTGCTAAATATCGTTTGGCAGGAGCGCCATCGCCATTGATCCTTGTCCTGGATAAAAAAGGAAACCCGGCTGGGGGATATGTCTTAAATGAAGCTACCTCGGGAAAGCTGGTAGATTTAATACCTTCACCAAAAACAGCAGAGGTCACTGATGCCATTACCAATGGAAAATCTGTACTTCTGATTGTTTATAAAGAAAGTATGAAATCGAAGAAAAGCATCATGGATAATTGTGCCATTGCTTGTAGTCAGATGTCAAACAAGAGTGTGGTCGTAAAAATTGACTTAGGGGATAAAAAAGAAACAAAATTACTTCAGACTTTGAAATGTGATCTATTGGCAAAAGAGCCTGTAACATACACCATTAATGCAGCAGGTCAGGTTACCGGAACTTTCACCGGAATCACCGATGTGAATAGTTTAATCGCCTCTGCAAAAAAGGCTCCTGCAAAGGCTGGTGGTTGTTGTCCAAGTGGAGCGCCAGCAGGTGGTTGTAAATAGACTTACAAATATTTCCTAACTTCCCAGACTATGACAATTACAAAACTTGTCCTGATAGAATTATGGAAACGAAAAACGCAGCTGATTTCAGGATTGTTGGCCATCACCCTGGGTATTGCCGTGATTGTTGCCATTCAAAGCGTTTCTGTCGTTTCGGAACAAAATGTTGCTAAAAACCTGGATAACCTTGGCGCTAATATTCTTGTATTGCCGCAAGCTGCCAGTATTGATGACTACTACACTTCAGATATCGATGCTCCTACCTTGCCCATGGATTATGTAGAACGGATCCTTACCTCCACCATCGCAGGTGTTGACAATATGTCGCCAAAGTTGACCCGCAGGGTTAAAGTCGGAGATCAATCTGTAGTTCTTACCGGAATTCTTCCTAAAAGTGAAATCGCTTCCAAACCAATATGGCAGTCATCAGGATTGACAGGCGCCGAGATAAAGGCTGCCTGTGCACCAACCCAGGCAGCCAATCAATCGCATGGGATGGAAGATGAAAAACTTCAACGAAAAGCCATCGATACCCTGAATAGCAATGATTGCCTTGCTGGTTCTCAGGTTGCACAGCGGCTAAAACTAAAAGAAAATGGCAGTATCAATATTATGGGCAAGGAATTCAAGGTTGTTAAAATTCTCGGTGAAACCGGAACTGTTGATGATGACCGCATTTTCGCCAACCTGAAAGATGTCCAGGTACTTTTAGGTATCGAAAACCAGGTGTCTGCAATTGAGATCATGGGTTGCTGCAATGCAATTTCTGAAGGGTTGCTGGGAAAACTGCGCAATATTCTTCCCGACACCCGGGTCACAACAATTGGTCAGATCGTTTCTACCCAGATTGAGACAAACCAGTTAATGAAAAAAGTAACACTCGTTATGCTGATCATTATCTTTTTTGTAGGAGGAATTTCGATCGGAAATTTCATCTGGGCCAATGTCAATGAACGGAAAAGAGAGATTGGGATCCTGAGAATGATGGGTGCAGAGCGTGGGACAATCTACAAGATGTTTCTGTTAAAGTCGCTGATTTTAGGCATTGCAGGAGGAATCCTGGGCTATGTTCTTGGCACACTTGCAGGCGTTATTTTAGGTCCCTATCTTGCCGGAATTATTGTAAAACCGGTATACATATACCTCTTATGGTCGATCCTTTTATCTGTCGCCATTTCGTTGACAGGTTCACTCTTCCCAACTTATCTTGCCGCTAAATTTGACCCACATTCAAACCTACAGGAGGATTAACCCATGATTTTACAAGGAGAAAATGTCCTAAAACAATATCATCATGATGGTGGTCTTATCAATGCCCTCAATAATGTTTCATTCGAGGTGCAAAAGGGAGATTTTGTAACAGTTACCGGACCCTCGGGATCAGGGAAGAGTACTTTGTTGCTTTCAATCTTTGGTTTGATCAGACTCACATCCGGTAACATTATTTTCGACGGGAAAAGAATTGACAACATCAGCGACAGGAAGTTGACCGATGTCCGGAAAAAGTCGGTCGGTTATATACTTCAGAGTTTTGCGCTGATCCCTTATCTTACAACCATCCAGAACGTAATGATACCGCTGGCACTGGAAAAGATCTCTTCTAAAGAGCAATATAAACGTGCAGCGGAAATTCTTGACTATGTTGGTCTGGCCGACAGAATGGAGCATCTTCCGCGGGAACTGTCTGCCGGCCAGCAACAGCGAGTGGCAATTGCCCGATCGATCGTACATCGTCCACAAATCATTATGGCCGACGAACCTACAGGTAATTTGGACCCCACGCTTTCACTGGAAATATTGGAATTCCTGAAAAAAATTAACCGGGACAATAAAATCACAATCATGATGGTCACCCATAGCCCGGTTGCAGCAGAATTTGGAACCTTGAAGTTGCACCTGAATGAAGGGAAAATAGTTGAATCAAGCAAAACAAAGTTTTACTCATCGCAATTAGTTAATAATTAAAAATATGGCACAAGCAAAAACGGATTTATTCGATCCTAAGTTAAATGCTGCCGCGGTCTTATTCAAGGCCCTGGCGCACCCGGCAAGGATTGCAATATTGCAATACCTGGCAGAAACCAAGGTCTGTATAACTGGAGATATCTCCGACGAATTGCCACTGAGCCGAACTACCGTCAACCAGCATCTGACAGAATTAAAGAATGCCGGATTAATCCAGGGACATGTCGATGGGGTGAAGGTGAATTACTGCCTTGATCTCCAAAAAATTTATGAATTAGGCGAGGTTTTCAATGAGTTGTATAACATTATAAATCTTCCAAATAATTATAACTGTAAATAAATTTTATGAAAACAAGACTAAAATTTTTAGACCGCTATCTTACATTATGGATCTTTTTAGCTATGGCCGTCGGAGTTTGCTGGGGTTGGCTTTTCCCCGGTATTGCCGGTTTCTGGAATTCAATGTCATCGGGAACCACCAATATCCCAATTGCTGTCGGACTAATCGTGATGATGTATCCGCCATTGGCAAAAGTCAAATATGAAGAGCTGGGTGATGTATTTAAAAATACAAAAATTCTGGGCTTATCTCTGGTGCAGAATTGGCTGATCGGCCCTGTGCTGATGTTCCTTTTGGCCATCATTTTTCTTCAATTCAACATTGATTACATGTATGGGTTGATCCTTATCGGTCTGGCCCGGTGCATTGCAATGGTGATCGTTTGGAATGAACTGGCTAAAGGAGATAATGAATATTGTGCAGGGTTGGTAGCTTTCAATTCTATTTTCCAGGTACTTCTTTTCTCAGTTTATGCATATCTGTTTATTGCTGTTTTTCCGGCCTGGTTCGGACTTCCCACAAACAGCGCGGTAGAAGCCATTACCATTAAACAGATAGCAGAAAGTGTTTTTATTTACCTCGGGATCCCATTCCTGGCAGGATTTCTCACACGTTTTATCCTTATCCGGTTGAAGAGTAAGGAGTGGTATCATACAAAGTTTGTTCCTAAAATCAGTCCTTTAACTCTGATAGCGCTGTTATTCACCATACTTGTAATGTTCTCACTGAAGGGTGAATATATCGTGAAGATCCCGCTGGATGTGATAAGGATCGCGATTCCTTTAAGTATCTATTTCGTGATTATGTTCCTTGTTTCATTTTGGATGAGCAAGAGGGTAGGAGCGACCTATGAACAATCGGCCACCCTTTCATTCACAGCAGCAAGCAACAATTTTGAGCTGGCCATAGCCGTGGCGATTGCGGTATTCGGTATTAATTCGGGTGAAGCATTTGCTGCAGTCATCGGACCATTAGTCGAGGTTCCGGTGCTCATCGGTTTAGTAAATGTCGCACTCTGGATTAAGGTGAAATATTTTCAGAATTAGATTATTGTCAGGTGATAATTGATTTTTTCATCAAAATATTTGCCACCATTTTAATTCTTAATATTGCCTGATTCCTCTTCATCGTCATCTTCCTTCGCATTTTTGATACGCTCGAGCATCTCCGGTGGTAATTCATCCGAATAATCCGATTCATTAAGATCTTCTGATTCTTTCCCACGGCCATATTTGATTTTCGGGGAATCCATGGTTCCCGTTATCATCAGTGGTATTCCAATAATCCCCAGCGGTCCGAGCCCAAGCCTGATCTTTAGATTCAGCTTGTTTTCAAAAGTGGTGGCGCCCGAAATCTTAACCCGGATTCCCTTCACCTTAAATTTGAACTGCTCCAGCGTGACCGTGTTGTTTTTAATTGTAGATTTAATATCGACTTTTGATATATCCGGGTTGCTGATCCCCTCTTTTTGCGTGCCTTTACTGATATCGTTGAAGAGTTTCAGCCCGTACACTTTCACCTTCTTAACTGAGACAACGCCTCCACCGTCCAACGAAGACATCACCGGGAACATTTCGGCATTGAGCATCCCCTTCACTTTGTAGTCGAGCGACACAATCCCTTCAGCCTTACCAGCCGATGGCGCCATTTCACGGATCATTTCAATTTCGTTGTAGGCCCGTTTTATATCAAAATTCTCAGCCCTGACATGAAAATCAAAAAACCCTTTCACAGGAGTCACACTGCCGTAAGTGGCGTCCATGCTCACTTTACAGTCAATGAGGTTCAGTGCGCCTTCGCTGAGCGCAAGGATCCCTTCCTTCATGTGTATTGCGCCATGCAGGTCTTTGATCTCAAGACCCTTGAAAGATATTTTCCTCAAATCGGCCTTAAAATCTATGTCAAGGTCACGGGGGATAATCACCACACCTGTTTCCTCGGTTTGGTACCCCGCCGCTACTGAGTCGAGTTGGGTGAATGCCATGAATTCATCAACATTTATAAAGTTTGAATTCAACTGAAAATCACCGGTCAGGGTTCCTCCCTTAGAAAGAGCATAGTTAATGGTATTCTTCATGAACCCCTTCAACCGGAAATCAGAATTGCCATAGTTTGCCAGGAAATTTTCAAACCAGATCTTGTCCTGGTCGAATCTGAAATCGCCCGTTCTGATGATGAATGGTTTGGGATAATCTTCTGATTTCGCCTGGATATTGCGTAGTTTCAGCGTGCCGGTGTTTCTGAGCTTTTCATATCGTCCGGAAGTGGCATCGCTTTGCCTCCCCTTCAGCGAAAGATCGGTTTCGATGTATCCATCGAGATCCAATCCCTGCTGAGAAAAAACTTTATATATCTTTCCCAGGTCAATCACCCCTTTCGACCCCACATTGTAATTCAGGTCATCAAAATTCTCCAGTACAGCAGTAAGGGTGAACGGTTTTCCCTCAAATTGAAAAGTCAGCGGTTTCACCTTCACTACCAGGTCTTTCATGGCGCCGGTACGATTTGTCACTTCGGCAACCATCTCCATTTTCTCCAATGGATGAGGATAATATTTGGTCTGAACAGAGCCGCTTTTCAGGTTGATGAGGGCAGTAGTAACCGGGAACATTTTCTTTTCCGGGGCATAATTTCCCTTCACCTTCACTTCGAAATCGAGCATCCCTGAAACATCAATGCTGTCGAGAGGAAAAACCTGTTTCAGTTCCGACAGGTTGCAACTGGCGGTCATACCGGCATTGATTGGTATATCCTCAAGGCTGTTCATCCTGAAAAACCCTTTGATCTGATTTTTGAGAAAGGTTGCCTGCAGATTTTCAAGCTGAAAATTAATGTGATGAAAGTCGTTGTCGGGGCATGAGGCATTGAGCGAAAAATCAATATCGGTAAGCGCCTGCGGCAATTTCCTGTATTTAAGATAACCACCGGTTAATTTTGTCATCAGGCTGAATTTCGGGATACTTTGAATTACTGTATCCGTTTCATTCCGGATCCCTTTTTGAACAGTTCCGGTAATGTAATATCCCTCGGCAAGCAGGTTAAGTTCATATAATCCCCTCAGTTCAGCTGATTTCAAATCAAAGGCTTTCGACCATTTTGCCAGGTCGATGCTCGCATTGACTTTTGCAAATATCCATGGATTTGAGGTTTGCCTGAACTTGAAACGTGCACTGAGAAATTCCTTCTCCATGATCGATAAAAAGTTCAGGCTGATCTGATAACCATCCTTTTCAAAATTGAATTTCCCATGAAACTCTATAGGAATATCCTTGATTTTCAGATCGTTTTTTTCCAGGTTTACGGTAAGGTTCCTGATGTTGATCTTTGTATTAAGGTTCGCTGTGACCGGTTTCGCATCGATGTATTTTTTGTGGTTATAAACCAGGAGGAGTGAATCAATTTTAACCTTGGATGTAAGGTCGAAAATGTCGCTGGTGATCTTGCTTTTACCCGCGTAATTCAGACCATATGCCACGACACGTGCGGGAATTGATGGATCGGCATAAACCACCCTGCAATTTTTAAAGATGATATGTTCGATATTCAGTTCCGCACCGGATGAACCGGTTGTGTCGCTGGTAACTTGTGTAGTATCGCCCGACTGGTAAACATTGTAATTTGCGGTCCCTTTTTCGTTGTAAAGTATATTGATCTTAGCCTCACCAAGATAAACGTAGGTGATCAATATGGTTTTTTCGAAAAGGCTTTTCACATTCACCCCGAATGCGATCTCCTTCGCCCCAATAAGCGTGTCTTGTTCAAATGGAGAGGATGATTTTAACGAAAAATCAGTAAGGGTGAGGGTAAGATTCGGGAAATGACTGAAGAAAGACAAATTCATGTCAGTGAAATTCATCTCACTCTTCAGTTTCCTGTTGGCCAGATTCTTCACCTCCTTTTGAATCCGATCCCGGAATATAAAAGGGAATAAAATAAGAATAAGCAAAAGAGCAACCAGAATACCCCCGGCAATTTTTAAACTTTTTTTCATATATCAAACACGAATTTCCAAGTAACGGCTGCCATGACAGCGCCAATAATAGGGGCGATAAAGAAAAGCCACAGTTGTGAAAGCGCTTTTCCACCCGAAAAAATTGCAGGTCCAAGACTCCGTGCAGGATTCACCGAGGTTCCTGTTACAGGGATTGTTACAAGGTGGATCAACATCAGGGTGACCCCGATAGCCAGACCGGCCATGACACTATTTCCAAATTTAGATGTCGTTCCAAGTATTACAAAGATGAAAAGGAAGGTCATCACCATTTCAATGACAAATGCACTCAGTACATTGTAATTCCCAAGATATCCTTCACCCCAACCATTGGCGCCAAGTCCCCATTCTGCCATTACCCACCCGGGTTTCCCTGACTGAATAAGATACAACACCCCGGCTCCCAAAATGGCGCCGAGACATTGTGCAATGATATACCCGATGGCATCCTTCACTTCCATTTTTCCTGCAACGAGAACTCCGATTGTCACTGCCGGGTTAATGTGGCACCCCGAAATTCCTCCAATGGCATAGGCCATTGCAACAACAGTAAAACCAAATGCAATGGATATTCCTAATAATCCTACTCCAGCCGGACCGACAGAAGTATTACTAGCGATAACCGCTGATCCGCAACCAAAAAGAACAAGACTAAAAGTTCCGATAAATTCTGCAAAACACTTTTTCATGGTTTGAACTTTAGAATAAATATTTTGTGAAGATAATGATAACCAAGAGTAAAGTCAAATTTTTTTGAATGAATTTTTGAATCATGGCAACCTGTTCTGCTTTGATGCTGACTTACAAGATCACTTTTGGCAGAAATTTACTTGACCAACCACTCCATCCTAACATTACCGCATACCTTATCGAGGTACAAGCCCCCGCCCTTTCTATGCGAAGGCGCTGGACTACTCTATCCTTAACCATTCATGGTTTTTATTCTGATCCTGATTCTGACCGGGTCATTTGTTTTAAAGAAATTTGCTTAATTTTGTCAAGTCAAAAAGCATCTTAGAACGGTTCAGGTTACAAAGGATATTATACTCCCATTAAACTACCAATCCTGCTATACTTCCTATGCTTTGCACTTTATTAGTGGCTATTGCCATGGCCAAATTTAATGACTAATTGAATGAAGATTTTACTTATAGCGCCATGTCCTGCTCACGAACAGCGACCCAACTCAATGGATATTCCACAGCTGACACTTTCTCTGATTGCGGCGCTCACTCCTCCCGAACATGAAATACAAATTGTTGAAGAGGCATACGGCGAGAAAGTAGATTTCGATGGCGATTTCGAGGTCATTGGTATTTCTATAATGACACAAACCTGCATAAGAGGTTATCAGATTGCCAATGAATTCAAAAAACGTGGTAAGATTGTCGTATTTGGAGGAATTCATGCCACAGCAATGCCCGAGGAAGCTATCCGGTATGGTAACGCTGTGGTAATAGGGGAGGCAGAGGGACTTTGGGATATTGTGTTAGATGACATCAAGCACAAACGTTTGAAATCCTTTTATAAACTTGATCAATTACCCGACTTGCAAAGTCATATAATCCCCAGGAGGGATTTGATCAAGTGTTCGTCGGGGAAATTTTCAATTGCACCCATCGAAACCACCCGTGGCTGTCCGTACAATTGTGATTTTTGTACTGTTTCAAGGTTTTTTGGCACCAGGCAGAGGCACAAGCCGATCAGGGATATCATTAGCGACATTGAATCATGTAAGGAAAAAAACTTATTCTTTCTTGACGACAACATCACCGGTGATAAACGCTATGCGAAGGAGTTGTTCAGGGAAATGATCCCACAGAAAAAGACATGGGTAGGGCAGGCTTCAATTCAAGTCGCCAACGACACAGAACTCATCAAACTCGCTTATAAATCAGGATGCAGGGCCTTGCTGATCGGATTCGAATCAATGTCAGACTCCGGCATCAGCCAATATCGTAAAACGTTAAAAACCGTAGATGAAAATATTCTGGCTGTAAAAAAACTTCAGGATAACGGTATTATGACCATGGCTTCACTCATCTTTGGACTCGATTCCGATACTCCCGAAGTGTTTGATGTTTCTCATGATTTTCTTACACGTTCAAAAGCCGCATTCTTTCAGGCATGTGTAATGACGCCTTATCCGGGAACACCTGTTTTCAATAAATTGGTTTCGCAGGGGCGTATCCTTACTGATGACTGGAACAAGTTTGATGCTTCCAAAGTTATTATCAGACCTGAAAACATTTCTCCTGAAGAATTACTGGACGGATATGACAAAATTAAATGGCACTTCTATTCTGATTTATCAATCCTTAAACGTTCATTTCCTAATATTAAAATCGGGTTTTGGGAAGCAATATTGTATTTCACCTTAAACAAAGGATATCAGAAAAGGAATAACCCTTCCTCTTTTTCACAGGTATATCAGAACAATCCTGACAATCCGGTTGATTTCAACGTTGATAAGTATGTTTATCCTTTGTGACCTTTAATGCAATTATTATTTTGAGGTTGTTAATTTGAACTTCATTATCTTCTGTAGAAACAACCTTTAAAATAGCGCTTTCTGCTTGTTATTCAACATTGTAAGGAATGGTGAAATAAAATGTTGAACCTTTGGCTTCTTCGCTTTCTACCCAGATTTTTCCGCCAAGCATTTCCACATAAGCTTTTGCAATAGACAAGCCCAGGCCAGCGCCTTCGTAAGCATATTTATCATCAATATCAGCCTGAATAAAGCGTTCGAATATGGCTTCATGTCGGTTTTTGGGAATTCCGATACCCGTGTCTTTTACAAAAAACCGCAGAGACGCGGTATGCTTTGTCTTTACTATTTCATACCCGAATTCGATTAAACCTTTTTTGGTGTATTTAATGGCATTTTTAACAAGGTTGGTAAGAATGGCATAGATTTTTTCACGGTCTGTTTTAATGATGGATTCTTTTGAAGGCAACCTGTTTTTAAATGAAAACTGTATACCCTTTCTTTCAACCTCAGGCATGAAGAAGCTATAAATGAATTCGATTTGCTCCTTTCCAGTAAGATCAGGTTCTTTCAATAGTTGAGCGAAGCCGAGGATGCCATTCATGGGAGTGCGTATTTCGTGGCTCATATTGGCAAGGAAAGCTGATTTCAGGCGGTCGCTTTCTTCGGCGCGTTCTTTGGCTGCAATTAATTCTTGCTCAACCCGCTTGCGCTCGGTGATGTCGCGTGCTGATCCTACTACACCGATAAGTTTGCCTTCGTCATTGACCAATGGGGTTTTATGAACATCAAGAAAAAGAAACTTACCTTTCACATTGCCATATTCATCAAACTGCATTTGCTTCATTTCTTTCAGCACAAAATGGTTTCCAGGTGAGTGAAAAAAACCTTCAAACACTCTAAAATTTACCAAACTTTAACCCTATGGTGGCTGTAAAATTATTCATCAGCGTTGAAGGTGTATTGATCAACTGAAGATCGCCCACATACCTGTAACTAACACCCGCGTTGAGGCGCATGAACTTTTGGAGATTGATCTCAACCCTGATGCCGGGTTCCA
>JBAXKG010000072.1:0-10875 GCA_037137455.1 Bacteroidota bacterium
CTTTTCAACAGGTATCACATAAAGATTCATTTTGCCCATCGCACATTCAAATGGATCAACGAAGCCAGAGGGAAAGCCGCGGTACATGTGGTGATCATCGGGTTCTCGAATTTTGATATTGTAGAAAAGCGAATTTTTGAATACGAAGACATTGCAGGTGAGCCACATGAAATAAAAGTTAACAATATTAATCCATATCTGGTTGAAGGAAAGGATCTTATTTTATTGAAAAGAAGAAATCCTATTTCGTTTGTGCCTGAAATTTCTTTTGGGAATATGCCAAATGATAATGGATATCTGTTATTGGATAATAATGAAAAATGTACATTTATTGCAGATGAACCATTTTCAGAAAAATTTATCAAACCATTCCTAAGCGCTAAAGAATTCATAAACAATGAGAACCGTTGGTGTCTTTGGCTTAAAGATGCTAATCCCAATGAATTTCGTAACATCCGGGCAATTATTGATCGTATTCATCAGGTTCGGGAGTATCGTTTGAAAAGTAATCGTGAGGAAACGAGAAAATTAGCAGCATTCCCTTACCTATTCGGTGAAATCAGGCAACCAAATACCAATTATATTCTTATCCCGCTACATTCCTCTGAAAACAGAAAATATATTCCAATTGGATTCTTTTCTAAAGACTTCATCATCGGTAATAGTTGCAGTGCTATTAATAATGCGACCCTTTATCACTTTGGAGTTCTGACTTCAGCCATACATCAAACCTGGTTAAAATATGTTTGTGGCCGATTAGAAAGTCGTTTTCGTTATTCTAACGACATCGTTTACAACAACTTCCCCTGGCCGGAGAACCCAAGCGAAAAGCAGAAAGCGGAGGTGGAGGCTGCCGCGCAAAAGGTGTTGGATGTCAGGGATGGTAATATTTAAATCTTTGCAAATCTTTTGAGCAATGAATTTCTTAACGTCTCGATGACGTGGAACGGTTGAGATTGTGCTGTTTCCAGGATTAAAATATAAACTATGGTTACTGCCTTCGCGCAAAAGATAGCACCCGTTCAATTTGAGATGCCGGATCAATTTATACCGCTTCATTAAGCAAAGGTCAAGGGTTCCCGATAGCTTTTTAAACCAGTGGTCTGATTTTTCCGGGATATAATTTTATTGGTTTCAAGAACCATCTTTAATGCCTCATTGAGATTCGACCTAGCCTCCTCAATAGTATCTCCTTGCGTATTTGCGCCAGGAATTTCTTCAATATATGCAGAATAACCCCCATCAGGTTCTTCCACAAAAACAGCAGTAAAATTCAAATGCTTCAGCTCCATTGTTTGCGAACATTTTAACAAAAGTACAAAAATTTTCCTCAAAAAATGATATAGCTGCTTTTACTCTTAACCAGGCACATTCCATATCAGTTTGTAAAATCTTGTTTCGATGATTAAACGTGAAAAGTAATAATGTAAACGATAGAATGAATAACCTGACTACCTTTGTCCCTCAGTTTCATGGCTTGCCTGAGAGAAATGGAGAATCAACCTGTCATCGAGGTCAAAAACGTCCATAAGTCCTTTAAAACCGTTCAGGCAGTGAGGGGAATCGACCTGTGTATTCCCGCGGGGCAGTTTGTGGCGCTTTTGGGCCCCAACGGAGCAGGGAAAACCACGCTTGTGGAGATGATCGAGGGTATTCAGCAACCCGATCAGGGAGAAATCACCATTACCGGGATGAATTGGAAAGATCATGAGGCAGCCCTTCGGACCCTCATCGGACTCTCGCTGCAGGAAACCCATTTTATTGATAAACTTACGGTTTGGGAAACGCTCCGGCTTTTCGCTAGTTTTTTCAAATTGGGAAAGGATCGGTGTGAAGAGGTATTACATCTTATTTCTTTGGAAGAAAAAAGGAAAGCTTGGGTGGTGAATCTTTCCGGCGGTCAGCGTCAAAGGCTGGCTTTGGGGATCTCCCTGCTGAACAAACCGAAAATCCTGCTGCTCGACGAGCCTACTACTGGCCTTGATCCCAATGCCCGCCGTGAAATCTGGGCCATCCTGCGCACCCTCAAAGAGCAATTGCAGACCTCCCTGATCCTGACAACTCATTATATGGAGGAGGCAGAGCAACTTTGTGATTACATCGTGATCATCGACCACGGGAAAATTCTGAAAGAGGGGAGTTTAGACAGTTTACTGGGAGATGTAGAGCAAATAACAGTTCAACCTGTTGCCCCCAGGAAAATCACCCTCGACGATCTTTTTATCTCACTTACCGGACGCCACTTAGATGATTGAACGAATCTCAAATAACCAGCTTTTTCAGCTGATAATGTCCAATATCAGGGAACTTATCCGCGAGCCCGGGGTTCTTTTCTGGGGGATCGTTTTTCCCATTCTGATGTCACTCGGACTGGGCATTGCTTTCACCAATACAAAAGATGTGGTCACAAACATTGCCGTGATCGGCCGGACCCACATAACCGGGGGTGTTTCCGATAGTGCATCTGTGATCCGGGAATTTCTGCAACTTCACAAAGCCGGAAGTGAGGTGAAAGCCAACGGACAATATTCCAGGACATTTATCCTTCATGATGATAAAATGGGAAATTCTACCTTCATTTTCCGAGCCAATGAATGGAAAGAGGCAATGGTCCTGTTAAAAAGGGGCAATATTAATTTAGTTCTTGATGAAAAAAACGGGGTGGTACAGTACCATTTTGATCCCAACAACCCTGATGCCCAGCTTGCCTTTCTGAAGCTCAGCAAACTTTTTCGTTCCCCGGGAAACCTTGAAAACGAGGCAGGTGGTGAAGTGCTACCACTCACCGTAACCGGAACCCGTTATATTGATTTTCTGATACCCGGACTGATTGCGATGGGGGTGATGATGTCGTGCATGTGGGGCGTGAGCTATGCCATTATCGAGCGCCGGTCAAAAAAACTATTGCGCCGGATGGTTGCCACCCCGATGAAACATTCCAACTTCCTGATCGCACTGATCACCGTACGCGTGCTGATGAACTTTGTGGAGGGAGGATTACTTTTCCTGTTCGCCTTTCTGGCCTTTGGCATTTCCATTCAGGGAAGTATCCCGGCAATGCTTATTTTGTTTATTACCGGGAATTTTGCCTTTGCCGGCATTTCCGTTTTTATCTCTTCCAATACAGCGAAAACTGAAATCGGAAATGGCCTGATCAACGCAGTAAGCATGCCGATGATGGTCCTTTCGGGAATCTTTTTCAGCTATCACAATTTTCCCGGCTGGAGCATTCCGGTCATTCAGAAGTTTCCCCTCACCCTGATGGCCGATGGGCTCCGCAGTATTTTCATAGAAGGAGCCGGATTTTCAGAAGTCTCCATGCCCATTCTGATACTGTCGGTGACCGGCCTAATCTTCTTCGTTGCCGGGATGAAAATATTCAGGTGGCATTGACAAAAAACAAAAGAGGCTGTCTCACAAAATGAAACAGCCTCTAAGATTAAAATCGTTTTTGGTTAAGCTTATACCAGTTTAACATTTACAGCATTTAATCCTTTTTTACCTTCGGTCAGGTCGAATGTTACTTCGTCATTTTCCCGGATACGGTCAATTAAACCAGAGGCATGAACGAAATATTCTTTGCCTGTCTCGGAGTCCATAATAAATCCAAATCCTTTTGACTCATTAAAGAATTTTACTTTTCCATTTTTCATAATAATAATCGAATTTAAAATAATATCTGCAAAGGTAGATATAAAAATTATATTATCGACCA
The DNA here is from genome assembly GCA_037137455.1 of Bacteroidota bacterium. Classification (GTDB taxonomy): domain Bacteria; phylum Bacteroidota; class Bacteroidia; order Bacteroidales; family FEN-979; genus CAIVAT01. Next base: position 3,716 of record JBAXKG010000072.1, read on the forward strand.
AATAAAAAAAAAACTTATTTTAAGCGTCATTTTTTCCGGAAACCACCTTTTCTGAATGACCCTTTGTGTTTTTTGGGATCGAACTCCGGACCCTCGCCCAAATGAACCGGAATAGCCCCTTTATAGATGGACTTGCCTAACAGTTTCTCAATAACAGCAAATTTGCCCTGGCCTTTTTCATTGATCAGAGTTATGGCAGCGCCTTTTGCTTGTGCACGCGCTGTACGCCCGATCCGATGGATATAATCTTCCCCGTCGTTCGGCACATCAAAATTTATCACCATATCAATATCCTCGATATCAATTCCCCGGGAAACAATATCAGTGGCGACCAGGATATTCAATTCTTTACTGCGGAATTTGTTTAATACCTTTTCACGTTCAGGTTGATCCAGGTCGGAGTGGATCTCTTCGGCATTAAGCCTTAATTTTTTTAATGAGGCACTTAGTTGTTTGGTGGCGCTTTTGGTCGAACAGAAAATGAGGATACTCCGCAGTTTAAGATCCTTCAGAAGGTACTGAACAAGTGGTATCTTCTGGGTATCATAGACAACATAGGCCATCTGAAGAATATTTTCAGCAGGTTTTGAAGGAGCAATATTGATTTCAACAGGGTTTTTCAGAATTTTCCGGGCAAGGTCACGCATGTCTTTTGGCATGGTGGCAGTAAAACACAGGGTCTGACGTTTTTCCGGCACATATGACATGATCTTTACTATGTCATCGTAGAATCCCATGTCAAGCATCCGGTCGGCTTCATCAAGGATCAGGTATCGCAGGCTCGAGAGGTTTACATACCCCATGTTAAGGTGTGCAATCATACGGCCCGGAGTACAGATCACCATGTCGGCCCCATTGGCCAGGGCCTGCCGCTCTCGTGAAAATGAGGCGCCATCGGTGCCGCCATAAACCGGAATGGAACTTACAGGTGTAAAATATGACAGACCCTCCATGTGCTGGTCAATCTGCTGGGCCAGTTCGCGTGTCGGCACAATCACCAAAGCCTTGATTGCATCATCATGGGGTATTGTGATGATCTTCTGTATGATTGGGAGAAGGAATGCAGCTGTTTTCCCTGTGCCGGTCTGTGCTGACCCTATGAGGTCATTGCCGGCTAAAATAGCAGGAATCGCCTGCTCCTGGATTGGTGTGGCGCTGTTATACCCTAAAGCTTCGATACCTTCAATTAACCTCGCCTCAAAACCAAAATCGTGAAATGTCAAAATGCTGAATTATTCCGCAAAGGTAGGAAAAATCGCGACACGTGAGGTGTGACACGTGTCAAAAACGTGACATGTTAAAATGACAATGCACTCGTCATTCGTCACTCATCATTCCCTTAAGGAGCTCCCCGCTAAGTCGCGTAAGTTCCACTTCAGCCTTTTTTGCCTCGAATTGAGAGGAGATGAGTTGATATTCTGCATCAATTAATTTCTGCTGAATTTCGCGAAGTTCAATGTCATTTATACTTCCGAGTTTATACTTCTCAAAGGCAATGGTAACATTTTCCTGTGCTACTTTAACGTTTGCAAGTTGCATTTTCACAATATCAAGGCTGGCAATGAATTGATTATCCATTTTACGCATTTCAGCCTGAAGCATTTGCTCTGAATCCTGTACCTCAATTTCACCGGAATTCATGATGATTTTAGCATTTTTAATTGCCCGGTTTACGTTAAACCCATTGAAAAGATTGTAGGTCAGGTTAAAGCCATACGAAGGACCATAGCTCTGATTGTATTGAAGAAAACCTGTTTGTGAATTTAATGTGTTGTAGCTATAACCTGCCGTAAAATTCAACCGGGGATACCGGTCCGATTGGGCCTGCCTGACGCCCAGTCTGGCAAGATCCTGGTTAAGCCGGGCAGTTGTGAGTTGCGCATTCTGAATCAATGCTTTACGAAGCAAGCTGTCATAAGGTTGGGGCGTCAGGATCTGAATTGAATCGGAAATGTCAAAAGCAATGGAAGCATCGCGTGCAAGAAGACGATTGAAATCAACCTTCGCGTTGGCAAGTAATACCACTTGCTGGATGAGTCGGGTACTATCGGCGTTGAGGTCGACTGTTGACTGAAGCAGCATTAATTGAGAGCCCGCGCCCAGCGATACTTTTGCAGCAGCGATACGTTTGCGTTGCATCGACAAATCAACCGCATCACGGGCAACCCGCACAAGCTGTTTCAATTGAATGATCCCATAAAATGTAAGGGTAATATCGCTCATCGTTCCTTCGATCACGATGCGTGTTCCATTTTCTCCCAGATTTTCCAGCACACCAAGCATCTGTTTACTTACAAACATATTCAACCCGTCAAACAGGGTCCAGTTCATCTGTGCCCCGATGTTCAGGTTATTATTCTTCGCATTGGAAACATCTTTCACAGTACCGCTAAACTGCTCCTGGTGGGTCGTACTGATGGTATTGTTTTGTGTGGCATTAAGATCGATGACGGGCAAAAATCCGGCGTTTCCGAGGGTATTGTTGTTTTTCGCAATGTGCGCATCATTTTTTTGAAGAATAATAGAATAATTATTTTTCAGGCCTAGTTCCAGTGCGTTTTGAAGGGAAATGACCTCCTGGGAAATCGCATCGGTTGCAATGGACAATACGAGAAACATGCAAAAAAAGCAATTTTTAATCATCATTCAACTTTTTATTTTTTTTGATCGCGAAAGATAGGTGTACAACGCCGGAATAATAAAAAGTGTCAGAACAAGTGAAAAGATCAACCCGCCGATAATGGTAATGCCCATTGGAACGCGGCTGCGTGAAGCAGCTCCCAGGGCCATGGCAATTGGCAAGGCCCCCAGTGCGGTAGCAAGGCTGGTCATGAGTATAGGTCTTAGCCGCCGGGTTGCAGCATCAATAACTGCTTCCCGTACAGCTAACCCATCTTTTTTACGCTGGTTTGCAAACTCCACGATCAATATGCCATTTTTCGTAACAATACCAATAAGCACAATCACCCCGATTTCACTGAAAATGTTCAGCGTTTGACCAAAAATCCAAAGGGAGAGCACTGCTCCGGCTAATGCAAGGGGTACCGTGAACATAATGGTGAGGGGATCGATGAAACTCTCAAATTGGGCAGCCAGGATAAGAAATACCAGAACCAGGGCGAGCAAAAGCGCAAAAAGCAGACTCCCGGAACTATCTTCAAACTCCTTTGAAGTCCCCGCTAATGCAGAGGAAAACGAATCATCAAAAGTGGCTTTCCCGATTTTTCGCATCTCTGCAATACCTTGTCCCAGTGTGACTCCTTTTGAAGGCTGGGCTGAAACCGTGGCCGATATATACCGGTTATAACGATATAGCTGAGGGGGATTGCTTTGTTCCTTCAGTTTGACTACATTATCAAGTTGAATTAGTTCTCCCTGGTTATTACGGATGTAAATTGAACTGAGATCTAAGGGTTTGTCCCTGTTTGAACGGTCAGCCTGTCCGATCACCTGGTACTGCTTGCTGTTCATGATAAAATATCCATATCGCTGTCCGCTGAAATATAACTGAAGGTTTTCGGCAATATCCCGCACATTGATACCTAATGCCCTGGCCCGGTCACGGTCAATCTCAACCGAAAGCTCAGGTTTATTGAACTTCAGATTCAGGTCAACCACCTGGAATTTCGGACTGGCTTGTACCTGTTCCATAAACCTCGGCAGGAATTTTTTAAGTTTCTCAAAATCCGGAGCCAAAACGACATACTGTACAGGTAATCCTCCGCTTCGGCTACCCCCGATGGTTTGCTCCTGGATCACAAAAGTCCGGGCAAAATTATACCGCTTTACCACAGCGCCAAGCTCATCAGCAATTTCCTGTTGGGTCCTGTTCCTGCTTTCAGGCTGTTTCAGGGAAACTCTGACCATTCCATTGTTTGTTGAGGAGGCAGAACCGAATCCGGGAGCAGTAATTGCCATGATCGATTCCTTTTCAGGGATGGTATCCACGATAGCGATGATCTGGTTCATATATCTGTCCATCAGCTCAAAAGAGGTTCCCTCCGGGGCGGTCGACATAAGTTGCATCCGGCTTTTGTCTTCCATGGGAGCAAGTTCCGATGGAATCAGGGAGCCTATTCCAATTATCAGCCCAAGTGAAATAACCATTATCAGGATGGCAAGCCAGCGATAACGAATGAATGTAGAAAGCGACCTGTTATAAGCATCAGTCAGGCGATTCAGCATATTTTCGGTAAATGTGAACAGCGCATTATGATGGTCGGGTTTCCGCAACATATGCGAACTCATCATTGGGGTGAGCGTGAGTGAAACCAAAGCTGAAACCAGCACAGTACCTGCTACAACCACCCCGAATTCTCTGAACAGGCGTCCTGTAAGTCCCTGGAGGAAAATAATCGGTAGAAATACGGCAGCAAGGGTGATGGTCGTGGACAGAATGGCGAAGTAAATCTCCTTCGAGCCCTGATGCCCGGCGGCGATCGGGTCCATCCCGGCTTCAATTTTGTGATATATATTTTCAAGTACCACAATGGCATCATCAACAACAAGTCCAGTGGCCAAAACAATAGCCAGCAAAGTAAGAATGTTGATGGAAAAACCGGCAACATACATTATAAAAAATCCACTGATCAGGGAGATCGGAATAGCGATGATGGGAATCAGTGTTGTACGCCATGAGCGGAGAAATGCGAAGATTACAAGTAAAACAAGTGCGAATGCAATGAGGATGGTCTCCCCAACTTCCTTGATGGCTTTGCGGATACTCAGGGTGGTATCGAAATTGGTTCCCACAATGATATCCGCAGGGATTTCATTTTTTAACTGTGCAACCCGTTTATAAACTTCATCAACGATTTCAATTTGATTGGCTCCGGGTTGGGGTGTAATGCCAATCCCGATCATGGGAACCCCGCCGTTGCCTTTCATGATCGTCCGTTCATTTTCAGGGAGAAGTTTCGCAATCCCTACATCCCGCATCCGGATAACGATTCCATTTTTTTCCAGAATAATCATGTCGTTGAATTCCGCAGGAGTGGTAAGGCGTCCCCTTGTGCGTATGGTTAATTCTGTACCATAGCCCTCAATTCTTCCTGTTGGCAATTCAATGTTTTCGCGTGAAAGAGCAGTACGGACATCTCCCGGAGTCAGGCGGTAACTGGCCAGTTTGGACGGATCAAGAAGTAACTTAATAGAATATTTACGTTCACCCCAGATACGGATTTCACTCACCCCTGAAATGGTTTGAAGCCGTTCCTTAAAAACATTATTGGCAATATCCGATAACTCCATTAGATCACGGGCACTACTCTGCAGGGTCAGGGCGTAAATTGGGCCGGCATCGGCATCAGATTTTGTAATAATGGGTGGATCAGTATCAGGCGGGATGTTCCGGATGGCTCTCGAAACCCGGTCACGAACATCGTTGGAGGCTGCTTCCATATCAACACCGAGTTCAAACTCCACAGTGATGTTGCTGCGGCCGTCACTGCTGATCGAGATGAGAGAACGGATACCTGCTATCCCGTTGATGGACTCTTCAAGTGGTTCAGTGATTTGCGACTCGATAACATCCGCATTGGCTCCGACATAGTTGGTTGTAACAGTGACTACGGGAGGGTCGACACTTGGAAATTCCCTGACTCCCAGGAATAAATAACCTATTCCTCCGAAAAGAATGATCACCAGCGAAATAACGGTAGCAAGAACCGGGCGATTGATGCTTATCGATGAAATATTCATTTGGGCAGCCTGACTTTAACACCAATATCTTCGCGAAGCTGTAAAATGCCGGTAGTGATCACTGTATCTCCCGGATTGATCCCTGAAGTTACCTGTACTTCACGTTCCGTACGGATTCCGGTCTCAATGATCTGTGACTGAGCTTTACCATTCCGGCAAACATAGATTTTTTCTCCGTTTAACACGGGAATGATGGCTTCTGAAGGAATGACCAGTGCATCTTTCATGTTATCAAGTACAATGTCTACTTTGGCAAAAGCGCCAGGTACAAGTATTCCTTTTGGATTCGTACATAGGGCACGCAAGGAAACATTTCGTGTGACCGGGTCAATTTTTGGTTCAATTGCGTAGACATGTCCTGCAAAAGTGCTATCACTTCCCTCCACTCTAAATTTAATTAAGGTTCCCCTTTGTACTTTTCCCCTGTATTTTTCAGGAATTGCAAAGTCAATTTTTACAGGGTCGATTTGCTGTAACCGTGCCACCAGTGTAGAGGAGGATACAAATCCACCAGGACTGACCTGCCGCAAACCGATCTGTCCGGTGAATGGAGCATAAATTTCAGTTTTGGATATTTGGGTCCTGATCAGTTCTATCTGCGCCTGTGTGATTCCAAGGGTGTTAAATGCTTTATCATACTCTTCCTGGCTAACAGCCTTAAGTTCAAGGAGCTTTTCCTTGCGATACAGATCATCTCTGGCCTGCTTTTCATCGACCTGCAGTTTTTTCAGCTGGGCTTGTAATTCGCGATCATCGATCTTCAACAGCAGATCACCTTTGGTTACAAGACTTCCTTCTCCAAAGTTGATTGTAACAATACGTCCCGGAATTTCACTGCGGAGTTCCACCTCTTCATTGGCAATGACATTGCCTGTGGCAAGAATATTATTTTCGAGTGTGCGCGTCCTGATTATTATAGCGCCTACTGTAATTATTTTTGGCGCCCCCGTATCAGTTTTTTCTTTTGAATTTCCCCGACATCCACTAAGAATTAACGGGATTAACAAAACAATTATTAAGTATTTATAATGCTTAAAATTAAACATAAAATAAAGAATTGTTGAAATTGAAAAATTACTTGCAAAGTTAGAGAATATTGATCTGAAACAAGGCTTTATAATGAATTTTAATTCCATATGATCAATAAGCAAAACACCCTTTGCTTATTTTGAAAATTAATTAGTAAATTTGCAGCCCTTTAACCGGGCACCGCTCCGGAAACAAAGAAACAGGTTCTTAACCGTTTTTACCAATTCCTCGGGATGTAGCGCAGTTGGCTAGCGCACCACGTTCGGGACGTGGGGGTCGGAAGTTCGAGTCTTCTCATCCCGACTTTTTTTATATGCCTCTTTAGCTCAGTTGGTAGAGCAGCTGATTCGTAATTAGCAGGTCGGGGGTTCAAGTCCCCTGAGAGGCTCTGACAACACACTGTAAATCAGTCATATATTATAGCAGCATTT
>JBAXKG010000073.1:0-10871 GCA_037137455.1 Bacteroidota bacterium
TTGGCGAAGTCACCCTTGCCCTGAAAACCGGCTACCGGCCCGACCAGATTGTTTTCGACTCGCCTGTAAAGACTATTGCAGACCTTGAATTTGCGTTGAAAACAGGGATCCATATTAATATTGATAACTTTTCGGAACTTGAACGGGTAAATAAAATGCTCCTCAATACCTCGCTGTCGGGATCAATCGGGCTGAGGATCAATCCGCAGGTTGGTATTGGCGCCATCCAGGAATCGAGTGTGGCTGGCGAATATTCTAAATTTGGCGTTCCTATTAACTATAACCGCCAGGCGCTTGAGGATGTGTTTCTGACCTGTCCATGGCTTACAGGGGTTCACCTTCACGTGGGTTCACAAGGATGTCCGTTAATGTTGCTTGTCGAAGGAATAGGCGTGATATATGATTTTGTGATGGATATTAACAAACGGCGCCTTGAGACCGGGCTCACTCCGGTTTCCATTTTCGATATCGGCGGCGGGTTACCTATCGCTTATCATTCAGGATCGAAGCCTCCTTTGATGCAGGATTACGTTAACGAAATCGCAAAACGGGCGCCTCGATTATTTGATTCTTTCAGGCTTTTTACCGAATTCGGTAGATGGACGTTTACCAACGCGGGATGGACGGTTAGCCGGGTTGAATATGTTAAGCGCGATCCGACTATCAACACGGCAATGCTTCATGTCGGAGCCGATCTGTTTGTTCGTGAATGTCTGAATCCGAAAGACTGGCAACATGAATACAGTGTTTTTGACCGGGAAGGCAATTTGAAGACCGGCCTTGACGAAAATCCATATAATCTGGCAGGGCCACTATGTTTTTCTGGCGATATAATTGCCAAAAGTGTCTATCTGCCTGCGATCGTTGAGGGTGATTACCTTGTGATACACGACAGCGGGGGGTATACATTCAGCATGTGGTCGCGTTTCAACAGCCGTCAAACACCCAGGATCATCGGATATTTCAATGAGGGAGAGCATTTTGAGATATTGAAAGAGAGGGAAACGCTTGATGAACTTCAGAAGTTTTGGGAATAGTTAAGTTCCACGTTCCCCTGCAAACTGATCATCCTTATTCTTAAACAGCACATTAAAAGTAGTGAGGCTTCCATAGATCCGGGTGATATATTGCTGCATATCCACCTTTTCCTGATCGGTGAGTTCGCTGGCATTGAGTTTCTGTTCAAGAACCCGAAGCCGGTCGCGAACCATCACGATTTTATGAAAAAAGGCCTCCATTGGAACCTCTTTCTCTTTAAGCCCGGGATCGCTTGGATACAATACTAAACGGCCACCTGTCCATTTAGCTCCGAGTGGCACTGTTTCGTGGATGTCACTGAAACGCTGGAGCACCCGTATAAGCCCCTTTTCGATTTTTTCATAAGTCACCAGTTCAGAAGGGGTGTCAACGGCTTCAATCGTTTCCATTCCTTCATAATCGCGCAGGATGATACGTGTTCCGTGTTCGATGAATGTGATTTCATATGCATCAGACCTGACCTGGATAATTACCCCTTTACCGAATTGAGGATGTTTTATCCGTGAACCTATTCCTAACATTTTTTCAGCCATTTGAAAATTTTAAAAGATTGAAAAATCAGCCGGTAAAAGTAAGTAAAATTAGATCAATTATTATGTTTGCACACAGGCTTTATGTACATTTGCGACCAGTTAAATTTTCGGAAATCATGATCGTTGTCACAGGCGCCGCAGGTTTTATAGGAAGTTGCATGGTAAGCAAACTTAATAACAAAGGTTATAAGGACATTGCTCTTGTGGATGATTTTTCGAACCATGGAAAAAGTAAAAATTATGTTCATAAGGCCTTCAGTGAACTGGTAAACCGACAGGATTTTTTTGGATGGCTTGGAAAGCATCATTCCGATGTTAGCTTCATTTTCCATATCGGAGCCAGAACCGACACTGCAGAATTTAACATGGCGGTGTTTGATGAGCTCAACCTCAACTACAGCAAGCAGATATGGGAAGCATGTACACTTCACAAAATTCCGCTTATCTATGCCTCTTCTGCAGCCACTTATGGAGATGGACTTCTGGGATATAATGACCAGGATCCATCACTAAGCTTTCAGTTGAAGCCACTCAATCCTTATGGCATATCCAAAAATGAATTTGATAAATGGGCATTGCAGCAAACCACCTCTCCTCCTCGTTGGTATGGACTTAAGTTCTTCAATGTTTTCGGCCCTAATGAATATCATAAAGGGAGGATGGCATCTGTAGTGTTTCATGCATACAGGCAGATAGCCGATAGCAAATCATCCGTCATCGGTCATCCGTCATCGGTCCGTCTCTTCCGGTCGCATAATCCGGCATATCCTGATGGCGGGCAATTGCGCGATTTCATCTATGTAAAAGATGTAGTTGATGTAATGTATTTCCTGATGAATCATTCCGGTGGTTCCGGCATATACAATCTCGGAACCGGGAAAGCCAGAACATTTCTTGACCTTGTAAACGCAGTCTTTACCGCTCTAAATCTGCCGACCTCCATCGAATTCATTGATACTCCCATCGATATCCGCGACAAATACCAATATTTTACTGAAGCACGTATGGACAAACTACGTTCAGCAGGTTATAGTAAACCTTTTTTCGCCCTGGAAGAAGCTATTGAAGAATATCTGCAAGGGTATCTGGTTGATGGCATCAATTATTAATATTGCTTGATTTCATGTTTTTTCATTGATTGTTTTAGTAAAGATGAAGGTTCTGATCGTTACAATCCTGTGTTTCTTACTTACTTTCCAGGGAAAGTCCCAGTATTACAGTACAGGCCAGGATCCTGCCTCGCTGCGTTGGCGCCAAATAAAAACAGACCGGTATAAACTTATTTTTCCTGACCATTTCGAAAAAAAAGCGCAGTATCTGGCCAATATCATGGATATCATCTGCCGAAATGAAACTATTACTCTTAAGGCAAAAGTTCCAAGGATACCGGTAATTATGCATACCCAATCAACCACTTCGAACGGACTAACGGTTTGGGCTCCTAAAAGGATTGAACTTTATACCTGTCCACCGCAGCAAAGCTATGCCGAAGAGTGGCTTGAGCAATTGGCTATTCACGAATACCGCCACGCTGTTCAGATAAGCAAAATCAATCGCGGCTTTTCAAAGGCGCTCTATTACATTTTCGGGGAACAGATAACCGGCGGCATCCTTGGCTTGTATGTTCCATCCTGGTTTCTGGAAGGCGATGCAACCGTTACCGAAACTGCAATGACCAAAACCGGCCGTGGCCGATCGGCTCTTTTTGAATGCACCCTGAGGGCACAGATTGTTGAAAAAGGGCCCTATTCCTATGATAAAGCAACCCTTGGTTCTTATAAAACGTATACTCCCGATGCCTACGCTCTCGGATATTACCTGGTTGGACAGTCACGTGCAAAGTATGGCCCCGATTTATGGAATTCTGCATTAGACCGTGTAGCTAAGTATCCCTTTATGGTAGTCCCGTTTAACAGCGGTATCCGCAAAGTAACCGGGATGTGGAAAACCAGGCTGTACAAACAATCGCTCATTGAACTTGACAGCGCCTGGCAAAAACAGCTTCGCGCCTCACATCATCCCGTTATGCGTTATATCACCAAACGTGACCCTGAAAACTATGTGGTTTACAATCATCCGATTTTAGTAAATGATTCTACCATCCTCGCCGACAAATCGAGTATGGATGATGTTACCCGGTTTGTACTCCTTGACCGTAAAACGGGCCATGAAAAAATTCTCCTCACTCCCGGATACCATATTGGCGGTACCACCTCAATCGGGGGAGATTGGCTTGTTTGGTCCGAATTGGAAAAAGACAGGCGCTGGTCAAACCGCGAATATGCCGAAATCAGGATGTACAATTTTAAGACCCGGAAGCAGCTGGAGCTGACAAAAGAAAGCCGATATTTTGCCCCGATCATCTCACCTGATGGTTCGCAGGTGGCAGCAGTGCATGTTTCAGAAGAAAATGAATGCTCGATCGATATCCTGCAGATTCCTTCAGGCCGGCTTGTTCGACGATATACAATACCCGGTTATGGCCAGGCAATTACGCCAAACTGGTCGCCTAATGCAACAAGGATCATTTTCACGCTGCTTACCGAAAAGGGAGAAACAGTGGCTACCATGGATACAACCACAGGGGAAATTACAAATCTGCTTCCCCCATCCTTCAATGAATTTACAGGCCCCGGATTCTTTTTCAAGCAGTATATCATTTATAGCGTTGATCATTCGGGAGCCGAAAATATCTATGCAATGGATACCCTGACACACGCGATATTCAAGATTACATCGGGCCGTTTCGCCACCTTTGATCCCGATTTCACATCTGACAGGAAGTACATGATTTGCTCCGATTACACCTCCGATGGACTGATGACAGTTGAAATGCCAATTGATACTGCAGAATGGATTCCGCTGCATCAGGTGAAAAACTATTCGTACAAGTTGTATGATACGATTGCAAAGCAGGAAAAAGCAAATATCCAGGATAGCGTGACTGGCAGTAACATCTATAAAATGAATGCATCCGATGATTATGACCTGGGAAAAGATTCGATCAGGGGGAAAATTTATCCGACACGAAAGTATTCTAAAATACTTAATCTTTTTAACCCTCACAGCTGGGCCCCGGCTTCGTTCGATATTAATAACCTGAATTTCAACCCGGGGGTGATGTTGCTCTCTCAGAATGCCCTGAGCACCTTGGTCGCCGGGGCCGGCTGGAAATATGATATCAACGAACGAACCGGAAAATTTTATACCAGTTTAAGTTACTATGGATGGTACCCGGTTTTTACATTTCAATTTGATATCGGTAACCGGGCAGGCTATGCAAACCACAATGAAGGCAGCGAAAGTTACCGTTTTACATGGCAGGAAACCAATTTCAAGGCCCACATCAGTATCCCCTGGAATTTTTCACATGGAAGGTACTACCGGTACCTTCAACCATCAATCGGAACCTCCCTGACAGGCATTAAACACAACGCCTCCACACCTGAAAAGTTTAATTCCGGATGGATCCAAACCATGGATTACCGCATCACCGCATCACAGTCCCAGCGATCGAACCCCAAAGATGTTTTTCCGCGTTTCGGACAGTACATCGATGTCAGTTTCAGGAATACACCTTTCGGGGAAAATGATATGGGATCGATTTTTGGGGCATCAGCAAATTTATACTTTCCCGGAATTATTCGCCATCATGGTATATTGATTTATGGCGGATATCAGCAGCGGCAGGATAAAAACGAATTGTCTTATTCTTTTGCAAATATCATTTACTATCCTAGGGGATATACCGGAGCTTATGATGATGATTTGCTCAGTTTAAGTATAAATTACAAACTTCCGTTATGGTATCCCGATTTTAGTTTTGGCTCGGTAATTTACCTGAAACGCCTGAAGATAAACCTTTACTATGACTGGGCCAATGGAAAAAATCCAGGTTATATAAATGAATATCAGTCGATGGGAGGTGAACTTACGGCCGACTTCCATTTTCTTCGGTTTACCGGGCCCATTGAAATGGGGGTGCGAAGTATTTATTACCCGGTAACGGGCCACTGGGGTTTTGAATTTCTTTATTCGATTTCTTACTGATACATTTGCATCAACATGCTCCCCAAAACAATAACCGGCAAGCTTCTGGTATGGCGATTACGCCATATCAAACAAAGAGAATTTGTACTGATTCTCAGCATCTTGGTCGGGATTGGCAGTGGACTTGCAGCCGTTATTCTGAAAAACACCCTTTATTACACCAATTATTTCCTGACCAATGGCTTCAGTTACCATGGTATTTATTACCTGTTTTTAGCTTTTCCTGTTATAGGGATTATTCTTACTATCCTTTTTATCCGGTTTATCGTTAAAGATAACATCAGCCATGGCGTTAGCAAGGTGCTTTACGCCATTTCAAAAAACAGCAGTCAGATCAAGCCACATAACACTTTCTCATCACTGGTTGCCTGCACGCTGACTCTTGGATTCGGAGGTTCCGTTGGCCCTGAGGCACCGATTGTTCTTACAGGTTCTGCCATCGGCTCAAACCTCGCCCGGTTATTCAGGCTCGATTACAGGACCACCACCCTGCTGATCGGCTGTGGCGCGGCCGGGGCTATCGCCGGTATTTTTGAAGCGCCGATTGCCGGGGCTATTTTTGTTCTCGAGATCCTGATGCTTGATCTCACCCTTACCACGCTGATCCCCTTGCTGATCACTACAGTTACAGCCTCTCTCGTTTCGTACCTTCTGATGGGGAATGAGGTTTTGTTTTCTTTTACCTTAAACAGCCCATTTATTCTTCGTCATATTCCATTCTATATGATGCTGGGAGTTTTTACAGGGTTGGTCTCGGTTTTCTTTATCCGCGGAAGCATTGGCATTGAATCGTTGTTAAAGAAATTATCGCCCTTCTTCAGGGTAGGAATTGCAGGAACCATTTTAGCCATGCTTATTTTCGCCTATCCTTCGCTATTCGGGGAAGGTTATACAATTTTAAAAGAGGTAATCAATGGTAATGGTGAGGTAATCGGTAATTCGAATTTATTTGGCCTTCTGAAACAAAACCACTGGTCATTCCTGGTCATCATTTTCGGATTGATCATAATGAAGGTGGTTGCAATGGCTCTTACACAGGGATCAGGAGGGATCGGAGGCACCTTTGCCCCGGCTATTTTTGTTGGAGCCATCTGCGGATATTTTTTCGCCAGCCTTTTGAATACAACTTTTGGTCTTAACATTTCCCTGAGCAACTTTGCTTTGGTCGGGATGGCCGGTGTTATGGCAGGGGTAATGCACGCCCCGCTCACAGCTATTTTCCTAATTGCAGAGATTACAGGTGGTTATATGCTGCTTACTCCTCTCATCATAGTATCGGCTATTGCTTACCTTACCAGCCATATCTTTGAAAGCCATTCCATCTATACCCGACAGCTGGCTGCCCGCAAGGAGCTGATCACTCATGATAAGGACAAAGCCGTGCTTTCATTTATGTCGCCCCGCCAACTGATCGAGACGAATTTTGCCCGCGTCGATCCCGAAGCCACACTTGGTGAACTCGTAAAAGTAGTAGCCACCGCTTCACGAAATATTTTTCCTGTGGTGGATCAAACCGGAACATTCCATGGAGTGGTGATGCTCGACAACATCCGTCAGATCATGTTCGACCAGTCAATCTATGATGTGACTTTTGTAAAAGATTTGATGTTCATGCCCGATTACTCAATAAATCCCGATGATTCGATGGATACCGTAATTCAACTTTTCCAGGGCAGCGACCGGTACAATTTACCGGTATTGAAAAATGGAAAGTATATCGGATTTATATCCCGTGCCAATGTTTTCTCGCAGTACAGGGAATTGCTCCGGAAATTTTCCGATGATTAGATATCTCTAGTACCCAAAAATATCCTTCAGTTCCAGCGAATTTACCGGACCATAAGTAGAGAGGGTCTTGGTATCCAGCTCAGCCTTTTTGCCAAGCACCATGATGGTGAAGTTTTTGTCTTTAATAAACTTCTGCTGGAAGGCTTTCAGGTCGGCAAAGGTCATGTTTGGCACCTTCTCAAACACATCCTTGCGGATATCGTAGGTGAGTCCGAATTTCTGAGCATTGATATAATTGAAAAGCACCTGCGATTTGGTGATACGCTCTGTACGGATTTTATTGATGATGGCCTCCTTTGATGAATTCATCGCCTTTTCGCTTTCCGGCATATTGTTAAACAGTCCCGTCATGGCCTTCATGGCTTCAGGTAGTTTGTCATTCTGTGTTCCGATATACGAAAAAAGATAGAAATTCTGGTAGGGTTGCTGCGGGGGAAGATATCCGGCCCAGGCGCTGTAGGCCAAGCCTTTTGATTCACGGATTTCCTGGAAAACGATTGAGTTCATGGTGCCTCCAAAGTATTCATTGAACAAGCGAACCACCGGAATTATTGTCTTGTCGTATTTTTCTGATTTTGAAAGCATTACGATCTCTGCCTGTTTCATCTCGTAATCAACCGTATAAACTTTATAGGCATCGGTTGGCTTTTGTTCGAATTTCAGCG
The DNA here is from genome assembly GCA_037137455.1 of Bacteroidota bacterium. Classification (GTDB taxonomy): domain Bacteria; phylum Bacteroidota; class Bacteroidia; order Bacteroidales; family FEN-979; genus CAIVAT01. The sequence continues at coordinate 8,075 of JBAXKG010000073.1, forward strand.
CGGCGGGAACCGGCTTCAGGGTTGACGGTACACGATGCTCTTTATTCAGCAAGGCAGTCAGTTTGTTTATTTTATCGGGACCATAATAGAGTACCTTGTGTTGAAATCCATTCAATCCCTTGATGAGGCTGATCAGGGTTTCCGCTTTAAGTGCATCCAGTTCTGATGCAGATAAAATATTGGTATATGGCGATTTTGAACCATAAATGCCATAGTTGTACATGGCCTGCCAGAGAATAGTTTGTTTTGAAAGTTTGTCATCATTCCGGCGCTTTTTTATATCTGCCACCAGGTTCTCCAAGGCTGGTTTGTTGGGCCGCGCATCTGAAAGCAACTGCTCAAAAAGAGCCGTTGATTTGGCCATATTTTCACTCAAACCGCTAAGCGATACCCAAACCTCCACATCGGAGCTGTTGACATTGAATGAACAACCCAGTTTGTAAAACTCCTCCTGGATTTGTTTGGGAGTATATTTTGAAGTTCCAAGATACTTGAGGTAATCGAGGGCAATACCCAATTCACGGTTACTGTTGGTCCCCATCCCAAAGAAATAGTACAATGAAAAAATGCTGCTCTCGGTATTTTCTTTGTACAACACCTCAATGTTATCTTTAATATTAAACTTTTTTATATCCTTTGAATAGTCAAGGAAAACCGGCTCTATCATTTTGCCAGGTTCGGCCACGATCTTTTTCAGGAAAGCGGATTCATCATCACGGTTCATGGTGACCGGCGTGATCTGCGGTTTTATGATTTTCGCAGTTTCCTTTGCCTGTCCATTACGTTTATAAACTATGACATAGTTGTCGCCATAGTTTTTATTAGCGAAACCGATGATATCCTTTTTAGTAATTTTTGATAAGCGATTAATATTATTCACCACATCGGCATGGGGTACCTCCTGGATGAATTCGTTCATCAGTTCCATGGCACGGCCGCTGTTCGACTCATACTTCTTAATTTCATTCAGTTTGAGGTCGCTGATGATGGCCGGTATAAGCCAATCGGAAAACTCGCCTTTCTTTACCATTTCAATCTGTGCCATTATAAGATCTTTCACCTCCTCAAGCGACTGGCCTTCCTTTGCTTTTCCCGAAAAGATATTGACAGAATAATCCTTCAGGATGTATGAAAAAGCGCTTGCCTCAAGTACTTTCTGGGCCTGGTTCAGGTTAAGGTCCATCAAACCTGCCGTACTATTGCTCAGGATCATGTTGAAGATTGTCAGCAGGTCGGCATCTTTGGTTGCCACACCGCCAAGGCGGTAGCCAATGGTAACCGATTCGGCATCGGGGCCAACGACTTCTTTTACAACCGCTTTGCCAATCGGTTCTTCAATCGCGGGGACATACGGTGTAATTGATTTTGAAGGTAACTGTCCAAAAGTTGCATCCACCAGTTTAATAACTTCATCGGGGTTAAAATCGCCTGAAAGAATAACAGCCATGTTGTTGGGAACATAGCGTGAGTTATAATAATTTCTCAATGAAACAAGCGATGGATTTTTTAAATGCTCGACAGTTCCCAGGGTGGTTTGCGTTCCATAAGTGTTTTTTGGGAATAATCCTAAAAACAAATCATCAAAGACTTTATCATCGTCTCTGTCGAGGCTCATATTTTTTTCTTCATAAACCGTTTCCAATTCGGTATGGAATAACCGGAAGATGGGATCCTGGAATCGTTCCTTTTCAATTTGAAGCCACTGACTGATTTTGTTTGAGGGGACATCATTGATATAAACCGTCTCCTCAAATGACGTAAAGGCGTTGGTTCCTTTTGCCCCGATTACCGAAAGCAATTTATCATACTCGTTGGCGATAGCGTAAGTTGAAGCCACACCTGAAAGACTGTCAATTTCATGATAGATTTTCTTCCGCTGAAGTGTGTCAAGTGTTTTTCTGTATACTTCGAATTTGTATTCGATCTGATCAATTAGGGCCTTTTCCTTCACAAAATCCTTGGTTCCAAAATCATCGGTACCTTTAAACATTATGTGTTCGAGGTAGTGCGACATTCCGGTATTGTCGGAAGGATCGTTTTTGCTGCCGGTGCGCACGGCAATGGCTGTTTGAATGCGGGGCGCATCCTTGTAAACGGTGAGGTAAACCTTAAGACCGTTGTCCAAAGTATAAATCCTTACTTTGATCGGGTCGCCCGGAACTGTGTCGTATTTATAAGGTTTCTGGGCCATCATACCGATGGCCAACACGAAAAAAAGCGAAACCAGGGTGAATCGCGTAATCGTCTTTTTCATTGGGGGTAAATTTACTTGGTTGGTTTATTAATTGAGAATTTGGATTGATTAGCAAATATAGTAATAGATTCACATTTGAAAAGAGTTGCTGTTCAGAAAAATTTCTTACAAAAATAAAAATTCCGAATTGGGAATTTGGCTATTAATAACAACATCTCCTCTAAGGGAGCAGAAATAACCATGACAAAAACGGGTTAGATTCCTTCGTCATGCATGTGTTAACTCTTTATTTTGCTGGGTTTTACCTAATTCTAATAAAAACTCAGGGGCGAAATCAGCTTCATTATCCCAGGTAATCGTATTAAGCCTGATTTTGAATGTTTTAAAGTATTCTAAATTTCTCAGTGGTTCAAATATTTTACGATTATCAGTATAAATTGTAGTTTTTAAATCAACTATTACCGATTCATTATTGTTAAAAGAAAGGGATATCTTAAACCCCCCTTTATATTCTGCATTAACAATATCGATTATCATATAAAATTACTCTAAAGGGTTAATCTTATGAAAATCACCGGTGGAGCTTATTAACGTCCAGTTTTC
>JBAXKG010000074.1:0-10584 GCA_037137455.1 Bacteroidota bacterium
AGGGTGAAGGTGTAGAAATATATTTCGCATCCAATAATTCAATAATTAACCATGTAGCCGGATTAGGCTGTTCAAAATTAAGGAAATTCAGACAAACTGTGTCATTTCAAATTCCGAATGAAAATTGGATAGTTGGAAATAATTAATATTATAAGTATAAGAATCTTTATATTTGCAATACGAAAAACTAAACCTATGAAAACAAAACTGATTCTTTTATTTTTAGGGGCGGGTCTGATTCTTAGTTCCTGTACCAAATATCCCCCATCATCCGAAAGGCTGCTCGAGGATCTTGTCGTAATTACACAATATGACACCAAAATTGATTTTAACAACTACCACACCTATTCACTCGCTGACAAAATTGTGAAGATTACTAATAAAGACACTGTACCTATGACGGGTCAAACCGCAGATGCAGTTCTTGCCAAGATAGATAATAACATGCAAGCAAGAGGCTTTCTAAAGGTCGCAGCCACTGCAAAACCTGACTTTGGGATCCAGGTTTTGTACTATCAGAATACAACTGTTTATACATATAATTATAACTGGTGGGGACCTTACTATCCCTATTATCCCTATTACCCTGTCTATTATTCTTCTTACACAACCGGGATGGCCAATATTGAATTGATTGATCTGAAAGTTCTCAATGTAAACAGTCAACGCGTATACATACGCTGGAATGCTTTTATCCGGGGCCTTCTCACAGGCAGCCATTCAACTGCTGAAATTGTCAGCAAAGTCGATCAGGCATTTATTCAGACCCCACAATTAAAAACAACAGCAAATTAAAAATATCTAAAAACATTGCTATGAAAAAAATATTATTCATCATCAGCATATATTTCCTTTCTTTTGTACCGTTACAGGCTCAAAATGAACCTGTTGGTCTGGGATTCACGCCAAGTTCGTACTACACATTTTCCTGGAATACAACTTTCACAATGGGCGATTTTAACAAATGGGTAGGAAATGCCAGTCCTGCAGGTTTCGACCTTGGCGGACGCTATTTTATTAACGGCGGCCTGGCTGTAGGTTTTAATATCAGCTGGCAACGTGTAAGTCAGATTTACAATGATGAAACCTTTACTATACCCGATAAGGGAATAGCCATCAACGCAGAAAATTACAGGTTCACCTGGATGGTCCCATTCCAGGGAGTAATTGCCTATCATTTCATGCCTGGAAAAATGATCTCACCTTATATAGGACTTGGTATTGGCGGAGACTATATGGAACACCACCTGCTTATTCAGGAATATGATATTTACAAAACCCGCTGGGACTTCTCGCTTACACCTGAAGTGGGTGCCCTGATCAAGTTTGGTAATTTCTCGAGCTGGGGTGCACTCGTTGCATTTAATTACAAATGGACTACCAACAAAATAGAACTTCTGGAAACATCAAAAAATCTTCAGATGTTGAATTTAAAGGTCGGACTCGTCATGATTATCAGGTAATCTATATACAATGTTTAAAACTAATGAATATTTCGATGGAAAGGTGATATCGATCGCCTTCAGCACCCCCGATGGTAAGGCAACTATGGGGGTGATGGCCCCGGGGGAATATGAATTTGGCACTTCAACAGTCGAACATATGACAGTCATTTCTGGGGTCATGGTTGTTCAATTACCTGATGACCAGGAGTGGAAGGAGTATAAACCATTTGATATGTTTGTTGTTCCAAAGGATAAAAAATTCAGGCTGCGCATTTCATCTGATGCGGCATACCTTTGCAGATATCTTTAATGAAATCATTTCTAAAATAAAAGTCATGAGAAAACTGATCATTTTTTGTATAGCGCTTTTGTTTAGTTGCATTAACTCCACCTTGGGCCAGGACACAGCAGAAATATTGAAAAAAGAGAAAAAAGATCAAACGAAGTTATTTAACGATATCTATATTTCTTATGGCACTGGAACAGTGTTTTACTTTATTGACACTGATGGCCTCAAGGCCAACACACTGTCAGGCACATTTTTGATTGGATTTTCCCGGAGCATTACTAAAGTGATTGCAGTGGGTTTTCAGCTGAGTTATACGAAAATCGGCCGTTCGGGACAGACTTATGATTATCTATTATACCCCCCAATAACTAGTACTACTGAAATGACAGATAACCTATGGCAGGGAATTGCCTGCGTGAGGTTTCGTTACCTGAACACGCCTTCTTTTTGTATGTATTCAGGGATTGGGATGGGAGTAACTATGGATTATTATAACAAAACAAATCAGTCGGTAACATCGAAGGGCCAAAAATTGCTTCCGGCAGGCCAGTTGACCTTGCTTGGTTTTCGTGTTGGGAGAGCGTTTAGCTTCTTTGGTGAGTTTGGGATAGGCACCAATTCAATCCTAAACGCCGGAGTAAGTTATAAATTTAGCGATTAGATTATTGTTATTTGATCAAGCGATCACCGGCGTCCTGACCCACCACCACCAACCGATCGCATTCCACTGCCACCTGATATTCCGGAACTCCGCTGGAAGTTACTGCTGTTGGTTTGGCGCTGCTGCCCGCGATCGCGTTGCATACTTTGTTGATTCATCTGTTGACGATCAAATCCCTGAGACTGACGTGTGGAAGGTGATTTTTTTGTTTCGGATGGTCTTGAGGAAGTTGATGTCCGATCAGCATTTTGCCACTTTTTACCATCATTTTGCTGCCAGTTACCTTTATCCTGCTTGTAAACATTTCCCTGCCTGTCGGTATACACATTGTTCTTTGCATTTTTAGCCTGGCCGGCACGGTTTGCCTGCCCCGACTGAATATCCTGTGCCCCTGGTTTTTGACCTGCATTTTCTCTGGTAACAGGTTGATTGGAAGGCCGGGTTCCCACTGCTCCGGGTTGCCTGACCGATGGCTGTGTGACAGGTTTTACGCCACGGCCATGATTGTTGTATATGTTGTTCTGGTTGAAATTGTTGCGGTTAACATTGTTTATGTTAATGTTTGTATGCTGCACGTAAACCGGACCCCTGCCGTAATAGTGGTTGTAATGCATGCCATAGGGAGGTCTATACATTGGTGGACCCCACCAGCCTCCATGATATGCCGGTCCACCGAAACTCATGTGGAAGCACCCGTATGAAACACCGAAGCCCATACTCCAGCCTGTCCACGGATTATAGTTCATGCCGAAACCCCAGGTAACTGGTCTTGGGTAATAGTAAGCTCCATACCAGCCGGTGTAGGGATAGCCTGTTCCATATACAATGGTTGGACCATACACATAACAACCCATATAACCTGGCAGATAGCCCATGTAAACCACGCTGGGCTGTACATCATAAATGTAGACATACTTCACATTGTAAGCCGGGTCTTCGGGCGGGATCTTCTGGATTTCGGCAGGAATTTCTGTTGCTACTTTCCATGGCCCGTTAGGTGTGCCTCCGGTGAACCATACTGCATTCTCACAAACATAGTAACTTTTGTCCGACAGTATTACCGTAGAGCTGGTGTTTACACCCCGATAAAGCAAAGTGCCCTTTATCTGTTCGAATTTGGGGTCTCCGTCATATTTTACAGCGCAAGCTGCGGACTTCCTGTCAACCGAGGCTGTTTGTGGGATCTGGGCATCCATCACCGCCTCCTTTGCTGCATCAGTTCCTGCCACCGATGCAAGAACAATATCTTTCTCTGACCCCTCAGGGATCTTTGCAAAATCGGCTGGCAGTTTATCAGATGCGGTATATGTCCATGGACCTGTTAATGTGGTCGCCTTGTACCACCTTCCAGAGACCAGTATGTAATAAAGTTGCTTGTCGATAGTCATGAAAATGTTGTTGTCCGTATTGGTCATATAAAGTAGCTGGGTTCCCTGGATAGGAGAGAAAGCGGGTTCACCGTCACACTGAAGCAATTCGGCCGGCTTGGTACGCACGATAATTTGCGGGATGATCTGCTTTTCTTGTGTCCCGTCATTGCTGGTAGCTGATTGTTGTTGTTCGCCTTCAGAATCCTTCCCTTGTGATTGTTTCTGAAGTTTTTTGATATCCTTTGGAGGTTCAATTACTTGAACCCAATTGCCATTAATTACATCATTTGTTTTGAACCATGATGTGCCGCCGTAAAGATAATACTGCTTGTCTTTTGGATCCTGTACAACAAAGAATGGAGTGTTGATGGCCTGCCGGACGTCTGAATTATCAATGGTCTTGAAGGATGGTTCTCCATCAAACAATAAAAGGATCGTTGGCTTAACCATAAAAATAATCTCTGGCGGCGTATTGTCGTATTTTGAGTTTTGCTTTATCACAGATGCGCTCTGCTTAAGAGTTGCAGTCAATTCATCAATAGTAGTATTGATCTCCCATTTGGGGATCTCTGTCTCTAACAAGTTCTTGAACCGGTCAACCTTATCTTTCGGGATTGAATCCTGGTTAGGGAACCTGACATTCAGAACCTTCGCATTTACCAGGGCAATGTCGCGGGTTTCGCGATTCGTGCTGATAATGGTCATTACCCATATGGCTCCGAATACAGGAGCTGTACCGGGTTTAGCTATTTGAACCGCCGACCTGCAATAAAGTTTATTGCCGATAAGCGAATCGGGTTGGGGCTGATAGATTATGATCCGGTTATTGTCAGTTTTGATCTCCTTTGGCCATGAGTTCATCGCCTTGGAATTTTTATCTTGTACAGGTTGTTTCACGGGGCTCAAGCTCATGCCTGAAAGATAAAAGCTAATCACCAGAATGCAGGTAGATACAATTCTGATGGTGGGAATTACCATCTTTTTCATAATTTATTTAATTTATGCACAGCTTTTTTTCGGACGCGATTTTAGCGGGCCAAAAGGTACCCGATTATTGTACCCGGCCTAAGCGGAATATCAATCCACCGGTAAATCCGAATTGTACGAGTGTTGAATAGACTGAAACACCACCACCGGAACCGCCTGTACCAGCAAACAGGTAAAATCCTGATCCCTGGATGGGAACCAGCGCCTGGGCCTGAATGCGCAAGCCAACCCGTTTGCTGAAATAAACCTTTGCGCCGCCAGTTAAGCCCATTGAAAAGAACCATGCCTCCTGGTAGTCCTCTTTGGGATAAAACATGACTGCACCGAGATTAAAACCCACAAATGGAGAAACCACAGTATTGACCCTGAAATTCTTGGTAAAACCAACCAGCATATAATTGATACTGACAGGAACCTGGACATAATTATAGCTGTTATTCCAGCCGTAAATATTTACGTCTGCTTTGGTATCAATGCGGTTGTAAATCAAGTCCACATCCATCACCCGGCTAACGCCGATGCTGATCATCCCTCCATACTGGCCATTCCCTAAAAATCTGACATTGCCGCCATCGGCATTCATGGTTCCTGGAAATACATACCCTCCGAATGGTGTTACCTCAACACTCTGTGCATTCATAATTAAAGGAAGGCAAATCACTGCTAAAATTAAAATGATATATTTTCTCATGTGGTTAAATTTTAAACAAAAATAACAAAATGGACTAACCTGGCAAAGAAGATTCCGAAATTATAAGCTTTCAGAGCAGTTTCAGCGAATAGTATGAACCTTGATGAAATTTGTTCCGCCGGCTTCATGTGCCGGAATTCCACCCATTAATAAGATCTTTTCGCCAGATCTTGCAAGGTTTCGTTGTAACAGGTTTTTCTCGGCCATATCCACCATTTCTTCAAAGCTGTCGGGATGATCATCAATTAAAATAGGCCTTATTCCCCAGAGTAAATTCAGTGCATGATACACTTTGATGTGTGTGGTGAATGCAAAAACCGGTGCATGGGGGCGCTCGGCGGCGATGAATTGAGCGCTACGTCCGCTTGTTGTCAATACAACGATGCAAACCGGATTTACAACATTCTCCATCTGGTTGGCAGCACGACTTAGCGCAATCATATCTGAATTGCCTGCCGGCGGGTAAGTCTTGAATTCAATTCTCGCTTCCACATCCAGAGCAATTTTTACCATCATCTCAACCGCTTTTACCGGGTATTCGCCCATAGCTGTTTCGCCAGAAAGCATGATGGCATCGGTACCATCGATGATGGCATTGGCAACATCGCTTGCTTCAGCACGGGTGGGCCGTGGTTCGTGGATCATGCTCTCGAGCATCTGAGTGGCCGTGATTACCGTTTTTCCACTACGGTTGCACAACTCTATGATGCGTTTTTGCAGCATTGGCACCTTGTCGGGGCTCATCTCAACCCCGAGATCTCCGCGTGCAACCATGATCCCATTCACCACATTCACGATCTCTTCAAGGTGATCAATTGCCTGTGGCTTCTCAATTTTGGCAATAATTGGTTTATTGAATCCCTTTCCGGTAATTAAGTTTCTAAGAGTAATCACATCTTCGGCCGACCTTACGAAGCTAAGAGAAACCCAGTCGATATCCTGAGTAAGCCCGAATTCGAGGTCGCGGATATCTTTTTCGGTCAATGAGGGAAGCCTCAGATTGAGATTTGGAAAATTAACTCCCTTATGGTCGGTTAAGCAACCACCTTCTATAACCCTGCATATCACACAATTCCCTTTGATTTCATCAACTTCAAGTTCAAAAAGCCCATCGGCAAGCAGAACCTGCATACCCGGTTTCGCTTCCTCGGCAACGAAAGGATAATCGATCGGGATACCTTTCGTTCCTGAAATGTATTCAGCTTCGGGCACCAGGGAGATGATCTCACCCGGATGAATGTCAACTTTTCCTCCTGAAAGTTGACCGACCCTTATCTTTGGTCCCTGAAGATCCTGCAGTATCGTGACAGGTTTATTCAGCTCATCTGAGATTTTCCTGAGTGATTTGATGACTTTGGCGTGATCATCATATTTTCCATGAGAGAAGTTCAGCCGGGCTACATCCATTCCGGCTTCGATCAACTGCCTGATCATTTCAGGTGAACTGCTTGCCGGGCCTATGGTTGCTACTATTTTGGTGCGGCGAAAAGGGTTGTGCATTGGTTAATTTTTATAATTCTATACTATTGCCATATTCAGGCAAAAATGGTTGAAGTCCATATCGGTGGAGAATGATGTTGGCAAGAGGCGCCCTCGATTTTTCTTCGCCATGTGTCAGCACAACCTTTGGCCGGGCAGGCGCCAAGGCATTAAACCATTTAAGTAAATCGGTTTGTCCGGCATGGGCGCTGAACCCACCGAGTTTGTGAATCTGTGCCCTGACCGCAATCCGCTCACCGAAAATATACACCGATTTATCTCCGTCTACCAGTCTTCTTCCCAGCGTTCCTTCAGCCTGGTATCCTACAATGAGAACTGATGTTTCGGGTTTCCATAAATTATGCCGCAAGTGATGCCTGATTCGACCTGCATTGCACATACCGGAACCGGCGATTATCATACATGGTCCTTTAACATCGTTAAGAGATTTCGATTCCTCAGCTGAAGGTGTTGGCCTGATATATCCTTTATCACGATCCATTTCGCCACTGCCGATAAACTCTTTCATCTCATCGTCAAAAAGTTCGGGATGGCTCATATAAATACGCGATGCTTCAATTGCCATCGGGCTATCGATATAAATTGGAAAACGTGGCAGTCCGCCTTTTCTGAATGCCTGTTCAATATAATAGATGATATCCTGGGTACGGCCAATGGCGAAGGAGGGAACCAGTATTTTTCCTTTTGAATTCAGCGCCTCCCTGATGATGCCAATTGCTTCATCTATGGTTTCCTGCAACGGTTTATGATCGCGGTCGCCATATGTCGATTCCAAAATGACCATATCGGCTTCCCTGAACGGTTCTGAATCCCTTACAATCGGCATCCCCTGAGCCCCAAGATCACCCGAAAAAATAACTGATTTCTTCTTACGGCCATCTTTTACAATAAGTTTCAGGCTACCTGATCCAAGTATATGTCCAGCCTCATCAACCACAATTTCCATTCCGGGAGCAACGGAAAATGGTTTATGGTATGGAAGCGGTTTCATCTGGCCGATGGCTTTTTCCACATCGGTTTCATCGAAAGGCGCTTCAATCTTATGTTTTCCATTACGAACCAGCATACGGTTCAGTTTTTCAAGATCGCTTGATTGTACTTTTAAAGAGTCACGTAAAACGAGCGCTGAAAGATCGAGCGTGGCCGGCGTGCCGAAAATAGGGCCCCGGTATCCGGCGCGAACAGCCATAGGCAACCTGCCGCAATGGTCAAGATGGGCATGTGTGAGCACAATTGCATCAAGTGTGTTGTAATTGACAGGTGGAGCTTTTTTATTTTTGATTTCTGCATCTTTTCCTCCCTGAAACATACCGCAGTCGATCAGAATGCATGCGGTCGTCGACTCACAATAATATGCAGTTCCGGTAACTCCACCGGCAGCGCCAAAGAAAGTGATTTTCATAATTTCTTAACTTTTACGTTAAGTAGCAAAGGTAGGGAATATTTGATCAGGTGAAAAAATCAGCCTCACCTTGGCCCCGGCCGGATAATTATTGAGGATTTCAATCTTCGCCTGATGTGCATCCATTATTAATTTGACAAGCGCCAAACCTAATCCTGCATTCTGATCAACGTGCTGTTCGCCAACAGCGAAAAACTGAAATAGTTGCTTCATCGACTCTTCATTAAAACCAGCTCCTTCATCGATAAACTCAATTGCTATGTTTTGTTCGGCTGAAAAAATCCTGATAATTATAGTTCCTTCAGTCGGAGAAAATTTGACTGAATTGTCAAGAATTGATCCAAAACATGAGCGAAGTAATGCCTTATTTCCAGGTATATGAATGTCCATACCGAACCCCTGGGTTTTTATCTTAATATTTTTTGAAAGAATTGTATCCTGTAATTGAGCCAGAACAGAACTTATTGCATCATCAACATTTACCTGTTCCTGTGAAATTGGCTGGTCTTTGGCAAGCAGGGAGGTAATTTGCAATACAACCAATAAAAATTTTTCCAGTCTCAGGGAGGCAATATCGATGTACTGGATCATTTCAAGAATGTTGGTCGATGTATTCTCATTTTTCAGGATATCAGTGAAACCCAGGATTGCATTTAAGGGAGTACGGATCTCATGATTGATCATCCGTAAAAATTCATTTTTCGCATGATCGAGCGATTGCAGTTCACAGTTTGCCTTTGTGAGTTTTAAATTTGATTCCCTGAGTTCGATTGTGCGTTCTTCTACCTTTTGTTCCAGCCACCGGTTTATCTCTTTTTGATGTTCCCGGTGCCTTTTCAGCTCGGCATGGGTTTTTACCCTAGCAAGCAATTCATCGCTGCGAAAAGGTTTGGTGAGATAATCAAACCCACCGCATTGGAATGCCCGCGTAATGCTCTCGATCTCGGTTTTGGCAGTTAAAAAGATGACCGGGAGTTCCAGGTTTTTTTCATCCTGCCTTATCCTGCTGCAGGTTTCAAAACCATCCATCCCCGGCATCATGATATCCATCAGGATAACATCGTAATTTTTTTCGCTGATCATTTTCAGCGCCTCCTGTCCCGAAAGAGCTGTTTCGACCAGAAAAGATTGAGAGGAGAGAATTGCCGGGATAACCGTAAGATTTTTCGGGTTGTCATCGACCGCTAATATTCTGTAAACATCAGGCTTCATAAAATTTAAAATTGAAGGGCCAAGATGATTATAATATTGGTAAGCGGATCGATTTTAATTAACGAGTTGTAAACAGATAATTGTGAATAAAACCACATCTGAATTCTTCAGAAGATGGCATAACGATGCGTCGCTCCTGTGTATTTACGCGTATTTGCCTGGGTTTGCGTAAGACTATTCAAAAAATCAACATATCCCTGCTGACTAATTTCATATTTCATGCTGTAAAAGGCATTATACCCTTTTGGAAATGCAGCAGGGATGGGGCCAAGCTGATCGCCACCGTATATGGAATAATTGTAAAAAATATTATCAGTCTCAGTTCCTACAGTGATTTCATCTTCGCTGGTGATCTGATAAGGATCAGTCGTTGCAGGGAATTTGTAAAAAGCGCTGGTTTCCGTTCCCCCACTACCTGCATAAAAACCTCCCTGAGGCACATAAACAAGCTCAATGGCATATACACGAATATCTATGGTCGCACTATCATTTACTCCGTTGGCGCCATAATTCCATCGCAGTTGAACACCTGCTATGGCCAAGGTACCGGTGCCGTTGGCATCGCGGTAAATAAATACTCCCAAACCAGGATTGGAAGTCGTGTTGAATATTTGGTCCGGGTTTAGCAAACCGGTCGCAATTGTGCTTCCTGACAGATTGATGTGTCCTGCACTATCCAGCCATGCATGCTGCCATATGCCTGAATCTATACGGTATTTCACGAACACCCATGCGGCATCCCAATTATAAGGCACTGCATTCCCGGTGCCGGCAATATCATTGCGCAAGGAGTTTTCCCAGGTGATATCGAATTTAACCATATTGAAATGATTTACGGCATTATGGCCTGCCAGGCTGATGTTGGAAACAGCAATGTTGTTGGCCAAAGGGCTGTAACCTGCAAATATCAACAGGCAGGGAAAAAGAACTGCCTTTAAGAGATTTTTTGTTTCCATTGAGTTTTATTTTTTCTGTGGCAACCATCCCCATAATACATTAAAGATCCTCCATTCACCATTGAATTTTG
>JBAXKG010000075.1:0-10453 GCA_037137455.1 Bacteroidota bacterium
GAAAAATCTGCAAAATTTTCAATACTCATATTTACAACTGGTTAAAAAAATAATTGATAGATATGAATGATCGTATCTACGTTTATGAATGGAGGGTAAATTTAATAAAATAACTGGCTCGTTTAATACAATGTCAATATTTAACATTTTTTAACAAACACACCTATTTATATATGAGGTTTGCTTTTTGTTAATTATTTATCTCGATAAAACCAGTTTTTTAACGATCATGGCATTGTTCAGTTTCAACTTGCAGTAGTACACTCCCGGTTCAAGGCCGGCTCCATCAAAGGATATAGCGTATGAACCGGCCTTCTGACCCTGAATGCAGGACAGAATTTTAACCTGCTGTCCAATGGCGTTGTATATCGACAATGTAACATCGCAATCCGTTTTAATGGTATATTTAATTGTGGCATGGTCAATAAACGGGTTGGGATAAATTCCGAAAAACGTGTTATCAATTTCTCCAATTCCTGAAGGCGACCCAATCTTGCTATTTACTAATACAGGTTCAATTATATTACCATCAAAATCGCTGAACTCAATTTGTGTGGGATTCCCTGTGAAAGTTATAGCAGAATTATCAGCTGAACAGGAGCTGAAGTGAAGTTTGCATAAAATACCATCGCTGATTGAAATTCCTTTTTCATCGGCAGCCCAAACAAAGGTAATTAAACCGGGAGCCGGCGTACCAACAGTAACCGCATCGATTCCGGCATACCAGTCGGTAATATCATTAATTGTAAGCTTTCCGGGGTCATATTGAATGGTAAACTGGAATGCTCCCAGGTTCCGGATATCGGAAACCCTGACCGGAACGATTATCTGGTCTTTATCGGCAGCAATGGATTCAATCGAAACAGAGCCCTGCTGAATCGGGCCAGGTGATTTGTTGCTCCCGGGCGGAATGTATGACCCATTGGCATCACCATATATAATACCCTTGAAATTACGAGTGACACTGCCACCTCCATAAGTAAATGGTGTGTTGTCAAACAACCAGTCGCCCACGGGGAATGAGCTGGTAATGGCAGCGATACGCTTATTAATCAGCAGGACATCGGCAGCCGATAAACTGCCGGAAGCATTGACATCGCCTGAATTAAGATATATGCCTTCCAACAAAAAAATATTGGCAATACATTTGCGGTAAAGAAGTACATCGGAAGCCATTACGCCACTCCACTGTTTGGTTGTTTCTACCTCCAACGAATAATTACCTGACGGAACATCCGGAAAGGTATAATTACCGGTGGCATTCGTTGTAGTGGCGCCAATGATATCGCCATTGGCGTTTTTCAGATTGAGCGTTAGCCCGGTCAACGGGGTGTTTGGTTCATTGGCATATGTAACAATGCCTGTCACCGCTGCCTGAACTACAGGCAGGTCAGCTTCATACGGTAAATGATTATAGGCGGTGATAACCATTTTAATTGTATCTGTTGAAGAAACGGCTTCGAAGTTGAGCGTTACAGTACTATCGGTAATATTTCCTGCAGCAATAATTTGGTTTTTGATTGTGAGGGCTACCACTCCTCCTTCGGCATCTGAATTGACAGTAAACTGGTCGGCCCCCGGTAAAATGACAGAGGGATGAGAAGCAGTAATTGAGTGGGGCATAGCGGTACGGAGCATCAGGGAAGGATCGCCGAAACAATTCCAGGTATCGGTCATTTCATCGCCATCAGCGCCGTACTTATCGTTCATTTGCATGCACCCGTTCATAGAAATACCGCCAAAGGTTCGTTTGATGTTACCGGCAAAAGTTTCAACAAGAATGTCCTCCATGGCGTCCTGCCCGCACATTGGCGGATCCCAGCTTTGATTGATGGTCGACATCAGT
Source organism: Bacteroidota bacterium (assembly GCA_037137455.1). Taxonomy (GTDB): domain Bacteria; phylum Bacteroidota; class Bacteroidia; order Bacteroidales; family FEN-979; genus CAIVAT01. The sequence continues at coordinate 1,847 of JBAXKG010000075.1, forward strand.
GTTGCAACCGCTCCTGATGGCTGACCGCTATGGGTAGCCCTCAACCAGGCTTCGGCAAAGCATGTACCGCTCACAAAATCGCCGTTCACGCAGGCAACTGCCCATATAAATGGCAGCATATTGTCGTTTGTGAGGGCATTGATGTTTGAATTTGAAAATCCCGAACTACCCCATGATATCTTGCTCCCATGTCCGGTATAATTAACAATCCCCGCGCCGGCATTCAAACCCGCAGCCACCATAGTCGGCGTCGGATTGCCCGGAGCATCAAGTCCGCCCTTGGTACCATCATATAATTCGGCTACACTGGTAAAGGTATAATTCAATAATTTCGTCCGGATATTACGGATATGCTGATAATCATATTCATTATTATCCCCGGGACCCTGGTCGGAAGCAATTCCCAGACTTTTTGAGAACCAGTCAACAGTTGTCAACGGATTTTTTTCATAACTCAGTACCTTGGCAACCTGGGTTTGAACGTGGGTAACATTTTCGGCAGAAAAACGGCCGACAAACAAATCGGGATAATGATCATTCCCGACAAGGTACCCGTAAGCATTATCGGAAGGCCCGCCCAGTCCGCCGCCTGAATTCGTGGGAATCTGTGGTCCATCTCCCACAAGCAGTACAAAAGCCAGGTCATTGTTGTTGTAATAATTTAAAATGTAAGCCTTGATCGCTGCAGCAGTAGTTCCAATTGAAGCGACATTGACTATTTCGGTCGGGATACCCTGCTGGTTCTTCCAGTCGACCAGGGGTTGCATGGCATTCATAAATGGGCCATAGGAAATAATGAGCATTTTACCCTGTTCATCCACCGGAGTGTACCGCGAATTGTCGGCATTCAAAAAGCGCTGTTGATAGATTTTATTGAATTCTGAATTGACTTTTGTAAGATTACCTTTTCGTGATAAAGTATTCACACCCTTTTCTCCGGAGCTGTATACATTAATTTCAATATTAGTGTAAACCCTCAATATTTTAGAAACAGGGTTGTATTGAAACGGATATACTACAACTGTTTCGCCACGATAATCGCGAATGATATAGGGTTCACGGAGTTCCACGATATTTTCAGGAAAAAACTTATTTTCAGAATATACTTTGCCCCAGGTAAAAGGTACTGTGGCCGGGTCGGTATCGCGGTATAAATTACCTTTCGATGGCGCTACTTCAATATTCTCAAAGTCTTTATAATCAGAATGGATTACTTTGACCTCCATTTTTTCCTGATCGGGAATGATTATTGATGCGGTGAGTTTACCCAGATCGGGCGCTCCTCCAACCAGTAAAGGAGTAGCTTCAGCAACCCCGATTACAAATGAGGTTCCCCGCGGAGTTGAAATCGGAATCATCTCAAATCCCTGCAAAGAAAAATGTATGGTGGATTTCCGGATGTCGGAATATACAAGTTTGACATTGGCCGCCACAGGGGAGTCGGAACCAAGAGGTACCCAGTTGGAACCGAAACCAGCAGAAAAAATCAACAATGCGAGAATAGTGTATAGAACTTTTTTCATTTTTGATAATTTAGCGTTTGATAAAAAAAAACTTCCATTTATTTGCTGATGATCAGTTTCTTTCCTACAGCCTTGTCGTTTACGTTAAGTTTACAATAGTATATGCCAGGAGCAAACCCGCTCACATTGAGTGTTATATTGTACAATCCTGCTTTTTGATCGTGAGTATGAAGAAGGGTCTTGACTTCCTGTCCAAGCAAATTTAGGATCTTTATTGACACATCAATAGCAGAGGGAATAGAATAAGTTATAATAGCCTGACCTGAAACAGGGTTAGGATAGATCATTAACTGTGATTGTTCAATTTCATTCATACCCATTGTTGATTTCACCGCGCCATTAATTGTATCAGGTTCAAAGATTACACTCTCGAAATCACTAAATTCCTGCAAAGTCGGAACGCTGGCAAACTCAAGAGCAGATCCTTCGTCAGTCAGTGGTTTAAAGTGCAGGTTACACAGAACAACATCTCCTATCGTTATACCTTTAACATCGGCGGCCCAAACGAAGGTGATGAGTCCGGGAGCAGGTGTACCGATTGTAACCCCTTCAATTCCGGAATACCAGCCGGTCACTTCCCTGAAGGTTACCTTACCGGGATCATATTGAATGGTAAACTGGAAGGAGCCCAGGTCGGGGATATCAGAAATACGCACAGGAACTTTTACTTCATCATTGACTGCAGCAACTGATTCGATCATAATTTGACCATGATGATTGTTTTCCAGTGATTTGTTCCCTGCCGGAATATAGGAGCCATTGGCATCTCCATAAGTTAACCCCTTAAAATTCTTTGTCACACTGCCCCCTCCAACGATAATAGGTGTGTTGTTAAACAGCCAGTCGCCCGTGGGGAATGAGTTTGTGATGAAAGCGATACGTTTTTTGATCAGAAGGACATCAGCAGCCGTTAAACTGCCAGTGGCATTTATGTCTCCGGAAGCAAGATAAATACCGGTTAAAAGTGAGATGTTTGCAATGTGCTTGCGATAAAGCAAAATATCGGCAGCAGTAACACCACCCCATTCCTTTGTGGTTGTAACATCGAGAGTGTAATTGCCAGGTGAAACAGCAGTAAAAGTATAATTTCCTGCGCCACTGGTAGTTGTTGTCCCTACCACTTCGTCTCCGCTATTTTTGAGCTTAATTGTGAGTGAGCTTAAAGGGGTGCCTGAGCTGGTGGTACCGGCATAGGTAACAACCCCACTAACGCTTAATGTACCAGGCGCTGAAGTCGGAAAAACAATGTAATCAATCCAGCCACAGTCGCTACCTGAAGACAGGCTGCCATCCTTCATATATTCCCATTTAAAAGTATGCTCGCCGGCATTGACAGGGAAAACTGCTTTTGTCCATGGCGTTTCGCCCGACCAATCACCTACGCTTTCGCTATCGATGTAAAACTTAAGCAGATCATAGCCACTCTCCGAAGATGTTTTCACGAAGAAAGATATACTGTCGTTATTGGTAACATTCAACTGCAGGCTAAGTGTCGATTTCTGATCGGCTGCGATCATGCCTGATTTGGCGGAGTATATGCCTTCGAAAGGATCGATATTGGTGATTGTCCATGGTTTGTTTCCTCCCTGGGTCCATGAAAAGTTAGCAAATCCGCCTGATTCAAAATCGTCAAGGATCAAACCAACTTTGACTAAAAAAATATTCCCGGCATTGTAATTAAACAATGAGGTCGATTCGTAGTCAATATCAACTGCCGAGCCAATAGGTGCATCTGCAGAAGCGGTAATGTTAAAAGTGGCAGTTGCAACCTGGGATGGTACAAGCGTATTAAATTCAAAACTTGTGCTGTTCAATGTAAGGTAAGGACTTGTAGTAGAGATTGATCCACTGGTATTCAGCGCGTTACTATGACCGATATTAGATGTAGTGATCAAAATATCAACCGTTTCCCCAGGGTCAAGTCGTCCGTTACCGTTACCACTTGGATCTGAAATAGTTATAGTATTTCCAACGGACAACAATGGTGCATTCAAATTTAAAATTAAGGTTGAATTCCAGGTATGGGAGCTATCGGTTATTTCAAGATTGCATAAAACTTTGTGTTGGTCTGTGATGAAGTCACCGACTTTTACAGCATAAGCATTATTGCCTACAGCGCTACTTCCGGCAGCAACATCCCCGAATATAAATTCAGCATTGGTAATTGTTATCGAAGTATCAAGTGATGAAAGAATTCCTCGGACGTTATTGGCCTTCTCAATGCCAACGTTATTTAGTTTAACATTCAACAGTATGTTTTCTCCATAGTCGGCCTGACCATTGTTATTACCGGAAGCATCGGTTATTGTATAACTGTCAAGCGACATATAAGGACCTTCGGCCGGAGCAACAGTAATCTGGGCGATGTGGGGCTGGCGGTTTTGATTGGTGATAACGATGTCGGCAAGCCCGGGTGCACTAATAGGAGTAAAGGATAAATTTACAACACCGGTAGCATCGGCAATACCTGCATCAAGTAAAACACCATTCATTGAGAGAGCCACATAAGCATTTTCTTCGGTATTAACAGTAAATGTACTCATGCCAACCAGAAGGGCAGATGAGTAATTAGCAGTAACGGGTTGCGGCACCGAAAAATAGACCGACAAGGAAGGATCTCCCATCAGGCAATAAATTTCCCAGTAGTAGGTTTTCATTGTGGAGTTTGATTCTTCAACGGCCATATTGCCGCCAACTACCATTTGGCCCTGGGTAACATACCAGGCTGTATTTGGCTGGCCTTGATCGTGAAAGGTAACATCATATGCGCCTAAATGAGCAGCGTTATAAGTCGGATTCAGTACGACCGTTTTAAAACCGCATCCCCACCAGTAATCTTCATCCCATGTAGAATTGTTAGAAGCCCCGATATAACCTATGGCTCCTTTATTGGCTGCCCGCAGTAATTCTTCACCAAAGCAGTTTATTTCAAATTTGCTGGTAAGGCAGCAGTTCCCTACCATTAAAGGGTATTTATGGGCGTTTTGCAATGAGGCAATATCTGCTATCGAAAATTCAGGATCGGCCCAGCCATCGGGGCTGCCATGAGCTGTATAATTGACATATGCCGCGCCATTGCTGACATTCTGAATGATCAGCGCTGAACTGCTTCCCGATTGCGGATAAAGATAAGTATGTGACAATAAACCATGAGCTGCATTGAAATAATAGTTTGTTCCATAATTGATCTGGCCATTGCCATAAGTCGGGGCATAGGTGGGATCAACACCGGCAATCATCACATCCTTACCAAGGAATGAAGGGTCGGGCATTAAATATTGTTCATATTCGAGTGTCTTATCAATCTGAGGTTGCAGTTGCGCAATAGTAGAAGCGGAAAATCGTCCATAAAAAACTTCAGGGATTTTATCACCGGAATATTCACAATAATATAAATCGGTAACATGCGAACCTGCTGTTCCGTTAAAAGTGGGAACCTGGGCAACATCACCCACGATCAGTAAAAAACTCGGTGGATTATATCCGGCAGGAGGATTATCATAAAGTCCGTGAAGGTAGTTTTTAATGGAGGTCGTGGTATTTCCAACCAATGGGTCGTTTGTGTAGGCTTCAATTACTTTGAAACCTTTTTTTGTCTTCCATTGAATAAAAGGCTGGAGGGCATCGTGAAACATTATATGCGATACAATAACATAGGTAACCGGAGATGCGGTGATCAGTGCATCCGGCGATACAGGCTTGTAGTTGGCCAGCGTGTGATAGGTTCCTTCAAAGAATGGGGAATAGTTCTTGTTTTTCATCTCCAGCGTTTGGCCGATATTTACGCCTGAATAAACAATTTCGATCTCCAGGTTTTCATATACCCTTATCTTTTTGGTAACCGGGTTGTATTCGACCGGCGAAATTTCAAGACGGGCAATGGCTACACCACGCATAAGCCCCACGGGAGTAACCGTAACCAGTTGATTTTTATAAAATTCGTTGGTCAGATATGGCGTTGCATTATAAGCAAATTTAACCTGACCGGGATCTTTAATGTTTTTGAAAATTGGAGCCTGGGTAGGCATCAGTGGATAACGAATATTGAAATCCTTTAAATCATATTCTTTAAAACTCTGATCAAGAATGTGAATGTCAAATTTCGCATCCAGCGGTACCTCAATAAGTTTTTTTAAAACCGGCAGGTTGGGATTACCAATGATTTCACTGAAGCCATAGCCTTCGGCTGTCAACGTTGAAAACGTTCCTGCTTTAGTTTGAACATCCTCTGTACTGAATTGCGATATTGAATTATTCAAAATTAGCTTCAGGGAGGTGTTAGTTTTGATCATGAAATTTCCGGCGAAAATGTTCAACGACATGAAGAGCATAATGAACAAGCTGATATTTCTCATTTTACTATTTCGATTAAATGAATAGCTGGAGTTAGTTTACAAATGAATTTAAGGATTGGAGTAAATGGTATAGACAAATTAATCAGGAAAAAGTTGCCTCAAAACAAATTTTTTCTTTTAGTCCGTCGCCAAATTATTATGCCCCAAAGTTAAATTATTATCTGATACTTTAATAAATTTTCAGGTTCAATGCAATCATGACTTAATGATAAGGTAACTGGTGTATGGAGAGAATGTAGAATATTCATTATATTTGTTTTAAAAACAGACAAAATGAAAGATTACAAATTATTCACTACCGACATGGTTGGGTCCACAAAGGTACAAAATCGTGTGGTAATGGCGCCAATGACCAGGTGCAGGGCAATCGGAAATGTTCCCAATGAACTAATGTCAGAGTATTATAGACAACGTTCCGGGGCCGGGTTGATTATAACTGAAGGCGCTGCACCATCACCCCACGGGCTGGGTTACGCCCGCATACCCGGAATCTTTAACATTCAACAGGTTGAAGGTTGGAAAAGTATAACCTCGGCAGTACACGAAGCCGGAGCAAAAATCTTTGTTCAGCTCATGCATACCGGAAGGATAAGCCATCCCCTCAATATGCCAGATGGGGCACAGATATTTGCACCTTCGGCAGTAAAAGCTGCAGGACAGATGTGGACCGATGCGAAAATGCTGCAGGATTTTCCGGTACCGATAGCTATGACAAATGAAGATCTCCTGCATACAAAAACAGAATATGTCGACTCTGCCCTTAATGCAATAGATGCGGGATTTGACGGGGTGGAGCTGCACTGCGCCAATGGTTATCTGCTTGAGCAGTTCCTTTCGCCGGTAAGCAATATCCGTAAAGATAGTTATGGAGGAAGTCTCAAAAACCGGTGCAGGTTTGTTATTGAGGTGGCCGATGTCCTGGCTGAGGCCATTGGAAAGGAAAAAACTGCCATTCGCCTATCGCCTTATGGAGTGGCAAGCGACATGCCCCATTATCCTGAAATCGATGCCACCTATAAATACCTGACTGAACGTTTGAATAATCTGGGGATTGCTTACATACATCTTGTGGATCATTCTGCTATGGGAGCTCCCGTGGTGCCGTTTGAAATTAAAAAATTCATACGAAATACATTTAAAAACACCATTATTCTCTCGGGGGGGTATGACAAGGAGCGGGCTGAGGCCGATATTAAAAGTGGTCTCGGTGATCTCATAGCTTTTGGACGACCCTTCATCAACAATCCCGATCTGGTTGAACGGTTAAAAAACAATTGGCCTTTATCACAAGATCTAAAAATGGATTTGTTTTATACAGCTGATGAAAAAGGATATACCGATTACCCGCCATTTAAAGCCTGATTGTCTTATTTAGTGATTCACAAATTGAAAAAAAAGTTGAACTTTGTCATAAATGAAGGTGTCAACTTTGATAAACTCCATAAAAATATTCTGACATGAACAACAAGAGCATCAGATCAATGCAGGGTTCGCACATCGTAACAGTTGCGGCATTGATAATCATTATTGCAGGGGTGATTTATGCAAAATCCATCATTACTCCCATTTTACTCGCACTTTTCATAAGTATCATCTGTGCACAGCCCATTTCCTGGCTCGAGAAAAAGAGAGTGCCAAAATGGCTCGCGCTTATCATCGTAATAGTGGGAATGATTATAATTTTTTCAGGGTTTGCATTTCTGATCGGAGGAACATTATCTTCCTTTTCAGGGAATGTTTCAAAATATGAATCTACCCTTGCAACAATAAGTAACTCATTTATCCAGTATCTGAATGAGATAGGTTTAACTATCCCGCATGACCAGGTTTCAGATCTTTTTCAACCTGCCAAGATCCTCACATTTACTGCAGGCATTGTGAATGAATTGTTAAATATGATGGGAAGTACCTTTCTGATCTTCCTGATCATTTTATTCATTCTGATGGAATTCGGGAGTTTTTCTGTTAAAGCAAAAGCCATTCTAAGTGGATCGGATGAATCCCTTTCATATTTATCCACCATTACCCAGAATCTTCGTCACTATCTTGCTATAAAAACCATGATTTGCTTATTAATAGGAATTTTTATCTATCTGGCATTGTTGATCATAGGAGTTGACTATCCGCTCTTGTGGGCCTTGATTGCCGGCCTGATGAACTATATTCCGAATATCGGGTCTATAATTGCAGCAGTTCCGGCCGTTCTCTTTGCCCTAGTACAGTTCGGATTAAGTGGCGCACTCTGGACACTGGGCTCTTTTTTGGTTATCAATAATGTTCTTGGAAACTTTGTGGAGCCCAGGATTATGGGAAAAGGTTTAGGCCTGTCTACCCTGGTTGTATTCCTTTCTCTTCTTTTCTGGGGATTAATATTGGGAACGGTGGGTATGTTCCTTTCTGTTCCGCTTACCATGACAATTAAGATTATCCTGGAACAGAATGAGAAAACACGATGGCTTGCAATTCTTTTAGGAACACCGGCAGAAGCTAAAATCTATCTTCAACACAAAAAACAAATAGATAAGAACCCACCTTTAGAGGATAAGTAAGGAATCGACCGGGCTTGTTGAAAAAAATGTTTCGGACCAACTGGTGGTGACTATCTGTCTTAAACGAAAATAGCTATACAGTTTAAGCCCAAAGCTGTATAATATGAAAGCAGAAAAGTTTGTTAAAATTTTTTGGTAAATTTTATTTTGTCCAAAACTTCTAACTTTACCATCTAATCA
>JBAXKG010000076.1:0-10359 GCA_037137455.1 Bacteroidota bacterium
GTTCCCTGTCCATTTCTCCTTCGGTGACAGCCGCTCTGGCCTGGGCCAGTTGCTTCTTTATGTCGAGAAGGTAATCGGCCTGTTTCTTTGCCTTCGATTCAGCTTCCGCCGGGGTTCCGGTGGATGGATCAGATTTGTCGAACGACTGAATCTTTTTATTCAGTTCCTTGATCTTGCCCTGTACCCGGATAAAATCCTCCGAACCGGCCACGGAGGCTTTCAGGGCAACCTGGTATTTTGAAAGTTTTGCTTCCAGGTTGTCAAGCGATTCTCCGACGATTTTATCGCCGATGCTTTCCGCATTGAGCACATCGGTCAGGGATTGTTTTGCATCCTTGAACTGGGAGATTTTGTCCTGGAGCTTTTTGATACCTTCATCATAGGGTTTGGTGGCTTCGGTGCGGTTTTCTTCAGCATCAATGGCATTATCAGCAACAGCCATTGCGCCTCCGGCCGGACTGGCGCCACCTTTTACCGTATTCCAAACCCTTTGCAGGATCGTAGGTTTTGCTGCTGCTTCGCCAATAGATTTCTGTTTTGCCTGCATCAAAAGCAGTTCTGCTTCAGCCTGCTTGATGGTCAGGTCGATCTTTTCCTGAAGATCCTTTTTCTCCTGGACAGAAAGCAGGTTCAGGTTTCTGACAGTACCTGCTACTTTTTCATAGGCATCTTCGAGCTTTTTATTGGCCTCGGCCAGTAAAACAGTGGTTGAAGCCTTCAATTTCTCCAAGGCAATAGCCTGACTATTGTACGTTTCGTATGTCTTGATCCCGGCAACCAAAGCAGTAATAGCGGCTATGACCAGCCCGATCGGGTTAGCGGCCATGGCTGCGTTCCAGAGCCACTGCGCAGTGGTTGCCAGTTTGGTGGCGATCGTGCCGTTTCCTTTCCAAATGGCAAGCAACTGCTCTTTGACGATCAGGTATTCAAGAACTACGGCATCTTTCATTTTCAGAAGGATGCCTTCCTTTAACGTCAGGTTGTTCAAAATTGCAACCTGGATTGATCTTGTCTGGGCTGCAATGTAAACCCCGATGGCACCGGTGAGTGCGATAAGTCCGATCCGATATTTGTCAATCCATTCGGGAAGTGCCTTGAGCCAGGCGACAAAGTTCACAACTGCACCGACCATTGATTTAAGAAATTCAGTGACTCCCGGCATGGTGATCAACCGATAAAACTCTTTCCCAAGTTTATCCAGGGTGGCTCCCAAAGTTGTGTTCTTATCGTTGAACTGCCTTAGAATTTCATCGGTGTTCTGTAATGATTTTCCCGCCAGGAGGACTTTCTGCTGGAGCATGTCGGTATTGTTACCCAGTTTGGCAAAAACTTCCGAAGCACCGGCACCGGAAATTTCAAGTTCCCGGATCAGCTTACCTAGAATTGTGGCACCCTCTCCACCCCTTTTGGAACCTTCCACAACTTTCACGAAAGCGCCATAGAGATCTGTGTTCACCAAGTTGGTGAATTCTTGCAACGGGATCCCGGCCACTTTGGCGAAGTCGGCGGTGTTGTATGTCATCTTCATCAGAATCTTCGTCATTGCTGTTCCGCCCCTTTCGGTGGAAACTGCAAGCTCCTGGAGTGTGGCAGAAATGCCCATCACTTCAGCAGAAGATAATCCGAGTGACATTCCTACTCCGCCAATCCTGTTTGAAAGATCGACCAGTACCGGCGCTGTGGCAAATCCATCGGCCCCTAAAACATTGATAGCATTGCCCAAGCGAAGCATATCGTCGGAAACAGCAGAAGTTTTCATGTCTGTCAGGACATTTCTGAGGGTTCCCATCTGGGTAGCAACCTCGCTGGCCCCTCCCTGGATTTCAGCGCCAAGAGCGACATTGAGTTTGTCGATTGAATCAACAAACGGGAGGATATCTTTCTGAGCAATCCCAAGCTGACCGGCAACCACAGCCATTTCGCGAAGGTCGCTCCGGGAAGTCCGGGTGTCGATCTTTCCCAGTTCCGTGTTCAGTTTCTTTACTTCATCGACTGTCAGTTTAGTGGTTTTACGGATATCGGCCAGAGAATCCTCCAGTTTCGCATTGCCTTTGATGATGCCCACCACGGCAGCGCCGAACCCGATGATCCCAACGGTAATCATTTGAAGCACCTGTTGGTACTTGTTTGCCTGGTCGGCCAGGTTTGAAAAAGCCCCTCCGGTCTGGTTTATCTCTCCCCTGAGGTCTTTTAGCCTGCCATTCACTTTTTGAAACTCACGCTCTTTCTCGCCAAATTCCTTGGAGTTTACATTCAATTGGCGAAGTTCTGCATTCAATTTCCGTGCTTCTGCCTCCAACTGTTTCAGGGTGGCATTGGCTTTTTCACCGTTGAATATGACGGTGGCCGTGGACGTTTCGTTTTTAGCCATTGGTTATAGATTTATCGGATACGTTCTCGGTGATAGCGATCACACCTCTGTGGCCATACTCTTTGGCAAAGATTTCGCTCAGCTTCATCACTTCGGCATGAAAAGTCTTGGAATACCATTTCTTTGGCCTCCTTCGATTCCCCAGCATTTTACCGTCAAGTTTGCGGGAAGTGATGGATTCTTTCACATCGCCGATCTTGACTCCTTTGCCAACACCCATATCGACAAAGCGACCATAATACTCAAAAAGCATAGAGATTTTCAACACGTTTCCTTGTGCTGACGCTAAAACATTGTACTGAAAGCTTTTAAGAAGTGCGCCGGAATTGCCCACCTTGTTAATGGCGAGCTTCTTTTTCCATTTGATAATCGTGATCTTAGCCCAGGCTTCGGCTATTTCACGTTCGGAAAGTTTGGTTTGGGAGGTTTGCATTGAGCAAAGAAAGGCTCAATGCAATACCGGTTAAAGGACACAAAAAAAGCCAGTCAAAGACTGGCCATATTGTATAAGGTTTCGTTGGTTTTTTGTATTTCTGCTTCAATAATTTGATTTAACCTTCTAAAATACAGTTTTGGGTAATTGTTCCATAGTCTTTTTCCAAATGTCTCTTGTCTGTTCAATATCCTGAATTATTCTTTCTCTTGCTTTCAAGAATTCTTCCTTGCGAGAGCTATGCTTCTCCATGGCACCCAATCTTTTCGCCAATCCTAACCTGATGTTGTTTACGGCATTGTTCATTTTTATCCTTTATTTTTTCTTATTTATTTAACCCTATGCCTTTGCAAAGTAGACAAGGTAAGCCATCTTTCCCTTTTCCTGTTCCCTTGCATAAGTTACAAATATTATTACTCTCGTTGTAATTATTTCCTTTCCCATGACATACTATGCACGGGACTCTGGCTCCCAAGGGATTCTTGCCAGTTCCCGAACAAAAAACACAGGAAATTGATGGTTCCTTCACTTTAACTTGCCCTGTTCCTTTGCAAACCTGGCATCCCGATATCGCAGAGAGTAAATCAAAGGGATCCTGTCCCGTTCCAATACAATATGCACATTTGAATATTTTTGTCATGGTACTGTTCCTTTATTATTTGATATTACTGGTCAGCGCTATCCATTCCTTCAAAGGAATTAAGTCGTTCAAAGGATGTGATTTCAAGTTTTTCATTCATCTTTACAGAATAGAAGAGCCGCACCTGTTTCGGAGGCAGGTTCATGGATTTTAAAAATGAATCGTCTTCATATACTTCTGCAATGGAATTCCAACTTTCCAGTATTTTCTCAATTTTTATGACCGTTACGTCATAACAGTTAATGTTCTCTTTCAGGAAATTAACTACTGTTTTTTTTACGTCAATTACGTTGCTCATTTCATTTCTCCTTATTAGTTATTTAGATGAAAAGTTAACAGGATAACGTGTGAAAATCATTTATCATCACGTTATGGTTTATTTGCACCCGCTTTCTTCATGTTATGCCCGCAACCGGGACAAAACTTGTACTCGAACATAAACCGCCAAGTCTCGCCACAGTTAGGGCATGTAATGTTGAGTGGTTGCCCACATTCAATACAAAACCTCTCGTTTCCACCTGTTAATTTTCCGCATTTAGGACATTTAAAAGCATTCATTTTGCATCCTTTGTATTCGTTATTAATATTGATTTTCTTTATGAAAAAAATAATCCCTTTTGACCACAAAGTCCAAAAAGATCAAAATCGGCATCTTCCTTTTTCTCTTTGCTGCTGATTTTTTTTCTTATTTCATATGGTTTAGTATAGCAATTATAAAGGTTTATTAATGGCCTCCAATTTTTGAAGGCGAGTCTCAAGTTCTTGTTGTTGTTGCATAAGCTCTTTTTCCCTGGCTTTCGTCGAAAGATAGGTGTCTTCCTGCCACCAGTTAATGCCCATCTCCATAGCCTTGTCGACCGAGGCTACAAGCAACCTGATTTTAATTGTTAACAGGTCAATATCTGCAATCTGAATTTTAATATCACCTGCAATAACAATTCCTTTGTCGAGCACTCGCTCTAGAATATCAGCAAGGCCGGTTGCTTGGATTGAATGGGTAGGGACTGCCATAGCATATTGTTTTTTAATAATCGATAGACATAGTTTTAAATGCTTTTTTGACGTCTTTTTTTGACTTTTTTACTCTTTTCTTCCGGTTCAGGGGAAATCATCTGTCCCGCCATGTCATCTTTAAACGCATGGATTTCCTTCAACCTGTTTTGTATGATCTCAAGCCTTAGTAAAATTCTTCTCCTTTGAAATTTTAAACGGGTTCTCTCTTTTTCGAAGAGATACAATTTTATGAAAGTCGATTCCTCTTTGTTGCAGCTACCCGATTTGACGACATTCTGCATGCTTCTGATACTCTGAAGTCCTTTTATTGCACTTGAAATTGGCATAATTTTAGTTTCTTGGATTCCTTGTGGATATAAGTCAAAACTTTCTATTCCAGTGTATTTGGCTCTTATGGCAATGAAGTAAAAGTATGTTCTTCTTTAACCGGGGTTCCCTTTATTGTTTCAGCAACGATTGCAGGTTTAGCCTCTTTTTTTCCTGTTTTTCTAGCTGCCTGCTTGGGAGGAGAAGCAACGCCTGTTTCCCTTAATTGAGCAATGGCATCCTGCATATTGTTCCATGCAGCCGCTGCCCCTTCTCTGTCTTGAGCAAAATCACCAAGCATTCCGGCAGTGGCTTTTTGGATGTCCTTTACCTCTTTTTGGATTCCTTTAATTGATACATGAATCCCTTTCATGATAACTTTGTAGTCGTTTAGTCTCTCTAATTCGCCTTTGTCGAGGTCCTTCCTCAGCTTCTGAGCCATCTTTTGATTTTCCTTGCTGATTTCCAATAATCTTTTCTGAAACCTATTCAGCAATGACCTGGTGTATTCAACTCTTTCGGCCAGGTTTTTACTCAATTCTGACCTGAGTTCAGCCGACATATCCTGGTGCTCTTTTTCAAACTGTTCGAGCATGTCGTTCGTATTCTTGAAAATAGCCGCAACCTCATCGTTGATGCTCTTAATATCATCATTGATGTTTTTCATCAGGGCATCAAATTCCTCCAACCTTGTTTTTTCGTTTTGCATCCGGTCTGCTCTGCCCGCGGCAAAGTATTTATTCAAATCAACAGCCATTTGTACCCTGTCGGTTGCGAATTCGTTGATCATGTTGAGGGTTGAAGTTTGAATTGCCACCACTTCTTTCTGAATGGAAGCGATCGTGCCATGGATACCGGTCATTAATGCTTTGAAGGTGTTCAGCCGTTCTTTTTCCCCACGGGCAAGGCCTTCGTTTAAAACAGCGGCCATCTCCTGGTGATCCCTGCGGAAACCTTGGAGGGTTTTTTGCACTTCGATTACAAGATATTCATTTCCTTGAGTCCGGTTTTTGAATGAAGTGAGTAACTTTTCACTCAAATCTTTCATTTGTGATGATAGTCTCATAGTTTTATCTCCCATTTTTAAATTAACTCATAATACAATGTACACTAAGCAAGAGCTTTCGGGTATTTCTGATAACAATAAGTGTGCCAGCGCAATAGAAAAAAAAGAACCGTTCAGGATGAAACAGTTATTTAAATGAAAATGAATACGAAAGAAATAATTTATTTTCAAATTGAAAATTATTAAGGCAGGTGTAATCTCTGCGAAACAAGGTGTTGATCAAAATATTCGCGAATATACGCGATTACGCGTGGTTTGTAACATAATAAGTACGCCAGATCAATCAAAAATATTTATAAACTAAAACATGTTATTACAAAAATGAACACATTTTTTTATATTGTCCCAAGTTTTAAGTTTCAAAACAGCTATTCAAATGAGGCAATTCAATGAACTATACTGAAAACGGGATATATTTGGACAATTTAGGCATTTAATTCCTTCTGTAATTTAAAATAATATTGACCTCTTTGCGAAATTAACAGACTGATGTTTAGAAATTTTTTCCAAGAATACTTGAAGTAAAAGAGAAGCATATCAATTTGGGATAGCCAAAACACCCAAACGATATGCTTCCATTAAATCTCAGCGAGGCTGAAATTCAAGAGCTAAAGTATGAACGATTTCATTATCCCTGTCCAATTGTGCAAAAAAGATTAACGGCTGTGTTTCTCTCAGCAACGGTTGAATCATCTGTTTCTACGATTGGCCTTATGTCTGGCTTACATCGTCATTCCGTGAATCATTGGGTGAAGGTTTATCAAACGGAAGGTCTTGGATCACTATATAAAGTGCATTACGGCACAAACCAAAGCGAACTGGAACATCATGTTGAGAGTATCATCCAGTCCTTTACCCAGGAACCACCCATGAGTGCTCGTGAAGCCAAATCCAGAATTGAGGATATGACAGGAATCAACCGAAGCCCTTCTCAAGTTCGAACCTTTATGAAAAAACATGGGTTACGGTACATCAAAATGGGACATATCCCAGCAAAAGCAGATCTTGAAGAACAAAGGAAATGGGCAACAACGACCCTGGAGCCTGCTATCGAAGAAGCCAAGAGGGGCGAGTGTCAATTGTTGTTTATGGATGCAGCTCATTTTATTTACAGCCTTTTATTTGTGCTCTTTGGAGTATTTCACGATTATTTGTTAAGGCTTCTTCGGGACGGAACAGAATCAATGTTTTAGGAGTAGTCAATGCAATAACCAAGGAGGTACTTACTCTCAATAATACCACATATATCAATGCGGATACGATCATCACTTTTTTGAACCAACTTAGAGTTTATTATGGTGCATCACCGTTGAAGATTGTTTTGGACAATGCCCGTTACCAACATTGTAAATTAGTCGAACAGGTAGCGAGATCATTAAATATCACCTTATTGTTTTTACATCCTATTCTCCGAACCTGAATATTATCGAGCGATTATGGAAATTTACCCGGGAGAAAATCTTATACGGCAAGTATTATGATACTCCCCCAAAATTCCACCTGGCCATCAATAATTTCTTTAGCACAATAAACCAGAAATATAAATCTGAAATAAATAAAAGATTAACACTTAAATTCCAGTATTTTGACAAAAAGGATGTCCTATTTTATCCCGTTTAGAATATAAGTCATGAAAACCCACTCGCCATGGATACTTCTCCTTGATCCTGCATTACAAGGAAAAGAAAGACTGAATCTTTTGGAATTAAAAAATGAAAATTTTAAATGAGAGACAATTGGGACATATTACTCTTCCCATGTTAATGGATAAAAGTTGAGGTCCATCGAATCCTCGATTTTAAAGAAAAACAACATTCCGAAATCATTATCAAACACCGGCCCCAGCATTTCATAACTCACGGAATTGATATTGAACCCCGGAATAGCTTTTAGGGTTAGCAGTTCACATTTCATGTGGTCATGAAGCATCCGGGCAATGATGTCAGTACCTATCTGCTTCATTCTTCCAAGAACCAATAACTCACCGGAAAAATCATCAATCTGATCGAGGTGGCCGATGATCAGGAACCCTGCATTGATCGAATCCAGGATGTTATCCAGATTCGATGCCTCAAAATTGCCGGAAAGACTGGTCAGGATCAGTGCCGGGTATTTTATGATTGACCGCAGAGCAGCAAGCGGTTCGTTGATATCCATCATGTAGAAATCATTGATTTCCTTGTGCTCACTGGCAATGGTGCGAAAATACTCAACGTAGCTGCTAATGTCGGTCATAGGAATCGATCTTATGCATATATTCGTGATACTCTTTTGCTTTTTTGTTCAGCCCGATGAATACATTGTAAAGGTTTGAATTCATTACTGTTTCAAGACTTTTATCATCGGTCTTGCCATCGGCCAGGGAGATGATGAGCGATGCCCAACCATTATCTTCACTTCCGATGCCACCGTGTTGTTCATAAACATAAGGATACAACAGAGGTAATGAATTCAAAACACCGGAAAAGAACAGGAAGATGGAGTACTTGACTTCATAATCCAGTGTGGCAATTCTTTGGCACCGGCGTTTCAACGATCGGTTGACAAACTTTTTACGGGGATCCTGATTGTCGGAATAAGCCTTCCAGATGAACCAAAACCATTTCCTTGGTCGGTAAAAAACTGCCACCATTTCATCGAGGTACTTTTGCTCCTTTGTTTTTGAAAAAGAATCGAGCAGGGAATTGGCCATTGTGAATTCTCCAAAGGTGCAGTTCATCATGGCATCCGCAGGACCAAAGTATTTTCTTCTGCCGGTTCGTAAGGCAGGGAGAAGATTTTTAGTCAGGGAGACCTCTTTGAATAGGAAATCGAGGCTTTCGCAAAGGAAATAAACATCTGCATGGTCAATGCTCTTCATTACTTTCTGTCGGACCGTAAGGAATTTTAAAAACACCCTAATCTTAAAATCCATCATGGTAAGTTGTCCCTGAAACAGGCGGCTGACAAACAAAACCTGTTTTTTTGTCAGTTCATTCCAATCAGAAGGCATGAAGTATGTTTTACCATCTATCTCAACCTGGTTCATGGCAGTAATTTCCTTTTGAGATAGAAACGGATGAGTTTAATTGCAACCAGAATGACAATGATCGCCCAGGCAATTCCTCCAGACCAAATCAGGAAGTTCTGAAAACCGGTGACTTTATACACCGGCTTTTCAATTGTCCTGGATTCAATCCTGGATTCCCGGATGTGAGTTTCTTTCCAGGAAAAATAGATCGAGCTGCTGTCAATCTTTGCGCCGGTGGTCAGAACATTATTCTGAACCGAAAAGAACGGAATAACCCGTTTTCCCGGTTTTATAGATAGAATCTCTTTCATAACCACTTTCCCATCCTGGCATTCCAACAGCGCTTTGATCAAGCCGCTGTCTGCTGGTAACGGGATCAGGGAATCTTTCACGGAAGTTACAGTATCGTGCTGAATGAAGACAGTCGATCTTTCTGCAGGCGGATATCTTTCAGCGCATCTTTTTTCAGAAATACAGCCAGACATTAAAGCGGCCAGGAGCAGGATCAGTAAACCCGGTTTCATCATGCTATGAATTTAAAATTGTTCAATCGGTTCATCCATCCATTGAAAAATTTGAGCTGGTCCGGATGATTTTTAACCAGTTCATCAATAAAGGCCTTCCTTGCCTGGAATATGGCAGCATGAAGACCGCGCTGGTTGACGTTGTTGACGGCAAACAGTGTTGCTGTTCCTATGATTCCATCATCAGGAACCTTTAGCAACCGCTGCGGAATAACAATGCCCCATTTCCCGCTACCCCAGACCCAGTCAACCAGGATTTCAGCTATGCTCTGATTGGTTATCTGATCTGCTTTCCACCGGTTCCAGTAATTCAATCTCAGAACTTTCACCGCATCTGCTTTGGAAAGGAGTTTGATATCATTAGCGTCAATGTCACCATCGCCGTCTTTATCATATCCGACCATTCGCCATGTGGCAAGGGTGACTCCCATGTTCGTTGCTCCTCCCTTGTCTTTGGGATCATTGACAAACCCGCCTTCGAAACGAAGGATCTTCGGGGCAAACAATTCGAGCTTTGCCATATTACTTTTTAAAGGATGGGTCTTTGACAAAGATCAACGCAAAGCAAACCGGGGCAAATACCACGTATTCACTCAATGTTGCCTTGCCGATGCCGACTAAAGCTAAGCCACCGGCCAGCATTAAGATGCCTGTAACAGTGGTTTTCCAATTCTTAAAAATTCTCTCTTTCATGTTTAATTATTTTGATAATTGACCTTCAACTTTTGAAATTCTTTCACCATGATCGCCCAGGGTGGCTTTCATTTCATCAATCCCGTTATCATGGCGGCACAGGTGTTCACCAATTTCTTTGTGCTTTTCGGTGCAGTAGGTTTCCCTGCATTGCATCTGGACGATGAGCTTATCGACAGATTTTTTCAGGGCAATCACACTCATGTAAAATTGGTACAGGAAAAACCCGATGACCGGAATTGCAATGATTTTGATGATGTCAAAGACATCCTGGAGGATAAAATCAAGTGATTTCATGCGAG
>JBAXKG010000077.1:0-10023 GCA_037137455.1 Bacteroidota bacterium
GGTCCGATAACCGGAAATCAAACGGTATGTGCTCTGGATACCGCCGCCTACTCTATTGTTGAGGTCGTTGAAGGAATTACCTATAACTGGAGTGTTGAACCCGCAGCCGATACCATTATTGGCAATGGCACCCCAACTGTCACTATTATATGGGGAAATGCTTCAGGTGAAATTCGAGTCCTTGCAAGTAACGATTGCGGGCCCAATCCCACTCCATCAATCCTGCCAGTTACAGTTAACCCTTCCCCTACTTCGCTGGATCCGATCAGCGGCCCGGATGTGGTTTGTAATGGAACCAATGGAAAATTTTATACCTCCTCATCGGTCAAGACAGTAATATATGAATGGGCTGTCCCCATTGATGCTAACATTGTGAGTGGTCAAGGCACAGATACTATCCATGTAACATGGGGGTCTACAGAAGGTATTGTAACCGTATTTGCATTGAATGATTGTGGAGAAACTCCTGTTGTCACGAAGTCAGTTGGAGTAAATTCAATTCCCGGAGCCGCTGGTGTTATTACCGGAAAAGATACCATTTGCCAGGGTTCAGGAAATCTGATTTACAGCATTCCTTCCATTACCGGGGCTACACACTATATTTGGTCAACCCCCACTGATGTAAATATCACAAGCGGATCAGGCACCAATCAGGTGACGCTTCAGTATGGCTCATCCGCCCAATCGGGCAATATTACGGTCAAAGGCACCAACGATTGTGGTGATGGTGCTGAATCTTCAAAACCCGTGAAAGTGAAAAATTGTACAGGAATTGATCAGAGAAGCCTTGAATCGACCATTAAGATTTATCCGAACCCGGTAAGTAATGAGTTGATGATAAGTATAGAGGGTAAAAAACAACAATTAGTTCTTACTTTCACAAATACACATGGACAAGTCGTACATTCGGAAACCCTGACCAACATCACACCGGATTATAAGAAAAAACTGGATGTATCCAGGTTTACCAAGGGCGTCTACTTCTTAAAGCTGTTCAACAATGACCAGGTGTTCATCGAAAAGGTGATTGTTAAATAGAGAATTCACAAATAATGTGTAACCAATGCTCTGATAATGCGTCAAAAGGATCGAAAACGGAAAAACAAACCAAAATTAAACGGAAATGACTACTGAATTTTTGATCCCAATCGCGTTCTTTGCCATGGTATTCGGAATAGTATACCTGTTTGTAAGGAAAAAAGAACGGCTGGCGCTTATTCAAAAAGGCGCTGACGCAACAATCTTCGAATCCTCAAAACAACCCTCTTCATTAAAATGGGGATTGCTTTTAGTGGGAATAGGCGCAGGAATCCTGCTTGGTAAAGTTTTGGCTGTATATACAACCCTTGAAGAAGAACCAGCGTTCTTCTCGATGATCTGTCTCTTCGGCGGAATCGGGCTTATTATCTATCATCTTATTGCCAAAAAATTTGAAGGGCCTGCCAAAGTATAACACTCCTTGGCAATTTTAACTCATTATGAATTCCCTCGATAACCTCACGGTTTTATCGGGGGAATTTTTTTATTGAAACGGAAATTTCTCCAAAGCAATATATTCGGGGCCATTATGACGAAGTATACTTTCAAAGAGAATAATCTCGCTGATGAGAATTGGTAATGAGCAAATAGGTTTATATTGATCAATCGTACGGTTAAAGATGATTTTATCATGGAGTAATTTTATTCTTCCCAGTGTAAGGTGGGGTACCAGGTTTTGACTATCAAGCTCAAAACCAATAGTTTGCAGGTCGCAATGGATATTTTGCATTAGTGTTGAGAGCTCTGTATATGGTTCAATTCCAACCCAGATAACCCTAGGAGCATAGGAACTCCCGAAAATACCCAGACGTGACAGCTTCAATTCAATTGAAGCTGTTGCAGATGCCCTTTTTTTCATAACCGAACATATCTCAGGTATTTTTCGTTCTTCTGTTCCTCCAAAAAACTTAAGTGTCACATGAATGTTGTGCTCCTCTACCCATTTGATTTGTTCGTACCGCAATTCATGCATTAATTTGTGATATTCTAAAAGAAATTCAAAGTCTGGACGAATTTTTAAAGCAGCAAAAAGACGTTTCATATCAAAAAAGTTCTTAATTTCGCATCTGCTATGGGGGATTAGCTCAGTTGGCTAGAGCGTTAGACTGGCAGTCTAAAGGTCAGGGGTTCGACTCCCCTATTCTCCACAAAAAATTTATGAGATAGACTAAATTTAACCAGGAAAATGGTTTTTATTGCCATGATCGAAATGGATTGAGAGACAAATAGGCATTGTAATAGCGCTTATCGCCGGTCACCTCCTCCCCTAGCCACTCTGGTTTTTCAAACAACTCATCGGGATTTTCAAGTTCAATCTCCGCCATCAGCAAACCTTCGTTATCCCCGTGAAATTCATCAACCTCCCACTCATGATTACCCACTCTGATCCTTGTTCTGAGCTTTTCAACCCGGGATGCAGTGTAATTCATGATCATCTCAATAGCATCATCCGGGGGAATTGAATATTCATATTCGGGGTGTGAAAATGTTTCCGATAGCCCCTTGATAGTAAGGAAACCTTTTTCACCGGCAACCCTTACCCGGACTATTTTTTCTTCATCGATACTTAAATAACCCTGGATATAGCTGGTCCCGCGAGGCTTTATTGTTAATGACCATTTCTCCTTGTCAACCAAAAATTTACGTTCAATTTCCATCGTCATCATAAATCAGGTGTAAATTTTCCGAAATGTACAAATAATTGGCAGAATTTTTTATACTTTGTAGATACATGAATGAGTATACTTTGCCGTATCACAAAACAAGTTAACTTTAACCTGTAAATTAAATGACAATATAAACATGAAACCATCTCATATTGAGCATCTTGGAATTGCAGTAAATAGCCTGGAGGAGAGTATCCCACATTTTGAAAACATGCTTGGGTCGAAATGTTATTGTGTTGAAGAGGTTAAAGATCAGCGGGTTAAAACGGCTTTTTTCATGATTGGTGAAACAAAGATAGAATTACTGGAGTCAACAGATCCGGATGGGCCAGTTGGTAAATTTCTTGAAAGAAAAGGCGAAGGAATTCATCACCTGGCTTTTGCAGTTGAAAGCACGGCCGATGCTCTTAACGAAGCCAAAACGCTGGGCCTTTCTCTTATTGACAAGGTTCCCCGCATGGGGGCCGAGGGGATGAATATTGGCTTCCTGCATCCAAAATCCACCCATGGTGTACTAATAGAATTTTGTAGCAAATAGCTGTGTTCTTTTTCGTGAATTTGGAATCAATTCCTATCTTTGTCACCTGCGCTATTATTGCTTCATTTTTATTTTGGTTCTTATTATAAAACGATGCTGATTATTGGAATTGCCGGTGGATCCGGCTCAGGAAAATCGACTGTTGTAAAACAGATCATAAGGCACTTGCCCAAAGATACAGTTACGGTTATTCCGCAGGATGCCTATTACAAGGACAACGGCCATAAATCGGCCGAAGAGCGCGCAAAAATCAATTTTGACCATCCTACCTCCATTGAATGGGGCCTGCTGATAAAACAGTTGGAAGTTCTTAAAACAAGCACTCCCATTGAAATGCCAATTTATTCTTATGTCACCTGTGCCCGTTCAAGGGAAACAGTAATTGTTAATCCCGCTCAGGTAATTATCATTGAGGGAATTCTTATTCTTACGAACCCGAGGCTTCGGGGAAAAATAGATATAAAGGTTTTTGTAGATGCCGATGGAGATGACCGCCTTATGCGTATTATACGGCGCGACCTGGAAGAACGAGGGCGATCGTTCCAACAGGTGCTTGATCATTATGATAAATTTGTGAAACCCATGCACCTGCAATTCATTGAGCCAACCAAGCGATATGCCGACATCATCGTGCCTCAGGGCGGACAGAATAAGGTTGCTATAGACATCCTGTCATCCCGGATTAAAACACACATCAATAAGAATTCGTAAGTTTAGTTTTCCAAATCCAAAACAAAATTCAACTCAGACTATTCCAGACTACGTTCCTGTTCGCATAGCCTCCACCGGATCGAGCTTAGAAGCAGTATATGCCGGTAAAATTCCAGAAATCAATCCAATAATAGCTGAAACCCCAATACCCAAAATTATATTTCCCTGCGAGAGCAACAGGTGAAATTCTGTCGTATAGGATACAATTATGGTCAGGATAAGTATTATCAATAACCCGAATATTCCTCCGATCAGTGAAAGAAAAATAGCTTCAAAAAGGAATTGCAGCAGAATAAAGTAGTTTTTGGCTCCCAGGGCCTTCTGAATGCCAATGATGTTGGTGCGCTCCTTAACTGATACAAACATGATGTTGGCGATTCCGAACCCACCTACCAGCAGGGAAAAACCACCTATTATCCACCCAACCATGGCGATTACAGCAAATAAACTATCAAAACCCTTTGAAATGATATCAGTTTCGTTGATAGAGAAATTATCTTCAGCCGAGGGTTTCTGCTTCCTGATTGAGCGCATAAGGCCAGTCAGCTCATCCCGCAATTCATCATTTGAAACCATGGGCTTAGCTTTTACAACGATCGTTGCGTCCATGTCTCTTAAGTCAACGAGTGATTTAAAAAAATTGACAGGTAGATAAACGACCTTATCATTTGAATTTCCAAAGAAATCCTCTCCCTCTTTTGTGATCACCCCCACGACCTCAATGTTACGGCCAAAAATCTTAATTTTTTTGCCAATAGGATCTCCATCACGAAAAAGATCTGAGGCTATATCAGCTCCAATAATAGCAATATTTTTTCCACTTGCCGATTCGGTCAGTGAAAAATATCGCCCTTCGGCCAGTTCAAATTTCCAAACTTTGTCGAAATCTTGTGAAACACCCATCACCCCTATATTTTCAATATAGTTGTTCTGATATTTCAGAGTTTTGTTCACCTGCACCATAAAAGCAACAGACTCGGCAAGATTACTACGTTTTTCAATTTCGCGCATATCGTCAAGCGATGTCTCTGGCCTTTGCCAGTATTTCCACCAGGGATAATCACTACCCATTGACCAGGGCCATTTCTGAATATAAAGAACGTTGCTCCCTAGCGAAGCAATGCTTTTTCGGATAGCGTTTTCCATTGAATCAAAAACTGTAAAAACCGAAATAACACAAAAAATCCCTATTGTAATTCCCAGGAGGGAAAGGACAGTGCGAACTTTATTTACTATAATGGCTTGAAAAGCAAATATATAGCTTTCGCGAATCAGTCGTAATATCAGAATCATGGACGAATTAGTTTCACATTATATGAACAGTAAAAGTAATATTTAATCCCGAATGAAGAAGAATCCGTTGTTTGATCCGGTATTTTTTGGTAACATTGCAACGCTTCCATAAAAGCCGGAGTTAGACGCTGGTATTTATTTTTTGTTACAAAAGGAAGGCATATGACTGATCAGATAAAAGTAAAATCCGCCCTTATTTCTGTTTATTCAAAAGATGGAATAGAAGATCTTGCCCGAAAAATTGAATCATACGGGATTCAAATAATATCCACAGGGGGAACATATGAGTTCCTGATGAATAAGGGAATTAATGCCGTTTCCATTGAGTCAATTACTTCTTACCCATCTATCCTGGGGGGGCGCGTTAAAACCTTGCATCCCAAGGTGTTTGGTGGCATACTTTGGCGCCGTGACCAGCTTACGGATGTCGGAGATGTTGAAAAATACGAAATTCCCTCGGTCGACTTGGTAATAGTAGATCTCTACCCGTTTGAGAATACAGTTTACGTCACAAAAGACGAGGAGGAGATCATCGAGAAAATCGATATCGGGGGCATCTCTCTGATTCGCGCTGCTGCCAAAAATTATGCCCATGTTGTTGTTGTTCCTTCTTCAAGCTCTTATTCACTATTGTTAGAAATACTGGAAAAGAATAATGGTTATACAAGCTTAAGCGACCGTCGCCTGTTTGCCACTATGGCATTTAACGTTTCTTCGCATTACGATACGAAAATTTTTGATTATTTAAACAGGCGCGAAAATATTCAAGCGTTTAAACAAAGCATTCCTGTGTATTATCCTATGCGCTATGGTGAAAACCCACATCAGAAAGGCACCTTTTACGGGAGCCTGGAAGAGGTTTTTACACAATTGCACGGTAAGTCGTTATCATATAATAACCTTGTTGACGTGGATGCAGCCATCAACCTGATAGGTGAATTTACTGAACCAACTGTAGCAATAATCAAACACACAAATCCATGTGGCATAGCCAGTCGTTACTCATTAAAAGATGCCTATCTTGATGCACTTGCATGCGACCCTGTTTCTGCGTTTGGCGGAATTATTATTGTTAACGGAGCCGTTGAAATAGATATGGCAGAAGAGATGAACAAGCTGTTTTTTGAAATAATAATTGCCAATAGATATGAAAATGATGCCCTTGAACACTTAAAATCAAAGAAAAATAGAATAATTTTACAAAAAAATTCGTTTGCGTTCTCAAAACGACAATTCAAGTCCATACTGAATGGGGTGCTTGAACAGGAGAAGGATCTTCGGTCGGAAAAAATAACTGATTTTCAGTTTGTTACTAACAGAAGACCATCGGATGAGGAATCTGATGCATTGGTTTTTGGCAATAAAATTGTTAAACATTTGAAATCCAACACAATTGTTCTGGTTAAGAAGTACCAGCTTATTGGTTGCGGTATGGGGCAGACTTCACGGGTAGACGCACTAAAACAGGCTATAATTAAAGCGCATGCTTTTGGGTTCAGCACCGATGGAGCAGTTATGGCATCGGATGCTTTTTTCCCGTTTGTCGATACTGTAGAGATTGCACACGGGGCTGGAATTAAGGCAATAATACAACCAGGTGGGTCTGTCAGGGATGCAGATTCTGTGAATTACTGCAACAAAAACGATATATCAATGGTCTTTACCGGGATACGACATTTTAAACATTAAAATCTGATTACATGGGGTTGTTTACAAAAGAAATAGCAATTGACCTGGGTACCGCCAATACAGTCATCATTTATAATGATAAAGTTGTAGTTGACGAACCGTCTATTGTTGCAATTGAACGAAGTTCTGGAAAAATTATAGCAGTTGGGAAAAAAGCCCAGATGATGCATGGGAAGACACATGAAAACATCAAGACCATTCGCCCACTCAGAGGTGGTGTTATTGCTGATTTTCAGGCTACAGAACACATGATACGAGCCATGATCAAAATGATAGATCTTCGTAAATCATGGTTTCCTCCCGCGTTGAAAATGGTTATTTGCATACCTTCCGGGATTACTGAAGTTGAAGAACGGGCAGTAAAAGAATCAGCTGAGCAGGCGGGTGCAAAAGAGGTTCGCCTTATACACGAACCTATGGCTGCCGCCATTGGGATTGGAATCGATGTGCTTGAACCAATTGGCAATATGGTTATTGACATCGGTGGTGGTACAAGCGAAATTGCTGTAATTGCCCTTGGTGGTATTGTCAATAGCAAATCTATCCGCATTGCAGGAGATGAATTTAATGCAGATATCGAAGAATATATGAGGAAACAACACAATATAAATGTTGGAGAACGCACTTCAGAGCGGATTAAAATCGAAGTTGGCGCTGCTCTCGCCGATATTGACAACCCTCCCCCCGATTATGCTGTTCATGGTCGTGATTTGCTTACAGGTATCCCCAAAGAGGTAATTGTAAACCATACTGAAATTGCACACTGTCTCGATAAATCTGTTGCAAAAATCGAAGCCGCAGTCCTGAATGCCCTGGAAATGACACCACCAGAACTGGCCTCTGATATTTTTGAAACAGGCATATACCTTACTGGGGGCGGCGCTTTACTCAGGGGCCTTGACAAACGGCTACACCTGAAAACCAAGCTGAAAGTTCATGTTGCCGAAGATCCGTTGCGTGCTGTTGCCCGGGGAACAGGCATTGCGTTGAAAAATTTTGATAAGTTTACGTTCCTCATCAAGTAAGAGGCGCCATGCGAAATCTTTTTCTATTTTTAAGGGAACACTATTTCTATTTTCTTTTCCTTATCCTGGAGACATTTTCATTGGTTCTGGTTTTTAACTATAACGAATTCCAAGGAAGTTCACTTTACTCTTTTTCAAATACCGTTTCGGGTTCCGTGAACCGCATTTTCAGCGGGATCTCTGAGTATTTTTCCCTTCGGAAAACAAACAGGGTTCTTATTGAGGAGATGGCCAAATTGCACTCGCGGATACCCGAGGCCTTTTATATGACAGACATTAACGTTTTTTTAAAAAAGGATTCTATCGTAAAACTCGAATATAAATACATCAGCGCTAGGGTAATAAGCAATTCTACAAACAAGCGGAACAACTTCCTGATGATCAATAAAGGATCTTTGCTCGGAATAGAAAATCATATGGGAGTTATTATCGGTAATAAAATCGTTGGCCAGGTAGTGAGCGTCTCCCCTCATTTTAGTTGGGCCATGTCTATGTTGAATAAGGACAGCCGTATTTCCGGGAAGTTTAAAAAGAACAACCAGCTGGTAAATGTAGAATGGAGCGGCGGCAGTTATCGAAAGGGCCAGGTAAAGGAAATACCGAAACATGTCCTAATTATCAAGGGAGACACGATCATAACCAGCGGCAACTCCGACATATTTCCCGAGGGATTGCTAATAGGCACAATCACTGAATTCACAAATGCTCAGGATGAAAATTTCAACAATGCAGAAATCCTTTTTTCAACCGATTTTAATAGCCTGGGATACGTCGAAGTTGTTGTGGATATGATGCGAAAGGAAAAAGAAGAGCTGAAAGCATCCTTTAAATCGCAATAATCAATATTAAAGGAAGAAAAACAAATAACAGTGACCTCAAGAACAGTTTTTTTTAACATTTTGCGTTTTTTCTTCCTGATTTTTTTTCAGGGTTTGATCCTGAATCATATTAACCTAGGGGGATATATAAACCCCTATTTCTATGTCTATTTCATTCTTTTGCTGCCATTTTCCACACCCCGCTGGATTTTGTTGATCCTCTCATTTATTCTGGGAATTGGGATTGATATTTTTACCAATACCATCGGGCTGAATGCTGCCGCATGCGTATTAATGGCATTTGCCCGGCCTTTTGTTATTTCAGCAATCTCTTCCGGTCCCGAATCCCTCATCGGCGACACTCCCTCACTAAGGAATCAGGGATTGAAATGGTTTCTTTATTATTCTATTAGCCTCATCCTTGTTCACCATGTTTTTCTCTTTTATCTTGAAATTTTCCGGTTAAATGAATTTTTCGCAACCTTCGTCCGCGTTCTGCTAAGCAGCGCTTTTACCTTAATGCTCGTCCTTATTAGTGAATATACCCTGAATTCAAGATCAAAATGAAAAAACCCGTTCTGGGAAGAAACGGGTTTGAGAGGTTTCGAGCGGAGTCGAACCGCTGTACACGGTTTTGCAGACCGCTGCCTAGCCACTCGGCCACGAAACCATGGCAAATTGGTGGGCAAAATTACAAAAAATATTGAAATTATCACCAACTCATTTCTTCCAATGGGTTTTAAAGCTCACCTGAAGCATTTTTCCACCCAAAGGAGGATTGATTTTGGCAAGCTTAAGGTCAATTGCATTTATTGTTGGGAATTCATTTTTAACTGACTCCACAATACGCCCTGCCACGTGTTCCAATAAATGGGATTTCTTTCCCATTTCGGTTTTCACACAACGGTAAACTCCAACATAATCAACTGTATCTTTAAGATGATCTGAATTTTCGGCCATTGTTGTTTCGACATCAATATAAAGGTCGACAATAAACTTTGTACCAATTATCTGTTCTTCTTTGAAACATCCATGAAATGCAAAGAACTCCATTCCTTCAAGTAAGATTGTGCTCATAATATTTAGTTTTAAAACTGTGAAATTATCAATTTATGTGGAACCGGACTTCGCGTTTTTTAAATTGTATTAAGTTTGTAGTCGAATCTGGGGTGGTTAACTTTTATTTATTTGGATTTTATGGAAGAAGCAAATTTTCAAGAGGAAGAAAAGACTAAGCGATCACT
>JBAXKG010000078.1:0-9951 GCA_037137455.1 Bacteroidota bacterium
CTGAAAACCAATACTTTTTTTGCATCCGAAAGCGAAAGCGAATCCCCGGCCTTCATATGCCCGGGAATTTTTCCTTTAATTACGATACCGTTTTGATTATTATTGTTATTGTTGTTATTATTATTATTATTATTGCCATTGTCTTTTTTACAGTTTGCAAAAATTACAGCAACAATTATCAACAAAAGGGAAATGTTTCGAATATAAACTGCAATTGGGTAATGATGCATCTTTGATTATATCTATTGTGTAAAGATATGAAATACAAAATGAAAAGTCAAGGAACAGAATGTTTTATTATTTCAAATACCCGACCAAAATCGGTAATTCCACAAACTGATTTTACCCGAAGCAAAAGGGAAAATTACTGTATCGAGATTGTAACAAAATCCAAAACAGGATGAAATTATGAAAAATTCCCATGGCAAAGAGGTAGAGGAATCCTTTCGCCGGAAACAGGATTTTACAAGTACATTACTTGATAACATTGCCGATGGCGTGGTTGCCTGCGATGCCAATGGGATCCTGGTATCGTTCAACCGGGTCGCTCGCGAATGGCACGGCATCGATGCCCTTGCCCTGCCACCCGATGAATGGGGCAATCACTATGATCTTTATGGGCCCGATGGGATTACCCCGTTGCCCACTGAAAAGATCCCTCTGGTTCGTGCGATTCGAGGTGAAACCGTAAGCAACGCAGGGATGACGATCGTTGCAAAAGGACAGCCCCCCCGTCACATTTTAGCCTCCGGCGGTCCGTTTTTTGATGCCGGGCACAACCTTTTGGGCGCTGTTATTGTGTTGCACGACATTACTGAGCGAAAAATTTCAGAAGAGGCGTTGCGAAAAAGCGAGGAGAAATATCGCACCATAATTGAAAATATGGGCGAGGGTTTTGGTTTTTTAGATATTGAAGAAAAATTTGTTGTGGTCAATTCTTCAGCGGAAAAAATTTTTGGGGTAAACAAAGGAGAATTAACCGGATTGTGTTTAAGCAATTTTCTTAGCGAAAAAAATCTGGAAACAATAAAAAATGAAACTTCGAAACGCAGTAGAGGAGAAAGCAGCACTTATGAACTCGAAATACTTTTGAAAGATGGAAGTAAAAAATATATTCTGGTTACTGCAACGCCCAATTTCGATGATAAGAAATTTATTGGAACTTTTGGTATCTTCCGTGATATCACACAACGAAAGCAGGCAGAGGAAGCGTTAAAGGAAAGCGAGGCAATTCATCGTACTTTGGTGGAAAGGATGCCCGATGGTGTATATAAAAGCACCCATGATGGAAAATTTCTCGATGTTAACCCTGCCATGGTAAAGATGCTGGGCTATGAAAGCAAAGAGGATCTGAAGTCAATTGATATAAAGACGCAATTATATTTCGAACCCACCGACCGCGAAAGTTTGGTATTACAGGAAAAGATGGTGGAAATGGGGATTTATCGCCTGAAAAAGAAGGATGGTTCTGAGATTTGGGTCGAAGATCATGGATGGTATGATCTCGATGAAAACGGGAACATCCTTTTTCATGAAGGAATAATGCGGGATATCAGTGACCGCCGAAAGACAGAGAAATTAATGTCAATGCTTGCGCATACTACACGAAGCATCAGTGAATGCATCAGCATAACTGATATGAATGATAAGATTATTTATATCAACAGGGCCTTTCTGAAAACATATAAATATGAAGAACATGAACTATTGGGAAACTCAATTAACATGGTTCGTTCACCGAACAATCCCCCTGCCGTAGTACAAGATATTCTTCCCGCAACGCTGCGTGGGGGATGGCAGGGCGAGCTTCTGAATACAAGTAAGGATGGCAGTGAATTCCCAATATACATTTCATCATCTGTAATTCGTGATGAAAACGGCGAGCCAATTGCACTCGTTGGTATTGCAACCGACATCACCGAGCGAAAGCGGTCGGAGGATGAACTCAAACTTAAAAACGAACAACTTAACAATGCGATCGCAGAAAAAGATAAATTCTTTTCCATTATTGCCCATGACCTGCGCAGCCCGTTTAACAGTCTTCTGGGCTTAACACAAATAATGGCCGAAGAAATGCCAGCGATGGGGCTTGAAGAGATTCATGAAATTGTTTTAAGGATGAGAAAATCAGCGACCAATCTTTACAGCTTGCTTGAAAACCTTTTGGAATGGTCGCTTATACAAAGGGGCAAAACCGTTTTTGACCCTGTGTCATTTTTGTTATTGCCGAAAATTTCCGAGAGTATAGAAGTACTTGCTGAATCGGCTCATAAAAAGGAAATTGAAATCACCATGAATATCCCTGATGACCTGGTGGTTTTTGCAGATATAAACATGTTTGGTGGCATAATACGAAACCTGGCTACGAATGCCTTAAAGTTTACTCCTAAAGGCGGGAAAGTGGTGATTAATGCTAAGCCAATCCATGATAATTCAGTTGAAATTTCAATCAGTGATACTGGCATTGGAATGAATCGGGCAATGGTCGATAATTTATTTCGTCTGGATATACAAACCACCAGAAATGGAACTGAAAATGAGCCCAGCACAGGATTGGGATTAATAATCTGCAAAGATCTCATCGAAAAACATGGAGGAAATTTATGGGCAGAGAGCGAAGAGGGAAAGGGAAGTACATTTTTCTTTACCCTACCGGCAAAAGCACAGAAATAAAAATCTTTTTGAGATGTTCAAACAAATTTGTCAATAATTAAACTCTGAAAAAATGCCTTGTAAAATTATTTGGGAGGAGATGGGAATCCTGGCCTTTCATTCGGGTACCGTTACCGATGAGGAAGTCAAGGCAGGAAATGACATGATGTATGGCGATAAAAGGTTTGAAACCATCGCATATCAGATCTCGGATTATACCGAGGCGACAAATATCCAAATAACCCCAAGGGATGCAAAGGTTATAGGGGCCCTGGATAAGACAGCTTCACGATGGAACCGCAAAAAAATGCGGATGGCAGTAGTAACAAAAGATGAAAAGTTTATTCCGATTGTGAAGACCTATTTCAAGGAATTTGAAGGAACGGCTTCGGAATGCAGAATATTTGAATCCCTTGATATGGCATATAACTGGGTCAAATCCGAATATTGATTTCCGAAATTATTTCTGCTGTGACTGCCTGAAGGCATTCCCGAGACGTTCGAGACCGGTCGAGCAGTCGCGGCCCTTAATGCAAGCTTCAATAAGCACCAGTTTGTTTCTCTCCATGCCAGCAATTTTCAAGGCTTGACCCAACTCTTCCTCGTTGGTTACCTTAATGCCTATAACAAAGGTGTCATCACCGAACACCCCTGGAATTTCAGAATATCGCCACATTTGAATGTCGTTATAAGGCCCATCCTTGTGGAGGCGTCGTTCGATCAGATAGCCATCGTTGTTTACAATCACGATAACAGCAGGGCATCGCTCCCTGATAAGGGTGGAAACCTCCTGCGCGGTCATTTGAAAGGCTCCATCGCCCGATAGTACCACAGGCCGTTTCGAGGGACGCGCCAGAGCCACACCCAGGGCTGCCGGTGTGCAAAACCCAATTGAGCAATAGTAGGCCTGCACGATGAAATTCTCTGCCTCTTCGATATGGAATTCCGGGGTCGCACAAAAGGCATCACCGGGTTCCGAAAGAAGGATCATGTGGTCATTAAGAAAATAGTTCAGGCCTTCATAAAGGCGTATCGCTGTAAGGTCACGCGATGGTTCCGGTATAAAGGGTTGCTTTGGACGATACGATTCGGCAGGGTGCGAAGTCAGATACGAGCGAGGCTCAACCACCTTGGTCAGTTCGCGGATGAAATCTCCGAGTTGTACCTGGTGATAAAAATGGCTGCCTATACGGACCTGCCCACCGCCGACAGTAATCATTCGTTTGTTGTCGAGGTTTATGCTGAACAAGCCAGTATCGAGGTCGGTCATCCAGGCCCCGAGCGACAGCAAGCAGTCGGAATCTTCAACCTGGTGTCGTACCTTTTCCTTGCTCCAGCCTCCCTGGTAAATGCCGGTAAACTGTGGATGAAGTTCCGGCAATACCGATTTACTGCTGAGCATGGTTGCAAAAGGAACCTCTGTGGTTTCAATAAGTTGCAGCGCCTCCTTGCCGAGCCCGAAACGGAGTAGTTCAATGCCTGCAAGAAGTATTGGGTTGTTTGCCTTGTTGAGTAACTCCGCCGCTTCTCTGACAGACTCTGACAAGCTATCGGGGTTTGATGTCAACGAGATGAAAGTCAGAGGCTCTCCGGGCGCGCGACATGGGGCATTCGTTATATCGGCAGGAAGTTCAAGATAAGCAGGTAGCTTATGAGTCATGCAATTCCTGATCACACGGTCTATTTCATCAGGTGCAGTAGTGGGGTCAGCCAACAGAGCTGCATCAGTGGTAATTTTTTTGAATATGTCAAGCTGCAGGTAATAGTTGGCAACAAGGTGATGTACCATGGCGCCGGCCTCCCTGCGGCGGGCAGGCGGCGCCCCATTGATGATGATCACAGATACATGCTCTGCGAATGCGCCAGCAACAGCATTTACAATACTCAGTCCACCAACGCCATATGTTACCAATGCAGCTCCCACGCCATTCAGGCGGGCATATCCATCGGCCGCGTAACCGGCATTCAACTCGTTGCAGTTACCAACCCACCTGATTGGACTGTCAACAACATTGTCGAGGAAATCAAGGTTATAATCGCCGGGAACCCCGAAAAGATGTTTTATGCCTATCTCCTGCAAGCGCTGCAGGATATATCTGGAAACGGTGTAATTCTCGTTCATAAATCCTTACTTTATTAAGAAATCGTGAGTTCAAAATTTTTACTACAGCAAATATAGTTACAATATTCCTTAGAAAAATAACAGTTATTTATTCCTGATGAAAGGTTTAATTTGCTAAGGTCTGACCATTCTCATCTTCAAACCGGGCTTTGGCCGTAAAAATGAACAATGCACGAAGTTTATCCCAAAAATCGCCGCCAAGTACAAACAGGCTGGCAAGGAATATTGCATCGGCCAGAATGACAATGAAGTAACGCAATAACTGTGAATCAGGCAAAAGGTGAGGCATAAAAGAGATCAAATAATTGGGAAGGAATGGCAGTACAAATAATACCAGTCCGAAGTTATACCTCGCAAGGCTTACCTTGTGAGGCATGGCAACCCGGTGAAAGAAGCAACGGATCTGGTAGTTGATCCATAAATAAGAGGGTTTCCCAAGGACTGCGATACTCGTAATCTTCATAATTGGGGCGCTGATCCAGAAAAGTCCCAGAACAAGCCCCTTCATAAAATGCGTCGTCGCAAATCCTTTCAGGATCAAACCAATTGGCAGCATGAAAAATGAGGCCACGAAAATACTTAGCCCCAAATAAAATTTAAAACCGGGATTTTCGGGAACCTTCATTCCAATGTCAGGGTGATGGTACATTGTGGAGATAATAACTACTGAAAATTTATTCCAAAAATAGCCAGGTAGGAATTAAATTTTTACAATCTTGCTGATAACAACCATTTTGTCGAATGTAAAGCGGATATAATAGATGCCAGGTGTCAACCCCCTCCCCACTCCGTCCAGTTCGCCTGTTTGCAAACCTTCAGACTGCATCTCGGTTTTAATAATTTGAAACCTGCTATTGCCCGTCATATCAAACAATTCAATAGAAACGGGAAGTTGTTTTCTCAGAAAATAATTATAAGTAAGTTTTTCACCGAATGGATTTGGAAACAAAATAACAGATACATCCGATTTATCAACCTTGTTTTGCGGTTCCTCTGAGCCTGTAACTGTATTACTTTCATAACGCTGATCCAGATTTACATAGGCTGTTTTGGTTACCTTGGGGACATCACCGCTCGACTGATATTCCATAACACCAATATTAATTACCGGGTACCTCATTCCGGGAGCATACCATAAATATCTCGTCGAATTTGATTGTGACGAACCACACATGTACTGGTCTGATCCGTTTCTGGTGATTTTCAAACGTAGAGCATTTTTAATTACGCGATCGGGAAATATCAAAGTGCCAAAAGCATCCGCGGCAACAGTATAGTCGCCACTGACATCAATTCTGGTGAGTTCCTTATAATAGGCAACGCCCGTGTATGTATCGCTAAACTGCTCACCGAATGAAAACGGATATTTCATTTTAACGATCGGATCGGAATAAATAAGTGTGAGTTCTTTTTCATTGTTAATAAAGCCTTTCTCCTCAAATCCATTCTCGTTGAAATTGAAAAAATATTCATATCCGCCATCGTTAAGAAGTAAATTATACTCACCAACCCCGTTAAGGTTTTTAGATGCAACTGACTGGATGTTGCTGACAGGGCTTTTTCCTGTAAACTGAATTTTTGAGAAATCCCAGATCTGATTTGCCCCTGCATTTCCCTGATCAACAAATTGTATTTCGCGATATACATTTACATCGCCGGTTAATAAAGCATTGCTTTTATATGACAATGAGTTTTGCGCCAACAAACTCATCGACATTACCAAAAATACGGAGGAGAAAATTATTTTTTTCATGGTTTGTTTTTTACAAAAATACTGATTTTTTGATGGATTATTCCAATTATATGTTAAATTTCAGATAAAAGTGAGTTAACAATTTCATTGACAAGCCAATATTTTTTTCAACCCAAAAATAAATATCTTTACATGCAATTAATGAAAAATATTCAATTATGAAATATATAGGGGCACATGTAAGCGCATCAGGAGGCGTGGAAAACGCGCCTGTCAATGCCCATGAACTCGGGGCCAGGGCATTTGCACTTTTTACGAGGAATCAACGTCAATGGAAATCATCGCCACTTAGCAAAAACAGTATCAGGCAATTCAAAGAGAATTGTGAGAAATACGGATTCAAACCTCAATATATACTGCCTCACGACAGCTACCTGATCAATCTGGGCCATCCTGAGCAGGAGGGACTTGACAAATCGCGTGAGGCTTTTCTTGATGAGATGAAACGCTGCGAACAACTCGGCCTCGACCGGCTTAATTTTCATCCAGGCGGATCGTTGGGAAAGATCAGCGATGAAGAGTGCCTGAAACGCATCGCCGAATCTATTAACATCACTCTTGATAAAACCCGAGGCGTTATAGCTGTTATCGAGAATACAGCAGGACAGGGTACCAACATGGGATTTAAATTTGAGCAAATCAGTTTTATTATTGATCATGTTGAAGATAAAAGCCGTGTAGGTGTGTGTATCGACACCTGCCACTCGTTTGCCGCCGGATATGACCTCACCTCGGATGCAGTATTTGCCGAAACGTTCAGGAAATTTGCTGAGATAATTGGGTTTCAATATTTGAAGGGAATGCACCTTAACGATTCGAAAAAAGGGTTGGGCAGCCGGGTCGACCGTCATGATAACTTAG
Organism: Bacteroidota bacterium; assembly: GCA_037137455.1. GTDB lineage: Bacteria > Bacteroidota > Bacteroidia > Bacteroidales > FEN-979 > CAIVAT01. Next base: position 7,389 of record JBAXKG010000078.1, read on the forward strand.
GGAAAGGCACATTGGGCCTGGAAGTTTTCAAGCGACTGATGCACGATTCAAGGTTCGATGATATTCCATTGATCCTCGAAACACCGGATGATACTCTCTGGAAGGAAGAAATTCAGCTTTTATACAGCCTGTAAATTTTCCAGTAACTCTTCAGACAATTGCCACAGCCGTTTCCCGTTCCCGGGATCTGAAGCTTTTTCGTCAACCTCTTTCGGGCTCATCATGAATAGATAATCAAATGGCTTTCCCGCGATATCGCACGATGCTGCAAGATAAACAACCGGGATAGCTGCTTTGGCGGGTGATTTGAAAAAGATTCCAAAGACAAGTTTCAGTAGGGGAATAAATATTTTCGGGGCTTCCCGAGCAATATTTGAATTGACAGGCCCCGGACAAAGTGTGAAAACCGAGTATCGGGTCTCTCCATTTGGATTCAGACGCCGTGAAAGTTCGACTGAAAAAGTGGTAAGCAATAATTTATAATAACCGTATAGTTCAATTGTTTTACTGATATTGTAATCTCTATATTTTCCAAATTCATCCCACTGAAATTTATCGGGATTTCGATGACTTTCAGAGGCGATGAAAATGAGCCGGGGGATTTCGGATTTCGAATCCGATGACAATGATCCATCACCGATAAAACAATGTTTTTCCAACAACAAATTGATGAAAATAAATTTTGAAAAATAGTTTACCATGAACATTTCTTCCAGTCCCTGCCTGGTTTTTCGACTTTGTTTGGGAACGATGCCGGCATTGCATATGAGGATATCCAAAGGCGCAAATTTTTCTTTGATTTCTGTTACAAGTTTCCTGATGCTGCTGATATATGAGAAGTCAACATGAAGCATATGAATATCCTGGTTCCCCGAACGCTTTTTGGCCTTCTCCCCTTTACCCGGAATTCCACTCCGGCAGGCCATTATCACTTTTGCACCGCGCCTGGCAAGGTTAATGGCAACAGCGAATCCCAGGCCGGAACTGGCGCCATCAACCAGAACAGTTTTTCCATCCAGGCGATCTGAATATTTCAACTCGCCTGCGGGAATCTGTTTGCGAAAAAGGTCGCGGATACCGGTGAGGGTTGCCGTGACAGGATCATTGTATTTTTTATTCTTTATTTCTGTCATAAAGTTGTGAAATAAACTGCTGATAACGTGATGTGTGTCTGTCAATATCCGCTTCTGTCAAACCAAAATCAGCCAGCGAATACCTGTGCTCTCCATGCTTATGGCGCGGGTTATGCAGTTCATGTTGATTAAAACTTTTGATGAGCTCAGGGGTAAGACCTCCGTTCAGTTGGTAAATTTTTGAAAGTTCTCCTATAGAATTATTGACCAGGTCTTTATAATAGATATCGGTGAACTTCTTATCATTGTTGCCTTTCAGCCGATAATCAAGCGCTTTATCAAGCATGAAGCCGGTTTTGCGTACCCAGTGAATTGCAACCTCCTTTTCATCAACATGATCGCTAAAGATCATCCGGTTATAGGTAACCATACTCAGGAACGAAGGAACAGATTCATATAGCCTCCTGTGCGGCCACAAAAAATGAACATCTCCGAAATGTTTTTCGATCAGGTCGGGAAATTCGAGATGATGCGGAGTTTTCAATACCCATCGCTTAGCCGGTCGGATCCATTGAAGAAACTTTAGCAATTTTGCAGCATATGCATATGCTTCCGATTGATCAGTTTGCTCAAGCCAGTTTGAATATGATGGCAGATGCATCATGGCTTCAGGTGTAGTACTGAGGAAGCTTACATCCAACATGAGAATATCTTCTTCCGGTTGCATTGAATCAATCGGATGGACTGCAAAGAATCCCGGCGACATGAGTTTTACAGCTTTTACCGATGTTTTTGCAATGGAGATACGTTTATCCCCTGGATCAGGGTAGGTATGATTTTGTCCAGGCGACGCTGAGACCTTGTTACTCTGTGGTTCGGTAACTTTTTCATTCTTTTTTAAATCATATAACTTCAGGTCGATCGGGATTGGGTTTATTATCTCCCAGCTTGGAATTACCCTATGATTGAGATCGGCTGACAAAAGTCGTTGTAGTTTGGTGGTGCCGGTTCGTTGCAAACCTACAATGATCCATAAGGGATAAATCTCCTGATCCAGGATCTGAGGATGTTTATTAAAGAAATATTCAGCCCGCAATCGGATACTCAAAAGGCTGGTAAAACGTTCACGGGTAATAAAACGTCCGACCGGATGCAGGTTTGCCTCTTCATTTATCGCCTTCAGCAGACGATCAAGCGGTTCATCATTAAAATCTTTTCCGAGATCAGTAAGACCAGTGATTTGTCGTGCAGATCTTATCAGGTCATCTTTTTCAAGTTTTATTTTTGTCCCAAGCAGATAGGTTCTTTTCCAGCATTGATTTATCAATCTGAACCAAATCGGGCTTTTGCGTAAATTTTGTTTTTCGCCGGGCAGGTTTTTAATCATGATCTTGTCCTTTCATCAATTCGTCATTTAATTTTCCGCACCTACGGAGCGGAATTATCATGCGTAATCATCCCGGCTACCAAAATGGAGCTCCTACGGAGCT
>JBAXKG010000079.1:0-9938 GCA_037137455.1 Bacteroidota bacterium
AAACTAAAAACGGAAAGTTTTCATGCACAGTCGTACTTCAGCGCGGAAGGGAATACCAGTACCGCTATCTGCTCGACGGGAAGCGCTGGGAGACCGACTTTGAAGCCGACGGGGTAATCCCGGCACTTTACGATGAAACCTACAATTCGTTGCTAAAGTTATAAACCTGTTTAGTGTGGGCACTCATACCAGATCTGATGCAGAAATCCTGCACCGAAAGGCGGAAGAACTGCTGAAAAAGAAAAAATTAAGAGCTACCTCGATGCTTTCTGAAGCTGACACTCTGGTACTCGTTCACGAGCTTGAAGTGCATCAGATGGAGTTGGAATTGCAGAATGAAGAACTGACCATGCGGACGGTTTGGTTGAGATTTCTATCCAGGATACCGGCATCGGAATGAATCAAAATATAATAGAAAATCTTTTCCTCTTTGATAACGAGAACCACCACAAAGGCACCGAAGGGGAGCCCGGCAGCGGACTGGGCTTGATCATCTGCAAGGAGCTCATCGAGAAACATGGCGGAAAAATTTTGGTTGAGAGCGAAGAGGGAAAAGGCTCCATCTTCAGTTTCTCATTGCCCGATTTTTAACCATCTTTACATGACGTTCCTTACCAAAAAATCCTTGAAATATACAAACCTCACATCCATGAAAGCCAGGACACCAAAACCCAAAAAACCAGCAGCAGAAGTAACTTCCAAAGTAGTGGATACAACCCAGTTTCCCATCGTGGGTATCGGCGCCTCTGCAGGCGGGCTGGAAGCATTGGAGCAGTTTTTCGGTAACATGCCCAAAGACTTTGGCCTGGCTTTCGTAGTCATTCAACACCTCGACCCAAACCACGTTGGTATAATGCCCGAACTCTTGCAACGAATCACCCCCATGAAGGTATTCCAGGCAAGCGACAGCCTTAAAGTAAAACAGAATTGCGTGTACGTAATACCTCCAAACAAGAGCCTTACTATACTTAATGGCGCCTTGCATTTGTTCGATCCGGTTGAATCGCGGGGCCTACGTTTACCGGTCGATATTTTCTTCAGATCCCTGGCCATTGATATGGGGGAAAGAAGTATCGGCGTCATCCTTTCGGGCATGGGTTCCGATGGCAGCCTGGGATTGAAAGCTATCAAGGAACATAACGGCATAGTGCTGGTGCAGGATCCCCGCACAGCCAAATTTGACGGCATGCCCCGGAGTGCAACCGAGGCTGTAATTGTCGATATTGTGGCGCCTGCCCATGAGTTGCCTTCTAAACTGATGACTTACCTTAAGTATATTCCGGTTGTTAAGTCTGATCCCTCTATTGACAGTAAAAGCCAGAGCAACCTCGACAAGATCATCATCCTGCTTCGGGAAAAATCGGGCCATGACTTTTCACTGTATAAGAAAAACACCTTGTTCCGCCGCATCGAAAGGCGCATGGGTGTTCACCAGATCGACAAGGTAGCCAACTACGTGCACTTCTTGCAGGCCAATCCCAAAGAGATCGAAATTCTGTATAAAGAGATGCTTATCGGCGTCACCAGCTTTTTTAGGGATCCTGCCGTTTGGGAAATGCTCAAACTGAAGGTACTTCCTGCCATTCTTGAAGAATTGCCCCATGGCTATGTGTTTCGCGCCTGGGTGCCGGGATGCTCCACCGGTGAAGAAGCCTATTCCCTGGCCATGGTGTTTAAAGAAGCTATGGAGAAAATAAGGAATCAAAAAAACTTAACCTTCCAGATATTTGCCAGCGATCTTGACCATGATTCCATTGAGAAAGCACGCCTGGGCAGATTCCCTTCAAATATTACTGCAGATGTATCGTCTGAGAGGTTAAGCAGGTTTTTTACTATTGAACCTGAAGGTTTTCGACTCAGTACTGCCATTCGTGAAATGGTGGTGTTCGCTAATCAGAATGTGATCAGAGACCCTCCCTTTACCAAGCTCGATATACTGACCTGCCGCAATATGCTTATTTACATGGAAGCCGAATTGCAGAAAAAAGTGATCGCCCTGTTTAATTACAGTCTTAATCCCGGAGGAATCATGGTGCTTGGTACTGCCGAAAGCCTTGGGAACTTTACAGAAGGGTTTGAGAATATTGATGCTAAATTAAAAATCTTTAAACGTTCGGGAACTTACCAGGCATCAGATCTGTTTGATTTCCCAAGCTCCTTTCACAGTAAAAAAGTTGCAGCGCCTAATATTATAACACCACCCAATCCTGTTGAAAACATCCAGGCTCTTACCGAGCGGATTTTACTTCATCATTTTGCCCCAGCCAGTGTACTGATAAACAGTACAGGCGACATACTGTATATGACCGGCCATATAGGGAAATACCTGGAGCCGGTTGCAGGCAAGGCAACCTTGAACATTTTTGGCATGGCGCGTTCAGGATTACGCGAAGTGATACCGGTGGCCTTGCGCAAGGCATTGCAAAACTTTGACCCGGTTGTTATACGCAATGTTGTTATAGGTAGCGATAATGGAACTCATTTTGCTGATGTTACGGTTCAGCGTATCGAAACCCCTGATTCGCTCAGAGTCATGGTGATCATAATGTTTACGGATCTTCCTTTTTTGGATGAGCATAATGACAAGGATTCTAAAACAGGAAAACGCAGGGCATCCGGCAGGCAGAAGGAACTGGAGATTCAATTACAGAAGACCCAGGAAGACCTGCAAGGTATCGTTGAAGAGATGCAAACATCCCAGGAAGAACTGAAATCGACCAATGAAGAGCTGCAATCAACCAACGAGGAGCTGACCACTTCCCAGGAAGAGATGCAAAGCATGAACGAAGAGCTTCAAACATTAAATGCGGAACTGCAAAGTAAGGTGAATGATTATTTGCGTGCGAACGGCGATATGAAAAACCTTCTGGACAGTACAGAGATCGCAACCCTCTTCCTCGATAAAGATTTGAATATTCGCAGGTTTACCGATCAGGTAAGCCTGATAATTAAGTTGCGCAATACCGATATCGGACGTCCGTTCACCGACCAGGTTACCAATCTGGAATACCCCGAAATCGAAAACAATGTAAGACAGGTTCTTAAAACCCTGATTCCTGTTGAAAAGGAAATTTCAACACGCGACAACAGGTGGTTTAAAGTGAGGATCATGCCTTACCGCACCTTAGACAACTACATCGACGGACTGGTCCTTACATTTACCGATATAACCTTTGCCAAGCAGGCCGGGCTGGCCATGGTCGTATCGGAAACCCGCTACCGCCGTCTCTTTGAATCAGCCAAGGACGGTATCCTTATCCTCAATGCAGAAACCGGAATAATTATAGATGTGAATCCGTACTTGATTGAGCTGCTAGGTTACTCCAAAGAACAATTCCTTGAAAAAGCAATCTGGGAAATAGGATTCCTCAAAGATATCGTGGCGAATAAGGATAAATTCTCAGAATTACAGCAAAAAGAAATCGTACGTTATGAAAATCTGCCGTTAGAGACGGCCCACGGCCAAAAGATCAATGTCGAGTTCCTCAGCAATGTGTATTTATCCGCTGATATTAAAGTGATCCAGTGTTTTATCCGCGACATTACGGGTCGAATCAGTCAATAACACCTAATGACCGATCTTATGAAAAAAGGAAGCAAATCGGAAGCCGACATCCTACGGCAAAAAGCAGAGACCTTGCTTAAAAACAAGTCCTTGAAAACAAGTTCTCAGCTTTCTGAAACCGAAACCCGGAAACTTATTTACGAGCTTGAGGTACACCAGATAGAGCTGGAATTACGGAACGAAGAACTCGGCCTGGCAAAAGAAAGGGCAGAACTTGCCGTTGATAAATATACCGAATTATACGATTTCGCGCCTTCGGGCTATTTTACACTTTCACGAGATGCCGAGATCATTGAATTAAACCTGCAGGCATCTCAAATGTTGGGCATAAAAAGAACCCATTTAATAAAGCGTCCGTTTGGAATTTTTATTTCAGATAAGTCAAAACCAATCTTCAATTTTTTTCTCAACAAGTTATTTATCAGTAAAACAACAGAAATATGTGAGGTTATCATTTCATCGGATGTTAATCGGTTGGTTTATATTCACCTTTCAGGTATCACCGATAAAAATGGGGAAAAATGTTTTCTGACTGCGGTTGATATCACTGACTTAAAAAAAGCAGAATTGCAATTATTTACAGTAAATGAAGCAGTAGAAGCTGCAAGTGATGCCATTGGAATTTCTGATTCTCAAGGACGTCATGTTTATCAGAACAAAGCGCTATCCGATCTGTTTGAATACGAAACTGCGGAAGAGCTGGAAGCAGCCGGAGGGAGAATGTCCAGAGTTAAAGACCCGGCTTTAGCAAAACAAATTTTTAACAATATTTTGCATGGCAAATCCTGGTCAGGTGAATTAGAGATGATAACTAAAAGTGGCCGGGTCTTTCCAGCTTATAAGCGTACAAATGCTATAAATGATAAGGAGGGAATGGTAATTGGAATAATGAGCGTAATAACCGATATCACTGAGCGCAAGCAGTCAGAGAAAGTATTAGGCGACCTCATAGAAAAAAATCCGATGTCGATTCAAGTCATGGATAAGGACGGTTTTACTCTTAAAGTTAATTCTGCGCACATCTTGCTTTTTGGCCAGGCTCCTCCTTCAGACTTTTCAATTTTTGCCGATCTCCGGAATAAAGGATTTGGAGAATATATTCTTCTTGCCAAAAATGGCGAAGTGGCACATTTCCCCGATATTTATTATAATGTGCATGATGCTTTTGCCGAGTTGCCTGATAAACCGGTATGGATACGTGCGGTTCTTTTTCCGTTAACAGATCAGGATGGCATTATTGAAAGATTTGTTTTCATACATGAAGACATTACCAAGCACAAGAAAGCTGCGGATTTATTGCTGAAAAGTGAAAATATGCTTCAAATGGTCCTGGATAATTTCCCTGGACTGGTATTCTGGAAAGACAGAAAATCGAGTTATCTGGGATGTAATCAGACTTTTGCAAACTCAGTAGGATTAAAAAACACGACTGAGATGGTTGGAAAAACTGACCATGAAATGCCATGGACATCAACAGAAACCACTAATTACCTTAAAGACGATAGGGGAGTCATTAAAAGTGGTAAAGAAAGATTGCACATTGTTGAAACGATTCATCAATCCAACGGTCGGGTAAAATGGGTAGACACAAGCAAACTGCCTATGCGGGATTCAAGTGGTCAGGTCATTGGTATCATTGGTGTATCCAATGATATTTCCAAGCTCAAGGCAACAGAGCAAAAATTAATCATTAGAAATAAAGAACTCGTTATTCAAAACGAAGAGAAAGTACAACGTGCGGCAGAATTAGTTCTTACCAACAAGGAACTCGCATTTCAAACCGCGGAAAAAAACAAACATGCAGCAGATTTAATCTTTGCTAACAGTGAGATTGCCATTCAAGCAGCCCTAAACCTTGCAAATGCCGAAAAGTTAGCATTGGCTGAATTACATCAGCAGGCATCAGACCGGCTCCAAAAAATCGCCGGCATGGTGCCCGGTGTCATATACCAGTACCAACTGCGCCCCGATGGAAGCTCCTGTTTCCCTTACGCCAGCGAGGCCATCCGGGAGATATACCGGGTAAGCCCGGATGAAGTTCGTGAAGATGCATCAAAGGTATTTGCAAATCTTCATCCCGATGACCTTGACGCTGTTGCCGCTTCCATTCAGGCATCGGCCAAAGACCTTACCCCCTGGCAATATGAGTATCGGGTAAAGTTTTTCGATGGCACAATCCGCTCACTATATGGCAATGCTTTGCCGCAGTTAGAAGAAGATGGATCAATACTTTGGCATGGTTTCATTACTGACATCACCGATCGCAAGCAGGCGGAAGAGGCACTCAGGCTGAGTGAGCAACGGTGGCAGTTCGCAATTGAAGGAGCAGATGATGGCTTGTGGGATTGGAATGCTCAAACAGATGAAGTGTTTTTTTCTCACCGATGGAAAGAAATGCTTGGATATAACGATGATGAAATTGGAAATGCATTGGATGAATGGAGCAAACGTTTACATCCTGATGACTCGAAACAATGTTATAACGATTTGAATAGACATTTTGAACACAAAACCCCTTCCTATAAAAATGAGCATCGTGTTCTGTGTAAAGATGGAACCTACAAATGGATTCTTGACCGCGGAAAAGTAATTGAATGGAATAATGATGGGAAGCCATTACGAGTAATTGGAACGCACAGCGACATCACCGAGCGCAAGCAGATGGAGGAAGAGCTGAACCTTGCATCTCAACGGTTGGAATTAGCCACCCGTGCCGGGGGTATTGGTGTATGGGACTACGATATTGTGAACAGCATCTTTGCCTGGGACAACCAGATGCTTGAACTTTATGGAATTACCAGAAAGGATTTCGCAGGTGAGTATGATGCCTGGAAAGCGCTCATTCATCCTGATGATTTGGAACGTATCACGGAAGAAGGAGAAAAGGCGATACACGGTGATAAAGAGTATGATGTTGAGTATCGGATCATCTGGCCCGATGGTTCTGTTCATAATATCAGGGCTAATGCGATAGTTCAGCGAGACGTGGCAGGTAATTCAACACACATGATTGGCACGAACTGGGATATTACTGAACTCAGGCAAGCAGAAAAAGAAAAGCTGGATGATTCGGAAAACAGGTATCGTTCCATTTTTCAGGGAAGTCCCGATGGAATTCTCATCACCGATCCGGAAACCAAAATGATCGTATTTGCAAATCCCGCGCAATGTCGATTGCTTGGATATACTGAAGAAGAACTGAAAATGATGAATATTGCTGCGATTCATCCTGAAAAAACATATCAGCATACGCTTGCCGAGTTTGAAAAACATGCACGCGGGGAGAAGAATCCTCCCCTAAATATTCAATGTCTTAAAAAGAACGGAGAAACTTTCTATGCGGATATTTCTTCTTGTTTCCTTGATATGAATGACCGGCAATACGTTGTCGGTTTCTTCAGGGATATCACTGAGCGCCGGGAGGCCGAAGTGTCGCTTAAAAAAGCCCTGGTAAAAGCCGAATCAGGCAACCGTCTGAAAACAGCATTTCTGCAGAATATTTCACATGAAGTCCGCACTCCTCTCAATGGGATCCTGGGTTTTGGCAACCTGCTTGCCGAGCCTGACCTCACTTCTGAAGAGAAGCAAGAGTTCACCCGCCATTTGAAGGTCTCGAGCGACCGCCTTATAAATACCATTACTGATTACATTAATATCTCTCTCATTGCAACGGAAAACGTTCAAGTGAAACCAGAGGCAGTCAATGTAAATACTGTACTAAAAGAAGTACAAACCAAATTTCAGAGTGATTGCGATGACAAGAATATTGCACTTAAGCTGGTAATCCCAAAGGATCATGAACACTTAACTTTGATCACCGATCCGGAATTGCTGAGTAAAATTATTTCCTGTTTAATGAGCAATGCCATTAAATTCACTGATCATGGAACTGTTACCCTGGGATATTCCATTAAATCCCAGGCTGTTGAATTTTTCGTGATCGATACGGGTATTGGTATTGATGCAGAAGCCCATGAGAAAATATTTGAACCCTTTGTACACGAGAATACGAGTGAAAACCGGGAGCATCAGGGGAGCGGACTTGGGCTTTCTATAGCCAAAGGATTTTTACAGCTGCTGGGTGGTGAAGGCCGTCTGGAATCGGAAAAAGGTAAAGGCGCTGCATTTTTCTTTTCACTGCCGATAGAACCTGCAAACATTGTGAAGGATGAACCCATCGCCCACCCGATAAAGCATGCCGGGATGATCCGCCCTGTAATTCTGCTTGCCGAGGATGACCACAGCAGTGGTCGTTACATGGAAATGATACTCAAGCCAATTACTTCGGGTATTTTCAAGGCTCCCAACGGACATGTGGCGGTGGAGATGTGCCATCTGCATCCAGAGATATCACTCGTGTTTATGGACTTGAAGATGCCGGGGATGGACGGGCTGGAGGCAACCCTCCAGATCAAATCATTCAGAAACGACCTTCCGATCATCGCAGTTTCAGCGTATGCTCTGAGCAGTGATAAACAAAAAGCCCTCGATGCCGGTTGCGACGACTTCCTTTCAAAACCTGTAAGCAAGAGAGAGTTACTTGAAAAACTAAAGAAACATGGATTTTTGTTATAGCCCAAACACAATATGTTAAAAAACCCCACATTTAAATCCGACTCCGATATCCTTCTCCAGAAAGCTGAAGACCAACTTAAAAAGAAACCTGTCAACCCGTTAAATCAGCAACACTTAAATTCCTTAGATGCTGAAACCCGGAAACTAATTCACGATCTTGCGGTGCACCAGATAGAACTTGAACTGCAGAATGAAGAACTCGGGCTGTCAAAACAGCAGGCAGTAGCCGCCGTGGATAAGTATTCTGAAATATATGATTTTGCTCCCTCGGGTTATTTTACGCTTTCAAATGAAGGAGTAATTATTGAGCTGAACATCTGTGTATCACAAATGCTGGGCAAAGAACGAATACATTTAATAAACCGTCCGTTTGGTGTTTTTGTTTCCAGTGATACCAGACCCATGTTCAATCTTTTTCTTGAGAATCTGCGGAAGATTAAAGCCAAAACAGAATGTGAGATAACGATTTTGCCAAATGCAGGTTCCCCAAGGAATGTTAATCTTACAGGAGTTTATTCTGGGGAGAAAGATCAATACCACCTGACCGCAATTGATATCACCGAAAGGAAAGAAATAGAAAATGAACATAAACAAAGCGAAACCAAGTATAGAACTTTGTTTGAATCGGCAAATGATGCCATTCTCATTATGAATGATAAAGTGTTCCTGGGTTGTAATGCAAAGACGGAAATAATTTTTGGATGCGCGAAGGAAGACATCATCGGACATTCTCCTGCAGCGTTTTCACCCTTGACACAACCCGATGGAAGGCTTTCATCAGAAAAAGCAGAAGAAAAAATCCATGCTGCTTTAGCAGGGGAACCGCAATTCTTTTATTGGGAGCATCAACATCTTGATGGAACTCCATTTGATGCGGAAGTGAGTTTAAATAAGCTCGCAATCAATGGAGAAGCATGTCTTCAGTCCATCGTTCGCGATATAAGCGTTCATAAAGAAATAGAAAAAACGCTGAAGAGATCATACTCTTTACTGGAGGCCACCTTAGAATCCATTCACAACGGTATTCTTGTTGTAAGTGCCCAGGGGAAAGTGATCAAGACTAATGCAACTTTCGCGAAGATGTGGAATATCCCGGATGATCTGCTCGCCGCAGGTGAGGATAACATACTACTGGACTTTGTAATAAGTCAGCTTGCCGATCCCGTGGAGTTTATCTCTAAGATCAGGGAATTATATGGGAAACCTGAATCGGAAACCTTTGATCAAATTTATTTCAAAGACGGGCGTGTCTTCGAACGAATTTCAAAACCAATGTTCGTCGGTGGTGAGCCCGAAGGGAGATTGTGGTCTTTTCTCGATATCACCGATCGCAAAAAGTCGGAGGTTGTCCTACGGGAAAGTGAGGAAAGATATCGCGCAGTAATTGAAAATATGGGTGAAGGTTTTGGTTTTGTGAATGAAGAAGAAATATTTGCTTTTACCAATCCAGCAGGTGAAAAAATTTTCGGGATAGAAAAAGGAGAATTAACGGGAATATGTTTAAATGACTTTCTGCTAAATAAGAATATTGAAAGAATTAAGAACGAAACACAGAAACGCATAAAAGGGGAAAGCAGTATTTATGAACTCGAAATAGTTTTGAAAGACGGAAGTAAAAAAGATATTCTTGTGACTGCGACTCCCAGTTTCGAGGGTGAAAAATTTAATGGAACATACGGTATTTTCCGTGATATCACTGAACAAAAAAAGGTGGAAAAGGCGTTACGTGAGAGTGAGGAAAACTACCGTCTGCTAGCAGATTCCTCACCTGAAATGGTTTATATGATTGATAAAGATG
>JBAXKG010000080.1:0-9656 GCA_037137455.1 Bacteroidota bacterium
CCATTTTCTTGCACCAGCCGCACCATTCGGTGTAAACATCGATAAAAGTTTTTTTCGGTTTTTTTTTATTCAGTTTAAAGGCATCTTCAAATGAGTACCATTTGACTTTCACCTCTTTTGGAGGAGGCTTTTGTTTTTCCTGTGCTGTTAATGATGATGGATGATACAGTGCGAAGGATATGATAAAAAGCAAGATAAGATTTTGTTTTTTCATTGTTCAATCGTTAATGGTTTAAAAATCAGTAAACATCATTCAATATCTGATATTCGTTAGTGCCTGTCCATCTCGCGCTGCATATCCTTCTGCTTTAGTGTTTCCCGTTTATCATATGAATGTTTTCCACGCGCAAGGGCAATTGTGAGCTTGGCCAGTCCGTTTTCATTGATATAAAGCAAGACCGGGATGATGGTAAATCCACGTTCCTTGACTTTTACAGCAAGCTTTTTCAATTCACGTTTGGTAAGCAATAACTTCCGGTCACGTTTAGGTTCATGGTTGTAATGAGTCCCAAATGAATACTCGGCAATATGCATATTCCTTACAAAAAGCTCCTCTCCTGTAAAAGTGCAATAGGCATCTGCAATCGATGCGGTGCCATCGCGGATTGATTTGATCTCAGTGCCGGTCAGCAAAATACCTGCGGTAATCTCCTGCACGAGAAAGTACTCATGTGAAGCCCGTTTATTCCTTATGTTGACCGTTTTCTCCATCTATTTTTTTTCAGGCATCAGCACAACCCTTACATAATGCTTTGGTTTGAAATATGTGGCAGCAGCTTGTTTCAAATCATCAATAGTTATTGAATTAATCCTTTCATTAAATGTGGATATTGATTGAGGCGAATCATGATTAAAATAAATCGATTCCAGTTTTTTTAGCCAGAACCCATTCTTTTCCAAATCGGTTTCTCTTACGCGGATCAGTGTTTCCTGTGCTTTTTTCAGATCAACATCTGTAGGGCCGTTTTTAATAATTTTTTTAATCTCTCCAAATACAGCCTTCGTGAGTTTATCGGTGGTGTTTGGGGAGCAACCGAACATTACTATCATTAGAAAATTGGGCTGTGGATACTGATCCAGGTTCAACTGAACCTGAGGCGAATAGACGCCGCTCATTTTTTCACGAATTACCTCAACCAGCTTAATGCTTACGATTTCCTTTATCATATTGAGACAAAGCACATTTTTTTCATTCCATTCAATCTTTTCAGACATGACCAGCCCGACCATACTTTGAGGATCAGTCCCTTTGTATACTGTGAGGTTTGTTTCTCCATTTGCAAACTTTGGAGAGGTATCTTTCCATGATTCATTGCGGTTAAGGGCCGGGAGGCTTCCAAAATACTGTTCAATCACCGGTGAAATAGAATCAATTGAAAAATTACCGACCAGGAAGAATGTGAAATCGCTTGCATCAGCAAACCGGTCTTTATATATTTTGAATATTTCATCAAGTTTTACTTCATTAAGCTGTGCTGCTGACGGGAAGATCACAAGCCGCTTGAAACCGGGGTAAACCACCTTAAAAAGTGTATCGTAGAATGACATGATGGGGCTGCTCTTCATGAACTTCATCTGATTCTCCATCTGCGACATAAAAGCTTTGAAGGCTGTCGTATCTTTCCTTGGCTGATTAAAATAAAGATAGACCAACTGCATCATTGTTTCAAAGTCTTTAGGTGTGGAACTGCCATTGAATCCCTCTTTTACATCATCAATGTATGGGCTGATCTGGATATTCTTGCCTTTCAGTTTCTTCTGAAGTTCAACATTATCAAAGTTTCCAATCCCGCTCATATCGATCACCTGCGATGCATAATTGGCAGACATGAACTCCTGGTCGGGCACCAGTGAATTTCCGCCCGGGCTGTAAGCTGAGATAAGGATCTCGTCATTTTTGAAGTTGGTTGGCTTCAGCACGACTTTGATCCCATTGGATAATTTCAGTTCGGTAATGCCCAGATCTGCATTTACCGTACGATCTGTTATTTTTCCTGTTTGCACGGTTCCTTTTACCAGAGGTTCCTCCCTGAAATTGTCGACATAAGGCTGCAACGAATCTGTTTTAGATTTCTTAATTATACTGATAACCTGATCGGTTGTGGGCACTGTGACGTTTTCTTTTTCAGGCGCCATGATTACGAGGGCCATGTTGTTGTCGGTGACCCATAGCTTGGCTAAGGCATTAATATCTTCAATTTTGATGTCAGGCAATAAATTCTTAAGATATTTAAATCTTTTCTGTGCTCCGGGAATGGCATCGCCTGAAAGGTAGTTGCTCACATATTCGCTGGAAAATGCCGCCGATTCTGTCTTGTCAAACTCTTTTGAAGCTTTTTCGTTCTGGCTGAACATCTCCTCCTTTTGACGGTCAAGTTCTGTTTGTGTAAAACCAAACCGTTTTACCCGTTCATTTTCGGCAAGTATCAACACGAGGCTTTTGTCAATCTGGCTCTCCTTGGCCATTGCATTGACCATGTAAAAATCCTTATTTCTTGCAAGGAACCGCCCATAATTAGAACCGGCATAAATAAATGGGGCTTCAGGTTTCTGTGAAATTTCATTGAGCCTGTTATTAAGCATTCCGGTAAACAATTCGGCCATAATTTTTTCGCGGAAATCTCCAAGGTTCTTATCCGGTGTAAGAGGATGTTTGTAGAATATCAGGACAAAATTTTCGGTTGCTTCCTTATCAGTTGTAATTGCGATAAGAGGTTCGGTATTATCAGGAATATCAAAATTGACCCTTTCTTTTGGAGTGGGTGGATTCTTCAAACCTGAGAAGTGTGCTTTTATCTGTGTTTCGGCTTCAACAGGGTCGATATCACCTACAACGACAATCGCCTGAAGGTCGGGACGGTACCAGTCGCGATAGAAATCGCGCAATGTTTCATGCTTGAAATCCTTTATGACTTCTACTTTGCCAATGGGAAGTCTGGTTGCATAGCGTGAATCTTTGAAGATCACAGGAAAAAATTTCTTCATCATCCGGTCCTGGGCGCCAAGTCCGAGCCGCCACTCTTCCACAATTATGCCCCGCTCTTTATCAATTTCTTTACCATCAAGCAAGGCAAAGTGTGCCCAATCCTCGAGTACCTTGTACCCTTTCTCTACCAAAGTAGTATCATCCGTTGGAAGTTGTATCATATATACTGTTTCGTCAAAACTTGTATAGGCATTGATATCGGCTCCAAAACGCACACCTGTTTTCTGCAGAAAATCGATCAGTTCATTTT
This sequence comes from Bacteroidota bacterium, assembly GCA_037137455.1. Classification (GTDB taxonomy): domain Bacteria; phylum Bacteroidota; class Bacteroidia; order Bacteroidales; family FEN-979; genus CAIVAT01. The sequence continues at coordinate 3,237 of JBAXKG010000080.1, forward strand.
TTGGAAAAGTTCTGGTTCCATTGAAGTTCATGTGTTCCACGAAATGTGCCAGCCCTTGCTGATCATCATTTTCCAGAATTGATCCGGCATTCACAACCAACCTCAGTTCGACCCGTTTCTCAGGTTTTTTATTCTGACGGATATAGTAAACAAGACCGTTATCAAGTTTACCGATTTTAACATTCGGATCAATAGCCAGAGGAGTCGTAAGGTCAATAACCGGATTCTGACTGAACGCTGCAAAGGCAAAGAGGAGTATGCAAATCATTGCCAGTGACTTAATGATTGGAGTTTTCATAAAACAAGGTTTAAAGATTTGTTGTTGGAATAACCTGCAATTTTACCAATTTTTTGGCAAAATCCCAAGATTAATCTTGAACGAAAATCAACGGGGGAGTCACGATAAAACACGAAAGGATAAATATTTTCTTCGTTAAACTTCGTGAACCTGCATTTATTATCTAAATCTTCACCGATATACCAACAAGGAAATTTATTAATGCCTGCGGGAAATAGCCGTTTAGCTCTTGGTATTGGCCTCCGATATAACAGGGGTAAACCCATGCATTGGATTCATACTTCTGATTAAACAAATTATTTACGGTCACATTGAATCCGATCTCTTTAAACAGTTTAGTCTTTAAAACGTATGCTGCCGTTGCCCCATTAACGAAATAACCATGAAGCGAGCGGCTTGGTGTACTGGTATTGTCAATAAATTGCGGCCCGATATATTTTGAATTAAGGCTGAGGGTGATTTGAGGTACAGGGTTATAAGTTATAACGCTTCCAAAGATCACATTCGGGGAGAAAGAGAGATCTGTTTCGCCAAGGTAGATGGTATCTTGTCCGAGCGGATTCCACTCTGCATCATACATATCAATATACTCCTTGAAATTTTTTATCTTATTACTGCTGAATGTGACATTGACAGACCATTGCAATTTTTTTTGAAAAAGGCTGATTCCCGTTGATAATTCAATACCGGCGCGGTAACTTCGTGGCACATTCACCATAATGGCCTCTCCGACATTGTTAATCTCGCCGGTTAATACAAGCTGATTATAGTAATCCATAAAATAAAGGTTTGCCCCGGCAGAAAAGTTGGAAAGTTTCAGTTTGTACCCTAATTCATAATCCCAAAGGGTTTCATGTACCGGCATCCTGCCGGGGTCGGCATCCTTATAATTATTCCGGCTGGGTTCACGGTTAGCCGCACCAAAGGAAAAATAGAGGTCATTTTTTTTGTTGATCTCAAAAAACAATCCGCCTTTTGGGTTGAAAAAATTAAAAACATGCTGCTGATCCAATGTACGCAAATCATCGAGCGTTCCTTCCATCTTATAATTTACATTACGGTATTGAAGGTCGGCAAACAGGCTTAGCTTTTTTATTATCTGGTAGTTTAATTTCAAATAAATGTTGAAATCCTTCTTCAAACCTGTATTCGAATACCAGTTCCGGTCATTGTCGCCGTTTGATGCATATTCAGCCCAGATAACTTTTCCGAAATGACGGCCAGAGTAGCGATTCCATGAACCTCCTAAAGTTATTTTCAGTAAGTCAGTGATGGAAATGTTGCTTGAGAGTGTAACTCCGCAGAAATCGTTATCCATCATTTTGCGGTTGATGAGGTCAGTGCCAGTCAAGGTATCATCCCCAATTATCACATCGTTTAATCCGTAGTCTGAAAATGATGCTCCCTGTTTGTAATTCTCATAATACCCTTTGCCTTTTGTGTAATGTATAGCTGCATTGATGTTCCAGTTCTTTACAATCGCCTGGGAAAAGATCATCTGGTAATGGGCCTGCCGGTAGTTATCTGTTTGATTGTTATAATAGGTTATGCTCCCGGTTTTATTGATATATTCACCTGCCGGATTGTAGGTGCGGTTGGTGGCAAGTGAATCTTTTGGAACCCCTTCCCACGCCTGATATGTTCGTTCATGACCCGAAAAAGTAATAATTCTGAAAGTGGTATTTTTTCCATAATATCCGCCTGATAAATAATAGGATTTGAGGTTTGAAAAGGCACGTTCGATATAACCGTCTGAATGAATGTATGACAAACGGCCATCCACGCTGAATTTATTGGCCATCAGGCCGGTGCCAAAACTTAATGTGGTTTTAAAAGTGTTGAATGATCCGCCCGAAATATTCAATTCGCCATAGGGGTCCTGGTGTAAACCGGATGTAAGGAAATGAATAGATGCCCCGAAGGCCCCGGCGCCGTTGGTAGATGTTCCGACTCCCCGCTGTATCTGAATATTTTCTGCAGAGGATGCCATATCGGGCAGATCAACAAACCAAACCCCCTGCGATTCAGCATCATTTAGCGGAATGCCGTTAATTGTAACATTGATGCGTGTGAGGTCGGTGCCCCGGATACTTATTCCAGAATATCCCACACCATTTCCGGCATCGGAAGTTGCCACAGTGGAAGGTGTTTCAAGCAAAAGGAAGGGAATATCCCTGCCAAGATTGGCGACGCTAAGCTCTTTCTTCGTAATAGATGAATAGGCGGTAGGGTATTTGTCGTGGGCCCTGGTGGCAATGATATTTACCTCATCTCCCATCAATATGGCTCCATCCAGCTCAAAGTTAACGGTTGTGTCGCGGTGAATGTCTATAAGAAACTTTTCGGTACTGAATCCAACATAGGAAACGGTGATTATTACCTCTCCCTTTTTAAGATGGGATATATTAAAGCGTCCTGTTTCATCTGAAAATACCGATTGTGTTGATCCAAGCGAAAGATGCGCTCCGGGCAATGGTTTTTTTTCCAGTTTATCAACAATCTTACCCGAAAGCGTGAATTGGGCTGACAAACTGTTTCCCATCAGGATGAGACCCAATAGCATTGAATATGCAATATTTTTCATGATCTTATTTATTTTCCTACGCCGGCATTATCCGGATCAGGTTTTTAGGGTATAATCTCAGCCCGTATTTTAAGGCACCCCCTTTGGAGAAGTATCGGAACAAAATTAATAAATAAATTTCGCTATTTCATTTACATTTGTATTTAAATTTGAAGTATGAAGTTGCTAATTATCAATGGCCCCAACCTGAATTTATTGGGATCACGCGAAACGAATGTGTATGGAAATCAACCCTTTGAAAATTATCTGAAAAAATTGCGAAAACATTATCATGAGATCACCATTGAATATTTTCAGAGCAACGTTGAGGGTGAAATAATCAATGCGCTGCATAAAGCCGGATTTCTTTATGATGGAATCATTATCAATGCCGGCGGGTACACGCATACATCCATTGCCATTGCTGATGCGGTAAAAGCAATAAACACCTCCGTTGTTGAAGTCCATATTTCGAACACGTTTGCGCGCGAACCTTTTCGCCACAACTCTTTTTTGGCCGCGAATGTTAAAGGAAGCATTATTGGATTTGGTATGGATTCATACAGGCTTGCGATTGAAAGCCTGATAACGAAAATATGATGATCTCTATTTTCTGTAAAATTTTGCCAGGTTAAGCTGAGAGAATTTCCTTTTGCCTTTTAAATAATATTCAATCACGATATTTTTTCCATAGACATCTTTCATAGAGCCATGTTTTAACGCTTTGCGTTTTTGCTTTATTTTCCTGAACGACCGGTAGAAACTCATATGTGCACGAGTTACAGCCCAGAAGTCCTGGAAACCTGCCTGGAATAGAAATTTCAAGGCAGCAATACCATCGAGAAGTAACCTCACGAAAAAAACCATGAAAAGGCGGTTTTCGGGTAGGTTTTTATAAAGAAGGAAGGAGTTGTTCCTGAAATTGAGGTAGGTTTTTCTCCACGATACCTTAGGTAAAGTACCACCGCCAATATGAAAAACGGTAGAGTAGGGGCAATACATGATCTTATATCCGTTATTCTTGAGGCGCCAGCAAAAATCAATCTCCTCCATATGGGCAAAAAAATCATCATCCAGTCCACCCATCTGATGAAATAACTTTGCCTTCACAAACATGCAAGCGCCAGTAGCCCAGAATATTTCACTAATTTCATCGTATTGCCCGTGATCTTCTTCAATTGACAAGAAAATCCTTCCCCGGCAAAACGGGTATCCGTATTTATCGATGAATCCCCCGGCTGCTCCTGCATATTCGAATTTCTTCGGTTCATGAAACGAACGGATTTTCGGCTGACAGGCGGCAATCATATTATCCTGCTCCATCAATTCAATTACCGGCGAAATCCAGTTTTCGGTAACTTCAATATCTGAATTCAGCAGAATGTAATAATCTGCCTCCACCTGCTTCAGCGCAAGATTATAGCCCCTGGCAAAACCGCCGTTACTATAATTCTGAATGATACGTACATCAGGGTATGTCGATTTTAAAAATGAAACTGAATCATCAGACGAAGCATTATCGGCGACAATGATTTCTGCCTCATCCTTGCTGAATTGAATCAAAGTAGGCAGAAATTGCTCAAGGTATTTCCTGCCATTCCAATTCAAAATGATTACAGCAATACGCATCAAAATAAAATTTACGATTTACGAATAATTTCACTTATGTCCAAATCTTAAATGCCATGTGCCGACCTCGATGTCTCCCTTCACATGTCACTCACTATTCGTCATTCGTTATTCGTCTTTTCAGCTGTAAAAATACAAATAAAGGGTTGGTAATTTTTAATTTTTAATTTTTAATTAATTGGGTAAATCCCAATAGTCCTGTTCCATATCTCCCCATGCACGGATGACTTGGGTATCCTGGATATCAAGTGTTGAATAGATACGGTTGCGCAGATCAATTTTCCAGCGTAAATTATTGATTTCACCTGTTGCATCGGAGTGCAATAAAATGAAGTCGCTGGTGACCATATCAGGCGAATAAAACACAAACTTTCTGTTTCGCTGATTATTGTTCAAAGTGTAGTATTGCCAAATTTCGTAAGGATAATTACTTGGTTCACTATATTGCGTACTTCGGGTATTCGGTGGTCCATATTCAAGGTAAACGCGACCCCTGTCGGTCTGGTAGCCCTTTTTAATCGGCGTTCCAAAATTCACCTGGACTTTCTTCACCTGTCCCTTGTAATAATTCCAAGCCATTTCAGGATTTTTCTGATCGCGCTCTGTCCACATACCATAGAAAAAACGTTGCATTGTAATCAGATCGGCTTTTTTTAATGATTCGCGAATAAATGATTTCTCAAATCCGGTGGCGACAGGATAGGTGCTGTTTATAAATTCCCTGAGCGAATCGGCATTGGTAATTTTTTCGGCAAAGGTGTTGGCAATTTCAGTTGATGGAATATCATTCAATGTCATCTTTGCTTTTGGATTTATCCGTTGGAAAAATAATTTTTTTGAAGTAACCACTTCATTTTGCTGATTTCTGACTTCAACAACGAGGTTATAGTTTCCCGAGGCCAGGTTGTCGATGGAAATTTCCGACAATAATACGTTAACGCCTTTTGGGTTCTCCTTTTTGATACGGGCATAATCAGCCAGTTTCAAGTTGCTTTCGAACGATTCAATGTAGTATGACAACAGGAATTTTTGGTTTAAATCCATAATTTTATCCATATTGTACAACTCGCAATAAAAGGTCATTTTGGATTCATTTTCCGGAAAAAACGTATAGGTATATGGCACGAGGTCATATCCGCTTTTGGTCAGCTCTGAAATAGTGGCAGATTTTGAATAGGATTTGACGAGCTCGAGGCTGGAAAAAGATGGTTTATCAGATGGAAAATCGATGGTCACGCTCTGTTCATAAGGGAGAGCAGGCGATGCTTTGTTTTTGTCGGCAAGTTGTATCTCAAAATCATATATTCCATTAGGGATAGGTATGCGTTGCTGGTCAACAAAATGAAAATTAGTATGGGTAGTATCTTCAATTTCAGAACTGTTCAGTTCATATTTCTTAAATGCCTTTATTTCATTACTCTGTTTGAATGTCATTAATACATTAACAGTTGCCTGGAATTTCCCGTTATCCTTCCGGATAAATTGTACACTGTTCCCGGCAATGGAGAGATATGTCTCGATATATGGCCCCTCCGGTGAGTTAAAGGTGGCATAGGTAAGAAATGCCCAAAGGTTCCTGGCCTGGCAATCAATTCCATAAATGGCCAGGAAAATAACGAACACGACAGAAAAAATCTTTTTCATATTCATGGATGTTTATATAATGAAGTTTATTATTCTGATCTACAAATATAAGAGTGGCAGGCTGAACTTGCAAGGAAAATCGGTAAATCGTGCATATTTAGGGATGAAAGGGTAAGGGGAAAAGGCGCCAGGATTTTTGCAGTTTACAAATATTATGTACTTTTGCCCACGGAGAGATGGCAGAGTGGTCGATTGCGGCGGTCTTGAAAACCGTTGAGGTGCAAGCCTCCGGGGGTTCGAATCCCTCTCTCTCCGCACATTTTGAATCATTTCCTTTTCGATAATC
>JBAXKG010000081.1:0-9016 GCA_037137455.1 Bacteroidota bacterium
TTCCCGTACGACAGTTTAGCAAACTGTTGGTTTCAGCCACTCACCCACCTCTCCAAACCCCACGCTTATTTTTAGGGGCTGCAAAGATAGAAAATCCTTTTTACTCTGGCAAAAAAACAGCCACCGGAATTTTCCTGGTCACAGGTGTCATTTTTTAAGAAAAATAACAAAAAAATATCTGAAATTTGCACTTCAAGGAAGCAGTGAGAAACCAATAAACCAACAATTCAATAATTCAACAATTCAATAATTTACTAATTTAATATTTGTTGTTATGTCAGGAAAAACATTTGCCGAGAAAATTTTTGGCGCTGAAAAGGGAAGCATTGTATTTGCCACTCCCAATATCATTTTATCACATGATAATACATCCAGCATCTACAGCACTTTCAAGAAAATGGGTGGTACTACACTGGCAAATCCCGATGCCTTGCTGATCACGCTTGATCACAATGCCCCTCCTACCAACTCAAAGCTTGCCAACGAATACCAGGTCATCCGTGAATTTGTTGAAAAATTCGGTATAAAGAAATTTCATGATGTCGGCGATGGAATTTGCCACCAGTTGATGTCATATTATGCGAAACCAAAAATGATAATTGTTGGCAGCGACAGCCATACAAGCACTGCCGGGGCCTTTAACGCATTCGCTGCGGGAATCGACCGTACCGAAACAGCAGGCCTGTGGAAACAGGGTGAAACCTGGTTCCGCGTTCCTGAATCTGTTAAAATAATCCTTAAAGGCAAATTGGCCCATGGCGTTTTCGCTAAAGACCTCGCTCTCTGGGTAATCGGGATGATCGGTTCCAGTGGCGCTGATTATATGTCAATTGAATTTCATGGTGATGGCGTTAAATCACTGACTATTTCCGATCGCATGACCCTCGCGAACCTGGCCTCAGAAATGGGTGCAAAAAATGCTGTTTTCCCGGCCGATGAGGTACTTGAAAATTATCTCGGCTTTAAACCGGAAGGGCTCTGGGCTGACCACGATGCAACTTATTTGAAAGAAATTGAAATAGACTTGGGTGAGGTTTTCCCGGTTGTGGCAGCGCCTCATCATGTCGACAATGTTAAAGCCGTATCAGAGGTGAAAGGGATAAAAATCCAGCAAGCGCTTATCGGAACATGCACCAACGGTCGCCTTCAGGACCTGCGTGAGGCTGCAACAGTGTTAAAAGGACAACAGGTTCCAAATTACATGCAGCTTCAAATCATACCTGCTTCGAAGGTTATATTCATGCAAGCCATGAAAGAGGGACTGATCGAAATATTCATGGAAGCCGGAGCAAATGTTCTCTCCTCGTCATGCGGGCCTTGCCTGGGAACAGGGCAGGGTATTCCTGCCGACAATTATAACGTAATTTCTACCGCCAACCGGAATTTCAAGGGCCGGATGGGCAATAACGCATCAAACATTTACCTTGCATCGCCGGCAACCGTAGCAATATCTGCCCTAAAGGGCGAAATCACCGATCCACGTGGAATTAATGCCAACGATATCTATCCATATCATGCTCCCCAAAGCGCCACCCTGGATATTAAGGATGGAGAAAACCGGTTTGATAATGGCACATGGAATTATGCAGATGTCGACAATCTCAACACCGATCAGATGTTTGCAGGAAATCTTACCTATAACGTACAGAGTTCAGAACCTGAAAAAATTATGCCATACCTGTTCAAAGGTTTTGATAATAGTTTTGCTGAACGGGTAAAAGCCGGCGATATTATCGTTGCAGGGGCTAACTTCGGTTGTGGCAGCTCCCGGGAACACCCATCGGTTGGATTGGCATTTGCAGGGATCAAGGCGGTAATTTGTAAATCGGTAAATCGAATTTTCTATCGTTCGGCAGTTAACCAGGGACTTCCGATTATTCTGGTTCCCGAAGCTGTTCAGGAATACAAACAGGGTGAACAGGTTGTTATTGACTTTGAAAAAGGCCTTGTATTTGTTGCTGCCCGTCAATATTCATTTGCACCCCTGCCATTGAAATTATTGGAAATTTTCGAAGCCAGGGGATTGGTGAATTACGTCAAAAACAAATGAATAAACTTCTGAATAGTCTCTTATTTGTTTTACTTTCATCGATCCTCGTATTGACATTAAGGGCAATCTTCCCTAAAAATGCCGGCATACTCAGATACTTCTTTTTTTTCCTGCTTTTTGATGCATACCTCTGGTTTTCAATCCGGAAAAGAATAAAACTGTGGGTACCTGCGCTGCGAAACATTGCATTTTTTATATACTGGCTACCTCTTTCGCTCATTCTGATGCTGATGGTGTACGGGTTCTTCATCTCTTTTCTTGACTGGAATGTGGCCCTGCGTACATACTCACAAAGCTTTATCCTGGTTCTGTTCCTATCTAAAATTTTCCCGATCCTTGCCTTGATCCTGTCCGATATTCTGCGATTGGGAAAATTTACATTTTCGCTATTTCATCCTGATAAAGGTGTTTTAAAGCATACGATTTCAAGATATAAGCCACTATTACTTACGGGCTGGATTCTGGGAGCTATTGTTTTCCTGATCATGCTGGCCGGAACCGTTTTCTGGCAGTCTGACTTCAGGGTTCGCAAGCAAATTATCAAATTAAAAGAACTTCCTAAAGAATTCGATGGATTCAAAATTGTGCAGTTTTCTGATGTTCATCTTGGAACCTGGGCATCGAAACAAAAGCTCAGTGAGGCAATGGATATAATTAACGGGCTGAACCCGGATGTCATTTTTTCTACCGGTGATATGTTTAATTATTCTACTGCAGATGGAAAAGGGTTTGAAAACATCCTTAAAAAACTTCATGCTCCTTATGGTATTTATACCATTATGGGAAATCACGATTATGGTGATTACCTGAACTGGCCTTCTATGCAGGCAAAACATAAAAACATTGTCGATCTGAGCGCCTATTATAAAAACCTGGGATGGAGATTGTTGCTTAATTCGAATGATATTCTGAAAAAAGGAAATGATAGCATCGCTGTGGTTGGTGTTGAAAACTGGGGGGCAACCCATCGCTTTCAGCGGGCCGGAGATATTGCCAAAGCTCAAAAAGGAACTGAAAATATAGCGGTACAGCTTCTCTTATCTCACGACCCTTCGCATTGGGACAGTATTATCAGCAAAAAGTTCACTAATATTGATCTCACTTTTTCGGGACATACACATGGTGGTCAAATTGGCATTGATTGCTGCAATGTACATTGGAGCCCCGTTGCCTGGACTTATAAGCATTGGTGCGGGTTTTATGAGAACAATCATTCCACACAACCACAATATATTTATGTTAACCAGGCTTTGGGGAACATTGGATATTCGGGTAGAATCGGAATTTTACCAGAGATAACACTGGTTATTCTTAAAAGAGATTAAGAAAATTAGTCGGACAATTGAAAAAACACTTAACTTAATACCCTTGATTCGGGGTGGTGTGGTTTTCTAAAATCAATCTTGTTATGGCATCCAACGACGAAGTGAATTTATCTCAATCTCAATCCGAAAAACTGCTGAAACGAAATTCAATTCTACTTGAATTATCTCAAGCCGGCCCAAAGAATATAACTGACGCCTTCACTTTGTTTACAGAAAAGATCGGCGAAGCCCTGATGACCGAAAGAACAAGTATCTGGATCTTTCAATCCGACCAGACATCATTGAATTGCGAGGATCTTTTTATTTTAGGCGATGCGAAACACTTATCAGGGAATATGCTTTTCGCTGATGAATTCCCAGGGTATTTTTCAGCTTTGGAAAATTCACGATGCATTGATGCACAGGATGCTCTTACCGATGAACGGACTTCAGAATTTAAAGAGATATATCTTATCCCGGAAGATATTCAATCGATGCTTGATATTCCTATCCGCGATGAAGGACAATTAGCCGGTATTTTATGTTGTGAGGCTGTTGGCAATAAAAGAGATTGGACCAATGATGAAAAAGAGTTTGCAACATCTGCCGTACAAATTCTTAGCACCTTTATTCAAACAGAGAAAAGAAAAAAGGTAGAAGAAGCGCTGCTTATCTCTGAAATAAAATACCGAAAAATTGTCGACAATTCGGTAATTGGGATTTATCATTCTACACTTCCCGGGCAATTTGTTTTTGTCAACCAGGCCATGGTCGATATATTTGAGTTCAACTCGGTGGAAGAAGCCCTGGAATGCTCCCTCGAAAACCTCTATAGAGATGCTTCTGAACGTCAGATATTTTTATCAAAATTATTAAAGGAAAGGATCCTGCGAAACTATGAAATTGCTCTCATTTCGAAATCCGGCAATTCGCGAATGGTTCTGATCAATGCCTTCCTTGAAGAGGATATGATCCTCGGGATGGTTATGGACATCACAGATCGAAAAAAGGATGAAGAGGAGGTTAAAGAAGCACGGCTGAAAGCGGAAGAATCGGACAGGTTAAAAACTTCACTCATGGCTAACATGAGTCATGAATTCAGAACACCTATGAATGCCATTCTGGGTTTCTCTGATTTAATTTCAAACGAATCTCATGACCCGGATATAGTTTTTTTTGCACGAAAAATTCATACATCCGGAAAAAGATTGATGGCAACTTTGAAAGCAATCCTCGATCTCACCGACCTTGAGGCAACAAAATCAAAAATTAAGGTAAAAGACATCAGTACACAAGATGCCATTTCCGGCATCATCCAGCCATTCTATCCAGCAGCTAACGACAAAGGATTGTACCTGATCACTGAATTTAAAGACGGTATTTATGCACGTGCAGATGAAAATCTGATCAATATTATCCTACATAATCTCATTGATAATGCAATAAAATTCACACATAAAGGAGGGGTTACCCTGGAAACAGACCTGGTAACTTCGAATGGAAAAACATGGTCGTTGGTTCGTGTTAAAGATACCGGTATCGGGATCCCCAATGAAAAGTTTGAATTCATATTTCACGAGTTCAGGCAATTGAGCGAAGGCTATAACAGGAGTTATGAAGGAACCGGTCTTGGCCTGACACTCGCGCGCAAAATGGTTGAACTTATTGATGGAAAAATAAGTGTTGAAAGTGAAGTTGGCCTCGGTTCTATTTTCACTGTTTGGCTTCCTGCATCATCTCACGTTGATAAAACCATTTCCGATGTGAAATCTAAAATTCAGGAAGAACTTCCTTCAAGGACTTTTAAAATTCATCAGCCTGAAGAGTTGCCATGGATACTGGTAGTTGAAGATAATGACGACAATGCGGAAATTGTGAAGTTATACTTAAAGGGACAATTTAGAACTGAACGGGCCCCGGATGCTTTTTCAGCTATGAAAATGGTTAAAGAAAAACAATTCTCAGGTATTCTTATGGATATCAATCTCGGAGCAGGTATTGATGGATTAAAGGCAACACAGGATATCAGAAAACTTCCACAATATCAAAATGTACCAATAATCGCTATTACAGGGTATACTATGTCGGGTGACCGTGAAAAATTATTACAGGGAGGATGCAGCCACTATCTCGGGAAACCCTTTAGTCATCAAGGATTACTTGAATTAATGACAGAAATATTTGAATAACATGCGAGATACTCCTCTTACTCAGGAACAAATGGTTTTAAATACCATTATCAATAATATTCCAGCCATGGTCTTTTATAAGGACCTTGAGGGAATATATATTGCCGCGAATGAGATGTTTTGTCACCAGTTAAAAACTACACCTTCAGAAATTATCGGGAAAACCGATTTTGATTTTTATGACAAGGCCCGTGCAACTCGCTACCGGGATACGGATCTCGAAATCGTCAAATCAGATGGATTTAATGAAGGGTTTGAGGAAGAGATTCAGATAGATGGAGAGACCAGAATTTTTGCAACCCGGAAAGTACTTCTCAAGGACCATCAAGGCAAACCATACGGAATCATAGGACTGGCCTATGATGTAACTGAAAACCGACGTGCCGGGCAGAAATTAGCGGAAAGCCAGGCCCGTTATAAATCAATGTACGATATGTTCAGGCTGATGGCTGATAATATTCCTGACTTGCTATGGGCCAAAGATTTACAGAGACGTTACATTTTTGCAAATAAAGCCATCTGTGAAAAGGTGTTAGGTGCAAACGACACAGAAGAGCCTATTGGAAAAACAGATTTGTTTTTTGCTGAACGTGAACGAATTTCACATCACGGAGACCTTGAGTGGCACACATTTGGTGAAATATGCAGCGATTCGGATGAGTTGACCATGCAACAAAAAGCCCCTGCACAGTTCGATGAGAGTGGCAATATCAAAGGAGAGTTCCTTTACCTTGATGTTCAGAAAGCCCCGCTTATGGATGAAAACGGGAACATGCTCGGGACTGTCGGTAGTGGGCGTGATATCACAAAACAAAAACAGATGGAGAGGGAATTTCAGGCGTTGTATAAGCGCAACCAGGCCATCATAAAATCTATTCCCGACCTGATGTTCCTTTTTGACAAAGATGGTAAATATCTTGATTGTTATGTTTCCAATTTTAATGATCTTTTAGCCCAGCCCGACATTCTGATCGGAAAAAACGTCAAAGATTTTGTCAGTTCTGAGATTGCAGAAAAGACTCTCGAAGCGATTGCCCGTTGCCTCCAGTCCGAATCTGTTCAAACCTTTGAATACGAAGTTTTACAAGGAACAATTAATAATCACTATGAAGCGCGTTTCAATAAGGTAGATGAGCATCAGGTATTATGTATTTCCAGAAATATTACCGAGCGTAAAACACTTCAGCATGAGTTGATTGAAGCAAAAGAAAAAGCAGAAGAATCTTCAAGGCTGAAGTCAATTTTGCTAAATAATATCAGCCATGAATTGCGGACTCCTTTAAATGGAATTTTAGGATTTTCCGAGATAATGGTGAATGAACTCAAAGATTCTGATTATATTGATATGGCTTCCCATATCAATAATTCGGGGAAAAGACTCATGAAGACCCTTGATTCCATCATGCAGTTATCACAATTGGAATCGGGTATAAATGCATTGCACATTGAAGAGTATGAGGTTGAAAAAAGCTTCCGTCAACTTCTCAACAACTTTATTCCAAATGCAAGAGCCAAAGGTCTGTTTTTCGAGATTAGAAACATTTCTGCAATCCGCGGATATATTGATGTTTTCTTCTTCACACAAGCCATTTCCAATATACTCGAAAATGCCATTAAATTTACTAATGAGGGTGGGGTTGCTATCGAAGTATTTGAAGAAGTTGTCGACTCTGAACGGATCTTAAATATCACTATTGAAGATACCGGGATCGGGATCTCGGAAGCACATCTTAAATTAATTTTCGAAGAGTTCCGTCAGGCAAGCGAGGGCCAGAACCGTAGTTTTGAGGGCACAGGCCTTGGACTCACCATAGCACGAAAAATGATTCAACTTCTTGGTGGTAAAATATTTGTGACCAGCAAGATGGGAAAAGGGTCGGTTTTTAATATTTTGATTCCATTCTCCGAATTTCCAGGCTTTAGCCCCCACATACCTGTTGACAAACCTTCAGAAAAAGAAACGAAAAAACCGCTGGAATATAGCGTTGCCACCCCAACAGTTCTGCTGGTCGAAGATAACGAAGTGAATTCGCAACTCACTTTTGCCTACCTTAAAAACGAATACAAGGTTGAATGGGCGATTGATTGTGTTGCCGCACTTGAAATGGTTAAGAAAAAAAAATATGATGCCATCCTTATGGATATCAACCTTGGCCCGGGCATGGATGGCTTGAATGCCACTCATCTCATCAGGAAAATAAAGGGATACGAAAACCTGCCTATAATTGCACTCACCGGTTATACCATGTTTGGCGACAAGGAACGATTGATTGCCGGTGGATGTACAGATTACATCCCTAAGCCATTTTCAAGAACCGAAATATTAAATTTACTTAACCGGATATTAAAATCATAATGGCGACGGCTAATAAGTTGATTTGTGCAATTCTATTTTGCCCTTGATATCTGGATAAATGAAACCTCAATATCTCCACCCTGCGGATAGAGACTGATCCAGTTGTTATCCTCCCGCGACCAAAGATCCTGGTCCCTTACACTTATAAGTCGTTCATTGACTTTTCCATCGATACTCAGATTGCGCATAACAACTCCCCCGTTGGCCTGTTTATCCTTTCCGTATCTCATCAAAACGTTGAATGGCTTGCCCGACAGGTTTTTTATTTGTATATACACAAAATTGTTCTTCCTTGAAACAACACTTACAGGTGCAAAGGGAAATTGCTTTTCGGTATTTGAAGCAATGGTAACGATTGTTTTCAAAACATCAACAATGGCATTTTCTGTGATGATCTTACGGATTTTAACTATCATCTCCATCGGATACTTCTCCATCGGAAGAAAATTTGACGCGTTGGTATAATTATCGACCGCCTTGTCAAATTCAAATGAATTATAAAACCTGTCACCTTCAGCAATTGCTTTATCATAAAACGATCTGTTTGCACGGTACAAACTGTCAATCCGGGCTGTAATCATATTTACCCTTTCCTTTGGATATGTTTCGTTTGGCTTAATCACCAATGCATTCTGATATTCTGAAAGGGCGCCTTCATATTTTTTTTGCCCCAGTAGCTGATCCGCTTTGGCGATAGTTGAAAGATAGTTTTCATCCAGCGACTTCTGCCGGGCTGTAGCGGCTGCAATTACAGCGATTTCAGCAAGTATTTTATCGATTTCTGCGATTTTATCTTTGGGATACTGCCCGGCAGACTTCAACTTTAATGCAGCCTGATACTCCAGCTTTGCTTTGTCATATGATTTATCGGCTAATAATTCATCAGCTGTTGAAATAATCCCGGCGTATGGATCCTCCGGAGCTTTAGTCTCAGGAATTATAGTTTCCGGAGTTTTGACCTCCGGAATTATAGCCTCCGGAATTTTTGCCTCCGGAATTTTAGTTTCAGGAGCTTTAACCTCCGGAATTTTGGTCTCCGGAATTTTGGTCTCCGGAATTTTAGCCTCCGGAATTTTAGCCTCCGGAGCTTTAGTCTCCGGAATTTTGGCCTCCGGAA
>JBAXKG010000082.1:0-8864 GCA_037137455.1 Bacteroidota bacterium
ATTTTGAGGGTGGGAGCAACAGGATTCGAACCTGTGACCCTCTGCTTGTAAGGCATAATTATCGCATTTTTCCCTGTTTCACTGTCTTTTAGTTTGTTAAACCAAATGTACTGTTAATTAGGTAATTACAGCGCTATTGTTTATAACTATTTTGACAATATTTTACTTTTTCTTTAGAATTCTGTATTCAATGTAGGTATATTTGTATTCAACTTTACATGTAATTGAATACAATATGAAGCCCAAGCCTACCAACCAAGTCACCACGGCAATCATGCTGGAAAAGAGGATGCCACGTAAGGATGGACACTATCCTGTTAAGCTCAGGGTGACATCTGAACGAAAACAGAAATTCTACACTATCAGATATGTGCCCGAAAAGATCGGCGATGATTTTACCGAGTATCAGAAATTCTGGTCACGGAAGGTTGACAAATCTATTTCCATGACTGAGCAGGAATTTAAAAAGGTTCGAAAGGTAAACTCATTGGAGCCATACAAAACAATGGCGATATACATACAAACTCAGGAGAAGGAAGCCCAGGATACCATTACAGCAATAAAACAGTTCACTTTTGAATCATTCGAAGATAAATATTTCGCAAAGTCAAAGGACGATCAGGACGTATTCGCAGCAATCGAATCTAAGGCAAACGCATTACGCAAGGATGCTAAGATCGGCACAGCCATAACCTATGAATGTACGCTGAACTCACTGAAAAACTTTACAACAAAGGATCAGTATCCGTTTGGAGATATTACCGTGACATTCTTGAAAGAATATGAAAAATGGATGCTTGCCCCAAAAGTTATTACGAAGAAAACAAAGGCGGGTGAGGAAATAGAGAAGACTGTAATAAAAAGTAAGACAACCGTTTCAATGTACCTGAGATGCTTAAAGGCCATTTTCAATGAATCGGCGCCCGAGGATACCATATATCCTTTTGGGAAAGGAAAGTACATTATACCAAGCTGGAACCACAATAAGCGGGCTTTAACTCAGGCAGACGTGGGAAAGATAGCAGGGTATAATACCATCGAGGGAACGATGGAACACCGTAGCCGTGATTTATGGCTATTCAGTTACCTTTGCAATGGCATCAATTTCAAGGATATTGCCAACCTGAAATATTCGAACATCAAAGAAGATACGATTGTTTTTGAACGGGCAAAGACAGCGAAAAGCGGGAATGAGGTATTGGACATTACAGTTATCATTACCCGCCAGATCGGCCGTATCATCGACACCTGGGGCAATAAACCACCAACCAGCGATCAATACATTTTTCCGATCATACAGAGCGGCATGACGGCGGAAGATCAACACCGCACTATTGCGCAATTGATTAAGAATACGAATAAGTATATGAAACGCATCTGTGCTGACTTGGAGATACCGGAGGCCACAACCTATGTTGCCAGGCACAGTTTTGCCACAGTGTTAAAACGTTCAGGGGCCAGTGTCGAATTTATCAGTGAATCCCTGGGTCATAAGAATATCGCAACCACACAGAATTATCTTGCCGGGTTCGAAGATGAGGAAAAACGCAAGTGGGCGGAAAAATTAGCAGACTTTTAATCTTTTTTTAAGCCAGTCTCTTCTGAAAGTAATAATTGAATAATTTTACACACTTTACCCAGGGTCGATAAAAAACCAACTTTCAAATCATTTGGCGAATATCCCACCGGGGTAGTTACAAGCAATCACCTCAGTTCAAAAAAACATCACCTTATCCGCTATAAATCCGGATAAACTAAAACAGTGTTCAACCAATAAAAAGCAAAGCAATGGATTTCAAAAAGTTTTATTTTCACCTCACTTATTTGCCCGAGGGAAAGTCTTTCTCAATGTTGGCAAGGAACTTGATCGATCCAGAAAATTATACTGTCCCGATATCATATATATATGATCCTCAATATTTCGACTTTACCACCAAAAAAGATTTTAAAAAGTACTATTTGCTGAGCCCTTCACGGGATGCTGAAATTAGAAAGGTTATTCAAGCCTTTTTAAAAGATGATAACCAGATTGCTATTAACTTTTTAAATTATCAGTTAAAGATATATACTGAAAATGGAGAGGACCCTAAGAATTTTTTTAATTTCATTAAAGAAATGCTCATGGGTTCATTTAAAAAACTATTGCCAGAAGGCAAACCGCCAATTTATCTGGACTGGGTCGAAGAAAAAAAGAGAGAACTATACCAAACTTCCACACTGGAACAGGTCGCCCACAATCATCTGAAAAGAAAAAGACCTCCTAAATTGAACGAGCATAATAAACCCGTATTGACACAAGTTCAAATATCAATCCTTTTCAAGATAATGAAAGATAAAAGGATTATTTCAAACCGCGACCTTCCAACTACAGCATATTCGGAAGTAATTCAGATACTTACAGGATTTTCAGACAACACATTAAGAACTAATTTTTCAATCCCACAGTTTATTGATATTTCAGACCGCCCAAAAGATTATGATGAAATTATTGCCTGTATGTATCAAGTAATCCATGAACTTGAAAAGGCGAGAAACGAAATCAATCAAAAATGATACATTATCAAAAGTTGTAACCTTACAAGTAACCCTTAACTTCTATTCAACGGAGTGATCTTTGCGATAATTTTAAAACTTATCGCAGTGAATGATATAATTATTCTGCACTCTACCCCCGCACGCGAACTGTGCGGAATGATCGGAGACATTGTCGAGGAAAAACTCCGGACATTCAAACCTGAAGCCCAGGCGCTGACTCAACCCCAAAAAGAATATCTTTCTCGTAAAGAGGTTTGCGAATTGCTCAAAATATCCACGGCAACCCTTCATTATTGGACCAAAGACGGCATCTTAAAAGGATATCGTATTGGTGGCCGCGTGCTATACAAATCAGCGGAAGTCGGGCAATCGATTCACGAAATTCAGACAAACAAGTATCAGAAACCGTAAAACCGTTTGATATGACAAACCCATTTGATGAAATTGTTGCGAGGCTCGAACGTATTGAAAGCCATATACTGAAACAGGATACCCGGAAGCCTGAACCAATTCAACCAATTCAACCGGTAATGGATAAGCCTATGAATATATCACAAGCAGCAAAATATTTAGGAACGACCTCCGGGGCCGTTTACCAATTACACCATCAACGAAAAATTCCGTGTTCGAAGCGAGGGGGCCGGCTTTTCTTCTTTGAGAAGGAATTACACCAGTGGATAAAATCCGCACGGCTGCAAACTGTTCAGGAAATCCAAAACGAAGCCATTAAAGCATTAGCAAACACCACAAAATGAAAACCCGGCTGATTTTCTATAACCCAAATTATTTTATTCCTTAACGAAAAAACCCGGAAAGCCTTGCATGGCTTAACCGGGTAAATAATTTAACACAGTGAGCAAATATACGGAAATTTCTTTTCAATATTACCCTGCAAGAGTCAATAGCAACGAGCCATTAGGGATAATTTCGCTGGAGCGGTTCTTAATCTCCACAAAAACCCCAAAAAACAGCACAAAGGCTATATTCGATCAGATCGCCGATGCAGAATTATCAGGCGACAAGAAGCTGAAAGACGAACTAAAACAAAACCATCTTTTTTACTTCACCCCTTGCGTGTATGTTCACCCATTCCGCCGTTACGACTGTATCAAACATTTCACCGGGTTACTGGTGCTGGATTTTGATCACATTGACAACGCCCGCGATTTCAAATATTTTCTGTTTGATGAATACAAGTGCATTATCACTGCTTACATATCACCCTCCAAACGTGGAGTTAAGTGCTTGGTAAAAATCCCGGTTATCAATGCAAACAGGCCGTGGGAGGAATTGGTAGCAAAATTTAAGGAATACTATTTCGGAATTGCAGCAGAGATGGAACCATACAATGGGTTTTGTGAATCAACCCAAAGCTCAGTATTGCCGCTCTTTCAATCATATGACCCCGAATTACTTTCCCGAAATGATCCTGACACCTGGGCAACCAAAGGAACCAAGCGAGGAAATTTTTCAACAACACCAACATTATGCAAGCCTGTTATTGATGTTACTTACAAAGAAAAAGAAACCCTCATAAAAATCATCGACAGGGGATTTAGAAATATTACGGACTATGGACACCCACCGCTTAGAAGTCTTTGCCTTTCCATTGGCGGATACGTGGCAAGCGGTTATATCCCCGAACACGAAGCCTTACAAATGATCTATTATGAAATTGAAAACCACTCATATTTACGAAAGGGGATTCGTGGTTACAAAACAACCGCCCAGTGGGCAATCAGGGCAGGGCAAAGCAAACCGCTTACATTAAACAATCGTTGCAATGGATAAAAAGAAGTTTTATAAGCAAGACGCATCACCCCCGGCCAATAACAATGATTTCGATCCCGCGCTGTTTGAAAAATACCGGATTGACACCGATGCAGAACTTATGGAACCGCCCGTAATACTAAAAATCAATGGGGCATCAATCGCTACACTTGGAAATTTTAGTTTGTGGATTGGAAAAGCCAAAAGTAAAAAAACATTTATTATTTCATGTACAGCAGCAGCTGCGGCTTCTGGAAGATGCAGCATAGTAGGAATAAGTGGAATGGTAAGACCAGGTGCAAACAACGTATTGTATTTTGATACTGAACAATCACCATATTATGCGCAAAGGACAATAAAACGAATTTGCCGTCAAATTGGAATTAAAACGCCCGACAACCTGATAGCATACGGATTGAGGCCGATGACACCATTAGAACGATACCGGTTAATTGAGTTTAAAGTTTACAATACCCAAGGACTTGCATTTGTTGTTATTGATGGGATAGTGGATTTACTTTCACATGGAATCAACGATGAGGAAGAAGCGATTAAACTAACAAGCGCATTGCTCCGATGGACTGAAGAGAAAAATATCCATATCGCAACAGTTTTACACCAGAATAAGGCAGATTTCAATGCACGAGGGCACATCGGTACCAGTCTTGTAAATAAAGCGGAAACAGTAATATCAGTGACCAGGGATGATAAAAACCGTGACATAAGTTATGTGAAACCTGAATTTTGCAAGGACAGAGATTTTCAAATGTTGGCTTTTACAATCAATGACGACGGGTTGCCTGTTCTTCTGGATTCGCCGCCACCGGAAAGCAGTAAAATGGTGAACATTCAAAATATTTTCGAAGCAATATTGCCACCGCCAAAGGAAATGACACAGGGACGGTTAGCTGATGAATATATGAAGAAAACAAGCCTAAGTAAGAGGACGGCTGACAGTCATATTAAATATGCAGTTGAGAATGAGATCCTGATTAAAGATGAGGTCAGGAAAAGCTACAAAATGTCCTATTCGCCAGCACCCGATCAGGATGAAGCAGTTTATGATAATAAATTATTCCAGTTAGAAAATGAATTTGACGATGCACCATTTTAACCGTATGCAACATCACTGCAACTGCATATCTATATATATGCAGTTTGCAGTTGCAGTAACTTGCAGTTGCAGTGAATTGCAGTTGATTTGCAGTAAAACTTGCAGTGAAATTTGCACCTTGAAAATCCCTAAAACATGAACCCACAAACTGAAAAATGGAACATCAAAGAGCTGGAAGAGTTTTTCAATTCCGCCAAGTTGCCCGAGCCACCAATCAAACTGAATCCGGTATGCGTAATAACCAACGTTCGGGGTTACATTGATTTTCACCTTGACATCGTGAACACAAACAACGGAAAAGAAACATTCCTGCCATACCTGAAAAGATTAAACCAGTTGAAAGATCTGATCACCAATAACAGAAAGGATAAAATATGACAACACCTGCCACCTATACCGTCTATTTCGAATTATACGGCCATAAAATGAAAGCCCGGGTTCAGGCAACAAGCGAAGAAGAAGCCAGGTACCTGATAATTGGCAAACTGATATTTTATAAGGTAGTCAGGCAGGATAACGGCCTACCACCGGGTTTTAATGAGATATTTCAAAAATTCAAATAGTGGATGCCTCACCTGAAAAGGCTAATATACAATTCGCAATTAAAAAAGTAAACCATGCCTAACTTTTACGAAAATGAAATTTCCCATGAATGCTTTAAGGGTTTGGGAGGGTAATTACCAGCTCTACAATGCCCCCACCGACGATCGGTTACTTGAACTTGCAAATGATATTGCCGTGAATGGATTGCTTGAACCGCTGGTTATTTCACCAGACGGCACTATTATTTCCGGGAATACACGCTTCAAAGCCTGTAAATATCTGGGAATGGAAGCGGTTGAAGTACAGGTGCTCGACGTTTATGATAAAGATGTGCGATTTGCACAATTAGCAAAAAGTTTCAACAACCAGCGAAGGAAAACCGATGCTGAAATTTTCAGGGAATTTGATTTGATCGAATTAACACCCGGACAATATCAGCAGGCATATAAAACCAGTGAGGCGAATTTTGACACCTACGAGGGTTCATTAAACCAAAGAAAGGATTTTACTAAATACGATCAACCGCTAATTGATGCTATTCAGAACATTATTAAAAATTCTGAATACACGTTAACACTTCGCGCAGTTCATTACAAGTTGTTGAATTATGGTGTCAAAATTCAACGGGATCAGCATAAATATTCAAACAAGCCCAAAGATTACGCATATTTATCCGTGGTTGCGACAAAAATGCGCGTATTTGGAGTTATCCCGTTTCACAACTTAACAGATAACACCCGGAAAATTGAGCAACGCGCCATTTACCAGGACGCCACATATTATACAGACCTTGTACTTGAAAACCTTTTCAGCGGGTACTTCAGAAACCTGTTACAAACTCAGGACAGGTTTTATGCAGTGGTTTGCGAAAAGGAGACCATGAGCGGCGCATTGGACAAATTTTGTGCTACATACGGCCTGCCTTGCGGTTATATGAAGGGATCGGCCAGCATTGACAGTATTTATAAACTTGTAAGAATGAACGAGCGAAACGGATCAAAACCCTTGCACCTGTTTATCCTGACAGATTTTGACCCGGCAGGCATTGAAATACAAGACAGTTTACTTAGGATTTTAGAACGTGATTTCAAAATAACCCCAACATACACCCGCGTAGGGATCACGCCAGATCAGGTAATTGAATACCATTTACCTCCCGATGTTGATGTAAAATTAAGCGACACACGGGCAAAGAAATTCATAGCAAAGTATAAAACAAGCAATGCCTATGAACTCGAGGCGATGGACACAGGCGATTTAATGAGGATATTGAATGAAGCTGTTTTGTCATGCATTGATATTGAAAGATTCAACCATGAGCATAACGAATACACCCTGGATATAAATAAACTCAATGTGCAGAAAAAAAGGGTACTTAATGCATTACAACAAGATTATTAAACAATGCCACCCCGACCGCCTGCCGAACCACCCAGGCCAAATATCAATACGAAATCGAAAAAGCCGGATGCATTTAATCGGTATAAAAGGCAACACATTCTTGAAACCGGTTCTGCTGTTTGGCGATGCCATCGAATGGATCGGCGATATAACAAAATCTATCAATAACGACAAGGACTTTCACGCCTGGGGCCAGTCCGAAAGCTGCATTAATAAGAGGCCATACAATAGTAAATTTGACATATTTATTTCATTAAAATATAGTAAATTAGCAGCAAATATTTAATATATATGGGCAGTATAAAATTATTCGAGAGCAAGCAAATTCGCTCGTTTTGGAATGACAAGGATCAGAAATGGTACTTCTCTGTTCAAGACGTTATTGGAGTGCTTACAGAAAGTATAGATGTTAAGCAATACATAAAAAGGATGTTAAGCCGTGACGAAATGCTCAAAAGCAACTGGGGTACAATTTGTACCCTGGTTGAAATGGAAGCTGCGGATGGCAAAAAGCGAAAGATACAAGCTTCCAATTCTAAAGGACTTTTAAGGATTATTCAATCTATTCCATCCCCCAAAGCAGAGCCATTTAAGCTTTGGTTAGCACAAGTGGGATCAGATAGATTAGATGAAATTGAAAATCCTGAATTAGCAACAAAGAGGACAAGAGAACTGTACAAACTTAAAGGCTATCCTGACGACTGGATTGAAAAGCGAATGCGAAGCATTGCTATTCGTGAGGAGTTGACAGAAGAATGGAAAAACAGAGGTGTAAAGGAACAAATAGAATATTCAATACTCACGGCAGAAATTTCAAAAGCAACTTTCGGATTGACACCTTCCCAGTATAAAAAAATCAAGGGATTAAAAAGTCAAAACTTGCGTGATCATATGACCGACCTTGAATTGATTTTTTCAATGCTTGGAGAGGCTTCGACAACTGAAATTGTTAAAACACATAATCCAAAAGGATTTATACAAAATAAAAAGGCAGCTAAACAAGGCGGTGCAGTTGCAGGCAATGCAAGGCGAGAATTAGAAAGCAAGACAGGTAAAAAAGTTGTATCAACCGACAACTATTTGCCAGAAGCAAAGAAAAAAAAAGAGCTGCAATAAGTAAAATAAAATAGCCAAGCAGGCAACCTCGTTTAACGATGTATTTCGAGAGTTCCCACGATTTAATCCAACGTCCCCATTTGCCCGGCATGCACAGATAGCACGCCAGTCATCCCAGAAAGCCGGCATTCTCATTCCCTCAGTAGGACGAGACCATCTAAATTTAACATAACATGTAGTTATAGTACAAGCCACTGCATATATATTTTTTCGGGTGTGCCTTGTCCTATAACCAAATTATGTTAAATATCCGGTTAGTAGCACGAGAAGGTTGAGAGGGCGCTTTTACATCATTTCCCGGAACCAGCATGACGTGCAATTTGAGTTTGCTGCCTGCCTTTTCGGTTTATACCATTCACGGCTTGCACAGTCTTGGGCTGCTGTT
>JBAXKG010000083.1:0-8664 GCA_037137455.1 Bacteroidota bacterium
TAATACAAAAAATATGAGAAAAAAAATCGTTGCCGGAAACTGGAAAATGAATAAAAGTTTTTCCGAAGCAGAAACCTTGATTACTGAGATCGCCGATGCCCTTGATGAAGTTGAATTAATAAATTCAGAGGTCGTACTTTGCCCCCCGGCGCTATATATCGAAATGGCCACTGATGTTGCTTTTGAATCAAACTTCAAGGTAGGGGCTCAAAATATTTATCCTGAAGATTCAGGAGCCTTTACAGGTGAAATCAGTCCGCTGATGCTGAAAGAATTGAATGTCGCATACTGTATTATCGGGCATTCGGAACGGCGGAAATATTTTAACGAAAGTAATGAGTTCCTGTTGCGAAAAGTAAATGCCCTGCTGAAACATGGCGTACGCCCGATATTCTGCTGCGGGGAAGTACTGCCCGAAAGGGAGGCCAATCAGCACTTTTCAGTAGTTACTGCCCAGGTTGTTGAGTCGCTTTTTCATCTTCCTGTTGAGGCATTCCTTAACGTAGTCATTGCCTATGAACCGGTTTGGGCCATTGGCACTGGTGTAACGGCCACCAAGGAACAGGCACAGGAGATGCACGCGTTTATCAGGAAGTTGATTGCTGATAAATATAATGCTGAAACAGCCTCTTGCACCACTATTCTTTATGGCGGCAGTTGCAATGGGAAAAATGCCGGGGAGCTCTTCGCGCAGCCTGATGTGGATGGAGGGCTTATTGGTGGAGCATCTCTGAAGGCAGACGAATTCATGGAGATCGTTTCAGCTTTATAAACATGGATTATATTGAAGTTAACTTCACTGATTTCGGAGACTTTGATCCTGAAATTGCAATGGCTCAACTTTCAGAAATGGGTTTTGAGAGCTTTACCGAATCGGAGTCCTGCATACAAGGCTATATCCGCGAAGATAATTACAACGACATCCTTATCAATGGCTATCTTCAGAAATTAAAGGAAAAGCATGGCATTGTTTATAATCTGCAGAAAATTGTGGCTCAAAACTGGAATGCAATTTGGGAAAGCGCTTACGAAGCTGTTACGATTTCCGGTAAATGCCAGGTTCGTGCTCCATTTCACTCACCATTGAACGGAATTCAATATGATATCGTGATCGAACCGAAAATGTCATTCGGCACAGCGCATCATGAAACGACGGCCCTCATGCTGGAACTGATTCTTATTGAGGATTTGATAGGAAAGCGTGTGCTCGATATGGGCTGCGGAACCGGGGTATTGGCCATTCTTGCCCATAAGATGCAGGCTGAAAAAGTGGTTGCCATCGATAACGATGAATGGGCCTATGCAAATGCCATTGAGAATATGAAAAAAAATGGTGCCACATCAGTCACGGTCATTCAGGGGGAACTCTCTGCAATTCCATTGCCGGAATATGATATGATAATTGCAAATATCAACCGAAATGTGCTTCTTTACGATATTCCCGGATATACAAGATTTCTTAAGCAAAACGGAATATTGCTGATGAGTGGTTTTTATGAGCATGATCTTGATCAGATCCGGTTGGTATCGGAACAGGCAGGTCTTCATTTAGTGAGCCATAAAGTAAATAACCATTGGATAGGCGCTAAATTTGCAAAATGAGCCTGAATTTTTTATTGAACACCAGGAAACCAATGATGGTAGGGTTATTTGCCTTTCTTTCATTGGTTTCTTATTGCCAGAAAAAAATATATTTTTCAGGTGATTCGGCAAAATTTGCAGGGGAACTAAATTCAATATTCGTTAACCTGGCCGACAATGAGAAAAAGATCATGGTTCCTTATATTAATGAATTTTTTCAGAAATGGAACCAGCAGAAGTTTAAGCCCGCGTATAAAAAGATTATTTACACGATTTTAAATGAAATGGCGGAAAGGAAAATCCGTCCATATCCCGATTTTTTCAATTACATCAATGCACTTAACATCTTCATCTCCACGAAACAACCTGAAATAAATTTCATTCCATGGTCCAATATCCTTTTAAAACTTGTCGCCAATAAAAATAGCAGGAATTTCCTGGATTTTCTTGAATCAACTTCCTCTCTTTTTGCTGAAAGCCTGATTTACAAGTCACCTACCACTCGATGGAAAATCAAAACATCAACTTACCGGTTTGGCTTTGATACTGTGCCGAGGATCGATTTTTCCAAGTCCGACCTGACCTGTTATGCCAATGATGACAGCCTGAATGTGTATGCCACCCGCGGAGTGTACTATCCTTTAAACAATGTTTGGAAAGGCAGGGAGGGGCAGGTAAACTGGAAGCGGGCCGGGGAGAAACCCGATAATATTTTCGCGAATCTTTCTTTGTACGATATCCAAATGCGGTTCTCAAAATTTACTGCCGATTCAGTCAGTTTCACTCATAAAAAATATTTGCCTACCCCAATCCTGGGACGATATGTCGATAAAGTTCTTGCCGATGTTTCAGAGGATAAATCGTCTTATCCCAGATTTTCATCTTATAATAAAATGATCGGGATCCCACGCCTGTTCAACAACATTGATTATCTCGGAGGATTTGCAATTGAAGGCAGCCGCATCATCGGATCGGGGGATAAAACTGCCGATGCCCGGCTGTTTTTTAAAAAAGATGGAAAGAATTTTGTTGTGGTGCGTTCAAAAACCTTTATCATTCGAAATAATCGCATCAATTCCAGCATGGCTTCGATAACGATTTACCATGACAATGATTCTATTTTTCATCCCGGGCTCCAGATGAAATATATGGATGATAAAAGGGAGCTCACGTTTACCAAGGATGAACGAGTGACTATCATCAGTCCATGGTTTGATTCATTTCATAAAATCGAAATCTATTGCGAGGCGCTTTATTGGAATGTGGGAGAGCCCAGGATCAACTTTGAAATGATGAAAGGCCCATCGAAAGAAAGCAAGGCTGTATTTGAATCGAGTAGTTATTACTCACTTCACCGATACGAAAAACTCAAAGGCATCGATGAAACTAACCCGCTTAATCTGATTAAATTTTTCACCGAGGTGAATAATAGCAGGGAATTTTCGCTCGATGAGTTAACCCAATATATGAATAAACCTGTCGAGCAGGTTGAAGTTCAATTGCTAAACCTGGCTACACGCGGGTTTCTCGTATATGATTATGTTTCTAAAATAGCCCGGATTAAAAATAAGCTATACGATTATGTGAAAGCACGTGATGCCAGGGCCGATTATGATGTGATATTTTTCAATTCTTTTGTCACTAATGCCGCCAATGGTGTGCTGGATCTTGAGACTTTTGACCTTAAAATTCAGGGAGTTCCGATGGTGGTTCTGAGTGATTCGCAACAGGTACAGGTTTATCCAAAGAATTCGGAAGTAGTATTAAAAAAGGATATGGACTTCGTTTTTTCAGGAAAAATGATAGCCGGTCTTTTCGATTTCTACGTCCGCGATTGCTCTTTTGAATACAAAAAATTCAGGATCAACATGCCTTTTGTCGATTCAATGGTATTATATGTGAAAAGTAAAACCCCTGACCCGATTTCAGGCACTTTTCCGCTGGTGAAGGTCAAAACGGCCATAACAAACCTTAGTGGCGATTTGCTGATTGATGATTCCGTCAATAAATCGGGTCTTAAAGATCTGAAGGAATATCCAATATTCTCAAACCGGAACAATGCCTATGTCCATTGGAACAAAAGTTATACACAAAAAGGAGTTTATACCAAAGATAGATTTTTCTTCGAAGTTCAACCGTTTATTATTCACAGCCTGGATATGGTTTCAACTGATAGTCTGAATTTTACGGGAGCACTGACATCTGCCGGCATATTCCCTGTTATCGCTGAGCCACTGCGTATTCGTCCCGACTATTCACTGGGATTCGAGAAGATAACCGACACTATTGGGTTTTCTGTCTATAATGGTAAGGGAACATTTGTATCCAAAATCGACCTGAGCGATAAGGGGTTGTTTGGCAATGGCACTTTGCATTTTTTGAATTTGTCCACAAATTCTTCTGATTTCCTGTTTCTGCCCGACTCAATGAAGACCCTAGCGAAAAACTTCAGAATGGCTGAAGTAGATGATACGGTTGATTATCCTTCGGCCTATGGTGATTCTGTTAAAGAGTTTTGGCTTCCATTCAAGGATTCTCTCGTAATCACAAGTACATCAAAAGACATTGCCATGTACAACGGCCAGACTGTATTCGATGGCAGCCTTTCACTGACTCCCAGGCTACTTAGTGGAAATGGAATCCTTAAGATCAAAGATGCTGAAATGGATTCCAGAAAATTTAGTTTTAAACGAAGAACCTTTGATGCACTCATAGCCAACTTCCGTATTAAATCCTATGATCTGGCCGATCTCACGATTTCCACCAAAAACTATCAGGCTCATTTCAACTTCGACCAACGCAAAGGGGAATTCAAATCGAATGTGGGAATTTCGAAAGTGGAATTTCCCCTGAATAAATATGTGTGTTCAATGGATCGGTTTGACTGGCTGGTCGATGGCGAGGAGATACTTTTGGCTAACGAGCAGAGTAAAAAACAGATGTCGGATTCACTGAGTTTGTCGCAATTAATTGATCAGACTTATACAGGATCTGAGTTTATATCTGTTCATCCTTTGCAGGATTCATTGAAATTTTTTGCTGCCGATGCTACTTACAATCTGCGTACAAATGTGATCAATGCCAAGGATGTAAAGATAATCAAAGTAGCCGATGCAGCCGTTTTTCCGGATTCAGGAAATGTGATGATATTTAAAAATGCACAAATCCAAACACTGAGCCATGCCAATATCATTGCCAATACTACATCGAAACTTCATCATTTCTACAACGCGGAGGTTTCAATATCTTCACGGAATAGTTACAGTGGTGAGGGGGATTATGATTACAATGACAGGGCTGGCAAGATCGAAAAGATCCACTTTGACCGCATCCGGGTTGAAGGAGATTCTGCGATGCAAACTGTTGCACAAGGTGTAATAAGCGATTCATCGAATTTCGAGTTAAGTCCCGAATTTGCATTTATGGGGGAGGTGATACTTCGCGCTAATGATAAAAATCTGATTTTCGATGGTGGATTTCATATTATCACCGATTGTTTTCGTTTCAAGCCGGAATGGGTAAAGTTTTACAGCCCGATCGATCCCAACCATTTGCAAATCCCCGTTATTCTGCCTTTGAAAAACCTGGCAGGAGAACCGGTCTCACTTGGATTGATGTTTTATAATTCAGAGGTTAAGATCAACCCATCAGTTTTCAAAAAAAAGAACAGCTTCAGCGATATTACAATGGTTGGTGCAGAAGGGTTAATTGAGTACAACGTATCAACTTCTGAATTTCGCATTTCCAGCCCTGAAAAGCTGAAAAATCTCGCCGAAAAGGATAATTACCTTGCGCTGAACACTGGTTATTGTATGTTTCGCGGTGAAGGCAAACTCGATCTGGGCCTCAATTCAGGCAATATGAAAATGGAAAATTTTGGCACCATCGATTATTTTATTATTCCTGACTCTGTTCGCATGCATCTTGCCATTGCATTAAATTTTCCATTTTCCGAACAAGGATTGCAGCGGCTCATTACCCAGCTTGAAACGATTAACCTGACAGGGATTAACCTGATGCGTACACCTTATACTTTGGCATTGGAAAACATGCTGGATAAACAGGATTATGAACGTTTAAAAAATGAACAGGAACTTCTCGGCAGATATAGAAAATTACCTGAATCAATAGAGCGTACTCTGTTTCTGGCTGATGTATGGATGAAATGGGACACCCTGACTCACTCATACGTTTCATTTGGTAATATCGGGATCGCCAACATTGGTAAAAACCAGGTAAACCGTTATACAAAAGGGATAATTGAATTCACTAAAAAACGCAACGGTGATGATTTTACTGTGTACCTTGAACTGACAGAAGATGATTGGTTTTTCTTCAATTACCGAAATAATGTTTTTATGGCTCTCTCTTCCGATCTTGATTTCAATGATATAATACGGAAGGAATCACAGTCGGGGACCGAACAGAAAAGAGTAAGCAATTTAGCAAAGGGATTTACTTACACTGTTGCCACTGAACGGAAGAAACGGGACTTTCTGAGGAAGTTTCAAACAGAAGATAATCCATAGTTATGCAGAATTTATTTTACTTTGCAATCAGAAATGCATTACTTACAAATATATTATAGATGACTTTTTTATACATTATTCTGGAGATACTTGCTGCCTACCTGTTAGGGTCTATATCATCCGCGGTTTGGATTGGGAAAAAACTATATGGCATTGATGTTCGTCAGCATGGAAGTGGAAATGCTGGTGCGACCAATGTTATCAGGGTACTTGGATACAAGGCGGGCTTACCGGTAATGCTTGTTGATGTTTTTAAAGGATGGTTAGCCGTCCAGATTGCCGTTTGGATTCCTATTCCGGGATTATTACCGGATACGATGATGTATGTAAGAATCGGGATGGCTCTCGCGGCTGTTTTGGGTCACGTTTTTCCTGTTTTTGCAGGTTTTAAAGGTGGTAAAGGTGTTGGTACCATCGCCGGAGCCGGAATTTCACTGTTCCCGCTTGCAATCCTTATAGTTCTTGTGGTTTTTATTGTTGTGCTTACTTTAACACATTATGTTTCGCTTTCATCAATCCTGGCATCATTAGCCTTCCCCCTTGTTGTTGTTTTTGTAATTGGTACCCGGCATCCCGGGTTGATAGGTTTATCTCTGCTGGTAGCTGTTTTTATTCCGGCAACACACCGCAAAAATATCAGGCGATTGTTGAAAGGGGAGGAACGCAAATTCGAATTTCGCAGGAAAAAGGATGACCCGGATAAATTAAAACGAATATAAATAATATTGTAAAAACAAATTTTAAATCGTATATTTGGAACAATTTTCACCAAACAAAACTGCCATGAAATTCATCATCTCCAGTACACTTTTGCTGAGAAATCTTCAGGCCATCCAAGGGGTAATAAATACAAATAATACCTTGCCCATTTTGGATGATTTTCTTTTTGAACTAAAAGATGACGCACTGATAATTACCTCCTCCGACCTGGAAACGACAATGCGGGTTACCGTGAAACCCGATAAGGCAGAGGAACCTGGAAGCATTGCAATTCCCGCTAAAATATTGACAGAAACCTTAAAGACATTTCCGGATATTCCTGTAGCCTTTTCAATCAATCTGGTTACTCTGATGATCGAAATATCGGCAGGAGAAGGAAAATATAAGCTTTCGGGTCACAAGAGCGATGAATACCCCCGCACACCTTCACTGGAAGATACTACTGCTATCACATTCGATTCCCGGGTTATGGCACAAGCTATTAATAAAACCCTTTTTGCAACCGGCAATGATGAATTGAGGCTTGTTCTTTCCGGCGTTTTCTGTGAACTTTCTCCAGATGATGTCATTTTCGTGGCAACCGATGCCCATAAACTGGTGCGGTATAAAAGGGGAGATCTGAAGTCGACCGATTCAGCCTCGTTTATTCTTCCCAAAAAGCCTATGAACCTGCTGAAAAACCTTTTATCAAGTCAGGATGTTCCGGTTACGATTGAATATAACAAGACCAACGCATTCTTTTCATTTTCAAATGTTCATCTGATTTGCCGACTTATTGATGGCAAATATCCTAATTATGATGCAGTAATTCCCAAGGAAAATCCAAATAAGCTTACAATCGACCGTCATGCCTTACTTACGACTATTCGGCGTGTTTCGATTTTTGCAAACCAATCTACACACCAGATCAGGTTTAAAGTTTCAGGACAGGAATTGTTGCTAAGCGCTGAAGATATTGATTTCTCGAACGAAGCCAGGGAACGGCTCAGTTGTTCATATGAAGGTGAAGATCTCGAAATCGGATTTAACTCAAAATTCCTTGTTGAGATGTTAAGTAACATCGAAACTGATGAAGTCCGGCTTGAAATGTCTGCCCCTAACAGGGCTGGAATCCTTACCCCGGTTAATGGTGAAAACAAGGATGAAGATATTCTTATGCTGGTAATGCCTGTAATGCTCAATAAATAAATAGGTTGTTCATATCTGAGTATTAACCAAATATATGAAAATGAAAACACGGATGATGTTGACCATGCTTACGATAGCTATTTTTCCTGTTATCTTTTTTTCCTCTTGTTCTAAACTATTGTCTTTCAATGTATCATATAAAATTCCCCGCCAAACTTTCGATTATAAACCAACAAATTACAAAAGCGGAGAGCAACTTCTTTATTATGGGTATATCAGTGCTAATCTTGACAGTATCCTGAATGCAAATGGTCTTTCAAGCGGAGTAGTTGGAAATACAACCGTTACCCAATGTTCTATCACCATTGATAAGCCTGACTCGGTGACATTTGGATGGCTTCAGTATGCACGCGGAGTAATTTCACAAAATGCTGAATCTGCAGGTGAGCAGGTGGGTGATGTAACTGTGACCGATGCCACTGCCAAAACGGTTAATCTTACTCTGAACAATACTAACATCAGGCCATATCTTGGAAGTAAAACCTTTTACTTCCGCATTTTCGGCGTCCTTAACGGAGCGGTACCCGTTACATGGGTTCAGATGTACATCGATGGAACTTTGCAGATGCGCCTTGAGCCCCTTAATTAATAACCAATTTATTCTAATCAAAAAGAGCGAAATTAAAAACTTCGCTCTTTTTGGCTA
>JBAXKG010000084.1:0-8476 GCA_037137455.1 Bacteroidota bacterium
CAAGGGGTTGGGATATTTACACTTGCAATGAATGCAGAAAGGTTTGTCCACTGCGGATGGGCGAGCACATGCCAGCCGAAGCCGACTTCGAATAACACTTTATATCTTCCCCTGACTGTGCGAAGCTGCCTTATTGGTGGCTTTTTTTGTTTTGTAAACAAATCACAGGTAATCGAAAATGTTCAAAGGCTGACAGTGTATTTTTCTTCTTCCGTTATCCCTTTCCACTGGTCAGTCCTGAAGGGACTCGCAGGGTACCCATCTTTGTTATACAGATTATCTTCACCTGCGTTGTCGGCCCACCCGTATCTTACTGCCACAGGCTCATTCACTGAATCACTGAATACAATTACCTCACCTCCTTCAACGAATGCTTTTGCAAAATGGAAAATGCTGTCAGCCCCGGCTATCTCAAAACCTTTCAGGTACCCGTATTTGTCATTTGCCATCAGACCGCTGCCTGTATTGAAAAAGGATAAGATTATTCTGTTCCCTTTCACCTCCATCGATTTAAAGAGGGGGCTGCAGCATACGATATTTTTCCCGTAGACATTCTTTAATGCCACAGCTGCAAGGCGTTTACCAACATCCAGCTTGTTTCGCGGGTGAATATCCACTGAATCTCCGATATCGGTAGTCACGGCCATACCGGTATTTGGCAGAGATAAGGTCATAAGCTGTGCTTCCCTGAGTTCAGCCCAGGTACTTCCGTTTTTGCTGTTGCCATTGTCTTCATTAAAGCTTGCCAGCTGCACAAAATAAAAAGGGAAATCCCCGATTGCCCAGTGATCACGCCAGTCTCTGATCAACATCGGAAATGCCTTGCGGTATTGAAATGCACGCGCAGCGTTGGATTCACCCTGGTACCAGATGACTCCCTGCATCGCATAGGAAATGACCGGGTTTATCATGGCATTGTACAACAAACAAGGGAAATCATTCGGATCAAGACCCTGAATTTTCGTTGACATTGAATCCACTTTGAATGACCACTCACCGGCAAGTGAAATCTGTTTCCGGTTTACGATGATTTTCATGTCAGCAGAATTTCCGTAGATCCCGCCACCGCCACCGCCATCTTCAGCCCTGACTGCCACTACATTTTTCCCGTTTTTTAAAACTTTTCCAGGCACCTCGTAGATCCTTTTTTGGTTCCATACAAAAGTAGAGCCGACTGGTACCCCATTAATATAGGTCCAGTCATTATCATCGATCATCGCAAGGTGTATTTTACCAGGTTTACCTTCTTCATGCCTGCCCAGGGTAAAATCTTTCCGGAACCACACTGAGCCGTCGAGGTATTTCAGCCCTTTTACCTGTTTTTCCCACAGGCCCGGCAATTTCATATGTGGCCAGTTGCTGTCATCATAATCTGCTTTCATCCATTGATCAACATCATTGAAGTTATTGACGCTTCCCTGCAATGATTCGATCTTTTTCGTCAATTGGGATAAATACTTCTCCGATGCCCTTTTTTTTGCTTCAATCAATGAATCCTGATTAAAGGAAGATATCGCCGCTATGATATCTTTAAAATCATCGTTGCGCTCCAGTGTATTTTTGCTGGTCCAGGTCTCAACCACCGTGCCGCCCCATGTTGCATTGATCAGTCCGATGGGTATTTTGATTTCATTGAAGATCTCCCTGGCAAAAAAATACCCGACGGCGGTAAAATCACCAATGGTTTCAGGACTGCACACATCCCAATGGCCTTCTGTCAACTCATCTTTTGGAAAAGCGCTGATATCTTTGGGAACAATAAAATGCCGGATCTGCGGGTAGTTGGCTTCCGCTATTTCTGTCTCCGCATCTGCAACAGATTTTACCATGAATTCCATGTTAGACTGCCCGCTGCAAATCCAGACCTCTCCAACCAATATATCACGGAAAGTAAGTTTGTTCCCGGCTTTGATAATTAATTTAAAGGGACCGCCTGCCTTTTCTGGATCTAAATGCACCATCCATTTCCCGCTGCTGTCAGCCTTTACTGATTTTGATTGCTGGTTGAATTCCACTATGACATTTTCGTTGGGATCGGCCCAACCCCAAACGGGAATAGTTTTGTTGCGCTGCAACACCATATGGTCACTAAAGATTGTGGAGACCCTCACATTTCCAAAGCCGAAAAAGAAAGCAAAAAAGCACAGTGAAAAAAAAATACTTTTCTTCATGACATGTTTTAATTTTTATGATCAGGTCTTAAATGCGGTGAAGTTTACACCTATATGAGGAACAATCGTAGGTTCGGCCAGCAAATCCGTTGACAATCTCATCCGGATTTATGTTCGCGATACCGGCTTCTCCAATTTTACCTCTTTGTTCCTGAAAAATAATACCGGTAGTCAAATACAAGCCGGATGCCTGCATACCAGATGGTTCGTGTTGCAGGTAAGCCAATATCAGGATGTTCCTTCACGGCTTGTGACCGTTTACCCGGTACATCAAAACCGGCAAGCAGTTGAAAAAGAAGGCTCCCGGTTTGTCGTGAAGAATAGGTGCGGAAGGGACGGTATTCCACTATCGGGAATTCAAACCTGGTTGTATTCAAAGTGTAATATCCCGAGACCTCATCATTAGGAGGGAGTACCGTATAGGTATCCGGTCTTCTTCCAGATCCATAGAAACTGATTGCAACCTCTCGTCCCAGAATGAACTGGAATCTTCCGATCGGGGTTGGCAAACCGGTTTGCCAGGGTATCAGCCCTCCATTGGCCGATGCTGTAACTACTTTCTGCATTGAATTCGGTGATGTCAGCGCCAAAAGAGGCGCTAAAATTATCAGATCACCCGGGATCAGGAAGAAGGGTAATCTGAAACGCACTGAAAGGGCAGAGCGTGATGGAATAGCTGAAAGCATAGCACCGTATCCTGACAGATCGGGGTTGTTATTGGAACCATCATAAGCCTGGGTGGAGCTTAAATCAATACGGACGCCAAAATCGAGGAAGACCAGCCCATCGCCCGATTCGTTCAGAACCCCTTCCATTCCCAATCCAACCCGCAAGCCAAGTTCCACTCCGGCGGTAAAACCGTACCCCTTTTGGTAGTCAAAAAATCCACCATCCAGGTAATTGAGGTTTGCAGCGCCACTGACCCCGGCAAAAGGACCCATTTCAGCCCTGAATCTTGGAAATTGTCCCATCCCGGCCGTCAAACCCGGAATTGGAAATTCCATCAACACCGTGTCACATAAAATCCTCACTTTATCATCAACCGGGCGCAGCGGCATCACCATGGCCTTACTTACGTTAAATGTATCAGGAGTCGCCGGAGAAAGATCTTCCTGAAGGAAGGCAGGATCAAACCTGATCGCACCGCTCACTGCATCCAGCATTTGTTCCAGGCTCTTTAGAACAGCTTCTGATGTCCATTCCACATCCTCTCTCCGCATCGTGGCATCGCCCATCAAAACCATTTGTTTACCTTGCCAGGTAGTTACATCCAGGCCCTCTTCGTTGTAATAATCATGAGTCCCCTTGCGTTTTGCAGCATCACCCCAGATTCCCATTACATGTCCCGATGTAAAACTATCTTCGAGAAAATGAGCTGCGAATGCTTCATCGGCCAGGGCTGACAGTGCAAGGGCAGACTGCTGTTCGGGGGTAAGATCCTTCGAATTCAGACGGGCAGCTTTCGACAGGGCGCTTATGTGAAACCATGTATACGACCCGACAGTATTCATTTCTGCCCCATCTTTGTAACACGACGAAAAATAGACTTCCGGTTTGGTATTTACACCCGGAAGCGGTAGCAAAAAATGGCCATTGTTTTTCCCGGCTCTCGATACGTACTCCGGATCGGCACGAAGCAGCTTGATATCCGAATCCCTTACTTCACTGATTCGCGAACTGCGTTTCTGCGATTTGTCAAGGCCGACTTTCAACTGGGCGGTAATATCTGCTACTTTCAGGATCCATGTCGATTTGAGAACAATATTGGTCATATCCTGAGCGGATACGGAGTGGTCGGCTGCAATTCCGGTCCAGGCGGCATAATCGAGGCACTGGGGTTTAACACCCTGGTTTGGTTCAATAACCGATTCACAAAGACGTATCTCGTAACCCTTCCTTGCAGATGCCCAAAGCTGATCGAGAATAGCCCGCCGGTTGGGATCAAGCTTTTTGATGGCGGCGATCATGATTTCCCGGTGTTCGGGGTATACCCAGGCTGATGCATACATTGCAGAGAACCATATCAGCAGTATGGTCAGACAGATTTTTATTTTCATTTCTGGTATGGTTTAAGCGCTATAAGTAAAACGTTCCTGGATCTTCAATCAAGAATTCATTGCGCAACTTACGAAATCTTTCGCTTTGTAACACATCATCATCCATCTCGCCACAAACTATTAGTTCTTGGTGGATAAACCGATCAAGCTGACCCCCTCCGCCGATTTTGATTGACCACTTTGCCTTCTTAACAACAAAAATCGGCCGGGGAGTGGTCAAAAAAGAAGTTTCATGAAATCAAAAAGAAGACAATGATTTGTCAGATCATCGTCTTCCTGCAATAGTAAACTGAATGATTACTTTGTTACGTAAGTGGTCGTGGGTGAATAAATATAAAGGGTTAAAACAGTCACCAAACCATTGCCAAACGATTGTTTCGTTTTAACGGTGTAATCTTTTGTGTCACCTGCCATTTTTTTGGGATCGGATAATTTCACGCGGACCAAACCTCCAAGCATGTAATGATTCCATTTTGTTACTTTCTGGGTGCCTTTTGCACCTTCACCAACCTTAGTTTTATAGGTATAGCATGAAGTAAATAAAAATGAGCACAAGAGCACTCCAACCGACATTAAAATAATTCTTTTTTTCATTTTTAGTTGATTTTAGTTAGTAATGTGATAATAAGCAGCTGGATGTAACACCAGTAACTAGTTTAATTCTTTTGTTATTTGCGGGTCGTTCAACCACGATGTAATCTCTTTTTCCAGGAATTCAGGTGCATATTTCTTATAATTTGTACCCAGGATATCGGTGGCAATCTCCTC
The DNA here is from genome assembly GCA_037137455.1 of Bacteroidota bacterium. Taxonomy (GTDB): domain Bacteria; phylum Bacteroidota; class Bacteroidia; order Bacteroidales; family FEN-979; genus CAIVAT01. The sequence goes on from JBAXKG010000084.1 coordinate 4,997, forward strand.
ACTTTTTTGAAAATTTTTGACGGCAAGCATGTTTCCCGATTTATCAAAGACTTCGACATCCACGTCAATGTCGATAATGGTAGCAACAACCATAACAATTTGTAATTTCTTTAATTTAATTATCATCAGGCGGTCACTGGAGGATTGAATCATCCTGGTCTTTATGTCGTCATAATTATCTTTATAAGAGGTTGGAATTAATAAAACCGTATAACCTTTGTTCTTAAATGATTGTGAAATAACCTCCTGGATTACATCAGTAAAATTTTTCCCACTCTTTGTGCCTATTGGCCAGGCAACGCCTATACCTGAAATTTGGTACCCCACAAAATCCGGTTTACGGTTTCCCTTAACAACCATCTCCCTTTGATCATAAACTGCAAGGGCGATGGATTTTGTTCCCGAATAATTTATTTCCACTTTCATTTTTTCATACGGAACCTTCTTACCTACAACACAACCTATGAGAGTTATTAAAAAGATCGAATAAATCACGGATACACATAATTTTTTCATAAAAATGATTTTAACAGATTTGATTTATAAAAACCGTGGTTTACATGACAGACGATTTAACTTTTACGGCACAAGAGAAAGCAATGACTATGCCGGAAATTGTTGATAATTCAAAAACGGTTGACCATTCTCAGCTAAATATCTGAATGTGAAACAACAAAAATGATATTTTTTCTGTAAGGAGAACTTTTACAGGAAGGACTGGGGCAGATCAGGATATCTTCAACAGTAAAATTGCATAAAAAAATCGCGTATTGTACGCGAAAAGAAGTGAAGTGAGGTTAAAATTATTGGGTTCACCTGATTATAGCCCGGTATCCGGCAGCAACATTTTGGCCCACTTCTTTTTTTCGTCATCCTCGAAGTTGGCAAGGCAATTCATGTTTGTTTGCTTTTATGACCCAGGGATTCGCTGATAAACTCGACAGAATCTCCAGAACGTTTCAGGACAGTGGCGATCGTTCCTGGTATTTCAGCGAATAATATGATTCGTTCTCATTACTAATCCTGTAAATAAATATTTAGTCAGAGTTCAAATTTGGCTTACATTCTTATTGAGAATAATTCCAAATTTCTTTTGTATACAATTTTGTCTGATTATTTAATCTATTTTTGTTTAGTTATTCTACGAAATACAAAACAACATGATCATTGAAAGGAAATATTATACAGAATCCCAGGAGAAGATGGCCCGGTATGCTAAAGCCATTGCACATCCGGCAAGGGTGTTCATTCTTGACTTCCTTGCCGGTAATATTGATAAGTGCTGTTATAGCGGCGACATGGCCGAAGATATTCCGATAGCACGATCAACCCTTTCAGAACATCTGAAGGAGTTGAAAAAGGCCGGACTTATCCAGGGCGAGATTAATCCCCCATACATTAAGTATTGTATAAACAAAGAAAACTGGGAAGAAGCAAAAGCGATGTTTGACATTTTTTTTAGAAAATAAATTATGGAAATTAAAATTTTAGGCCCGGGTTGCCCAAATTGCAGATCATTGGACAAGATCACCCGCGAGGTAGTTGCAAAGAATGCAATTAATGCTACCGTTACCAAGGTGGAAGACATTATGGAAATTATGAAATACGGCGTATTGTCGACTCCTGCTCTGGTTGTGGATGAAAAGGTTGTTATAAAGGGTCGTGTTCCTTCTGCAGATGAAATTAAACAATTATTAACCAAATAAATACGGCAAAATGAAAAGAATCATTAGTGTTTCGATTTTATTAATTATGTCAACCGCCTTCTATGCCTTCGCAGGAAGTTTTTCATCATCTTCAAATGGAACATCAGCGGTGGCTCCTGAGAAAAAAATTGAGGTTTTATATTTCCACTTTACCCGTCGTTGCATGACCTGCAATAATGTGGAAAGAGTTTCGAAGGAGGCCGTTGACACTCAGTTTGCTAATCAGGTAAAAAGTGGTGAGATTACTTATAATAGTGTCAACCTTGATGAAAAAAATGGTGAGGCGATCGGTGCAAAGTACAAAATCGAAGGCCAAACGCTGATCATTATCTCAGGGGATAAACGAGTAGATCTTACTTCAATGGGATTTATGTATGCCAACAACAGCCCCGAAAAATTGAAGGCAGAGATAAAAAAAGCAGTGGAGAGCCTGTTAAAATAGTGAAATGGTGCGGTATTTTTTTTAGCCATGAACGAATTGTTCCAAAATACCGGGTTTTTAAGTGGTGAGGTCTATAACCTCACGCCAAAACAAGCATTTGCTTTATGTCAGAGAGGTGCGATAATCATAGACGTACGCGAAGAGGTGATAAGCCGGTTTAAGATGTTCAATGTTCCTGAAGTGATCTATTGTCCGTTCAGTATTATGGAGGAGACCTATGACCAGCTGCCAAAGGATAAACCCATGATATTTGCTGATGCGGCAGGGTTGCACAGCAAGAAGGCGGTGGTACTGCTCATGGAGAAAGGACTTGCCGGCAGAATAGCCAACCTTGCAGGTGGGTTGGTGGAATGGGAACGCGATGAAATGCCATTGATCATCGATAAAAGTGAAAAATTATCCGGCTCTTGCATGTGCCAACTCAGGCCACGGAATAAAAAGGAATGAATTTTTTTGACAAATAATTTCGTCTTTCTACGAAAAACTAACTAAAAACGAACCATAAAAATTGAACTTATGTCAGAAAAGAATAAACCTGGTTTTATTATGTGCGTTTGCACAGGAAAATGTCCCGGATTTTCACAAATGGATATCTGGGACTTCATAAACAGAGTGAGAATCGAATTACCGGTTGAATATGGATTTATCCATCCGCAGCTTTGTGAGGAAGACGGAGACCGGTTTTTAATGGATTTTTTACAAGCGCACAGAAAAGTGGTTATCGGAGGCTGTGCTCCCAATATGCAATACAAGCTTTTCAGAGATGCGTTTCAAGCATCCGGTCTTGACATAAGCAAAGATTTAGTTCCTATTGATGTTCGTGATATGACTACCGATCAGGCAATTGAAAAAGTAAATGCAGCGCTGATAAAAATGGAAGCGACGAAATGAGCGAAACTACTTTCATGGGAGTCGAACGCCATAAAATCGATTGGAAACCGACCATCGATTATACAACATGTGATTATTGCATGGAATGCACCAATTTCTGTCCCCACAAAGTTTTTGAGGTCAGGGAAAACGAAGAAATTAAATTGATCGTCAGGAATCCTGATAACTGTGTTGTTTTCTGCAGGGCCTGCTCAAAGATTTGCGGCCCCGATGCACTATCGTTTCCCGATAAAAATGCAACGACTCAAAGGATCAAGGAGATAAGAAAGGAGGAAAGCAATGGTTGAAAATTGGGCTATTCTCCCATGCAATGGATTGGATAAATGTGCCGGTGTAATTTCAAGGGAAATAGCGATAAAATTATGCGAGAACGCTAAAAATGAAATTATATGCCCTGTTTATTACAGAGTTGCTGAAACGAAATATAATAGAATAGCAGGC
>JBAXKG010000085.1:0-8407 GCA_037137455.1 Bacteroidota bacterium
GGGGCGGGGCGGGGATGACATACTGGCGGCTACCAATGTTTCGCACTTTGGGGCTAATAATTCATATTGGACGATTTCCACAAATACCTACCTTTGCGGTGATGAACCCATTCAAACGCCTCGCCGGCCAAACGGCAATCTACGGCATTCCCAGCATCCTGGGAAGATTCCTCAATTACCTCCTCGTGCCACTCTATACCTACGGATTGCTGACCCAGGGCCAGTTCGGGATCGTAAACCTCTTTTATTCCTATACAGCCCTGCTTATGGTTTTCCTGACTTATGGCATGGAAACTGCATTTTTTCGCTTCAGCGAAACAGAACTGGATAAAAAGTCAGTTTACAGTACCGGACTGATCTCGCTGCTTGCCACAACCGGACTGTTCCTGATTTTTACAAATCTCTTCCCGAAAACCATTGCCGGCTGGCTCCAGTACCCGCAGTATCCCAATTTCATCATCTGGTTTTCCTGGATCATGGCGCTCGATGTGCTGTCGGCAATCCCTTTCGCGCGCCTGCGTGCGCTGAACCGCCCCATCTGGTTTTCAGCTATCAAATCAGTTAACATTTTCACCCTCGTGCTGCTTAACCTCTTCTTCTTATTGCTGTGCCCTTACCTTTATGATCATTACAGGGATGCATGGATCGGCACGGCAATCGGTATAATATATCGTCCCGGTTGGACCATCGAGTACATCTTCATCGCGAACCTCCTGGCCAGCCTGGTTACTCTGATTTTGCTGCTGCCCCAGGTGTTCAACTTACAATGGAAATTCGATGCGGGCTTGTGGAAACGGATGATCCTCTATTCACTTCCGCTGATGATCGCCGGAATGGCAGGCATTGTCAATGAAACTATCGACCGCATCTTGTTGCGCTACCTGCTGCCGGGTACACCGGCCGATGCCGAGGCCCAGGTGGGAATCTATAGCGCTTGTTATAAAATCGCCGTGCTCATGGTGCTCTTCATCCAGGCCTACCGCTTTGCCGCCGAGCCATTCTTTTTTTCGCAGATGAAAAACAGGGATGCAAAACAGGTTTATGCCCGCATCATGGATTATTTTGTAATCGTGGTCTCCACCATCTTCCTGGTCACCATGCTGTTTCTTGATACGGTCTTCATACGACTCACCGGGCCCGAATTCCGCAGTGCACGAGCGGTTATCCCAGTGCTTATGCTTGCAAAACTATTCCTGGGGATATATTTTAACCTCTCAATCTGGTATAAACTTACCGGAAAAACACTCTTTGGAGCATTGATTACACTTATCGGGATGATCATCACCCTCGGATTGAATATTTACTGGATCCCCTTATCCCCCGACCACCTGATATACGGTTATCTGGGCTCAGCCTGGGCAACCATGGCCTGTTATTCCGTGATGATGGTACTTGCTTACCTTATCGGCCAGAAATATTACCCAATCCCCTATAACCTGAAAAAATTCTTTGGATACATCGGTCTTGCCCTGCTCCTTTACGCCATCAGTACTTTGGTGCCATTTAATCGCGCCCTCCCCGGCATCGGGTTTAACCTGTTATTACTGGCATTTTTTGCATTCGTGGTTTATCTCTTCGAACTCCGTGTGCCGGCCCGAAGGAGTTGAACGGGGATTTTTATTACCTTTGCACACCTACTTACACCGATGAAGATCAGGATAGTCAATCACTCCAAACATCCTTTACCTGCTTACGAAACGACAGCTTCGGCCGGGATGGATTTACGCGCGAACCTCAGCCACGATGTGGTGCTTAAACCATTGGAACGCAGCCTCGTACCCACCGGATTATTTGTTGAAATTCCGGTTGGCTATGAAGCCCAGATAAGGCCACGCAGCGGACTTGCCGCCAAAAAGGGGATCACCCTGCTGAATAGCCCGGGAACTATCGATGCCGACTACCGCGGCGAAATAAAGGTGATAATGGTCAACCTTTCGAATGAGGATTTTGTGATTTGTGATGGTGAACGTATTGCCCAGATGATCATTTCTGCCCACGAACAAGCCGAATGGCTGGAGGTGGAAGAACTGGAGGCAACCCGGCGGGGTGATGGCGGATTTGGACACACGGGAACGAGGTAGATGACGGACGACTGATGACTGACGACGGATGACAGGAAACAAATGAGAATTTAGGATGAGGAGAGTTTTTCAATATTTATATATATTTTGCCTGCTTAACGGAGCGCTTCCGGGTTTTGATGCAAACGTTGTTTTTGCACAGGATAAAACTTCAGCTGCCATTCCAGGAAATAACGCGCAACTGATCGATGCCAAAAAAGAGGCCATCATCGGAAATGAAAAAGGGGCGCTGGAGATGTTTCGCCGCTATGTTGATAAATACCCCAACGATCCGGCAGGCTATTTTGAAATGGCCCGACTTGAGGCAGCACAGAAAAACCTGGATGAAGCCATACGCCTGACCCTGGAGGCAACAAAGCTCGATCCCGGCAACATCTGGTATTCACTTTTCCTGGCCGAAATGTACCAGTCAGCCACTCACCCGCGCGAGGCGATTGAAATATATGAAAAGGTGTTGGAGAAAGATCCCGATAACCTCGATTACCTGTATCAGCTTGCTGCCCTCAACCTTCAGATTGAAAAATACGGTGAGGCAATCAAGGTCTATAACCTGATTGAAGAAAAAGCAGGTGTTTCGGAGGAGATTACAATTCAGAAAGAGAAGATCTACTTGCACCTGAATGATCTCAAAAGCGCGGAAAATGAACTTCAGAAACTCATTACCGCGTTTCCGGGCGAAAGCCGGTATTATTCAATCCTGGCCGAATTTTATATCTCTAACAACATGCCCGACAAGGCGCTTGTGAAGTATAAAAAAATCGCGGAAATGGATCCTGAAAACGCCTATATCCATATGTCATTAGCCGATTATTACCGTAAAACCGGCAATAAGGATAAGGCCTACGGGGAGTTAAAACTTGGTTTTGCCAACCCCAACCTCGATGTTGATACAAAGGTTAGCATCCTGCTGTCGTTTTATACCGTGAACCAGATCTATAATGACCTTAAGGAACAAGCCTTTACTTTGTCGAAAATCCTGATCGATACCCATCCGAAAGATCCGAAGGTCTATTCAATTTATGGCGACCTGCTTACTCAGGATAAAAAATATTCCGAGGCCCGCGATACCTTTCTGAAGGCGCTTACGCTCGACAGCAGCCGATATGCCATCTGGGAGCAGGTTCTTCGCCTCGACCTGCAGCAGAGCGAATTTGAACATCTGCTCATTTACAGTAACCGTGCCATTGAGCTTTTTCCCGAACAACCGCTTCCCTTTCTCTTTTCGGGCCTGTCCAGCCTGCAGTTAAAGAATAACGAAGATGCGCTGAAATCTTTTAACGCGGGCTTAAAGCTGGTGGTTGATAACACCGACCTCCAGTCGCAGTTTTACATGTATCAGGGCGATGCATTTCATGCCTTGAAAAATGAAACCGAATCCTTCAATGCCTATGAGAAATCGCTCCAGCTTAATTATGAAAATCCCTATGTGCTTAATAATTATGCCTATTATCTCTCCCTGCTTGGAACCGATCTCGAAAAAGCAGAAAAGATGTCGAAAAAAGCCTTAGCCCTCGATTCTGCAAATGCCTCATTTCAGGACACTTACGGCTGGGTGCTTTTCAAACAGGAAAAATATAGCGAAGCCGCCAAATGGATTTTAAAAGCCCTGATGAACAAGGAAGAGCCAAGCGCCGAGGTTCTGGAACATTGGGGCGATGTGCTTTATAAACAGGGCGATGCAGCACGGGGCCTGGAATACTGGATCAAAGCCCGGCAAAAAGGCAAAGGCTCCGACCAGCTTGAAAAAAAGATCGCCGACAAAAAGTACTATCCGTGAAAACAAGAAAAATAAAAAATACTTCATGTAATTTGTCATTGGTCATCGGTCATCGGTCATCGGTCATTAGTCATTGGTCATTCGTCACTCGTCATTGGTCACTCATCACCCTTTTACTACTCTTCTCATCCTGCAGCGCCACCCGCCAGGTAATGAAGGCCCCGATAAAAGAGGAGGGCGCCGATTTCCTTTTTGCAAAACTGAAGGAAAAGGAGTTGAAATACGATTGGTTCTCGGCAAAATTTTCGGCTGAATATTCAAACGATGGGAAGGAAAATTCCTTCAACGGACATATCCGTATCCGCAAGGACAGCCTCATCTGGATTTCGCTTATTCCCATGCTCGGCATCGAGGCCGTACGACTCATGATTTCACAGGATTCAATCAAGATGATAAACCGGCTTAACGACACCTATTTCATCGGTGATTATGAATATGTGAACCGCTTCCTCAATACCAATATCGACTACGACCTGCTGCAGGCCTTTCTGCTTGGCAACGACCTGCAGTTTTACGAAGAGGGCAAATTCAGGGCATCAGTCGATCGGGGCGAATACAAACTTTCGACCGGCGAACGGCGGAAACTGAAAAAATTTGTTCGCAACAGTCAGGAAAACCTGAAGATTTTTATCCAGAACATCTGGCTCGACCCGGTCAATTTCAAAATAACCCATACCGATGTGAAGGAGATCCGCCGCGACAATATCAAACTTGAGTCGAGCTATGGCGGCTTTGAAGCGGTTGACGGACAGCTTTTTCCACGGGAGATGAACTACATAATTTGGGCCGGTAATACCATAAAGGTAAAGGCCGATTTTTCAAAGATGGTGATAAATGTGCCATTGCAATTCCCATTTAAGATCCCTGGCAGCTATTTGCAGGTCAAATTATAACCAAGCCTCCGATGATCGCACGAAAAATTCGATTCAGCGCCTTTTTTTCCGCCTCATGGCTGCTGATCGTGTTTTTTATTGTGCCCGGTATCTCTGGCTTTTCACAGGCTTCCAAAGATAAAGACAAGCTGCAACGCACGAAACAACAACTGGAGGAGGAGATCAGGTTTACCACCGATTTGTTGGAAAAAACCCAAAAAAGCAAACAAACATCCCTTAATAAGTTGCAGCTCCTGTCGAAACAGATCAAAAGCCGTGAAGCCCTTATCAATGCCATCAACAGGGAGCTCAACGATGTGCAGGTAAAAATTTCTGTCGAAAGTATTCAAATCGACCGGATGTCGAAACAGCTGCAGGGGCTGAAATCGGAATATGCGCGGATGATTTACTACGCTTACCGCACCATGAATGGCTATAACAAGCTTATGTTCATTTTCTCGGCAAGGGATTTTAACCAGGCCTTTCAGCGCCTGAAATACTATCAGCAGTATGCCTCTTACCGCCGTCGCCAGGCCGGGCGTATCGAATCAACGCAAACAGCCATTAACCGCGAACGTAAAGAGCTTGAAGATGTAAAAAATCAAAAGCTTTCACTGGTAGAATCACAGCAACTGGAAAAGCAGAAACTCGACCGCGAGAAAACAGAGAAGGCAAAAGCAGTTAAAGAATTTTCATCGAAGGAGAGTCAACTGCTGGCAACCCTGAGAACAAAGCAGAAAGCGGCCCAGCGCCTTGAATATGCCATTGAAAAGCTGATCGCTGATGAGATCAGGGCCTCGGAAGAGCGGCTCAGGAAAAACGGCGCCGGAGAAAACAAGTCGCCGACATCGGGAAAGACAACGGGAACCCGCTCCACTATGTCGCTAACTCCCAGGGAAAAGGAGTTATCATCCTTTTTTTCGGCAAACCGGGGCCGGCTGCCATGGCCCTGCGACCGTGGGTTCGTCTCAGGTAGTTTTGGCGAACATGCCCATCCGGTACTCGAATATGTGAAGGTAAAAAACAACGGCATCGACATCATGACCGAACGCGGATCGCTGGTCAAGGCTGTATTCAATGGCCGGGTAAGCCGGGTCATGTCCTTTCCGAACCTCAACAAAGTGGTGATAATCCGTCATGGCGAGTATCTTACTGTCTATTCCAACCTCGGTGAGGTAAGTGTTCGCGACGGACAGGAAGTTAATGCCAAACAAAATATAGGGCGTGTGTTTACCAATCCCGATGATCAGAAATCGGAGTTACATTTTGAGATATGGCGGGGCAAAGTGATTCAGAACCCCGAAATCTGGCTGGCAGGCCAGGGGAGATAAACCAAACAATGCAGATATTAAGCAGGATTATTACAATGAATCACGTTAAAAGAGTAAAAGGAAGGATAAGATTTTGATACACCACCCCGGCGAATGGGCCGCCCTGCTTACCGCGGTGTTCTGGACCGTTACCGCCCTTACATTTGCAGCTGCCAGCCGCAGGATCGGCTCCATGGTGGTCAATCTTTTGAGGCTGATCATAGGTTTTGCTTTTCTTACAGTGTTTGTCTGGTTATACCGTGGATACCTGTTGCCCCTTGATGCTACGCCCCGGGCCTGGCTTTATCTCTCCCTTTCGGGGCTGATAGGCTTTGTTTTCGGAGACCTGTGCCTTTTTCAGGCTTTTGTGGTGGTGGGTGCACGCATCTCAATGCTGATGATGGCGCTGGCGCCTCCCATGACGGCGCTCATCGGCTGGATGGTGCTCGACGAAACCCTTTCCTGGAAAAGCTGGACAGGCATGGTACTCACCATGACGGGTATAGCGCTGGTGGTTTTAAAAAGACATACCTCCGAAGAGAGTAATGGCGGCTTCAGGAAGGTAAAATTCAACTACCCGCTTTGGGGCATCCTGCTCGGGCTTGGCGGGGCGCTTGGCCAGGCGGCCGGACTGGTGCTCAGCAAAACAGGCATGCAGGGATACGATAGTTTTGCAGCCACGCAGATCCGCGTCATTGCCGGTATTGCCGGCTTCTCGGTGTTATTTTTCATCCTGCGCCTATGGAAGGATGCCTTCAGGGCCCTGAGTTATCGCAAACCAATGCTGCAGCTCTCGCTTGGCGCCTTCTTCGGTCCCTTTTTAGGGGTCTCTTTTTCGCTTATTGCCGTCAAATATGCCGATACAGGCATCGCCGCCACCATCATGGCGCTCGTTCCGGTTCTCATCATTCCTCCATCGATGATAATCTATAAAGAAAAGGTCACCCTCAAAGAAGCCGCCGGCGCTATCTTGGCCGTTGGTGGCGTGGCGATGTTCTTTCTTTAACCTAAATTCGTCACTCGGCATTTGTCACTAACATCCTGATTTTGTTGTATCTTTGCTTAAAACACCTTCATTATGTGGTCGGCAATAATTATCCTTTTCATCCTGTTTCTTATCAATGGCGCCTTTGTGATGGCTGAAATTGCACTTGTTTCAGCCCGAAAATCGAAACTTGAAATTGATGCCCGGCGTGGCGACAAACTGGCTCAACTGGCGTTCGACAATGCCAATGCCCCCTCGCGGATTTTATCCACAATGCAAATCGGAATCACCCTTATCGGTATCCTCACCGGTGTTTATTCCAGCGATGAAATCGCGCATGGCATGGAAGTCCTGCTGATAAACCTTGGCATGAGCCCCTCCTTCAGCCATTCAATAGCGCTGACAATCGTGGTCATCCTGGTCACCTTTGTTTCAATGCTCATCGGCGAACTTGTCCCCAAACGGATTGGCCTGATCAACCCCGAGGGCATCGCTAAAGCCACAATACGACCGCTGCTCCTGATCACATATATCACCTACCCCTTTACCTTTTTTCTCTCAAAAGCCAGTGATTTGATTCTCAGGCTGATGCGTATCAAACCATCGGCCGAGTCGAAGGTGACCGAAGAGGAGATAAAGGCCATGGTTCAGGAGGGCGCCGAAGATGGCGAAGTTCAGGAGATCGAACAGGATATCGTTGAGCGAGTGTTCCATCTGGGCGACCGCAAAATCTCCTCGCTCATGACCCACCATTCCGACCTTGTGTGGCTCGATATTCATGAATCACCCGAAGCGATACGCGACAAGATGCGCGGGGAGTTACATTCAGTTTATCCCATTTGCGATGACGACCTCGACAACGTGCTGGGAGTGATCCACATAAAAGATCTCTTCCTTGAGAACATATGCGAGGACGACTTCAACATTAAGGAGCAGGTAAAACCGGCCCAGTTTGTGCTTGAAACCATCACAGCATATGAAACCCTTGAAATTTTCAAGGCGAACAAAATCCATTACGGACTCGTGGTCGATGAATACGGTTCAACGGTTGGCATGGTCACCCTTAATGATATTCTCGAAGCGTTGGTTGGCGATTTCAACGAACCCAACCCCGATGAACCTCGGATAAATATCCGCGATGATGGCAGTTGGCTGGCCGACGGGCAGATGTCATTTTACGAATTTGCCTATGAGTTCAATATCCAGGGGTTCGACAAGCACAAAGTAAAATTTGATACACTGGCCGGCCTTGCCATGAGCATTCTAAGGCACATTCCCAAGCCCGGCGAAAAGTTTACATGGAAAGATTGGGAATTCGAAATCGTCGACCTCGATGGAAACCGCATCGATAAAATGATTATTAAGAAAATTGCATAGGGCAC